>JAFUGG010000002.1 GCA_017469525.1 Bacteroidaceae bacterium | reverse complement strand
GTGGGCGAAGCCCTCGGACTGAACACAGAGACCACCTTCCTGTCCCTGCCTGGAAGGCAGTACCCTCGGCATCTCATAGTACTGCCCTCCAGGCAGCAGGGAGAAGTTCATCCATGCTTTCCGAGGGCTTCGCCCCCGGTTACTCATGGTGAAGCCTTCCAGGCTTTCCAGCCATTGAACAGCCTTCCAAGCCCCTGATAACTGTTACTCATATAAAATACCGGTGTAATCGAGGGAGCAGGTGATAAAGAAATAATTTCCCCGGACACCAATAATATTCTTATTAGAACTTGTCAACTTGTATTATGTTAGAAAGCAATGCATGGACGTATGGTTGCTCTTCCCAGGAAAGAGTCTGATTTGTTTATATTCCCGATTCGTGTGAAATAATAATATGCAGGATTGTCCGTTCCCTTAAGATACCATCCCTCATTAATGGCAAAATGTAAACAATATGCATTGGAGGTTGAACTTTCAGTACTTGAATGATATGCTCCACTTCCAAACAGCCAATTAGATTTGCTGGTTCCTGTTCCTGGCATAGCGATATACTGATTATAGTAACGGAGATCAAAGCATGGTTGAATGTAGCTATTCAACTTACCAACGACAGTAGTGCATTCTTCCCAAATCGCATCTCCTGCGCTATAAGAGAGGAAAGAATACTGAGGAGAAATGCCACCCAGATTTACTAATATATCGTACCATTGTCCTGCACTGGGAAGGAACCAACAACTCATATTTTCTCCCCTTCTTACATAACTATCATATGCTGCGAAAAATGCAGGATAAGCAGCTTCATTTGCCTTTTGAGTAGCATAATCATCAACATGTCCCACCTTTTCAACTATTTCCAAGGTTCTGGTTAAGCCGTCTTTGTCCAAGAAGACATCCTCCATGGAGGGATAGGAAAGTCCGAACTCATCCCCTTCTGATGCACTCCATGTTGCTTTGTACAACCAACTTGTACCTGTTGCAAATAGTGGAGTTACTATTGACATTGCGTATCCGATTTTGTAGCCCAGAGCTTTGTCTTTTGCTGTGGTTTCTGTTGAAAACACCACTCCTATAGGAGTCTTTTCCGTATTAAGCGGACTTCCCCATGTTCCATCATCGTACAGATAATCTCCGATGTTGGGTTTTTGTATATACATGCTTTGCGAGACATGAAGAGTTACGCTATTCTTATCATTTTTGAAAATCACGTCAGCCTCTCTCTCTTCTGGTGCAGGATTGGCATCTACGGTTATAGTTACATCGGCAGATGACTTTCCAGAAGAAGGCAAGACATGTATCCAGCTGACGCTTGTTGATGCACTCCAGTCGGCACTTGCTGTAAGTTGTATTATTTTCTCCTCTCCCTCAAAATCCACATTCAATGTGCTTTCTGAAAGTTTCAGCTGGTAATCTATGACGATATCGGCAGGTACCTCATCACTGGAATTACCACACGACACTAAAGCAAGACTGATTATTGCAATCGATGTGAAAGCAAGTAAAACAACACGTTTTTCCATTTTCCTTAATTCCGCAGCACTAATTTTTAATAATATCTGTAAGCTCTCGGGCATCCAAGAGTTGCCGAAGGCTTTGCCATATCATGAATTACGATTACCCCAGTGCTGTCAAAAAAAGCAACAATAATTCTTCAATGACATGACAAAAGTACAAAAAAAATACAACCTGCAGTATATTTTTTAATAATTGTATAAATTGACACCATACTTTTGCTTATTTTCGTTTTCAAAGACACAGATACTAAGGTCTATGCTGCTCATAGCAACACAAAAAAAATGTAGGGAAAAGAAAAATTTTCAATGTTCAATGTTCAAAGTTCATTTTTTTTTCTTACCTTTGCAGCCGCAAACGTAAAAAGCGTTTGGTTTTGGATTGGGCTATGGTGTAATGGTAGCACAAGAGGTTTTGGTTCTCTTAGTCTTGGTTCGAACCCAGGTAGTCCAACAATTCGATTAAGCGAGAGCGATATTAAAGCTTGTTGAATATTGCCGAGCAAGAGAATTGTCGAAGAAAACAAAGTTTTATTCAACATAGCGAAGCGCGATACACATGTGTGTCGCGCTTCGCTGTTATAAACAATGAATAAGATATGAAAGGCACCCTCCGCTGAGGGAATTCTTTGCCTCTCGCTCCGCAAAGACACAACATATAAGTGAAAAACGAAAGGTGAAAAGTGAAAAATAATATCTCACAGGAGGATTTACTAAAATCCACAGCAGGATTTGATGAAATCCACAGCAGGATTTGGCAAAATCCACACGAGGATTTCACAGAAGGGACACGTCGTTATCGCGAAAGGGACGTGTCGTTATCGCGATAGGGACGCGTCCCTATCGCAAACGGGACGTGTCCCTTTTTAGCCTTTCTGCAAGCGACTGAAATACAGTAGCATGGAAATTCGCAAAAACTTCTCTGCAGAACCGACAGGTCGACGCCAGTCAACTTCGCCAACTTCTGCAGAGAACCGACAGGTCGACGCCAGTCAAGCTTTAGCTCGACGCCAGTCAAGTTGACGAAGTACTCTTGAGCCTCCCTTTCGCGGGCGTGGGCGCAACGCGCACATACCTATATAAAATGAAAGAATGTAACAATGGAAAAACATAAAATGCGGGAAAAATGCTTTTTTATTACATATAATGTGTCTAATCCCCACAAAAAATCTTACCTTTGCAGCGGAAAAACATAAACAACCTTATGACTATGAAACCTTATGAGGAACCCACGATGACGGTCGTGGAACTGCATCAGCAAACGCACTTGATGAACTTTAGCCGCTCGGGCTATGGCGAAGGAGGCAATGGTTACAGCAGCTCAAGTATGGGCGGACGCTCGGGCTATGGCGAAGGAGGCTACGGCTACGACGACTCCGGAATGGGCAGACGCTCGGGCTACGGCATGGGCAGCTGGGACGATTCCAACGTCAGCAGCCGCTCGGGCTATGGCTACGGAGGCACGGGATTCGACTGATTGCGCCCTGCCGACAAAATGAAATATTAAACATTCAACTTTCGGGAGTTAATGAAGTTAATGAAGTTAAAGAAGTTAAAGGACGATACCTTGGGATGCGGTTTGCATTCAGCCCAATATTCGGCTGCAAAAGCTATTGTCCTTTAACTTCCCCAAGCGAGCAAGCTCGCTAACTTCTTTAACTTCTTTAACTCCCATAAAAACATAACATCTGAAATTTAAATTAAACATTATAGACAATGAAAAACATTAAGTATCTTGGCACGTTGTTGCTTTTGGCGATGGCCTGGGCGTGCAGCAACGACAATGAAATCGTTAAACCCGAGTCTGTGCAACCCGTCTCGGATGGCATCACTTTCACCGCCACCTTCGGCGTGAAGAACGGCACCAGCCGTGCCCTCAGCGACCCGGGCGACGGCACGCTCAAGGCTTCCTGGCAACAGGGCGAAGAGATTGCCATCGTCTTCGGCGGCGACAAGTACACGGCCACAGTTACCGAAGTGGATGCGGACGGAAGTGCTACCGTAACCGCCACGCTCCCCGCAGGAACGCCTAACAATCAGCCGGTCATCTACATCTATCCCGCTTCGGCTGCCGACGGCAACGGATTGCGTGGCGACGTACTCAGCTCTCAGGACGGCACGCTCGCCACACTGAGCAGCACGCTCGACATCGCTACCGCCAACGGCACACTCGTTGTTGACGGCAACAAAGCTCAGCCCAACGGCACCGTCACATTCGAGAACCAGTTCGCCATCTGCAAGCTCCAGTTCAAGGACGAGAGCGACCAAGCCATCAACGACATCAAAAAGGTTACCATTACCGACCTCTCCACAACCGAGGTGATTACCGTCACCACGCCCTCTGCTCAGCCCGCAGTCTATGTAGCAATGAAGCCATCGAACAACAGCATGAAATTTCTTGTGACGAGAAGCAATGGCGACGCCTATGAAAAAACATCCAACGCACACATGCAAGCCGGCATGTTCTATCAGCCCACGTTCACAACGACCTTTGCCGCCTCTGCCATACCGCTAACCTTCGAGGCCATCAACTCTGGCACCATATCTTTTGCGAACAGGGTCTCAGGTTCGGTCTATTATAGCATCGACGGCGGCGAGCGTGTCGAGATAGCTGCTAGCTCGACAGGTACGACACCCACCCTGACAGCTGGCCAGAAGGTTTGCTTCTATGGTGATAATTCGACGTATTATGCTGAAACAGTTTCTAGTCCTTTTACCTTCTCAGGGAATTGCTATATCTATGGCAATATCATGAGCTTGATCAGTTCTACGTCCTTCGTCGACCTCACCATATTAACCGGCAATAATGGTAGACACTTCGCCTATTTATTTAGATATTGTACTCGACTCAAGAACCATCCGACAAAGAAGCTAGTGCTGCCCGCCACAACGCTACAACAATTATGCTACAATTACATGTTCGCCAATTGCTCCGGCCTGACTGAAGCTCCCGATCTGCCCGCTACAACAATACCCTATGGTTGCTACTGGGGCATGTTCGATGGATGCAACAACTTGACTAAAGCTCCCGACCTACCCGCTACCGCGCCGGGCCGATGGAGCTACAGGGACATGTTCAAAAATTGCAGCCGTTTGAACAGCGTGAAGTGCCTTGCCACTGATCTTTCGGTATCGAATTGTACTGAAACTTGGCTCAATGGCGTACCCTCCACAGGCACCTTCACCAAGAAAGCAGGTGTAACCTGGCCCACAGGCGCCAGCGGCATCCCCGATGGCTGGACAGTCGTGGAAGAGTAAAGTTGAACCTCCCCTCAAATCCATATGCGTCTGATTCTTTCAGGCGCATATTTTTATGCCCTTACTTCATCCTCTTCACCCTCACCAACCCTACACGCCCGCGTACGTGCGCACGCAGTACATAATAAATATATATATAATGTGTGGCGAAGAATGAAGAATTTTAGGGGAAAGTACATTTTTCTATATATATAATGTGTAAATTAGAAAAAAAGCCTTACCTTTGCAGCCGGAATTGGTCGTTTGGCAGATTGGTCGTTTGGTCGTTTAGGTTCTAATTACCTGTAATGGTCAGCGGCAACTTTACCAAACGACCAAACGACTAAACGACTAAACGACAAAAACAATGAAAGATAATCTGGTAATTGTGGAGAGCCCGGCGAAGGCTAAGACGATAGAGAAGTTTCTGGGTGACAAATACAAGGTGATGTCCAGCTACGGACACATCCGCGACCTGAAGAAGCGGTCGTTCAGCGTGGACGAGAAGACGTTTGCGCCGCAATACGAGGTACCTTCAGACAAGGCGAAGGTGGTGGCTCAACTGAAGCTGCAGGCGGAGCAAGCCAAGATGGTCTGGCTGGCATCCGATGAAGACCGCGAGGGAGAAGCCATCAGCTGGCACCTCTACGAAGTGCTCGGCCTGAAACCCGAGACGACGCGCCGCATCGTGTTCCACGAGATTACGAAGCCCGCCATCCTTGACGCCATAGAGCATCCGCGTCAGATCGACCTCAACCTGGTCAATGCCCAGCAGGCGCGTCGCGTGCTCGACCGCATCGTGGGCTTCAAGCTCAGCCCCGTGCTCTGGCGCAAGGTGAAGCCCAGCCTCTCGGCAGGCCGCGTGCAGAGCGTAGCCGTCCGCCTCATCGTGGAGCGTGAACGCGAGATAGAAAACTTCAAGTGCGAGGAGAACTACCGTGTGACAGCCCTCTTCAAGAATGCCGACGGCAGCGACGTGAAGGCGGTGCTGAGCCGCCGCTTCGCGACAGAGGACGAGGCGAAGGCCTTCCTCGAGAGCGTGAAGGACTGCACGTTCACCGTCGAGGACATACAGACGAAGCCCGTGAAGCGCACCCCCGCGCCTCCGTTCACCACCAGCACGCTGCAACAGGAAGCAGCCCACAAGCTCGGCTTCACCGTGGCGCAGACCATGATGGTGGCACAGCACCTCTACGAAAGCGGTCGCATCACCTACATGCGTACCGACAGCGTCAACCTGAGCAAACTCTGCCTCGGCGCCAGTAAGAAGGTCATCGCAGAGCAGATGGGCGAGCAGTACGTCAAGACACGCCAGTACCACACCAGCTCGAAGGGCGCACAGGAGGCTCACGAAGCCATCCGTCCCACCTACATGGACCAGCAGCAAATCGAAGGCAATCAGCAGGAGCGCCGCCTCTACGACCTCATCTGGAAGCGTACCATCGCCAGCCAAATGGCCGATGCAGAACTGGAGCACACACAAGTGACTATCAGCATTGGCGGTAAGGAAGAGACCTTCGTGGCCGAGGGCGAGGTAGTGAAGTTCGACGGCTTCCTTCGCATCTATAGCGACGCCAACGGCGAAATCAACTTGGAAAGCGACGGCGACAACGACAACCTCAGCACACTGCCCGTCATGAAGAAGGGCGAGACGCTGAGCCGCGAACAAATCGTTGCCACGCAACGCTTCTCGCAACGTCCCGTACGCTACAACGAAGCCAGCCTCGTGCGCAAGCTCGAAGAGCTCGGCATCGGACGCCCCAGCACATACGCCACCACCATCACCACCATTCAGCAACGCGAATACGTGGAGAAAGGCGACAAGCCAGGCGAAGAGCGCGAATACCAGACCCTTACCCTGAAGGGCGACAAGCTGACACAAGCTTCGCACACGACCATCGTCGGACAGGAACGCGGCAAACTTCTCCCCACCGACACGGGCATCGTGGTGAACGACTACCTCATCGAGAACTTCCCCGAAATCATGGACTACAACTTCACGGCCGACATCGAAAAGGAGTTCGACGAGATAGCCGAAGGCAAGATGGCATGGGAAGGCGTCGTCAAGAACTTCTATCAAGGCTTCGAACCACTCGTGGAGAAGTCAGTCAACACACATACGGAACACAAGGTCGGCGAACGTCTGCTGGGCAACGACCCCAAGACGGGAGCTCCCGTCACAGTGAAGATAGGTCGCTTCGGTCCCGTCGTCCAGATGGGCAACAACGAAGACGGGCAAAAGCCTCGCTTCGCCCAGCTCAATGCAGGACAGAAGCTCGAGACCATCACCCTCGAAGAAGCCCTCGAGCTCTTCCAGCTGCCACGCAAGCTCGGCACATACGAAGGCGAACCCATCACCATCGGTGCAGGCAAGTTCGGTCCCTATGTTGCCCACAAAGGCTCGTACGTCTCCATTCCCAAAGGCACAGACCCGATGGAAGTGACCTTCGAGCAAGCCGTCATCATGATGCATCGCAAGCATCAGGAAGAAGCTGAGCGCCACCTCAAGACCTTCGAGGAAGATGCCGAGCTGGAAGTGCTCAACGGACGCTACGGCCCATACATCAGCTACAAAGGCAACAACTACCGCCTCCCCAAGAACATGCACGAACGCACTAAAAACCTGACCTACGAGGAGTGCATGCAAATCATCGAGGAACAGAGCGACAGGGTCGCCTCCAAACCCGCACGGCGCCGATTCACACGCAAATGAAAAGCATCATCTTAGTCGGTTATATGGGTTCCGGCAAGACAACCGTCGGAAAACAACTTGCCCAGGCCCTCGGTCGCACCTTCTACGACCTCGACTGGTACATCGAGACACGCTACCATCGCACCGTGGCACAAATCTTTGCCGAGAGAGGCGAAGACGGCTTCCGCCAGATGGAGGCAGCCATGCTGCGCGAAGTGGCAGAGTTCGAGGACATCGTGCTCAGCTGCGGAGGCGGTACGCCATGCTTCTTCGACAACATGGACTACATACGCAGCGTGGGCGAAAGCGTCTATCTGAAGGCAACGCCCGAAGTGCTGGCACAGCACCTGAAGATGCGCAAGGTGGAACGTCCGCTCCTCAAAGGCAAGAGCGAAGAGGAACTGCTCGACTACATCCGCACTTCGCTCGAACAGCGCGAACCCTTCTACCTCAAGGCACAGCACATCATCGACGTGACACTGCTTGACAACTACGACAAGTTGCAGACCAGCGTCCGCCTCATCCGAGAGAAATTGGGACTATAACAAAGAGTATCTGAAGTTAAAATGGAAGTTAATTCGCTTCGCTCATGGAAGTTAAAATGGAAGTTAAAATGGACGATAGTTTTCTTGTCGATAACTGTATCGTCCAGCACGAAGTGCTTTACTTCCTGCTTGCAAAGCCAGTTTAACTCCCTTTTATAACTTCCCTTTTAACTCCTTTAATTATAAAAGAAATGAAAAAGTGGCGTATTGAAGACTCCGAGGAGCTCTACAACATCAAAGGCTGGGGAGTCAATTACTTCGGCATCAACGAGAAGGGACACGTCTATGTCACGCCCAAGAAGAACAGTGTGCAAGTGGACCTCAAGGAAGTCGTGGACCATCTGGCAAGTCGCCATGTGACGGCTCCCGTCTTGCTCCGCTTCCCCGACATACTGGACAACCGCATCGAGAAGACAGACGAATGCTTCCGCAAAGCCACGAAGGAGTATGACTACAAGGGCGAGCACTTCATCATCTTCCCCATCAAGGTCAACCAGATGCGCCCCGTCGTGGAGGAAATCATCAGTCATGGCAAGCGTTACAACCTCGGACTGGAAGCTGGCTCGAAGCCAGAGCTTCATGCCGTCCTCGCCACCAACATGGACAGCGACAGCCTCATCATCTGCAACGGCCACAAGGACCAGAACTTCATCGAGCTGGCACTCTTGGCACAGAAGATGGGCAAGCGCGTCTTCCTCGTCATTGAGAAACTGCCCGAGCTGGCTGTCATTGCAGAGACAGCAAAGAAGCTCGGCGTACATCCCAACTTGGGCATCCGCATCAAGCTGGCCAGCAACGGCAGCGGCAAGTGGAGCGAGAGCGGTGGCGACGCCTCGAAGTTCGGACTAAACTCCTCCGAGCTTTTGATGGCTTTGCAGATGCTCGACGAACTGGGACTGCGCGACTGCCTGCGCCTCATCCATTTCCACATCGGTAGCCAAATCAACAAGATACGTCGCATCAGCACAGCTCTTCGTGAGGCAGCACAGTATTATGTGCAGCTCCACTCGATGGGCTTCGACATCAAGTTCGTGGATTGCGGCGGCGGCCTTGGTGTCGATTACGACGGCACCCGCAGCAGCAACAGCGAGAGCAGCGTCAACTACAGCATTCAGGAATATGTCAACGACTGCATCTACACGTTCGTCGAGGCAGCCAACAAGAACGACATTCCCCACCCCAACCTCATCACGGAAGGTGGTCGTTCACTAACGGCGCACCACAGCGTCCTCATCATTGACGTATTGGAGAGCGTCTCGGCTCCTCAGATGCCCGAGGACTTTGAGCCGGGACCCGACGACCACAAGCTTGTGCACGACCTGACAGAGATTTGGGACAAGCTTTCATCTCGCTCGCTTCTCGAGGACTGGCACGATGCTGAGGACATTCGTGAGGAGGCTCTCGACCTCTTCCGTCACGGCATCATCGACCTCAAGACACGCGCACAGATTGAGTCATTATATTGGGCCATCAGTCATGAGGTGGCAGAGCTGGCACATCATCAGAAGCATGTGCCCGACGAGCTCCGCAACCTCGACAAGCAGATGGCCGACAAATACTTCTGCAACTTCTCGCTCTTCCAAAGCATGCCCGACTCGTGGGGCATCGACCAGCTCTTCCCCATCATGCCGATTGCACGTCTGGAGGAGCAGCCTACGAGAAGCGCGACCCTGCAAGACATCACCTGCGACAGCGACGGCAAGATTTCAGCATACGTCAATGGCGGACAGCAGACGAACTACATCCCTCTGCATCCCGTCCGTCAAGGCGAACATTATTATATAGGTGTCTTCCTTGTTGGCGCTTATCAGGAGATACTGGGCAACATGCACAACCTCTTTGGCGATACGAATGCCGTACACATCAGCGTCGACAAGGACGACTACACCATAGAGCAGTTCATCGACGGCGAGACGGTTGCCGACGTGCTGGAATACGTTCAGTACGACCCGAAGAAACTCGTGCGCCGCCTTGAGATTTGGGTGAGCAAGGCTGTCAAGGACGGCAAGATTACCCAGAGCGAAGGCAAGGAGTTCATCAGCAACTACCGTGCCGGCCTGTATGGGTACACCTATCTGGAATAGATTATTTCGGGGGTTAGAGGTAAGAGGTTAGGGGTTAGAGAATACCTTCTGCCCCTGCTTCTGCTGCCAAAGCATTCCTCTAACCTCTAACCACTAACCTCTAACCACTAAATGATGAATTCCATTAAGTACATTGGTGTCGATGACCTCGACATCGACCTTTTCGAAAGTCAATACGTTGTGCCGGAAGGCATGAGCTATAACTCCTATCTCATCGAGGATGAGAAGATTGCCATTATGGACACTGCCGACCGCCGCAAAGGTGACGAGTGGAAGGCAAACCTCACAGCAGCCCTTGCTGGCCGTAAGCCTGACTATCTCGTGGCGCATCATATGGAGCCCGACCACGCTTCGCTCATCGCAGAGGTGCTCGAAGCATATCCTGAACTGCAGCTTGTCTGCAGCGCTCAGGCTTTGAAGATGCTCCCTAACTTCTGGCATGGCTTCCCATTCGACGGTCGTGTCATCACCGTCAAGGAAGGCGACACGCTCTCCCTGGGCAGCCACACACTCCACTTCATCGCGGCTCCCATGGTGCATTGGCCCGAAGTGATAATGAGTTACGAGAGCACAGAGAGAGTTCTCTTTGCAGCTGACGGCTTCGGCAAGTTCGGAGCTCTGTCTAAGGAGAAGGGGTTAGAGGTGAGAGGTGAGAGGTTAGAGAATACAAGCAGCCCCAGCAATCCTCTAACCACTAACCTCTTGCCTCTAACCTCTGACGATAGCGACTGGGCTTGCGAGGCGCGTCGTTACTACTTCAACATCTGCGGAAAGTATGGCATGCAGGTGCAGAACGTACTGAAGAAGGCTGCCGCCTTCGACATACAGGCCATATGCCCGCTTCATGGTCCCGTCCTCACGGGCAAAGCTTTGACTGAGGCAGTAAGGCTTTATGACATCTGGAGTCGTTACGAACCCGAGAGCGAAGGCGTGCTCGTGGCATACGCCAGCATCCATGGCGGTACGGCAAAGGCTGCCGAGCGCATGGGTGAACTGCTCAGAGAGAAAGGCGCCAAAAAGGTTGTGGTCAGCGACCTCAGCCGCGACGACATGGCGGAAGTCATAGAAGATGCTTTCCGCTATCCGAAGATTGTGGTCATGGCAGCCAGCTACGACGGCGGTGTCTTCCCCGTGATGCACGACTTCCTCTATCACTTGCAGATAAAGAACTATCAGAAGCGCCGCTTTGGCATCGTGGAGAACGGCAGCTGGGCACCCTCAGCAGGCCGCGTCATGAAGGAGATGATAGAAGCCATGAAGGACTGCACGATAGCAGAACCGATGGTCACCATCCGCTCGCGCATGAAGCCTGCCGACGAAGAGCAACTTGCCCTGCTTGCAGAAGCAATACTCAAAGCGTAAGGCTGGGTTCTGTCGGATTTGAAATCCGGCCGAACAGGCGGACTCAGGCGGCGGGCTGGGTTCTGTCGGATTTGAAATCCGACAGCATTGATTATAGGGATTTGAAATCCCGCAATAGCTGAAAGGCAGGAAGAGTTGCGGGGAGAAAAAGTTGCGGCATTACAAATGCCTATATTAGACCCGGCCGGATTGCAAATCCGGCCGAACAGGAATTGCAAATCCAGCCGAGCAGAGGAAGCAATACTCAAAGCGTAAAACAGAAAACCTGAAAGAAGCTCCGAGGCAACCGTCTCGGAGCTTCTTTTTGTTTATCTCACCACAATCTTCCTGACGATGGAGGCACCGTTGCGCAGGATGATGTGTGCGATGACGGTCTGTCCTGCCGGCAAGGCATAACCGATGCGATTGCCCTGGAGGTCATAGTAATACACACCGACAATGTCGTCGGACAGAGAACTCGTATCTTCCCCTGGCAAGAGCACTGGCTCAATCTCCACTCCGTCGATGCCTGTGGCTGTGATGCCTTCGGGAGTCGTCTCTTCGAGCAGAGCCTCACAGAGGGCGGTGCTGGGTGTGAGGTAGTAGTTGTCAAGCAGTTCGAAGCGAGTGGCAATGGCATTGGTACCGGTGACCACTGCGTCGGTGTTGGCATTGAAGCCAATATACTTGCCGCCTTCCCGGATAGTGTACTTGGCGTTCGTGAACAGAATGTTCAGTTTATGAGGTACGGAAACGAGGCCGGGCTTTGTGCCGAGGCTCAGGTATTTGCCCGTCCCGAGATTGTAGATACAGTAGTAGGTCTGGTCATCGTGACGCAAGATAATCCAGTGGTTGGCGGGGTCTGTCACATCGGCCTCTGCCATGGGGATGCTGACGACTTCATCCCCGCGGGCGGCGATGATGTTCGTCCCGTCGCCTATCATGTATGCGCGGAAGGAGCAAATATGCTCCAGCTTGACGGTATTGCCGTAGCGCAGGATGGGGTTCTTGCCTGCCATAGCGAGCAGAGCCTGTTTCATCTGGGAAAGGGTATAATCGGTCTGGGCAAGCTCGCGGATGGGTGCCATGGCCTCGTAGGTATAGCCTTCGAAGCGATTGGTCTTGGCCATGAGTTCCTGGACAAGTCCGCGCATCTTCGCCAGGGTTGGATAGGCCGTAGTGAGGGTCTTCATCGAAGCCTTCGAGTCATCGAGATAGGCCGTCTGAAGGGTAGCAATGAGCGAGTCGAGGTTGATGCTTTCCACGCAGCTGTGGTTATCTACGAGGGGCAGAACGCTGGCCGAGTCCTTGGGCTGGCCGTAGCCGCCTGCCTGCATGTAGAAGGCGCGGGGCACGTCACTGGCAAGGCCGTGGCCATAGTCCATGCGGCGGTGGCGGGTGGTTATCTCTCCGTCCTTGATGAAAGTCTGATAGTCTGTCTGAGAGAAGAGGTCCACCTTGTTGACGAAGTACCACTTGCCGCTGCCCACACTGCGCTGGTAGTTGTTGCGATAGTAGGCACGACGGAAGAGCTCGCCGCCCGTGTCGGCCCAGTTCTCGATGAAGGAGTACCAGGTGTTGTAGTAGTGCGACTCGCCGCTGTGACGTATGGTGGCCATGTAGTGCCACTCGGGGTCGTCGATTGCCTTGTACCACGTGGAGAGCAGCGAGCATGGGTATCGGATGATGCTGTCATTCCCCTCGGAGTCCTTCAGGGTGATGGTTCGTTCCTCGGGACGTGCGCAGGTGAGGAACTGCACCCACTGCCCGGGGTTCCAACGTCCGTTATAGACCATCGACTGGCAGCCTGTGCCTTCGTTGCCAAAGCGGTTGATGGTGACGTCGTCACCGTAGGACAGGGCACCGGCCCTGAGGTATGTGGCGAGGTCGGGAGTGATGTCCGTGTCGCCATTGTCCCAGATGGAGAAGAGGACCCGATGCTGGTAGGACGACGGAATCGTGTCGGTGTTCTGTCCCTTCTCGTTCCTCACGGTCTGGCCGCACATCTGTATGCCCATGTATCCGCCCGTGATGCCGAGCGTCATCAGGTATGTGTTGATGGTGGCCCACTGCTCGGGCATGAGCACCTCCTGGTAGCACCACTCGTATGACTCGTTCTGCGGAGCGCCGGCAGCCGTAGAGTGTCCGAACCAGAGGTGTGTGGCTGGCGTCGGGAAGCCGCGCAGATGGGCATCGACGACGGGGTTCTTGCCGTCGCGCTCGAAGTCGAGTTCTGTCAGACGCTGGATACGCTTGATGCCCTCGGGCGCCTGTATTTCCACACGATACCACGTGTCCTTTGGGAACTTCATCCTGGGGATTATCTCGAGGCTCACTGCCTTGTTTCGCGTACACGTCTCGGTGACGCTCCTCTCCAACAGCACTTCGTCGGTCTCCGGGTTCACCACGCGGACGTTCAGCGTCACGTCTCCGTTCAGCTTCGGTGTGATTAAGGCCGACCCCGAGACGCTGTCGCGGGGGATGCGCAGGCAATAGACAAGCGTGATGCGGTCGTCTGTCTCGAACGTCGTGTACGTCTCCGTCTTTCGGACACCTGCGTAGCGACCGTCTATCTCACGGTAGTGGCAGTTGCCATAGATGACGTCCGTGGCATAGGCAGTGAAGAGTGAAAAGTGAAAAGAGAATAATAGAATTAAGAATAGAAGGTTGGGGGACTTTACTTGTTTCATAGTCATGTTAGCATTAGCTTTTATTGAGTTTTGTGCCGTAAAGTTACTATTTTACCACGAGAGTACAATGGTTCGAGTCGAAAAACTAACAAAACAGGGCGATTTTTGCTGTCGTCGGAACAGGAAAGGCATAGTGTGTTGTTTGCATCTACATGTATATGCAATTGCATCTACATGTATGTGCAATTGCATATACATGTAGATGCAAACAACGCATGCTGGAGAAATCACCCAAGAGACACGGAGCGTGCGCCAAAGAACACGGCCACATCCACCGGCCTGGCAGCCTTAATGGACTGGGTTATTGCAGTTGTTTCAGCAACTTGACGAGGTCGTCGAGGTCGCGGGCATCGACTTCCAGGTCGAGCATATTGCCGTCGCGGTCGAAGAGCTTGTAGGTCGGGAAGGCACGGACATCAAGGTGACGCTCGATGGCGCTTTGCTGCTCGGACGGCAGATTGTAGTGTGCCACGTTCTCTCCGCTGACGTTGTACTCCTTGATGACGTTTTCCCAAGACTCCTGAGGGCTGCGGTTGGCGAGGTAGAGGTAAGCGATGTCGAACTCTTTCAGCCGGTCATATTCCTCCTGACTATGGGAGAGTGCCTCCTTGCAAGGTCCGCACCAAGTGCCCCAGACGTCGAGCAGCACGAACTTTCCCTTGTAGGGTTCCAGGAGTTTCCGCAGCAAAGCCTCGCCTTCGGAGAGGTCCTTCACGTCGTCCGACGACTTGAGCACGAGCTTGTCGAACTCGCGGTTGGCCAGGGCGACGTAGTAGTCGTTCTTCTTCTCAATCATCTCGATGCCGATGGGATTACCTATCATCGCCTTCAAGGAATCGAGCACCTCGGGGAGCAGCGAGACGCGGTCGTGTTCGAGCTCTTCATAAACCTGCTGCGTAAGCCAGAGGCTCTTCAGGAACGGCTCGGCGCCAAGCGAGTCGAGGCGGTGCGCCTGATCCTTCATATTGGAGAGGAGCGACTTGCCTGAAAAGAACTTCTCTACCCTTGGACTGTTGAGAATTTTCTCAAAAGCCTGGATGAGGTCGGCATTCTTCGTATTCTCTTCATCGGCAATACGCTTTTTCTCCTCCTGTGTAGAAGCCATATTTATGGCTTCATTCGCTGCTTTCGCCCACTCTTTCCAACGGTTCAGGACGTCAAGCTCCTCGTCATTCTCGGCTATCTCGCCGAGGTGGTCGAGGTAGTTCATGCTGAAAGTGCGGCTGACCGGCACGACAGCATCACCAAGATAGTCTCGCAGGAACATTTGTGTCTCACGGTGAAGCGTCAAGGGAGACTCGAGCTTCGTCCAGAAGGTGTTGTATGCATACCGGCGTGCAACCTCGGGGAATCGGCTGTTTTCGCCGCGGAAGCGAGCCTGGCCGAAGCAATATGCCTGCTGCCAAAGCGTGTTGCCCATGCGATATTGCCTGTAGCGATTGGATAGCGAGGGATGTTCCTCGAATAGACGCTCCTGCTTTGCGAACTGAGTTTGCAACAGGCTGTCGGTCGATGCGATGTATCTGTCGAAATCCTTATCCCCGCGTTCCATCCTTACTGTCTGCCAGTCAACGGGGAACTTGAAGAGCTCGTTCTGTAGGCGGCAGTCGTCGCCCATGAAGTAGCGGCGTCCCTCCTTGAAGTCGTAGAGCAGGAAGTAGGTCTTGCCCGGCTCGAGCATCGTCCGCATGAAGCAGCGCGACCAGTCGCAGAAGAACTCCGTGCTGTTCAGGAGCGGGAAGCTGACCTTGAAGCGTCCCTGTTCGTCGAGGTCAGCATAGACTGATTCCTCGTCCCCCGTATAGAGGTTGTTATAGGCGAACTCGAAGGTCTTCTCGCCCTTGTACTTGTCCGGCATGTCCTTTATCCAACCGACTATCGTCACGGTATCGGCCTTGTAGTCGGTATCCACGAAGTCCGTGCGCGTGTCCTTCTGCGGGTAGTCGGGCATGAAGCGGCTGGTTATCATGCTGTACGAAGCCTTCTGGTCGCCTATCTGTATGGTGCGCTTGCCCTTCTTGTCCTTGCCTACAATGACACGAAGCTCGCGGACCCCCTCTAACTCCCCCTTAAAGGGGGAGGACAAAGACTCCCTCCCTTTAAGGGAGGGCAGGGGTGGGTCTGCCTCTAGTAGCATTTCTGCCTCGCCCGTCTTCTGGTTGATGTCGAGCTTCTTGTAACGCCAGAACCGGCAATCATAAATGGCTTGGTCCTCGAGGAAGGCAATCTTCCAGTCGCCCTCAGCGTCGCGCCAGTAGGAAGGCAGCAGTTGTCGCCAGCGTTCTTCCACAGGCTTGATGCCCGTGATGGACCATGCGCCGCTGAAGTCTCCCTCGGTGAAGTCGAAGGACTTGGTCGATAGGGGCAGCGGCTCGAAGTGGAGCACGACGTCGCTTGTGCCGTCGGGGCCCGTCTGCTGGTGCGTGTCAAGCTGTATGCCGTCGGCAGACGTGATGGCGTACTGCTTGCCATCGGCCTTCAGATAAGAGCCGCTGGCGAACTGGAACCAATAGTCATCGTAGTCCGACCGCTGGCTGACTGTCATATAGACGAGCGTCTCGTTCTCCTTCAGCTCGACCTTCGTGATGTCGAGAGCCAAATTGAAGAAGCCGTCGCCGTAGCTTGTACTGAACTCCGTAGTGGGCTGTTCCCACACGATTTGCTTTCCCTGTGCCGCTCCTGCCGCTATGAACAGAAGGCACGCGATGAGTGTTTGTTTCATTGTTATCTTTTTACTTTTTTACCTTTTCAACTTTTCACCTTTTTATATAACGAACGTTCGTGCAAAATGTTACGCGTCGAGCCAAAGATTTAAGGATAATTAAGGGAAAGCCCCCTCCACGCTCCCCCTGGACCCTCTCCCCGCCTCTCCCTTGCAGGGAGAGGAGCATATAGTGGTCTTCCTATAGTATCTTCTCCCCTCCCTACAAGGGAGGGGCTGGGGGAGGGTCTGGGAGGGTCTGGTTCTTACAGCTCGGCGTGCTGGACGATCTGTCCGTCGTAAAGCTCTACGATGCGGTCTGCAAAGCTGGCATCGTGCTGCGAGTGCGTCACCATGACGATGGTCGTGCCCTGCTCATGCAACTGGCAGAGCAGGTCCATCACCTCCTTGCTGTTCGTGGAGTCGAGGTTTCCCGTCGGTTCGTCGGCAAGGATGAGCTTGGGGTTCGAGACGACTGCCCTTGCGATGGCGACGCGCTGCTGCTGTCCGCCGGAGAGCTGGGCGGGGAAGTGCTTGCGGCGGTGCGACATGGCAAGGCGGTCGAGCACCTGCATCACGCGCTCCTTCCTTTCCCGTGCCGGCAGCCCCATGTAGAGGAGCGGCAGCTCGACGTTCTCATAGACGCTGAGCTCGTCGATGAGGTTGAAGCTCTGAAACACGAAGCCGATAATACCTCGGCGCAGCTTGGTGCGCTCCGTGTCGTTGAGCAGGCTCACGTCCCGTCCGCCGAGCATATAGGTTCCGCCTGTCGGCACGTCGAGCAAACCCATTATATTTAATAATGTACTCTTGCCGCAGCCCGAAGGCCCCATGATGGCGACGAACTCGCCTTCTTTCACTTCCAGGCTCACTTCGCACAAAGCCCAGGTGTCAATCTCTTCCGTGCGGAAGACTTTCTTGAGGTTGCTTAATTGTATCATAGCTATTTACGATTTGACGATTTACTATTTACTATTTGTTCCTCCCCTTGGGGGAGGTCAGGAGAGGGGCTCTTACGGCAAGCAATGTGACGAGGGCCACGATGATGACGCTGACGACATACGGGACGTACAGCCCCCAGCCATTTGGCCCAACGACTTTCTCCGAAACGATGATGTAGACGAAGAGCAAGTAGATGGGCAGCGTGATGAGGATGCTGACGAGGAGCATCTGCAGGTACCATCTGCCGAAGAGCCACACTATCTGCCAGCGGCTGGCACCGCAGGCTCGGCGTATCGACACTTCACGCTGGCGGAGGCGCGTGTCGAGCGAGGCGGACGAGAAGGTGGTGAGCACGATGCTGAGCAGAGTGACGAAGGTCAGCGTCAGCACTATCATCTGTATCAGTTCCATCCAGAGTGCCTTGCGGAACATGAGGTCGAAGTAGTTCTGCATCGGTGCCTTCACCTGCCGATAGTGTCCTCCGTTGTATCCTCCCTCCTCAAGAAAGAGTGCCTCGACTTCCTTCCATACCTTGTCATATTTGTGCGGCTTCGCCTTCACGATGACGTAGTCATTGTATATCCATCTGTCGCCAATCATGCTGTCTCTCTGGCTCACGTACAGCTTCTCTATCTTCTGTCCGTAATTGTTATCCTCGGGGAAAAGGTCTGCCTGCACATAGCCAAGCAGCAACGAATCTTCCGCCTCACGGCTGGTATAGACGGGAAGAAGCCCCCTCCCCGCTCCCCCTTTGGGGGAGTGCCTCATTGCCTCTGCCCCTCTGCTCAGCGGGACTGGAGCACTCCCCCAAAGGGGGAGCGGGGAGGGGGCTGGGGCTGGGGTGAGGCCAAGCATGGGCAGGAAGTGTGTGTCCACCTGCATGGTCCTCTGGGTGCTGTAGTAGGCTATCTGCGCGACGTCCTCCACATCGTCCAGCACCTTCAGCTTCTCCACAAAGGAGGGCCACACCATCTTATGGTCCACAGCTATGCAGTCGCGGAAGGCATCGGCATTCTCCGGCATATTGTAGATGCTGTTCCTCTCCGTGAATTCAACAGTAAAGGCCAACATGGCGAGGCTGATGCAAACGAAGATCTGGCTGAGCGCCATCTGCAAGACGATGAGCAGGCTGCGGCCTCGGGTGGAGACCTTGTGGCTCTTGCCTACTATCGTGCTCAGGTCTGCCTTGACCACCCTTCGTGCCGACAGGACGGCGAGCGCTGCCGTCAGCAGGAACACCAGCAGACAGATGCACAGTTCTATGCTGAAAGCCCGGGGCATGTCCATCGAGAAGACTTTATAAAACTGCCGGATGAGGGGGATGCCATAGTCGGCCAGGAGGGAAGTGAATAGGAGCGTCAGGGCTGTGACGAAGATGAAGACGATGCCTACCTCGCACACCAAGAGCCAAAGCAGCTGACTGCCCGTCGCTCCCATGCAACGGCGAAGACCCATCTCCCTCTGCCGCAGGCGGAAGAGCTGTGTCTGCATCTTCAGGAAACCGAGCAGACCAACCAATAGCACCAAGCTGCCAACGACGAAGAGAATCACATTCATTATCATCGCGAAGGAGCGGTGGCCTTTCTTGTTTCCATGGACTTCAACACGGTACTGCGGAAAGAGTTCCTTCATTTCCCTGTCCAAGTCGTGATACGTCTTTCCCTCTGCAAGGATAATCCTCAAGTTGAATGGCAAATTATATTTCGGACTGTCGTTGTAGTTCGTCTCCTGCAGCAGGTTGGTCACGACGTACAGCTTGTCCTCCGATAGGAAGAGGTCGCCCGTATCGACCACATCGACAATCTTGTTGAAGCCCTTGCCCGGTGTCTTGAGAAGGTAGTCGAAGGACGTTGTCGTGAAGCCTCGCGGGTCAACGTCCCTACCGAAGATGCGCTCCCACATGAGCCTTGTCATGAGGATGTCGCCGGGCTTCAGCACAGGAATCGGTTTGCCCGTTATGGCCGACCTAAGCCCTTGATAGTTGAGCCACTCGGGGCTGACCCAATAGTTCTCCGACCAGACGGCATTCTCCTTCCCTTTCTTGTCCTTGATGACCGTATGACCTTGGTAGATGCTCTGGTCGGGTTCGATGAAACGGATGCTCGAGAGATGGCTGTCGCTGACTTGCTTCAGCATTTCTGGAGTGAAATAGACGATGCCGCTCATCGTGGAGTCCTCCTTCTCATGAAGGGTCATCCAGGCAAGCGACGCTTCGCCTCCTGTGAACCACCGCGTCCCGACTCTCCAGGCGGAGTGCAGGAAGAGGAGCATCACGCAGAAGCACACCATGCCTACGGCAAGGCAGAAGACGGAGATGAGGTTCTGCACCTTGTACTTCATCAGGTCGCGCCACGCAACCCTGACGGTCGGAAGAATCATTCTAATGTTCATAGTTATTATCTTTCGTTATGACGTTATATCGTTATATCGAGAGGCCTTTTCGTTTCCTTTTCTGCTGCAAAGGTAGGACTTTCTTTAATTCATAATTCACAATTCGTAATTCATAATTGCGCCGTGTCCAAACTTTAGGCACACTTGTGTCCAATTCTTATACACTTTCGGGCAAAAACATCAGCCGAAAGGAAATAATTATGAATTATGAATTGCGAATTATGAATTAAAAGAACTATCTTTGCACCATGAACTACGGCACGCTTCTCATCATCGACGACAATCCTGCCATCCTGACCGCTGCAAAGATATGCTTGGCAGGCACCTTTGGGCGCATCGTCACGCTCTCTTCGCCCGAGAAGGCTCTCTCGGTCATTGCCGAAGAGCAGCCCCAGGCCATCCTGCTCGACATGAACTTCTCGATGGGGGTCAGTTCGGGTCAGGAAGGCATGATGTGGCTCTCGGCCATCCACCGCCGCTTCCCCGACACGCCCATCGTGCTCATCACGGCCTATGCCGACGTCAAGCTGGCCGTCCGCGCCCTGAAGAACGGCGCCGCCGACTTCGTCACGAAACCGTGGGACAACGACGAGCTTATCCGTATCCTGAAGGATGCCATCGACAAGGCGGGCGAGGTCGTCCCCCTCGAACAGCTTGAGGCGGAACACCTGCGAAAGGCTCTTGCCAAATGCGGCGGCAACATGAAGCGTGCCGCCGACATGCTCGGCATCAGCCGGCAGACATTATATAATAAACTAAAGACCCCCTAACCCCCTTTAGGGGGAATAATCAGTGCAATGATTCACGTCCTCATCATCGTTGTTGTCCTTGCCTGCTTGGCATTAGTTTACTTCTATCGACACCAGCGTCTGCTCAGGGAGCGGGCGCAGATTATGCGCGATGCCATCCGCCACCGTGACTTCTCGTTCCACTTGCCCACGCGCGGCCTCTTCTTCGGCGAGAAGGCTTTGCAGGAGGCGCTGAACGACCTGGGCAGCGAGACGCAAAAGCTGTTGGCACGAGGCGAGGTGGAGTCGTGGCAGAGGCTGACGCGTGTGCTGACGCACGAAATCATGAACGCCGCCACGCCCATACAAAGCATCAGCCAGGCCTATCTGAAATCGCCCGACATCGAGGGCTCGCCCTTCGAGGAAGGCATCCGCGCCATCCACGACACGAGCACGGGCCTGACCTCCTTCATCGACAACTACCGCAAGCTGACGCAGCTGCAAGAGCCCGTCCTGTCGGACATCAACGTCCTCTCCTTCGCCGAAAGCCTCGCCTCGCTCTACCCGCAGCTTAGGTGGCACATCGACATCCCTGCCGACCTCCACATCAAGGCCGACGAAAGCCTCCTCAGACAAGTCTTCATCAACCTGGTGAAGAATGCTATCGAAGCCGAAGCGAAGACGATAGGGCTAGCCCCTTCCCCGCTCCCCCTTTGGGGGAGTGCTTCAATCTCGCAAAAAAGAGAAGCAACAGCGGCAATGAGGCACTCCCCCAAAGGGGGAGCGGGGAGGGGGCTTTACTTCTCCAACGACGGCCATGCCATCCCACCTTCCGTGGCACAGGAAATCTTCGTGCCCTTCTTCTCCACAAAGCAAAGAGGCACAGGCATCGGTCTGTCCCTCTCGCGACAAATCCTCATGATGATGGGCATGACGCTCCGCCTCGCCGACAACCCCCGAGACGGCTACAACGTGACGTTCGTCATCGAGATGAATTGACACAAAAAAGGCTGCCACGTTTCGCAACGCAACAGCCCCAAATTATTAACTTCAAAAAACCAATTTACTTCTTCACTAAAGGGCTTCTGTCTGTACGGTCGGATTTGAAATCCGACCGTGCCTAATATAGGGATTTGAAATCCCGTAATAACTATTTTATCGCATTATAAATGCTCATATTCACCTCCGTCGGATTACAAATCCGACGGAACGCGGCAGTTCTCATTCTTCCAGCAGTTTCTCCACCGTTGTGCCGTCCCGTCGCTTGCCGTCTTTGTCATAGAGCACGGTGAAGGGAATGCCGGTGAATTGGAACTTGTCCTGCAGGAAACCCCACTCGGTGCGACTGACGAAGATGTGCTCGCCCTGGATGTTGTTCGGCTCGAGGAAAGTGCGGCAATACTCTTCCTTGTCGTCGGTAATGTAGAGGTACTTCACGGGTTTGTCCTTGTTTGCCTCCACTTCGTCGCGCATCTGGAGCATGGTAGCGCGGCAGGGACCGCACGACATCTCCCAGAAATCCACGAAGAGCACATTGCCCTTGTACGGCTCAATGATGCGCTGGAAGATGCTATCGCCCTTGGTCGTCGGCCTCTCTTCCACAACCTTCAGCTCGTGCTCCTTGACAAAGTCACGATAGGTCAGCACGGCACGGCGAATGAGTTCGGGGTGGGTGATGACGGGCATCGTGGCAGCCACCTCGTCGGCAAACAAGTCATAACCGCCTCCAGCACCTCGGCTGAATACTTCGCGAAGCAGACATACCTGAGCCGCGAAGTTCGTCTGGCTGATGTGCAACCCTGTGTGCAATGCCTCCATCTGCTCTCTTCGGGCTTCCCGCCTCCAGTGGATTTCGCGCTTCGCCAAGGCCTCTGCATACTTGGGGACATAATCGAATGGCAGAGAATATTCAACACTTGCCCTCAAAGGACGAAAGAGATGAAACTCCAACCTGTTGAAGAAGAACTCGTCGCCGGCAATCATCAGCAGCGGATTATCGAGCAGATACTTCTCGCGGGGAGCTACGAAGCTGAAGTACTTCTGCCAGTAGGCATTCATGTCCATGCTGTCCGTTGACTCATATTTGAACCGCATGAAGCTGCTACAAATGTTCTCGAGATGCGGACAAAGGATGTATGTGCGCAGGACGTCCGTTGCCAGAGGCGAGCACCCTTCGAGTTCGGGAAGTCCGGCATTCATTTGTCTGACCAGACTGTCCAGCCTCAGCACCTGCTCATCCTTCCACCTGAGCAGCGAGTCTGCGCCGTGTTCATAAGGTCTTTCCTGCGGGAAAGTGCAATACTTCTTATGCATTCCGTCCGCCAGCCTGCTGACCTCCATGCTCAGTCCTGTGCCGTCGATGCTGATGTTCGAAGGGTTGGTCATATCGACGGTCAGGTCGAGCGTGTCACCGGGACAGGCAAACAGCATCCTCATAGGGTAGAACCAGACGAACATCGGGTGAGGCAGGCGCAACTTCTGCGAGAAGGTGAGGTCATCCTTGAAGTCGAAGGGCAATATCTTTTCCTTGTGGATGACATAGTCGCGCAGGTAGATTTTCATCTGGCTCTGTATCATTTCGTAAACCTCGGCAGGTATCTCCTTGTAGGCATCTTCGGGTATCTCCTCCCCGTTCCACTCTTTCGGCAAGGTGAGGCGACCCTTTATCACCACCTCGCCGCCATGCAAGCGGTACTCGCCCAGCTCGGCACAGGGATAGTTCATGAGCTGAGGCACTTCGGGAACCTTTACCTTCTTCCTTGCCTGCCCCGCTAATGCGACAAGGGCAAGCAACATGACGGTAAGAAACACTCTTCTCTTGCAGAGATGCGACGTGGTGCGTCCGCTGCGGATAATCACTTCTTTGTTCATAGCTAACATTTGGTTTGAGTTTCCGAGTGCAAAGGTAAGAGAATTCTTAGTCCACAGTTCATAGTTCACAGTCCATAGTCGCGTTGTGTCCAAACATTAGACACATCTGTGTCCAAATACTTGACACATGGGGCTCGAAGCACGGAGAAAGGACTCGAAGAAAAGGGAAAGCCGTGTCACACGACACGGCTCATCGGTTTGTCTCACGTGTGAGACAACAATTTCTCACGCATGAGACAACGTTGTCTCACACGTGAGAAATTCAAACTTGACACGGGACGTGAGCTTTACTCTCCCAGCGTGTTCTTTATCCAGCTGTTGTGCTTCTCCACTTCAGCCTCGGCGAGGCGGACGTAGTTACGCAGGCTCTCGCCAAAGAGTTCGGGTGACTTCGCTGCATTCTGCATGAGGAGGTGGCACATGATGACGTCGGCAGCCATCTCGTAGAGGTGACGCGCACAGAGGTCGAGCACATCCTGATTGTCCTTTTCCTTCACGGCAGCAGTGCAGGCGTTGAACTTCTCAGCCATTGCTTTTACCTTTGACAATTGGCTCTCCTCTCCCACGGGAGAGGGGGCGGTGGTGAGGCTCTCGATAACCTGCGCATAGAAGCCATTCGTCACATAGCGGATGGCGGCAACGGTCTGCAACTGTGTCGTGCCCTCATAGATAGAGGTGATGCGGGCGTCGCGGTAGATGCGCTGGCAGGCATACTCGAGCATGAAGCCACTTCCGCCGTGAACCTGGATGCAGTCGTAGGCATTCTGGTTGGCGTACTCGCTGTTCATGCCCTTGGCAAGCGGGGTGAAGGCATCGGCCAGGCGGCTGTACTTCTTCATCTCGTCGCGCTCCTCGGGCGTGAGCTTACGTTCGCGGCTGATGTCTTCCAGTGCCTTGTAGATATCAACATAGCGTGCCGTCTGGTAGAGCAAAGCACGACCTGCATCGAGGCGGGCCTTGATGTTGCCAATCATCTCCTGTACGGCAGGGAACTCGATAATGGCTTTGCCGAACTGCTTGCGGTCCTTGGCGTATGCCACGGCCTCATTGTAGGCAGCCTGCGAAAGGCCGACGCTTTGGGCGGCAATGCCGAGGCGGGCGCCGTTCATCAGCGACATGACATATTTGATGAGGCCGAGCTTGCGGTCGCCACACAGCTCGCACTTGGCATTCTTATAGACCAGCTCACAGGTCGGCGAGCCGTGGATGCCGAGTTTGTTCTCGATGCGACGCACATCGACGCCTCCGTCGCGCTTGTCATAAATGAACATCGAGAGGCCGCGGCCGTCGCGTGTGCCTGCCTCGCTGCGTGCCAACACCAAATGAATGTCGCTGTCGCCGTTGGTGATGAAGCGCTTCGAGCCGTTCAGACGCCAGCAATTGTTCTCTTCATCGAAGGTTGCCTTGAGCATCACGCTCTGCAAGTCGCTGCCTGCATCGGGCTCGGTCAAGTCCATCGACATCGTCTCGCCCTGGCAGACACGCGGGATGTACTTCTGTCGCTGCTCCTCGGAGCCGAAGCAGTAGAGCGTCTCGATGCAGTCCTGCAGGCTCCAGATGTTCTCGAAGCCAGCGTCACCAGCCGAGACAATCTCGTTGGCAGCCGTATAGACCGTTACGGGCAGGTTCAGGCCGCCATAGCGACGGGGCATCGTCATGCCGTTCAGACCTGCATGATTCATAGCGGCGAGGTTCTCGTAGGTCTTCGAGGCGTAGCGCACCCTGCCGTTCTCGTGGTGCGGCCCCTCAGCATCGACCTCCTCGGCATTGGGAGCCACGACGTTAGCCACGATGTCGCCCACCACGTCGAGCACCTTGTCGTACGAGTCCATAGCGTCCGCAAAGTCCTGCGGTGCCTCGTCGTACTGGTCCTTATCCTCGAAGCTGCGTTCCTTGAGCTCGACAATCCTCTCCATAAGAGGACTGTTCTCAAGCTCAAACTGTATTTCCTTTATATCCTTATAATAATTAGCCATATTCAGACCCCCTCCCGCTCCCCCTTGCTGGGGGAGAGTAGAATGTTTTTGGGAGAGCTATTCTACTTGTGTTTATTCAATTCGCTTTGGTAACCACTCCCCGCCCTACAAGGGAGGGGAAGGGGGAGGGTCCTACTTGCTGTTCTGCTTGTAATACTTAATCAACTTCGGTACCACCTCTTCCACTGTGCCGTTGATGACGTAGTCGGCAATCGTGTTGATGGGGGCGTTCTCGTCGCTGTTGATGCTGATGATGATGCCGCTCTCCTTCATGCCTGCCACGTGCTGAATGGCGCCGCTGATGCCACAGGCGATGTAAACCTTGGGGCGGACGGTGACGCCTGTCTGACCAATCTGCAGGTCGTGGTCGGCAAAGCCCGCATCCACGGCAGCACGACTGGCACCGACTTCTGCATGAAGCACTTTGGCAAGCTCATAGAGCTGGTCGAAGCCTTCCTTCGAACCCACGCCGTAGCCGCCTGCCACGATGATGCTGGCACCCTTCAGGTTGTTCTTTGCTGCCTCAACATGGCGGTCGAGCACCTTCGTGACGTACTCTGCCTCGGGCACGAACTTCGCCACATCTTCGATGATGACTTCGCCCTTGTAGTTCGGGTCGAGCACCTCTGCCTTCATCACGCCGCTGCGAACTGTTGCCATCTGCGGACGGTTCTCGGGATTGACGATGGTTGCCACGATGTTGCCACCAAAGGCCGGACGTATCTGATAGAGCAAGTTGTCGTAGTGCTTGCCCAGCTTCTTGTCGTCATGAGGACCAATCTCAAGGCTTGTGCAGTCGGCGGTGAGGCCGCTATGCAAAGCCGACGAGACGCGCGGACCGAGGTCGCGGCCTACGACGTCTGCGCCCATCAGACAAATCTGTGGCTTCTCCTGCTTGAAGAGGTTCACGAGGACTGCTGTGTGGGGCTTGCTGGTGTAAGGAGCGAGGCCTTCTGCATCGAAGATATGAAGCTTATCTACGCCGTAAGGGAGTATCTGGCTCTCCACTTTTCCTGTGATGCCACAGCCTGCTGCCACAGCCTCGAGCTGCACGCCGAGCGTATTGGCAAGCTTGCGGCCTTTCGTCAAGAGTTCTTGCGACACTTCCTGTACTTGCATACCCTCTATTTCACAATATACAAAAACGTTGTTCATATCTCCTTATCCTATTAGCCTTTCGTTCAACAATTCCTTAATTAAGCCGTTCACGTCCTCGTCGCTGCCGGTTAACACTTTGCTTTCCTTTGCCTTGAAGACGATGTTCTCCACGTTCTTCACCTTCGTCGGAGAGCCTGCCAAGCCGCATTGCTGCAGGTCGGCATTGACGTCGGCACAGCTCAACTGCCCGAGCTTCAGGTAAGGTTTCTTCTCGTATTCTGCTGCGTAGGGCAGGTCGCCGAAGCCTGTGCCCTGCGGCAACTCCATCGGGGCGAGGCAACGCTTGTACTTCATGACGCGCTTGACGTTGCGAGGACGGCAAGGAGCTGCACTTCCGTTGACGGTCAACACGCATGGCAGCGGGCTTTCCACCGTCTCTACGCCGCCGTCGATGTGGCGCTTGACTGTTATCTTTCCATCCTTGAGTGAAAGTATTTCCTCGCTGTAAGTGATTTGATTGAGCCCGAGCTTCTCGGCCACCTGCGGTCCCACCTGTGCCGTATCGCCGTCGATGGCCTGACGGCCGCCGATGATGAGGTCAACATTGGGGCAGACATGCTTGATGGCAGTAGCGAGGGCATAGCTTGTGGCCAACGTGTCGGCACCTGCAAAGGCACGGTCTGTGAGCAGATAGCCACCGTCGGCACCGCGATACATTGCTTCCCTAATCACTTCAGCGGCACGGCCGGGGCCCATCGTCAGGACGGTAACGGTCGTGCCGGGGAATTGGTCTTTCAGTCTCAGAGCCTGCTCGAGGGCGTTGAGGTCCTCGGGATTGAAGATGGCAGGCAACGCGCTACGGTTGACGGTGCCCTCGGGTGTCATGGCATCCGGACCGACGTTGCGCGTGTCGGGCACTTGCTTGGCAAGTACGATAATGTTCAATTTCATGCTTTTATATATAAATATATAATGAGTAAAACACGTTATCGGCTGCAAAGGTACGAAAATTATTCGACATTATAGCGCAATCTCCAAAGTTATTCTTAACTTTGTGCCATAATCTTTAAAATGTCACGATATGCCACGCAAAACGGATGGAATACTTTTTGAGTTGCAGCCTCGTCCCACCAAAGGCGACGACGGTAAGCCCCTACTCTACGCTCAACCTGTGATAGAACGCAAGTTCGACCTGGAAGACATCGATAGTTTCTGCACGAAATACCGTCATACGAGCAAAGGCGAGATGCACCGTTTTGCCGACCTCCTCGAGGAAGTCGTGTCGATGTGGTTGCGTCAGGGGCATCGTGTGGAGACGCCTTTCGGCTCGTTTGCCCCGAAGCTCAAGCTCTTGGGGGAGCATACGGACCCCGGCAAGGTGTTGGGGCAGGACGTCATCTACAGCGGTATCGAGTTCATTCCGGCCAAGCAGTTTGTCAAGGACGCCGACTGTTCGGAGGAAGGCTTCCGCAAGCAGAAGTCAAGTGTGGGTAACAGCCAGATCAACGACGCCAAGTTCATGGACGATGCCTTGCAGCGAAGCATCCTCCACGGACACATCACCATCAGTTCTTTCATGCAGATGAGCGGCCTGAAGTACAACTCGGCAAAGCAATTCCTCGACAGTCTTTGCGAAGGAAAGAAGCCCCGCCTGAGCCGATACAAGGAGTCGCGGACGTGGTACTATAATGTCAACGAATAGCCTGAGACAGCATGAAATCCGGTACGTAGCGGCCGCCGTGAACTTTTTGAGCGGGCGATACGGTTTCTTTTGGCGGTCGCCACGAGAACTCATGGCGGCCGCTAAAACGTCGCACACACTGCCGAGTCGCCTCGAGAGACACGCTGCATCGCCCGATTCGACACACTTCGTCAACCCAACCGGTACGCTGTGTTTGCAAACGCCAAATGGTGCGTCCGCAGGAAAGGCTCGCTGAGAAGCCTTGCGGGAAGCAGAGCGGCAGAGGTTACTGTGCGCTGCCTGTGTTGACGACGGGTTGTGCCGAGTCGTCGCCGCAGAGCACCACGAGCAGGTTGCTCACCATGGCTGCCTTCTTCTCGTCGTCCAGCTCCACGACCTTCTCTGCGGAGAGCTTGTCGAGCGCCATCTTGACCATCGAGACAGCGCCGTCCACTATCTTCTCCCTCGCCGTGATGATGGCGGAAGCCTGCTGGCGACGCAACATGACAGCGGCTATCTCGGGAGCATAGGCCAAGTAGTTGATGCGAGCCTCTACCACTTCGATGCCAGCAAGAGCAAGGCGGTCGTCGAGCTTCTGCTCGAGGAGCTGGTTGATTTCTTCCGAGCCGGAACGGAGCGTGAGCTCGCCTGCCCCGCCGTCCTCGTCGTCGTAGGCATACTGCCCTGCCACTTGGCGGAGAGCAGCATCGCTCTGCACGCGGACAAACTTCTCCAGGGCGTTCATGATGCTCTTCACGTCGGCTCCCTGAGCCTGCGACGTTGCCATCGTCTGCGTGTCAACCTCGAAGAGCGCCTTGTAGGTGTCCTTCAGTTTCCAGACGAGCACGAGGCCTATCATCACAGGATTGCCGGTCTTGTCGTTCACTTTGATGGGTTCGGCATCGAGGTTGCGGGCACGCAGGGAAAGCCTCTTCGTGCCGTAGAAGGGATTAATCCAGTAGAAGCCAGCCTTGGCAAATGTGCCTGCATACTTGCCGAACCAGGTCGTGACGCGTGCCTCGTTAGGCTCCAGTTGCATAAGGCCGCACCACATGATGATGTTCACCACGAGCAGCAGGATGCAGCCTCCCAGCAGCCAGCCGCCACTGCTGCCATTCGTTGCATCCAGCATGATGATACTCTTCACGATGCCCACAATCGACAGCACCAGCACTGCCAGGTTGACAAACAGCATCAGGAACCCATTGACAACGGTTCCCTTAAACTCAAATTCCTTTGTTTCCATAGTGATTATCTGTATTATATGTTAGTATTGACTGATGAAGTCGCGGACGAGGCGGAAGGTGGGTTCGTAGCTGTCGAACACGGCGTGCCTGTAATTGTCGAAGATGGTGTGGTAATACTGATAGGCGTCGCCCTTCTCGTTCTCAAGGAAGATGCACGGCACGCCGCGGGTGGCGAAGACATAGTGGTCGCTGTTGGCGGCGAGGTCTCCCCGGTTGAGAGTCTTGAAATAGTGCTTCTCTGCATTGATATGCTCGAAGAGCGGGAAGGCCTTCATGCCTGCGTCGCTCACTTCACAATACTCCACGGGGTTGTTGTCGCCTATCATGTCGATGTTGATGAGGTAGCGTATCTTCTCCAAAGGAAAGGTGGAATGCTCCACGAAGTAGGTTGAGCCGCGCAGATTGGCGTCCTCCCCGGAGAAGGCAAGGAAGTAGATGTCGAACTTGGGGCGATGCTTGGCATAGTAAGCGGCAAGGGTGACGAGGGCTGCCGAGCCGGAGCCGTTGTCGTTGGCGCCTGCGTAGAAGACTTTCGCCCCGAGGTTGCCGATGTGGTCATAGTGGGCGGTGAGGACGAAGCAGCTGTCGTGCCGACTGCCCTCTATCTTCGAGATGACGTTGAAGCACTCGTAATCCTTGAGGAATTTGGCATCGACGTTGAGCCGCACGCGCTGCACTCCCTCGATGGCCTCAGGTGTTACCCAGACGATGGGCTTGTCCACGACGCGATGGCCATAGGCCTTGAAGAACTTGATGGGCGAGGGCCAGGTGTAGATGAGACCTGCATTGGGACATTCGCCTGCCTTCTGCAAGCGGCCGAACGCCTCGCGATGCTTGTAGGTGAACCAGAATTCGCACGCCACGAGGCAGTTCTTGTACTCGGGTCGCTCAAGGTCGCGGAACATCTTGTCGGCATCGAAGTGGAGCGTATCGACGTGATAGACGGGGAACTCCCCCTTGACGCCAGGGCTGTACTCGCGCATTGAGAAGTCGATGCCGGGACGGAGCGTCTTCCAATTTGACAATTTGACAATTTCACGATTTGACGTTGAATTGTCCGATTGTAGATTGTCCAATTGTATATTGTCCAATTGTCCAATTGCCTCCATTTCCATCTTCCCGGAGAAGGTCTGTATGTCGAGCGTGAAGGGTTGACGGACGACTTCGTCCACGCCGGCCCGACGGTATTCCTTTTCCAGGAAGCGTCCCGCCTTGTTGGCTCCGCCCTTGGCATAGCCGCGACCTTGGTACTTCCGGCTGGCCAGTTCCTTCACGACACGTTTGTAGTGCGACATATCCTGACTCGCTACATTTAGGCTTACAACTGCAAGCACGAGAAACAACACCTTTTTCATTTGCTCATCATTTCATTCTACTTTTTTCTATTGGCTCAGCGTGCACAATGATGTGCGTCTGGTCTCCGTAGCGTTTCCTCAGAAGTTCCTCCACGCGCGACTCTTTGTCGTGAGCCTGACGGAGGGGCATGTCGCCGTCCATGAGCAGGTGAAGCTGGATGGCGTAGTGACTGCCGATGCGACGGGTGCGCAGGTTGTGAGGTTCTCTGATGCCTTCCACTGATTCGGCTATCCGAAGGATTTCCTGCTCCACGTCTTCCGGAAGCGACTGTTCGGTGAGGTCGCCTATTCCGCCACGTAGCAAGACGAAGGCCACCCTTGCGATGAACAGGCCGACGATGACGGAGGCCAAGGGGTCGAGCACTGCCCAACGCGGTCCCAGCAGGATAGCTCCACCGATGCCGATGGCTGTGCCTACGGACGAGAGCGCGTCGCTGCGGTGATGCCAGGCATTGGCCTCAACGGCTGGCGAGCCCAGTTCATGGGCCTTTCTTATCGAATAGCGGAATGTACTTTCCTTCATAAAAATGGAAACGAGAGCGGCCCATAGTGCAAGCATGCCAGGCGTCTCCAACTGCCTGCCGCCCATCCAAAGGACAATCTTCACCAGGCCGCCATAGACAATGCACAGGCTGACGGCAAACAGGAGGAAACCGATGAAGGTGAGGGCCACCGTCTCATACTTCTCGTGGCCGAACTCGTGCGTCCTGTCCGCAGGCTTTGAGCTGATGCGGACGAGGGCGAGAACCGCCACGTCGGTCACGAAGTCGCTGAGCGAATGCACGGCATCTGCTATCATTGCAGCACTGCCTGCCACCACGCCAGCTACAAACTTGAAGAGAAGGAGCAGAACGTTCATGACGCCTCCCCACAAGGTCACTTTATAGATTTCCCGGTTTCTGTCCATTGCGAAACGTCATTCTGCGGCACAAAGTTACAAAAAAAATGAAGAACGAAGCATGAAGAAGGCAGAATTTTCACGTTGCTAACCGTTTTGCAGCTTTCTATTGGCTAAACATCACCCTACCCCTTTTCGAGGGAGCACTCCATGCATTAGCATTCTTTGGCCAACGCATGCTATTTCTTTGGCCAACGCATGCTAATACTTTGGTCAATGCATGCTAATACTTTGGCCGATGCATGCTAATGCATAGAACAACGCCCTATAGGGGAATGACAACTCCCCTATAGGGGAATAGCAAACGCCCTATAGGGGAATGAGTCTTCCCCTATAGGGCGTTATGAAAGGCTATCCTTAACCCTTTACGACAATGTTGAGTTCGTCGAGTTGTTTCTGGTCGATTGGACCAGGAGCATCCAGCATGACATCACGGCCGCTGTTGTTCTTCGGGAAGGCAATGCAGTCGCGGATGCTGTCGAGCTCTGCGAAGAGGCTGACGAAGCGGTCCAGGCCGTAAGCCAAGCCTCCGTGAGGTGGTGCGCCGTACTTGAAGGCGTTCATCAGGAAGCCGAACTTCTGCTGAGCCTGTTCCGGAGTGAAGCCCAGAATCTCGAATATCTTCTGCTGCAGCTTGGCATCGTGGATACGGATGCTGCCGCCGCCCACCTCGACGCCGTTCACCACCATATCATAGGCGTTGGCACGCACCCTGGCGGGGTCTGTATCGAGCAGAGGAATGTCCTCGGGCTTGGGCGAAGTGAACGGATGATGCATGGCCATGAGGCGCTGCTCCTCGTCGCTCCATTCGTACATCGGGAAGTCGATGACCCAAAGGCACGAGTACTTACTCTTGTCCCTCAGCCCCATGCGGCTGCCCATCTCGAGGCGAAGAGTGCCAAGCTGCACGCGCACCTTCATGGCATCAGGGCCGCAGAGGATGAGAATCAAGTCGCCTGCCTTGGCATTCATCTTCTCCTTGAGCACAGCAAGCGTCTCGGGCGTGTAGAACTTATCGACGGAACTCTTCACGCTGCCGTCCTCCTGAACGCGGGCATAGACGAGTCCCTTGGCACCCACCTGCGGACGCTTCACGAAGTCGGTCAGCTCGTCGAGCTGCTTGCGGCTATAGACAGCCATTCCCTCACAGCAGATGGCGCCGATGTAGGCTGCGTCGTCGAACACCTGGAAACCGGCCGGGAAGATGCTCTCCACCGTCTCGCGGGATGCATTGTCGGGCTGCTGGTTCTTCAGCTCCACGAACTTCATGCCGAAACGTGTGTCGGGCTTGTCGCTGCCGTAGTACTTCATCGCGTCTGCCCAAGTCATGCGGGGCAGCTCGGGGATGTCGATGCCCTTCAAAGTCTTGAAGAGGTGACGGCTCATTCCCTCGAACATCTGCAGGATGTCCTCCTGTTCGACGAACGACATCTCGCAGTCAATCTGCGTGAACTCCGGCTGGCGGTCGGCACGCAAGTCCTCGTCGCGGAAGCATTTCACAATCTGGAAGTATCTGTCCATGCCGGAGACCATCAGCAACTGCTTCAGTGTCTGCGGGCTTTGAGGCAAGGCGTAGAACTGACCCGGGTTCATGCGGCTGGGCACAACGAAGTCTCGGGCACCCTCGGGGGTACTGTTCACCAGGACAGGCGTCTCTATCTCGAGGAAACCGTGCTGGTCCAGATAGCGGCGCACCTCGAAGGCGAACTTATGGCGCAGCTCCAGGTTCTTGCGCACGCAAGGGCGACGCAGGTCAAGGTAACGATACTTCATGCGAAGGTCGTCGCCGCCATCACTCTCCTCTTCAATCGTGAAAGGAGGCGTCAGACTCTCGTTCAACACATTCAGCTCGCTGACGAGGATCTCGATGTCGCCCGTCGGAAGGTTCTTGTTCTTGGAATAGCGCTCGGCAACCTCGCCCTTTGCCTGGATGACGAACTCGCGTCCCAGACGACCTGCCTGCTGGCGAAGCTCCTCCGAGGCATCCTCGTTGAAGGCAAGCTGGGTAATGCCGTAACGGTCGCGCAAGTCAACAAACGTAAGCGCCCCCAGGTTGTGGACGCTCTGAACCCAACCTGCCAGGGTCACTTTCTCTCCAATGTTGGCGAGACGAAGCTCGCCACACGTCTTTGTTCTGTACATTATATATATATTTTAAGGGGAGTAAAAGAAGTTATCGCTCGCCATGCTCGCTGGGAGTTAAAGGACAATAGTTCTGCAAGCTGCCAACGGTATCGTCCTTTAACTTCTTTAACTCCTTTAACTCCTTTAACTCCTTTAACTTCCTCTTTCTTTCATATTTCTCTAAATGAAAAAGGGATGAACCGTTATCCAGTTCATCCCTTTCCTTTGTACGCCCTCAGGGGCTCGAACCCTGGACCCATTGATTAAGAGTCAATTGCTCTACCAACTGAGCTAAGGACGCATCGCTTTTGTTGTTTGCGGGTGCAAAGGTACGAACTTTTCTTTAAACCGCCAAATGTTTTGGCAACTTTTTTTTCGTTTTATATCAAAGAATAGAAATCCGAAGGCGTTTTCCTCTTCAATATATCAAGTTCGAAATCCACTCCGGGGATAATGCCATGACTGCGCAGGACAGTCTCAGCAGTCTTGCGTGCAAGTTCCGGATGATTGTTCTCCTCGCTGAGGTGACAGAGCCATACGTGCTTGAGTTGCGGCGTGGCATATTCGGCCAGCAGGGTGGCAGCCTGCTCATTATTCAGGTGTCCCCTGTCGCTGCTGATGCGGTTCTTGAGGAACTGGGAATACTTGCCCATCATGAGCATATTAACGTCATGGTTCGACTCCAATACCAAATAATTAGCCAGGCCCACCTGCTTGCGGATGGTCTCGGTGACATGACCGACGTCCGTAATGAGGCAGAAGCGTACGCCGTCGGCCTCTACGACATAGCCCACGCAGTCGTGGCTGTCGTGGGGCACGTCGAACGGTGTGATGCGGAAGCCTCCTATCTCCTGCGTCGTTCCCTTCTCGACGAAAGCCTTGCGGTCGTTCGGCACATCAATCTTCAGGCAACGGTTGCACGCGATACCTTCATGGACGAGTCGTGTGGCATAGATGGTCTTACCATAGTCACAGGCGATAGTCCCCACCGACTTGATGTGGTCGGCATGGTCGTGCGTGACAAATACTGCCGCCACATCGTCCTCCAGACTGATGCCTACGTCCTTGAGATGCTTCTTCAAGGAACGGATACTGATGCCTGCATCAAGCAGTATGGATGTCTCGCCCGACTGCAAGAGATAGCAGTTGCCACTGCTACCAGAGCCAAGTGATATGAATTTCATCCTTATATTTTGTTTATTTCATGCGCAAAGTTATGAAATTTTATCATTCAAAACAAATTTTGCGCCGTTTTGTTTGGAACTTAATGATAAAAAAGATAAATTTGTACTCGGAATTATCATTTTATTAACTATATTAATAACCATTATGAAGAAAACACTACTTCTATGCGCAGCAATGCTATGTTCACTGCTGGCAAGTGCAGGCGACGGTCTTCAAGCCGTCGGTGCAAACGTGATTCTGCTGCCTTCCAACTATTGGGATGGCGACATCGAATGGAAGGCCTGGACATGGGTTTACAACTCTGGGAACAACTATGGAAGTCCGTACGATGAGACCAACTCTAACTACAACGTCGTTTGTGGTATGGATGAAAACGGAGAAACAGGTCCTAAAGCCGATGCCAATGGCATACAATGGTACGAGCCTGGTTTCGACATGAGCCAGAAGGACGGTGACCTCAACTACAACGTACAGGATGAACTGACTGGCGACTTTATGCCCATCCTTTGGGAAGAGCATGCAGCTCCCTTCTCCAGCGATGCCACGTTTGGAGGCCGTACTTCTTACCAGTGGACAACGAACAACATCATGGCCGACATCTATGTGCGCCGCACATTCACGACCGACCAGCTGCTCTCCGGCCCTGTCTATCTGACTTGCGGTCACGACGATGCTCCCTGCGAGTACTACATCAACGGCGTGCTCGTCTTCCAGAAGACCGGTTACGAAGGTGAACGCATAGACGATAATGGCGTCACCCGCTACGATTGGGGTTGGAACAATGCCGAGTACGTCCTGCTGACCGACGAGCAGAAGGAACTTATCAAGCTAAACGGTGAGGAGAACACCGTAGCCTTCCACGTTCACCAGAACTGGGGCGGTGCCTATGCCGACTGCGGTCTCTACACCAAGCTGGAAGGCGGCCTCGACATGGGTTACACCACGCCATGGGAGGGCAAGGTGCTCTTCAACAACACCGGTGGCTACAACCGCGACGGAGCAAGCCCCAGCAACAACCCACGTCACCCCTGGTCTCCTCTCTATATAGCACAGGAAGGCGACGAGTACACCTTCCTCGTGGAAGGCTCCAGCAACACGGAAGACACCAATGACGATGGAGACTACATCGGCATCTGGGCCGAGCAGCTCCACTTCAAGAGTGCCATCAAGATTCAGGAAGACCACAACTACGACTTCAAGGTGACTCTGAAGGCCGACAAGCCTATGGAAGCTGTCATAGTGAAGCTTACCGACAACAACGACGACGAGATTGAGTGGGCATACCAAGATGTAGTGCTTAACGCAGACGAGGAACAGACCGTTGAACTCAACTTCGACGGCTCGTCTGACGTAACTGACAATAACTTCAAGATTGCCTTCGACTTTGGTGGCGGCCAGGACAGCACAACAGTCACCATCAAGAACATTTCTCTGGTCGACAATGATGACGAAGAGGTCGGGCAGAAGGAACTCTGGGTAGGCACACACTTCTTCGACTTCTTCGACATGCACAAGCGCGTTGTCAAGTACTATGTCTGGGACGACACACTCAACGACGGTGCCGGCGACATGAGAGAAGCCAAGACCGATGAGGAGATAGCCGAGGCTATTGAAAATGGAGACGTAACGTATTCCTACGAGTCTGTCAATGCTCCCGAGATTACAGGTCTCACCGAGTCACTGGCTTGGACAGAGGCTGACTTCGACGACTCTATGTGGGACAACCAGATGATGCCTACTGGCAGTTCAGGTTACATGGCCGAACAGCAGAGCATCTGGCCCAGAGGTATCCTTGCAGACACAGAATGGAGCTCTAACTATTGGATTCGCCGCAACTTCGAACTCGACAAGATTAACGAGCGCCTTGAATATCAGCTGAACGTCTGCCACGATGACGTATATGAGACATACGTCAACGGACACCTGCTGCAGAAGAACGTGGGCTGGACCAATGGCAAGAACCCCGTACAGGTTCACATCCCCGCTCGCTTCCTCAATGTGGGCAAGAACGTCATTGCCACCTACATCCAGCAGAACTGGGGCGGCTACTTCTACGACTGCGGCATCAACGTCACCGAGGTTAACTACGACGAGTGCCTCAAGCAGTTCAACGACGCTCTGGCATTGGCAAAGGCCGACACCCTGCTGACCAACAAGATGTGGGCTGACATCGATGCCATCGTGGCACAGGCACAGCAGTTCTACGAGGAGAACAAGAACGATGCTGCCGAGCTGAGAAGCTATGCTCGCGACTCCATCGGACCGAAGATTAAGGCCATCCAAGCTTACAGCAGCAGCGTGAAGACCCTGAAGGACACCTACGACATCTGCCGCAAGCTGGAGGATAACGGCTACTGGGGCACCGCCCTTACTGATGCCGTTGCAGCCCTCGACACCTGCGCTACCGCAAGCCAGCTCACTCCTTACCTCAACGCTCTGCGCGACGGCCGCAAGGCTGCTGCCATGGAGCGCCACACCGAGAAGTACGTGGGCAGCGTTCCCGAAGCTACCACTACGGACAACATCGGCCTCACACCAATTGACGACCCCAGCCTGCCACGCTATTATATATATAATGTAGGCGCGAAGAACTTCCTTGGCGGCGGCGAAGCTTGGGGCACACACCTGGCCCTCGAGTACATCTCCAACCCGATGATGCTCATACAGGCCACGAAGGATGTCGTTGACGAAGATGGCGAAGTCATCGACACCGAGGACATCGAAGGTGCATACTACATCGAGACCTTCCGCCCGAACGTAAACATCGGCGAGATGGACTTCATGAACTGGGGTGGCTTTGTTGACACGAGCATAGGCGCGGACAATAACAAATGGGAGATTATCCCCGTTGAGGGCAAGGAGAATGTATTCTACATTGCTCAGTACGGCCAGACATTCCCGACTCAGACTGTAACCGACGACGAAGGCAACACCACCGAAATTCCTGGCGGCAAGAAGCTGCTCGGCCTGCGTGGCGACAATGGCGACAACACATTCGCTCCCTCATACTACATCATCGACACCGACTGCAAGACTCCTGAACTGGAGACCAACCAGTGGATGTTCATCACACGCGAGGAGTTGCTCAGCTTCATTCCATCTGCAAGCACTGAGAACCCCGTCGACCTCTCCTTCCTCATCGACAACCCGGGCTACGACCAGCGCTTGAGCACCGAAAGCTGGGTATTCTACAACGGCAGCGTCTTCGGCCGTGGTGGCAATCATGCCAACTTCGTCCTTGAGTCCTACAACTCCGATGAATTCGCCAACTACCAGGATATGTGGCCGGATGAAGGTGAAGATGCTCTGCCCGCAGGTGTATACCAGCTCACTGTACAGGGCTACTACCGCGACGGTATCGAGCAGAAGCATGTCGAGAAGGTGCTCAACCACGAGCCCATCCTGCAGCGCTCCCTCATCTACGCTGCTTCCGATATCTACGAGAACGATCCCGAGGTAATCGAGACGATGCCTCTCATGCCTATCCACATCGAGGCCAACCAGATTCCTGGCATTGGCTACACCTTCGGCGGCATGAGCATGCCCGGCACATACAGTGGCCAGCCATACTCTGCCTGCGATCAGGCTGCTGTCGATTACTTCGCCTGCGGACTCTACCAGAACAAGCTCTACTTCACCATTCCTGAGGACGAATCCGGCCACCTTGCCATTGGCATTGTCAAGGAATACTCTGAGGATAGACTCGCCGGCGACTGGATCGTGATGGACAACTGGCGCCTGAAGTACCTCGGCGCTGGCGAGATTGACCCCGACGCCATCAAGGGCATCGAGTCCGACGAAATCAAGAAGACCAGCACTGCCAGCAAGGGCATCTACAACCTGCTCGGCCAGCGTCTGCAGAAGGCTCAGCAAGGTGTGAACATCGTTGGCGGCAAGAAGGTCATCAAGAAATAACACCGCATTTTATTAACTTCAAAGAACCGAAGCGGGTCCGGCATCACTGCCGGGCTCGCTTTTTTTCGTGCCGACAAGAGCATCGGCCAAGTCCACCCAAAGCATTCCGACGGCTCGCTCGGCGCATTCCATCGCCCAACGCAGCACAATGAGGTGTTTGCATATACATGTAGATGCAATTGCACATACATGTAGATGCAATTGCACATACATGTAGATGCAAACTCACCCCACTTAGTTTTTTGTTCGGTCGGATATGCAATCCGACCGAACAGAATGTAGGGAATTGCAATCCCGTCACACTTATTTTATCGCTTCGCAATTGCTTATACTCAATGCTGTCCGATTACATATCCGCCAAAACAGCAGCCCACAGGACGTTTTTCCAAGAAAATAAGCCTCGCACTTGCCGTTTTGCAAAAAAAGTCGTACCTTTACACGCGATTTATACATTACATATAATATGAACATCAGAAACATTACGATTTTAGCAGCCCTGCTGCACTTACCGCTCATGGCACAAGAGTCGCAGATGGTGGAACCTGCCGACATCAAGCCGACAAGCACTCTCTACGTCAACAACCGTGCTCCGCTGCCTGCCAATCCCTTCATCAAGCTGGCTCCCGCAGCCGTCAAGCCCCGCGGATGGGTGGGCGAGATGCTCACGAGGCAGAAGAACGGGCTGAGCGGACAACTCGGCGAAATCAGCGACTGGCTCGACAAGAAAGGCAACGCGTGGCTCGAGCCCGGCGGCGGTCACGGATGGGAGGAAGTGCCCTATTGGCTCCGAGGCTATGCCAACCTCGCCTACATCCTGAATGACAAGGCGATGATAGACGAGACGAAGTTCTGGATAGAAGGCATCCTGCGCAGCAGTCAGGCCGACGGTTTCCTCGGTCCCGTCAACGAGAACAAGGACGGACGGCGCGAGCTTTGGGCCAACATGCTCGCCCTGCAAATCCTGCAGGACTACTATGAGTGGTGCGGCGACGAGCGCGTCCTGCCCGTACTCACCGCCTACTACAAATGGCAGCTCCAGTATCCCGACGAGAAGTTCCTGCGCGACTACTGGGAGAACAGCCGCGGCGGCGACAACCTGCTCTCCGTCATCTGGCTCTACAACCGCACGGGCGACGAGTTCCTGCTCGAGCTTTGTAAGAAGATACACCGCTGCACAGCCAACTGGATGCAGGAGAGCGGACTGCCAAACTGGCACAACGTCAACGTGGCAGAGTGCTTCCGCGAGCCAGCCACCTGGTACCTCGTCAGCGGCGACCCAAAGGCTCTCAAGGCTACCTACAACGACTATCATCTCATCCGACGCATCTATGGGCAAGTGCCTGGAGGCATGTTCGGAAGCGACGAGAACTGCCGCCACGGCTACATCGACCCGCGTCAGGGCACCGAGACCTGCGGCTTCGTTGAGCAGATGCTCTCCGACGAGATACTCATGGCACAGACCGGCGACCTCCTCTGGATGGAGAACCTCGAGGACGTGGCCTTCAATGACTACCCCGCAGCTTTGACAGAGGACATGCGAGGCTTGCGCTACCTCACCTGCCCCAATATGGTGCAGAGCGACTCGCGCAACCACAATCCGGGCGTGGACAACGGCGGTCCATTCTTCAGCATGAACCCCTTCAGCAGTCGTTGCTGCCAACACAACCACTCGATGGGCTGGCCTTACTATGCCGAGAACATGGTGCTGGCCAGTGCCGACGGCGGTGCCGCACTGCTCATCTACGGCGACTGCACGGCAAAGCTCAAGGTCGCCGACGGACAGGAAGTTGTGCTCGACGAACAGACACACTACCCCTTCAGCGAAGATATAAAGGTCGTCGTCTCAGGACTCAAGAAGAAGCAGACGGTGGCCTTCCCCCTCTACCTCCGCATCCCCACGTGGACAGAGGGCGCACATGTGACTGTCAATGGCAAAACCATTGACCACAAGCCCACCGCCGGACTGCTCCGCATCAACCGCCAATGGCAGAACGGCGACGAGGTGTGCCTCCACTTCCCCATGCGCCTCACCAAGCGCGTCTGGGCACTCAACAAGAATAGCCTCTCCATCAACTACGGCCCCATCACCATGAGCCTTAAGATAAAGGAACGCTACGACAAGAAGGACAGCCGCACGACCGCCATCGGCGACTCGCATTGGCAGGCAACCGCCGACCCAAGCAAGTGGCCGACCTATGAAATATATGCCGACTCGCCCTGGAACTATGCGCTCTGCGGCAACCTCGACGGCATGAAGGTGGAGCTTAAGGCTTGGCCCGAGAACAACTATCCCTGGAGCCACGACGGCACGCCCATCACGGTCAGGGCCAAGGGTGCCCGCGTCGAAGGATGGGGACAAGATGCCACCGGCCTCTGCCAGATACTCCCCGACGCCGACGCACCCCGTGGCAAGGAGGAAGACATCACGCTCATCCCCATGGGCGCCGCCCGCCTCCGCATCAGCGCCTTCCCGCCTATGAAATAAGACCTATAGGACCCTTAAGACCTATAAGCCTCCCGAAAAACCAGTAAACCAAAATAAACAACCCCTATGAGAAAACTATTCCTCTCCGCGCTCTTGGCAGTAGCTGCCACAGCTTGCGCACAGACAGCCGAGTTCTTCAAGCCCTACACGGCGACAGACTTGCGGCTGCCCTCCGTTCCCCTTATTGTCAACGACCCCTACTTCTCCATCTGGAGCCCGTACGACAAGCTCACCGACGGCACTACGCGTCACTGGACAAACGACGAGAAACCCATCCTCGGCCTGCTCCGCGTGGACGGCACCACCTATCGATTCATGGGTGCTCAGCAGGAGTACATCCTCTCCGCCATTGCCCCGATGGCCGACGAAGAAGCTTGGGAAGGCAAGGTGAGCCGCGACAAGCAGAGCGGCGAAGGCTGGACAAAACCCTCGTTCGACGATAGTTCCTGGAAGGCAGAAAAAGCTGCATGGGGCAGCGAAGGCGAGAACATCCGCAGCCGCTGGGGACGTCAGGGCTCCGACATCTACATCCGCCGCAACGTCAACCTCAGCGAAGCTGACCTCTATGAAGACCTCTATCTCAAATACAGTCACGACGATGTGTTCGAACTCTATGTGAACGGTGTCAAGGTTGCAGATACAGGCGAGACTTGGGTCAACGGCGTGGTGCTTCATGCCGACGGCGACATCAAGAAACTCTTCCATAGCGGCAGCAACACCATCGCAGCCCACTGCCACAACACGACAGGCGGTGCCTATGCCGACTTCGGCCTTTTCAAGAACATCAAGCCTAAGGGTCAGGACGTCAAGCTGGCCGAGCAGAAGAGCATCGACGTGCTTGCCACAAACACCTACTACACCTTCTCGTGCGGCCCCGTTGAGCTCGACCTCGTCTTCACAGCACCCATGCTCATCGACGACTACGACTTGATTTCGATGCCCATCAACTACGTCTCCTATCAGGTAAGGGCAACCGACGGGAAGAAGCACGACGTGCAGATCTTCTTCGGCGCCTCTCCCCTGCTGGCCGTCAATAAGGACACGCAGGCAACCATCACCACGATGGGCAACGAGGAAGGCGTGCGCTACGTCCGCACCGGCACCATCGAGCAGCCCATCCTCGCCAAGACAGGCGACGGCATCTGCATCGACTGGGGATACTTCTACATTCCTGCCATCAACGGACAGGTCATGATGGGCGCACCTTCTGAAGTGGAAGATGCCTTCGCTCAGAGCGGAAAGATACTTCCCCAGCGCGGACAGGGCGGACGCGGACAAGGTGGTCGCGGAGGCATGAACTGGTTCCGAGGCATCACGGCCCGCAAGGCTGCCGACATGCCCGTGCTGGCCTACACGCATGACTTCGG
>JAFUGG010000062.1 GCA_017469525.1 Bacteroidaceae bacterium | reverse complement strand
GAAATGCCTTATACTGATATAGGTAGACACATTTATTAACAATAAAAATGTGTAATATTAGTATGAGAAAAAGTCCAAGAAAGTACAGTGAAGCGGAGAAGTTGAATTATCTTCGTCAGTATCATGAGTCAGGAATGAGCAAGCGCAGTTTCTGTAAGCAGCATGGCATATATGATGGTACATTGCTAAATTCCTGGCTGAAGAAGTATGAAATTTGTAAAGAATCAGTACCTTTGCAGTTGGAACCAAACTCTGATGATATGTCAAACCGCAGCAAGGACAGCTACAAGGATGAGAATGCACAGCTGAAGAAGCGCATTCATGAACTGGAGAAGGCATTGGAAATCTCGCGTCTGGAGACGTTGGCCCGTGACATGATGATAGACAAGGCCGAAGAGTATTTTGACATATCAATCCGAAAAAAATCTGGGGCCAAGTAGCATTGGAACTGGTCTACGGGTGCGGCTTTTCGGTTGCGCTCGTAGTCCGGCTGTTTGGCCGTTGCCGTCAGGCCTTCTACCAGTTGAAGGCCGACATAGAGAAGGAGGTGGAGCGTGAGCGTAAGGTCATCGAGGCCGTCAGGGAAATCCGTCAGGAGGATCCTGGCATCGGCGGTTACAAGCTTTGGCTGATGCTCATAGCGATGTTCGGGCGTGACTATGTACCGGGACGTGATCGTTTCTTCGTGCTGATGCGCCGCAAGGGACTGATGCTCCCCAAGCCCAAGCCCCGCCACACGACAAATTCCAACCACCGCTACCACAAGTACAAGAACCTGATAAAGGGTTTTGTCCCGACCTCAGCCAACCAGCTCTGGGTGGCCGACATTACCTATATCGCCCTTTCGGGTGGCGACGTGTGCTACCTGCACCTGATTACCGATGCCTACTCTCACAAGATTGTAGGCTGGGCACTGGCCAGGACACTCAAGGCCGCTATCTCCATGGAGGCACTGAGGATGGCCATCGAGCAGGCCGTGGCCATGTCTGGTAGCGGAATTCTCAAGGGACTGATCCATCACTCTGACCGTGGCGTGCAGTACTGCTGCGATGCCTATGTGTCAATGCTAAAGGCCCATGAGGTCAGCATCTCCATGTGCGAGGACTATAATCCCACAGACAATGCTATCGCCGAGAGCGTCAACGGGAAAATAAAGGTCGAAAGTGTCTACCGCCAGAAGTGTTTCAACTCCTTTGAGTATGCCTACAGGGTGATAGAGCGATACATCCATTTCTATAACAACCGACGTCCGCACATGAGTATCGGCTACAAGATACCGGCCGTTGTGCATCTGGAGCATGGAGAGCAGAAAAAAATGTGGAAAAACAAAATTTATCCTAAAAAACAGACCGAGAATGAAAATAAAGCAGTACCTTTGCCGAGTCGAACAAACAGTCCGGGCGACGAAGTATCCAGCATGACCGGCGTGTCAACTAAAACAGCACAACTTCTTCGATTGTGTCTACAAAATCAGAACGACATTAAGACAAATGTCTACTGATTCAGTTAATGAAGAAAAAAGTGTCTAGTGAAATCAGGAAAAGCCATTCCGATTTGTTTCTCGTGAGGAAACATTTTGTTTCTCACGTGGAAACGGTTTGTTTCTCGTAAGGAAACAGTTTGTTTCTCCTGTGGAAACAAATCCGATACACTTTGAAGCCGCAAGGGAATACTGATGTAAATTCCCCCCGACAGCAATGGTTTTTTCCCCGTATTCCTTGCCGTTTTGCCATTTTCTCTTTACCTTTGCACTCAGTTTACAACAAAAGGTTTACTTATGAAACGTTTTCTGACCCTTGCAGCCCTGGCGTTTGCCGTTCTGACAACCAGTGCCCAGCGTGAGCCGAAGCTGACCATCAAGGCCGGTGCAGGACTTTCCTCCGTCGTCGGAGCCGATGCAAACACCAAGATTAAGGTCGCTGCCAAGATAGGCGCAGCCTACGACTTGAAGCTATACAAAGAACTCTATCTCATCCCCGAGCTCGACTTTGCCCTGAAAGGTTTCAACCCCGACGGCGTCAACTTCATTACGCTCGACAATGTGGTGCACATGACCTACCTACAGGCTCCCATCCAGCTGGCCTACAGATTCAGGCTGAAGAAAGGCGGAAACATCGTCGTGAAGGCCGGTCCATACTTCGCCTGCGGCCTCTTCGGCAGCAAGGCTACCATCTCGGGCTGGGGATTCAGAAAGGAAGTCGACGTTTTCGACAAGACCTACGGCTTCCGTCGTTTCGACGTAGGCATCGGCACAGGCCTGGCCTTCGAGCGCAACCACTTCACGATAGGCCTTGAATACAGCCGCGGCCTGCACAGACTCCACCCAGATTTCCGCCTGTACAACCAGGCCTTCGGCATCACCCTGGGCTACAGGCTTTAGCTCTATAGGCCCAACAACCCGTTATAACGGAATAACGTAATAACGACAAAACGACAAGCATCTCATGAAAGTCATCGACATCCTGAACAATAGCAAGCGTCCCTTCGCCAGCTTCGAGCTCGTCCCTCCCCTAAAGGGCAGCGACGCGAGCCGTCTCTATCAGAGCCTCGACCCGCTGATGGAGTTCCGGCCTCCCTTTATCAACATCACCTGCCACCGCGACGAGATTGAGTATGTCCCCAATGGCGACGGCACTTTCCGACGCATGACTTTGTCGAAGCGACCCAGCACGGTGGCCATCGTGGCAGCCATCATGCGCCGCTATCCCGAGCTGGAAATCGTGCCGCACGTCATCTGCGGAGGCTCCTCGCAGAGCCACGTCGAGTCGGAACTGCTGGACCTCCACTTCCTGGGCATCAACAACATCATGGCCCTGCGCGGCGACGCTCTGCCGGGACAAAAGCACTTCGCACCCGAGCCTGACGGCTTCGCACACAGCTCGGAACTGGTCGGGATGATCAGCAACTTGAATCACGGCCAGTACCTTGACCCGACGGTCAGGCAAGGCCTCAGTACCGATTTCTGCATCGGCGTGGCAGGCTATCCCGAGAAACACTTCGAGGCAGCCAACCTGGAGAGCGACATCCGCCATCTCCGCCAGAAGGTGGAGGCCGGGGCGCAGTATATCGTCACCCAGATGTTCTTCGACAACGACCGCTTCTTCCGCTTTGTCGAACTTTGCCGAAAGGCCGACATCGACGTTCCCATCATCCCCGGACTGAAACCCATCTCGTCGAAGAAGCAGATAGACATGCTTCCGCGCTCCTTCCACATTGATATTCCGCAGCCCCTCGTCACGCTTATGGAGAAGACACGAACAGCCGAAGAAGCCTACCAGGCAGGCATCGAGTGGGCCGTCCGCCAGAGTCGTGACCTCCTGGAGCACGGCGTCCCGGCCATACATTACTATACTATGGCCAAGCCCGACAACGTCTGCCAGATTGTCCGAAACGTCTTCTGACCCCATCAGCCTCGGGAAAAAAAAATCCTTTCCCGTAGTGAACGATTCGCGTCTCCAAGTGTTTGCAATAATGAAAGCGCGCTTCAAGAATGAAAAAAAGAAGTAATGAAAAATGAAAAGACGCGAAGATGAAAAGGACAATCATTGCCTGCGCAGCACTCGCCTGCTGTGCCTTCAGCTCGGCACAAAGGGCTGAAACCATAGAATCATTCATCAGTACGAGCCACGAGCCTGAGTGGTATGCCCAGCAGGTAGAGGCGTGGCAGGAGAAGGTCAACGCCGACCCGAAGGACGAATGGGCGTGGAGGAACCTCTTCCGCGCTACGAACTACCACGAGATGTTCACCACGGGCTATGGCGACGAACAGACTTCTCCCTCGGCCGACATTATACAGAAGATGGAGAAGGCCATCCCGGACAGCTACGCCCTGAACCTCTGCAAGGGACGCTACTGCCTGCGTTCCGACTCGGCCGCCATGAGGGGCGACAACATCTACCGTGCCATCGATCTGATGCCCGAGGAGGTCTGTGCCGAGGACGTCAACTACCTGGCCTGCCGCCTGTGGAGCATCGACCCGGAGAACCCGAAGGTCGGCGAGCTCTTCCGCAAGGCGTACCTCATGAAATACTACCCCGCCCGCATCATGCACTATAACCTGAACATGTTGCGGAGCATGGAATCCGGGGCACTCTACTTTGCCAACGGCGACGTCCTGCTTGGGCCGATGAGGATGATGCAGGCGGCGTTGGACGAAAGGACAGACGTCACAGTCGTTCCCCTCTCATATCTCCACTCCCCGAACTACTTGCAGGCGCTCTTCCGAAGGCTGGATATCAAGCCCAAGACCTTCAATGCGGAGGACTACGGACAGTATGGCGAGGACTGGTACAAGCACTTCGAGGCGGACATCATCCTATATTTAATAAAGGAAAGCAAGCGGCCGACGTACTTCTCGACCGACATCCTTTCGCACACCGTACTGGACAAGGACAGCATCTACAACGAAGGACTCCTGCTCAAGTACAGCCCCCGGCAGTACGACAACTTCAGCGTCGCCATGAAGAACGTCAGGGAGGTCTATCACCTGGAGTACTTGGCAGAGCCTGATCTCGTCTATGACTCGTGGGTAACAAGCCAGCAGCTCGACCTGAACCACCCCACCATTCTCTCGCATCTGGTGGGGAAGTTCCGCCGAAACGGCGAGACGGAGCTGGCCGACCGACTGCATGACATCCTCCGAAACGTAGTGGAACGCAGCCGCATCTTTGCGGACGAGGAGACGAAGAAGGCTTACTTGGAGGACTTCGAGAAAGAGGTCGGGAAGAAGAAATGAGCATTCATTTGTTTCACAAACCACCCAGCTCGCTCACGGACGACGAGCTGATGGAGCGGGTGAGCAGCAGGGACGACGACGGAGCTTACGGCGAGCTCTATCGTCGCCACGCGCGTCGGCTCATGGGGTTCTTCTTTCGTCAGACGGGAAAGGACGAGGCCTTGGCCGCCGACCTCGTGCAGGATGCCTTCCTGCGGCTGTGGTCGTCGCGCCAAAAGTTCAGCGGCTCGGGCTTCCGAACCTGGCTTTTCACGGTCAGCTACAACCTCCTCAAGAACCATTTCCGACATGATGAACAGCGGAAACTGTACGAGACGATTGCCAGCAAGCAGCAGGACATCGTGGCCGACGCCCGTATCATCGAGCAGATAGACAGTCGTGCCTTCGACCTCGCCCTGCAGAGAGAACTGGAGAAACTGCCATCGGAGGGACGCTTGCTCTTCTCCCTCCGCTTCGAAGAAGAGCTGACCGTGCCCCAGATAGCCGAGGTGATGGACCTGCCGGAAGGCACCGTCAAGTCCCGCATCCATGCCTTAACACAAACACTCAAACAGAAACTCAACCCGAATACATGAAGTTAAAATGGAAGTAAAAAAGGAAGTAAAACCAGCAAAGCTGGCAGGAAGTAAAGCACTGCGTGCTGGACGATACAACACACCTACAAGGCCATCGTCCTGTGCAGAGCACATAACTTCCACGAGCGTAGCGAGTTTAATTCCATTTTAACTCCCTGTTTAACTCCGAAATCAAGTAAACTCAACCCATCATGATACAGTTTGAAGACAGACTCTGCGAGGCGGCACAGCGGCTTGCCTCAGAGGAAAACAAGACTCTCCACGTCCCCTCGAACCCACTCGCACAGAAGCGGACGTACTGGGGCTGGGTAGCAGCGCCCGCAGCAGCCGTGGCAGGCATCGTCTTCGGTATGTCGCTCGACCTCCTCAGCACAGGCGAAACAGAGATACGATACGTCCAAAGCACCGACACAATAGAGGTGGTCCGCCCCGTCCGCGACACCATCTACCTGACACAAGTCGTGGAGAAGGTCCGCATCGTCAATAAGCCCACGGACACGCCCCAGCCTGCTGTCACGACAGAGGCCGTGAGCACCGATGCAGACGACGTGCCAGCCTGCACCTCCGTCCAGTGCGACGGCATCAATTACGCCAGCCTCGCCTTGAACTGAACAACGGGGCGTTACCAAACTCGACGTGCCGAGTTGACAATATCGACGTGCCGAGTTGGCAATATCGACGTGCCGAGTTGACAATATCGACGTGCCGAGTTTGGCGATGCTCCACGGAGCGTTTTGTCCGCCTGCCGTGAGGGGGTGCTGCTGCCCTGAGTTCCTATGATATATACGAAACTTTTCTGCCGATTCACTTGGCGGTTCGGTTTATAAATCGTACCTTTGCATCAAACTTACACTTAATGATGAATACAGGAACCCTATACAAAGACTTTCAGCAAAGATTCAAACTGTTTGCCAGCAAAAGGCCAGACCTCGTTGAGAACACACTCTCCAACATCTTCACCATGCGCCTCATCGGGAACAAGACACACGGAGATATGGCAGAGATTGGCATCGCCGAATTCATCCATCAGTTCATGTACGACTTCGACAGCCGTCATGTGGGAAAGGACTTGTTCCGCGCAAAGGAGCACGAAGAAGACATTGTCATCACAAACGAACTCACTAAAGAAGAGATTCCTGTCAGCTTGAAGGCATACGGCGACGGCCCTCTGCAACTGTCAACAGACAAGGATGCCAAGATGTTCCCAAAGCTCTGTGAATATGGAGATGCCATTACTGACAGGGAAGTCATCAAAGACATCTTCAAGTCCGAAGCCTTCCAGCCGCTCGACTCCGTCAATGTCATGCCGCTCATCTATCGCGAGAAAAAGGGGGAATGCAACATCATGGTGTTCGACTTCGACAAGATGAAGAGGCAGACAAGCAAGATACTCCTTGTGGACAAAGGATACAAGTACGACGAAGAACTAAGGCAGATTGTGCCGGGCAAAGGGCGGACGCATCCTATATATATGTTCATTGACAAGGAAGGCAAATACATTTGCGAAGTAAGATATGGTGGTGCTGCTGCCAATGCACTGCAACGCGGATTCTGGACACACACACAGAATGCCTTCACCTACTTCGACAGCCTGACCAACGGATGGATTTCCTACGAGCACAACCTCACGCTTGTCCAACTGTTCAGGCTTGCTCTCAACAGCACGGAAAACGGGCACAAGAGCGCAAACATCATCTTGCAGACTGACATAGACAACCTCAAGCAAAAGACAAGATGAGCGTGCAGCATGATTTGTTCGGCAATGTCTTGACCGTCCCCGAGACAGAGGGAATCAAATACACAGGTTCCAAGCTGAAGATTCTGCCCTACATCATTGATATGATAGGCGGGCTTCCTGTGAAGTCGGCTCTCGATGCTTTCAGCGGAACAACCCGCGTTGCACAAGCTTTCTCACAGATAGGACTCGACACGACGGCCAACGATATTTCCGTCTGGTCTGAGGTCTTCGCCACTTGCTACCTGCTGTCCGAGAAGCCGGACTCCTTCTATTTGCCTTATTTGGAAGAGCTGAATGCCCTTCCTGGCTATCGGGGCTGGTTCTCCGAGAACTATGGAGGCGAGGACAAGGACGGCAAGATGCCCTTCCAAATGAAGAATACCATGCGCCTGGATGCCATCAGGGACAGAATCGAGGAGTACCACCTTTCCTGGGAAGACAAGTGTGTGCTGCTCACGAGCCTCATCTATGCGATGGACGCAGTGGACAACACGCTGGGACACTATGCAGCATATCTGTCCGGATGGTCGCCGCGTTCCTACAACGACATCGTGCTGAAGCTCCCGAAGAGACATCGTGTGACGACGCACAACAAGGTCACTCAAAGCGACGTCTTCGATGTGGTGGGGGATTACCACGACTTGGTTTATCTCGATCCTCCATACGGTTCGAACAACGAGAAGATGCCTCCGAGCAGAGTCCGCTATGCTGCCTATTATCACATCTGGAAGACCATCATCCTGAACGACAAGCCACAGGTGTTCGGTAAAGCCAAGAGGCGCGAGGACACACGAGACACCGTGGCACCGTCTGTCTTTGAGGAGTACAAGAAGAACGAGCAGGGGAACTTCATTGCTATGCAGGCCATAAAGCGGCTCATTGAGCAGACCAACGCGCACTACATCCTTCTTTCCTACGGCTCCGGCGGCAGGGCAACAAAGGAGGAACTGAATGACATCCTGCACTCGAACGGCAAGGTCATCGCCGCACAGGAAATCAACTACAAGAAGAACGTGATGAGCAATATGCGATGGACTAACGAGTGGATAAACTCGGACGGCAAGTACATCGAATACCTCTTCCTTTTGGAAAAGTAATCGCACGGGGCGTCTGCAGATGCTCTGTGGAGCGTCGGGCTTACGCCTAGTGGAGCGTCGGGCTTTCCTCTGTGGAGCGTCGGCCGATGCCACGTGGTGCGTCGGGCGACACATACTGCTGCGTTTCGGACAGCGGCCTTTGGCGGGCGGTCAGTTCGCCGTGAAGCTCGTCGTGCTGCTTGTGCCTACGGCGCTGCTGCCGATGTAGAGTCCGTGCCATGCGGTAGTGGCGTCGGTGGGAGCCGTAGTGGTGTACTTCACGGTGTAGCTGCTGCCTTTCGTCATACCCGTTGCGGTGAAGAGGGCGAGCGAACTGCTGACGTTGGCCTCGAAGGCGTAGGTGATGAGGTTGTTGCCACTCTGATCGGCCAGGACATAATAGCGGCCCGGGCTGTAGCTGATGGAGGCTGTGCTGAGATAATAACCCTGCACGGCGCTGCCGATGCTGCTGCTGGATGACGAGCCGCCCCATCCTCCCATGCCTCCGCCACCGCCGCCTTGGCTTCCGCCTGCACTGATGGCTGTGCCGTTGCCTGTTATCTTGATGTAGGAATTGTTGTCGCAGTCGAATCCCTCCTCAGGTCCGCCGGCCGAAGTGTAGGAGAAGACGGTTCCGTTACCAATCTGGATGGCTCCGCTCTGCCCATAGTTGCTGTCGATGGCGTCGTTTCCATTGCTGTGACAGACGGTGATGCCGCCCTCGAAGACAATGCAGCCTGCGGTGTTGATGCAGTCGTCGTAGCACTTGAAATAATGTTTTCCGCCGTTGAAGACAATGGCGTTCGTGGCCTTGAGCTTGCTCTCCATGCCTTCGGCACCGTTCTGTGTGGTGGTGATGACACATTCGCCTCCGTTCACGGTGATGGCTCCTTGTGCCTTGATGGCCTTGGCCGACGACGTGCTCAGGTATTTGGCTCCGGTGGTGCCGACAGTAAGGTTGGGTCCCTCGGTGTCGCTCTTGCCGATGACGATTGTGCCGTCGCTCTTGATGCCCTTGCCTCCTGTGCCCGACATGGTGATGCTGATGGTGCCGCCCTGCAGTTCGATGCTGCCGTCGGAGGTCAGACCTTTGGCCGTAGAATAGCTGCTCGTGGTGCCGGTACCTGCGCCGCTGTTGGTGATGGTGAGCGTGCCCCCGGCCGTCTGCAGCACTTTATCACAGGAGACGCCCTTGGCTGCTGCGCCCGTACACTTGATGGTGACGGTGCCTCCGGCAATGGTGATGTTGCCGTCGCCCTTGATGCCTGTTGCCGTAGCAAACTTGCTTCCGCTGGAAGGTGTCACGGAGCCTGAGTCGGTGATGGTGCCGTCCTTGTAGCGCGAGGTGTAGTCCGTCGGGGTGAAGGTATAGACGTTTGTGCCTCTGGAATACGAGCCCGTGTTGATGTAATAATAGACGGAAGGAGTGCTCTCCGTAGGTCCGTTGACGGCGGAGGTGCGTATCGCGTAGGTCTGACCTGTTTGTCCACCGGGACCGCCACCGCCTCCCGGGCCTCCGCTCTGGCGTGTGTAGTCGTTGCTGGCAAAGTAGAAGGTCTCATCAGGCACTTCGTCGAAGTCATAGTAATAGAATGTCCTTGTGGTCTGCCCTGTAGCTTGGACGGTGATGGTGTGTGTGAGTTGGTCAATCTTGGTGCCGCTCGCGGTGTAGAGATATACGGTGCTGCCCCAGTAAGTGCTGTTCGAAGAGCTGAGGGCGACGCAGATGCGATAGACAGTCTCCTCGTCGCCATCGTCTCCGCCGTCGCCGTCTCCGCTGCCAGAGTCGTCCACTTCGACGTTTCGCGACAGGTCGAGAGCTGCTCCGGAGCCGAGTGCCTGGATGTCGATGGAGGGTTCCGCGTCGCCTTCACTGATGTTGATGTCGCCGTCGGCACTGAGTCCCTTGCCTGCCTCGGCAGTGTTCTTGATGACGATTGTGCCGCCAGTGATGTCGAGGTCGCCGCCTGCCTTGATGGCCACGACGTAGCCCGGGTCGTTGTTCTCCACGATGTATTGGCCGCTCTGGGTAACGGTGATGTCGCCTCCACTGATTTCTATGTTGCTCTTGCTCTTGATGCCTTTGTTGCCGTCGCCTGTTGTGCCAATGGTGATGGTGCCGCCCGTGATGGCGAGGAGGCTGTCGCTCTTGATGGCATCGACGCCTCTTTCTGTGACATCGACGCTGAGCGTGCCGCCGCGCAGGATGACTTGTCCGTCGTACTCGTCGCCTTCCTGAGTTGCCTCAGCCTGTATGCCGTCGCCCTTCACGCCGCTGACGGTGACGGTGCTGCCGTTCATCTTGAAGTACTGGCCTGCGTGTATGCCGTCGCCCTCAGCGCCGCTGACGGTCAGGCCGCCTGTCGAACTCTTGACGAGCATGTATTCCTTTGTCTTTATCGCGTGCGTGTAGTTGCCCTTGACGGTCAGTGTGCCGCCCTTGCTCACCTCGAGATGTCCCTTGCAGTACAGGGCGGCCTTCTGTCCGAGGCTGTCGGCAGTGTCCTCCAGATAGTTGTCCGTGCCTTCGAGCAGCTCGAGGGCGATGCGTTTGCCGCATTTGATGTCGAGCGCCGCACCGGTAGTGCTCTTCAGGCTGACGCCGGCGAGCTGGATGCAGGCCTTGTATTCTCCGTTGTAGGTGAAGCTGCCCGTCGTGCTTTCTCCGCTGAGGACGAACGTCATCTCGCGGTCTGTGTTGGCGTTCGTCAAAGTGACGTTGGCGCCGGAGACCTCGCTGGTGATGCCGACGACGTTCTCCGGAGTGACCGTTGCCGCCGTGCCGTCGTAGGTAATATAAAGCGTGTCGGTGACAATTTCGGCGGTTTCATCGGGTTTTTCGAAGGTGATGCTGTCCACGTCGGCCACGTCGAAAGTCTCGTCGCCGATGGTTATCTTGTCGTCTCCGAAGAGTATTTCCGTGAGGTCGAACCTGGTGTAAGAACCATTCTTCCAGAAGTAAAAGCCGTCGAACTCTGCGGCCGAGAGCGCAAGCATGACGATGGTCATGCCGACGAAAAGAAGAATTTTAGTCTTTTTCATATAATATATATAATGTATCAAAGTTTACCGTCTGCAAAAATAGGAAGTTTTGTTCAGTTGTCAAACGTTTTGAAGAACTATTTCCAAACAATTCTTTCATATTGTTATATATGTTGAGAAAATAAGGCCTTGCAGACAAGGATTTCAAGGAATACTAATACTTTGGCTAAAGAATACTAATACTTTGCCCAAAGAATACTAATACTTTGCCCAAAGAATACTAATACTTTGGCTGGAGAATGCTAATACTTTGGCAGACGCTCAATAGGGGATTATTTACTTCAGCACGATAATTTTCTTTTATCTGTTTTCTGTTTTCAATTAAATGTCGTAAATTTGCAGCCGATAACACATACCGAAACTGTCCGTGCGGCACAAAACGATGAAATACACAAAGTACCTCTTCCTGTTGCTCTTGCTGGCCTCGTGCGCCTCGCAGCGCGCCGTTCGCCACCGCACTTACCAGGCCGACGCGCTCCCCGCGCAGCCTGTCGCAGTGCAGCAACCTGTCCAGGCAGTCGAGGAGGAAGAGCTGGCGACGGAAGAACCCGTCGTGAGCGCCCGTCCGCTGGTGTCTCAGGTGCGTCCTTTCCCAGAGGGAACGTGGCAAGCCGACAAGCAGCAGGCACTGGAGCGGCTCTGTCAGTCGCCCCTCTTCGAGAGCAGCCAGCTCGGACTCTACGTGTATGACCTGACCGATGGGCAGCCTCTCTACGCCGTCAATGCAGCCCACAGGATGCGACCCGCCTCGTGTCAGAAGGTCGTGACGGCCATTACGGCACTCGATTGTCTGGGCGGCGACTACCAACTCCGCACAGAGTTCCGCACGAAGGGAAAGGTGGCAGGCGGCACGCTGCAAGGCGACCTCATCGTCGTTGGCGGCATGGACCCCATGGTGACGCCCGACGAACTGCTCGAGGCAGCACAGGACATCAGGCAGAAACAAGGCATAGAGAGCATCGCGGGCAGCATCGTCTACGACCTCTCAATGCGCGAAGACAAGCCGCTCGGCTGGGGATGGTGCTGGGACGACGACTATGGACCGCTCTCCGCACTGCTCGTCGACGGCAAAGACACCTTCGAGGAAAAATGGCTGCAAGCACTCTCCCGAGCCGGCATAAAAGTCAATTCCAATGGGAAAGGGCAGACAGCTGGAGGCAGGGAACAGTCCAAGACCGTCTATTCCATACGCCACAGCATAGACGAGCTGCTGGAGCCCATGATGAAGAACAGCAACAACATCTACGCCGAATGCCTGTTCTATCAGACGGCGGCCCTCGGTGGAAAGAAAGGCGCAGGGCATAAGGAAGCCGCTCAAAGAACGGAAAAACTGCTCAGCAAGATAGGCGTGGACCCCAGTCCCTACAGGATAGCCGACGGCAGCGGGCTGTCGCTCTACAACTACGTCTCAGCCGAAATGCTCGTCGCCTTGCTCGGCTACGCCTGGCAAAACACGTCCATCAAGGAACATCTGCTGCCATCGCTGCCCATCGCAGGCTTCGACGGAACCCTGAAAAACCGCATGACCGGCACCGAGGCCGACGGCAATGTCAAAGCCAAGACAGGCAGCGTCACCGGCATCTCCTCGCTGGCCGGATACATCACCGCTGCCAACGGACACACCCTCGCCTTTGCCATCATCAACCAAGGCATCAGCACCATGCAGGCAGGACGTGCCTTCCAGGACAAAGTGTGCCAGGAACTCTGCCGATAACCCACAATAAAATAGCAACGACACAACGATATAACGTAATAACGACAATAACTTAACTTTAACTCAAACACTTATGAAAAAGATTTTAGCACTGGTGGCCATGGCCATCTCAATGCCCATCATGGCACAATCACTAAACGACGGCAAGTCATGCGAGCAGTGGAAAAACGAATTCGAGGTGAAAGTTTCTACACTTAAAGGCGAGCTCAACACCCTGAAAGAAAAGGCAAAACTGGACGCAAGCACCGTCACAAAGTCCGACATCAGCAAGAAAGCCGCTGAACTGAAAAAGGCTCAGGCTAACCTCAAGGTCGCCAAGAAAGCCGCTTCACTCGAAAAGAAAGGCGAATCCTCGCTGGAAAAAGCCCAGAGCAAGTCTGTCAAACTGCAGAACAAACACTCGAAGGCTGGCGACAAACTCTCGAAGCTCCAGTCGAAGGCCACTAAGGCAGAGGCAAACGTAGCCAAGGCCGAGCAGAACCTCCAAAAGGCTCAGCAGAAGCTCGAAAACGTTCGTCAGGAAATTGAAAGCACCCAAACCAACATGTCAAACCTGAAGGACGAGCACGAACAGACTAAAGACGAAATCATTAAGGCTAAGGACTCGAGGGAAGAAGCCAAAAAGTTCCTCATCAATGGCATAAGGAAGTAAATAAAATCGGCACACCGATTTGATTAAAGAGGTACGTCGATTTGCTCAAAGAGGTACACCGATTTGATTAAAGAGGTACACCGATTTGCTCAAAGAGGTACACCGATTTGCTCAAAGAGGTACACCGATTTGCTCAACCCGGCACGTCGATATTACAAACTCGGCGTGCCGCGTTTTTCCTTAAGGAATAAAGAGCTTATTTCCTCGACATGTGCCAGAGGACGATGCCAGCTGCCACGCTGACGTTCAGACTGTGCTTCGTGCCGTATTGAGGTATCTCGAGGCAGCCGTCGCAACTGTCCACAACCTCCTGCTGGACGCCCTTCACTTCGTTGCCCAGCACGACGGCATACTTCCTGCCCGCTTCCGTCCGGAAGTCCTGAAGCATAGTGCTGCCCTCGCACTGCTCGATGGCAAGGACGGTGTAACCCTCCTCCTTGAGCCAGGCAACAGCATCCTCCGTGCGCTCATAATAGTGCCAGTCGACACTTTCCTCAGCCCCCAAGGCCGTCTTATGTATTTCGGGATGGGGCGGACGGGCTGTTATGCCGCACAGAAGGACACTCTCCACGCGGAAGGCATCGCTCGTGCGGAACACGCTACCTACGTTGTAAAGACTCCTCACATGGTCCAGCACGACCACCAGCGGCTGCTTGTCCGACTCCCGGTATTCAGCCACACTCATGCGACCCATCTCCGTTACTTTCAACTTTCTCATGATATAAATACACAAAACATGTGGACAAAGTTAACAATTTATGTGGATAAGTGAGTGGATAAGTACGGAGTTATTCACACTAAAAGCAGGAAAACGAACCTCGGCAAGGTTTTATTCACATTAAAAAAAAGTTATAAATCTGCTTTCAACATAAAAAAAGCGAGTTATCAAAGCAGCATGTCCGGGAAAATTATTAACTTTGCATGTTATTCATAAATGTGGATAAAGTTCAGACGCATCATAAGGCAAAACATTCTGCCACAGAATGAAACACCTTCCTCAGCAGGGTTGATAACCGAAAGAAAAGTGTTGAAAGGCTGTTGATAACATACTGAGCGATGAAAAGGAGCATAAAGTTATGAACTTATCAACGTCCCATCATTATCATCATAAAGTATTTAATTATAAAATATAAAAGAATATATAATAATATAAAAATGGTTGACAACAAGTGGGAGGCTGCCGGTTTCGTCACGGAACCAGTGCCCGAGGGAACAGACATGAAGGCTGAGATACGCCGGATGTGCAGCGAGAAGAACGCAGTCATCATGGCGCATTACTACACGCAGGGTGAGATACAGGACATCGCAGACTTCGTGGGCGACAGTCTAGCGCTGGCGCAGCAGGCGGCGAAGACGGATGCAGACATCATCGTGATGTGCGGCGTCCACTTCATGGGCGAGACGAACAAGATACTTTGCCCTGATAAGAAGGTGCTCGTTCCTGACCTCAACGCCACTTGCAGCCTTGCAGAAAGCTGTCCGCCCAAGGAGTTCGGAGCCTTCGTGAAAGCCCATCCCGGCCATACCGTCATCAGTTATGTGAACACGACCGCTGCCATCAAGGCTCTGACGGACGTAGTCGTGACGAGCGGCAATGCGCTGAAGATAGTGAACTCCCTGCCTAAGGACGAGAAGATAATCTTCGGCCCGGACCGAAACCTCGGCAATTACATCAACTCGATTACAGGCAGGAAGATGGTTTTATGGGATGGCGCTTGCCATGTCCACGAGAAGTTCAGCCTCGAGAGGATACTTGCATTGAAGGCAGAACACCCTCAGGCCAAGATACTTGTGCACCCGGAATGCAAAGGCCCGGTCGTTAAGGTGGCCGACAAGGTAGGCAGCACGGCCGCTCTCCTCAAGTTCAGTCAGGAAGACGAGGCAACCGAATTCATCGTGGCAACAGAGAGCGGCATCCTCCACAAAATGCAGCAAGCATGTCCGCAGAAGACATTCCTGCCCGCTCCTCCCGACGACAGCACCTGTGCCTGCAATGAGTGCAACTACATGAAGCTCATTACGATGGAGAAACTCTACAACTGCCTCAGGTATGAATGGCCGGAGATAAAGGTCAGCAAGCAGGTTGCAGAGAAAGCCGTAAAGTGCATCAACCGCATGCTCGACCTTTCAGCACAGTAAATATTATAATATTTAATTATTAATTCTTAATTTTTAATTAATAGAAAGTGTCTTCCTTAATAACCGATCTGGCGTATATTCTCGTAGTAGCCAGCGTTGTGACCATCATCTTCAAGCGCCTTAAGCAGCCTCTTGTGCTTGGTTACATCGTGGCAGGCTTCCTGGCAGGTCCGCACATGCCCTATACTCCTTCGGTCAGCAGTATGGAGGGTATCGAGGAATGGAGCGACCTGGGTGTCATCTTTCTGATGTTTACGCTTGGTCTGGAATTCTCGTTCAAGAAGATACTTAAGATGGGAATGCAGCCCATCCTGACTGCCATCATGGTTATGTGCTGCATGATAGGTGTGGGCGGAATGATAGCCTCGTTGTTCGGTTGGAGCAATATGGACAGGATTTTCCTCGGTGGAATGCTGAGCATGAGCTCTACTACGATTATCTACAAAGCATACGACGACCTGGGACTTCGCTCGAAGCGTTTTGCCTCGGGGGTTATTTCGGTGCTCATCTTGGAAGACATTCTGGGCATCCTTCTCATGGTGATGCTGAGCGCCTTGGCTGTCAGCCGCGAGTTCCAAGGCTTCGAACTCATCAAGAGCCTTATGCAATTAGGGTTCTTCCTGATGCTTTGGTTCCTGGTCGGAATATACGTGTTGCCTATTATTTTACGTAAGGCGAAGAACTACATCAACAGTGAAACGTTGCTGGTCGTATCGGTGGGATTGTGCTTCCTGCTGGCAGTGATAGCCGATGAGGTGGGTTACAGTCCTGCTTTCGGTGCGTTTATGATGGGCAGCATCTTGGCCGAAACGCTCGAGGCAGAGAATATAGAGAAGAGTGTCAGCTCGCTTCGAGACCTCTTCGGGGCTGTCTTCTTCGTGTCGGTAGGCATGATGGTGGAGCCGTCTGTGCTGGTGGAGTACTGGTTGCCGATACTTGTGCTGACGCTTGGAGTAGTGCTGGGGCAGATGTTCTTCGGCAGTCTGAGCTATTTTGCAACGAGTGGCAATGTGCAGACAGCTGTGCGGAGTGGCTTCTCGATGGTGCAGATAGGCGAGTTTGCATTCATCATTGCGGGCTTGGGACAAGAGTTGGGTGTGACCAGCCAGTTCCTTTATCCGGTCGTCGTGGCGGTGAGCATCATCACGACCTTCCTGACGCCTTATGCCATCAAGCTCTCTCCGAAGGCTGCCAATCGCATAGAGAGTTCATTGCCTGGCGAAGTACAGTCGCTCATCAATCGTGGAAAGTCGCTGTCCTTGAACCGCATGAACGAGCGTGTAGCTACTTCTTCTTCTGCATCTGCTTGGCGGAGTTTGCTGTCTGCCATACTCTTTCAGACGGCTGCCTATCTTACTATCAGCATAGCCTTCCTGATGTTTGGCTATGCCACGATACTGCCTCTGTGCAAGCACATCATGGGTGAGCGGAACGGACTACTCGTTTGCTGTGTCATCACGCTTCTGCTCCTTTCGCCTTGCATCCGCGCCATTGTCATGAAGAAGAACCATAGCCGGGAGGTAAAATACCTGATTTCATCGGGTAAAATGGCTGCATTCCTGGTTCGTCTCATCTTGCTGATGAAGGCCGTTCTGGGCTTTATATTGGTCTATGATGTGGTGATGTTCGTGTCGCCCCTCTGGTGGGTTTGGAACGTTCTCATCAGTGTGGCGGTCCTCGTATTGATAGTGTTGAGCAGAATCGTCAAGTATACGAGCATCCGGATGGAGCGTACGTTCAAGCAGAACCTGCGTCTCAGGGAGCAGCAGAATGTGCTGAGTTACGGCCGTCGGCTCAGGGGAAAGGACTTGCAGATAGCTCGGGTGAGGATTCCTGCCCATTCGCGTTGGGGCGGCAAGACGCTTTCCCAGCTCCATTTCGGCAAGACCGACCGCGTCCACATTGCGGCTATCTTGCGCTCGGGACATAGGATAAACATCCCTGGAGGCAGTCACCGCATCTATCCCGGCGACGTCCTCGAGGTCGTGGCTGGCAGCGAAGCCATCGAATCTCTGAGAATGAGGAGCGAGCAGGAAGTGCTGCCTCAGCAGGAGCGAAACAAGGAGAAGCACAACCTCTCCATCATCTCCATACGGCTCAGCGAGAGTAGTCCGCTCATCGGAAAGACCTTGCTCGAGGCTGACTTCCGCACGAGTTACCATTGCATGGTGATTGGAGTGGAGAACACGGAAGGTCATATCGACACCATTCCGGCAAAGCGTCAGTTTGTGCAGCACGACATTGTATGGGTCGTGGGCGAGGAAGCCGACCTCTCGATGCTGTCGATGGTGATATAAATCCCAGTCGGGTTTGTAAGCGCATTATAAGGCACCTGCCAAAGAATACTAATACTTTGCCCAAAGAATACTAATACTTTGCCCAAAGAATACTAATACTTTGCCCAAAGAATACTAATACTTTGCCCAAAGAATACTAATACTTTTGCCAAAGAATGCTAATACCTTGAACGAAGGATTATAGTGTGTTTGCCGAGGCGGCGTTTAGTGTGCCTCGAGCCAGTTGGTGCCCCAGCCGCAATCGGCGATGAGGGGGACGCTGAGACTTGCGGCGCCTTGCATCTCTTCTATTACTAAGGCTTGCAACTTCTCCTTCTCCTCGGGCAGGACTGAGAAGTTGAGTTCGTCGTGGACCTGCAGTATCATCTTTGACTTCAAACCCTCCTCTTTCATGCGCCGGCTGATGCGAATCATGGCTATCTTGATGATGTCGGCTGCCGAACCCTGAATCGGGGCATTGATTGCATTCCTTTCTGCGTAGCCGCGAACTACTGAGTTGTTCGAGTTGATGTCGGGCAGCTGGCAACGACGCTTGAAGATGGTCTCCGTGAAGCCGCATTCGCGAGCCATTTCGATGCTCTTTTCCATGTAAGCCTTTACGCCCGGGTAGGTCTGGAAGTAGTCATCAATGAGCTGTTTTGCCTCCGTCCTGGACACCCCCATCCTTTCGGCCAGACCGAAGGCGCTGATGCCGTAAATGATGCCAAAGTTAGCCGTCTTCGCCTTCCGGCGTTCGTCCGGAGTCACGTCCTCAAGGGGTTTCTTGAATATCTTAGAGGCCGTAGCCTGATGGATGTCGTTGCCCTGCATGAAGGCCTCTATCAGGTTCTCGTCTTTGCTCAGGTGAGCCATGATGCGCAACTCGATTTGGCTGTAATCGGCACTGAAGAAGAGCTGTCCCGGATAGGGGATGAACGCCTTGCGCACCTCTTTTCCCTGGGCATCGCGAACGGGGATGTTTTGCAAATTGGGGTTCGACGACGACAGACGCCCCGTGGCTGTGACGGTCTGGTTGAACGACGTATGGATGTGTCCGGTCTGTGGGTTGATGAGACTTGGCAGGGTGTCTATGTATGTGCCCAGCAGTTTCTTCAGTCCTCTGTACTCCAGAATCTTGCCGACAATCGGATGTTTCCGCCTCAGGGCCTCGAGCACCTCTTCGTTCGTGACGTATTGTCCCTTCTTGGTCTTCTTGGCTTTCGAGTCGAGTTTGAGTGTTTCGAAGAGCACTTCGCCTACCTGCTTCGGGCTGCTTATATTGAAGTTCAGGCCAGCCAGACTGTGTATCTCTTGTTCCAAAGCCAGCATCTGCTCAGTGAACAGCCTGCTGGTCTCCTTAAGTCCCTCAGTGTCAATCATTACGCCAGCCTCTTCCATTTCTGCAAGGACTGGCATGAGTGGCATCTCTATGTCTGTGAAGAGGCTCCACAAACCTTCCTTCTGGAGTTCTTTCTCCAGGCTTTGTTTGAGTTCGTAAACGCCCTTGCAACCATAGATAGACAGCAGATAGTCCAGATAATGGCGCATTTCAGGGTGCAGGATATAGTGCGCAATCTCCGTGTCGAACATAGGAAGGTCGGTCAGACCTTGTGCCTTGAGCGCCTGCCAGTTAGCCTTCAGGTTGTGACCAATCACTGTGCCATCCTCCACGACAAACGCTTCGGCCTGGCTTGCTTCACTAGTTCCACTAGTCAGACTAGTTAAACTAGTACTAGCTCTATCCATATCGAAGAGGTCGAGCTGCTGAGGTTGTGCAGCAGGTTTCTGTGGAGCAGGCGCTGTGTTGAAGAGGTCGAGCTGCATGGAACCGTCATTGTTCTTAATGGATTGGCTCTCCTTCTCCTCGGAAGAAGGCTGGGGGCCGGGCTTTTTATTCAGCAGTTGTCGGAACTCGAGCCTGCCAAAAAGCTCCTGCAACCTGTCCGTGTCGGGCTCGCGAAGCTGCAAGAGGTCCATGTCGAGGCTGATTGGAACCTCCTGGTTGATAGTGGCCAGCCACTTGCTCTGCTTGATTTTCTCGACGTTCTGCTCTACCTTTTCCTTCAGTGCACCCTTCAGCTTGTCTGTGGAAGCCAGCAGGTTCTCGATGCTTCCGAACTCTTCGATGAGCTTCTGAGCCGTCTTCTCCCCAACTCCCGGGCAGCCGGGGATGTTGTCGACCGCATCTCCCATCAGTCCCAACATGTCGATGACTTGCCGGGGCGACTGCAAGCCCCACTTCCTGTTCACTTCCTCTGGGCCCAGAATCTCTGCCTCGCTGTTCCTTCCCACTGGCGGTCGGTACTGCCTGACGCGCTCCGTGACGAGCTGTCCGTAGTCCTTGTCGGGCGTCATCATGAAGGTGTCGATGCCCTTCAGGTCAGCTTGATGGGCCAACGTACCGATGACGTCGTCCGCCTCAAACCCGGGAACTTCGAGCACGGGGATGTGATAAGCGGCCAGGATATCCTTGATGATGGGCACGGCAAACCTGATGGCTTCGGGCGTCTCCTCGCGTTGTGCTTTATACTCAGGGTAAGCCTCGTGGCGGAACGTACCGCCATGCGGGTCGAAGGCCACGCCCAGATGGGTCGGAACTTCCTTCGTGATGACCTCCTCCAGCGTGTTGACAAAGCCGAGGATGGCCGACGTGTTCTCGCCCCTCGAGTTGATGCGAGGGTTCTTAATAAAGGCGTAATAAGCACGGTAAATCAGTGCGTAAGCATCCAGTAAATAGAGTTTCTGCATCTTTTTCTGTCCTTTTCTGTTGTAAAAGTACGGAAAAAATATGAAAGAAGCGCTTTTTTATGTAAATTTGCACGCTAAAGATGAGATAAATAAACTTTTTGGAAGTAAAAACGGAAGTAACAAGGGGAGTTAACTCGCTACGCTCGCGGAAGTAAAAGAGGACGATACCATGCGCAAAAATGCCAAGCAAAAAAGACTATTGTCCTGCCAGCTTGCTGGCTTTAATTCCAGCACGAAGTGCTTTACTTCCTGTTTAACTTCACTTTAACTCCCGAAACCCAAACGAAATGGACGTACTTGATAAGATAAAGGCCCCTGTTTCGGCGGAAATGGAACAATTTTGCGAGGCTTTCCGCACTACGCTTTACAGCGACAATCCATTGCTTGAGCAAGCCGTGGAACACCTCCTCAAGGCTCCCGGCAAGCAGCTCCGTCCGCTTCTGGTCCTGCTTTCGGCCAGGATGGTGGCTGGGGTGAATGACAAAGTCATCAAGGTGGCTTTGGCCCTGGAGATGCTTCATACGGCTTCACTTATACACGACGATGTGGTGGACGAAAGCGACCGTCGGCGCGGACTGCCTTCTTTGAACGCCTTCCTAACCAATCAAGCCGCCGTCCTTGCCGGCGATTATGTGCTGAGCAAAGCGCTTGAATGTGCTGCCGAGACCGACGATGTCCGGGTGGTTCGATACATTGCCCAGCTCGGACAATCGCTTGCCGACGGCGAACTTCTGCAGCTGAACAACAAGGATTCCGACGTTTTCTCGGAGGCTGCATACTTCGACATCATCTCCCGCAAGACGGCGAGTCTGTTCTCTGTCTGTGCTCGCTTGGGTGCTTTGGCAGCAGGCGGCGCCGAAGCCGACGCAGAGCGTCTGGCACAGTTCGGCAAGCTCATCGGTATTTGTTTCCAGTTGCGTGACGATGTCTTCGACTATGGAACGGCCGAGATAGGCAAGCCCGTCGGCAACGACATGAAGGAGGGCAAGCTCACATTGCCAGCCATCTATGCCGTGGGACACAGCGAGGACACCGAGATGCACGAGTTGGCTTTGAAGGTTCGACGTCGTGAAGCAACTCAAAGAGAGATTCAAAAACTCATCAAGTTCTCGATAAGTGAGGGCGGATTGGAGTATGCGGCGTGGCACATGAAAGATATGCAGGGCATGGCCGACGGCCTGATTGACGACACACGCAACCCTGCCGTAACCGAATCCCTGCACCTCCTCGCCTCTTTCGTAGCAGAGCGTGTCTTTTGATATGACAGGTCGTTTTGCCCCTTCCCCAACTGGTAGAATGCATTTGGGCAATGTCTTCTGTGCCCTTCTCTCGTGGCTTTCGGCGAAGAGCAAGGGTGGAGAGTGGCGTCTACGCATCGAGGACATCGACCCCGACCGTTCGCGTCGGGACTTTGCCCTGCAGCTGATGGACGATTTGCAGTGGCTCGGACTGCCTTGGGACGGCGAAGTTGTGTGGCAAAGCCAGCGTGGGGACATCTACGAGCACTATCTCAAGCAGTTGGAAGACGCTGGCCTCACCTATCCTTGTTATTGTACCAGGGCCGACATCATGGCCACTCAGGCGCCTCACGAAACGGATGGTCGTATCGTCTATGCTGGCACCTGTCGCCCAAAGAACATGCTTCCTGGCCTGGCAAGCCTTCCTGGTGAAGCTAGTTTAACTAGTAAAACTAGTAATACTAGTTCTTCTTGTCTCCGCCCTGCTTCCATCCGCCTCCTCGTCCCCGACGAGGAGATTTCCTTTGTCGATGGGCACTATGGACAGCAAAGCATAAACCTGGCAAAGCATTGTGGCGATTACATCCTCAGGCGAAAGGACGGAGCCTGGGCATATCAGTTGGCCGTCGTGGTAGATGATGCGCTGATGGGCATCACGGAGGTTGTGCGAGGTCGCGACCTTTTGTTGAGCACCCCGCAACAGTTGCACCTTTATCGCATTCTTGGCTTCCAGGAGCCGACCTACTTTCATCATCCGCTTTTAATCAACGAAAACGGCCAGCGCCTCTGCAAGCGTGACAAATCACTCGACCTTTCTGTCCTCCGAGAGAAACATAAAAATCCCGATGAAATCGTAGGTTTTCTCGCTTTTTGTGCAGGCATCCTCCCCTCTCCCACTCCATTAAAGCCCCAAGATTTGCTGCCTCTTTTCTCCTGGCAAAAGGTCCCGACGGACGACATAATAGCCTCCTTTTGAAGACGAATTATAATTCTTTTCCCAAAGTATTAGCATTCTCCAGCCAAAGTATTAGCATACCTTGGGCAAGATATTAGGCATGTGTTGCCCAAAGTATTAGGCATGCGTTGCCCAAAGTATTAGCATGTCTTGGGCAAGATATTAGCATGTGTCGGGCAAGGTATTGAATGCCGCAGATAGTATTCGCTCTGTAGGAGCAAAAGTTTTGTGCTTTTATCGGACAATAATATAAACAAAGGATTACACGGATTTAGGCCATGCTGATAATCAGCATATAAAGCAATCAGTGTAATCCGTTGTAGTGTAATTAAGGCACACCCCTACTCCCAGTTTGCAGGCAAGTTGTGTATAGTTTGCCATTTTTCGTTCTTTATTATTTCATTATATCATTTTTTATTCATATCTTTGCATTGTCTTTACCATGAAGCAGAAGCACAGAAGATGTGCAGAGCGGATGGGAGGGACGCATTTACGAAAATGGCGTTTATCAACGCTTTGTTCTTTGCCGGTCTAGAATCTAGCAAGTTCAAACCTCTGTCAGGAACAAAGCAACGGGTAGATGCCCGCTTGATGTATCTATATACATCCTTGACTGCTGAAACAGAGAGCAGCGAGGTGACTATATACATCATTAGCGTGGGCTCTGCATGTTGCTCGTTTAGACAGAGAAAGGGCATTTGCTAGAGCCTTAGACCGCAAGACGAGCAACGGATACAGCACCCGCGCTTTTTTTGTAATATGCCCATATATATATAATATGTAAGGTAAACTTGTCTTGGGTGCTGCAAGTATGTGGAGAGGAGAATGCCATGTTCGAGCAGTACAACAGCACTCTTTCACGACCGCACATAGGGCATCTCATCGAAGAAGAAATTCGCCGACAGGAGCGCACGGTCAGTTGGTTCGCACGCAAGTTGTGTTGCGACCGTACCAACGTCTACAAGATTTTCCGTCGCCCCACTATCGACACAGAACAGCTCCTGCGTATCTCCCAGATACTCCACCACGACTTCTTCCAGTACTACAGTAAGCTCATATAGCCCATATCCACCACATAAGTGTAGACTCTCAGGCAACATTCGGCAGAAAGTACATTCGAAGAAGTTCCGTATCTTTGCAGTCGCAAACCTTATTTCGGATGATAACTACCTCCTCCATTTATAAGACAACACGCATCTGTTCGCTGACCATCACGCATGGATGCAACCTCCATTGTGTCTACTGCTTCGAAAAACATAAGGACATAGGGCAACGAATGATGTCCATCGAGACAGCAAAGTCCATCCTCAAGAAGGAATTCGACCAGTTTGCAAACAGCGGACGCAGGGAGAACGAACGCTTTGCGGTGGAATTCTTTGGCGGCGAACCCTTGCTGAACTTCAAACTTATCCGGGAGATACACGACTGGGTGAAGACGCTCGAGCTGCCCTTCCCGATGATGTTCCAAATGACTACAAATGGAACTTTATTCACCTCGGAGGTTCTGGAATGGTTCACAAACGTCAAGAACGACTTCCGGGTGGTGGTGTCCATCGACGGAGATGACCTCATGCAAGCCGTCAATCGCGGGTGCAGCACAGCGAGGATACCCATGGAGTACATTGCAAGGAACTGGCCAAACTCCTATTTCAAGATGACAGTCTCCAACGAAACGCTGCCCAACTACGCACACGGCATCATCGAACTCACCAAGCAAGGCTACCGCGTGCCAAGCTCCCTGGCCGAAGGAACAACATGGAGCCAGAAGGAAGCAGGAATGTACAAACAGGAACTCATGAAGATAGGGGCATTCTATTTGGACAATCCACAGTATAAAGTAGAGCAGCCGTTCGACCTCCCCTTCGAGAAACTGATGTACGAATCGCCCATTCCACCGAAAAACTGCGGTGTCGGTACAAATACGGAAATCTATGATACGGACGGAAAGGTCTATCCCTGTCACCTCTTCCTGCCTATCGTGCATGGCTCGAACCTCAAGCAAATAATAGAAGGAATAGACTTCCGCGACGATGCCTCACTCATAGACGATCTTTGCCTGAAGTGTCCCATAGTGAAGCTCTGCCGCACGTGCTATGGCTACAATCAGAAGGACCGAGGCTCGGTGGCAAAGCGAGATCTGCGCAAATGCAAGATGGTTTTGGCAGAACTGCAGGTCGTCTCGAGCTTCCAGATACAATACTATCTACAGCGAAAAGACACACTAACGAAGGAAGACCGAGCTAAACTGGATGCCGCTATACGCGCCTATGAGCTGACTCACACCGAAAGCCTGACATTTGAATAAGAGGAAGACATTCCTCAATGCGAGAGAATAAACATGTTTAATTACTAAAAAACGCATCACTATGAAAGAGACAATCAGTGCGAAAGTGCTTCTCAATGCAAGAAAAGCCACAATGGGAGAATCCTTTGGTGGCACTATGAAGCTGGAAGAGGTACATTGCTCTTGGTGTACTAACTGTGCAGGCATCGTAGGTGGCTAACCCTTTATGAATGTAGGAGAGAGGAAAAAAGCTCTCTCCTACATTAAAAAGAGACATGAAGGTTATAAAGGAAGACAGGCATTTCCAGTACGGATACCAAAAGCCTATCAGGTGTTATTATGTCAAAAAGGCGCTTTATCCAGTAGCCAATATGTTCTACCATCTGTTGGTGAAGGCAGTACATAAGTCCTGCTCATCCCGGGAATATAAGCACTATCTGTCTGCCGTCCTCATATTCAAAGACGAGGCTCCATTCCTGAGGGAGTGGCTCGAATATCATTTGATGCTGGGTGTGGAACACTTCTATCTCTATCAGAATAATTCGACGGACAGCTATGCTGAAGTGCTTGCCCCATACCAGGAGAAGACGTTGGTGACTGTCATCGACTGGCCCGAATACCCAGGGCAGTATTCGGCATACAAGGACTGGTATGACAAGTATCGGCATGAGAGTTTCTGGGTGACATTCATCGATATTGACGAATTTATATGCCCTGTTAGAGAAAAGTCTGTGACAAGCCTCCTTAATAAATATGAGAAATACCCGGTCGTGCTGGCCTACTGGAAGCTATTCGGAACAGGAGGGCAGATGCATCACGACTACACCAGACTCGTCATAGAACAATACACGAGCTGTCGGCCTAAACTCTACACAGAAGGAAAGATTTTCTACAATACCAGGTTCGATGTGGCGGACAAGCTCATTTCCATGCACGGGATGAATACTAAGTGGAAAAACATCAATATACCTCCTGTAAATACATTCGGTAAATTCCTGATATGGGGTTTTCATCGTGTGAATGGCAATAACGACGCAAAGATGCAGATAAACCATTATTGGTCAAAAGCATTTGACCAGTGGGAAAAGAAATACGAGAAAGGAAGTATAGAGAAAGGAACCAAGTGGAAGGACTACACCTTTTTCGAGCGTCTGGAGATGGAATGCACCTCCCAGGACCACACGATCTTCCGCTTCCTCACTAAACTCTATTTGCGTCTCTTAATAAAAGAACGGTGATTAACCTTTGACTCACAATAAGAAGCGACAGCCAGGATAGACTAAAAGGAAGCTTTAGTAACAATAAATAATTAGATCAATAACAATAATAAAAGCAGATGAAGAAGTTTCTTTTAGCAATGGTAGCACTCATTGCAATTTATTATGTTTTTAACATCGGTACGATGGAGTTAATAATAATCGGAGTCGTCATTCTCCTTTTATTTTTGTTTATGTCAAAGGGCAAGACAAACAATGAGTCCAGCGGCGACATCCCTGACTACTGGAACTGGGACACCGTGTATCGCACCAAGACGATGTACTACGACGAAGGTGAGATTACGAAGGAGAAGGCTATCGAGCAGTTCCGGCTTGACTATGAGAAGACCATGCGCGCGTTCTCGGAGGAGGAGAAGCTTCGCGTCGTGGCAGACTTGGATAAAACCTACATCAGGAGGTTCTTCCAAGACTTCGAGTCCGTCATTGACACAAACCTGACGACGCTGCGTCTGCTTGGCGACGGCAAGTATTCCCTTGTACAACAGGCCGGCAGCGCGACGCGCACTTATACGCACTGGCCTCGCCGCAGGCATTCCACCTACGACTTTGTCATGTGGAAGGGCGAGATAAAGAAAAGTGAGACAAGCTACATCCGTTTCGGACTCAGCAATGAGCACAATCAACAGTACTGGCAGACGTTCGATGGCAACGAGCGTACGGGCTTTACTCCTTTGCGGGGCGAGATATAGTATAAACACACAATAAAAAACAAAACGACTATGAGTTGGCTTCTATGGCTTCTTGGAGGCATCGTTCTCTTCGTCATCTTGTGCAGGACTGGCATCATCGTTCCGATGGTGATTCTGCCTGTCGGCATGTTTGTGTTCACCCTCGTTGTGGACTTAATCCTGTTCTTCTTCTTTTTCGGTAAAATCAAAGATCAGGGCTTTCCTATCGGGGCGTGGATATTCGCAGGGATATATCTGCTGTATAATATCTTTCAGTTCGTGGCGGATGATGGTATCACAATGTGGTTCGACGATGCGGGTGATTTCTTAGGCGTAGAGACTTCCGGACGTTGGTTTGCCATCCTATCTATCGTCGTCATCCTCGTTGAGACACCTGCACTTTATTGGCTTTTCATGACCTATTTACATTAATAAAAAAAAGAGTTACTATGATTTGGATTCTTTGTGCAGTGGGTGCTATTGTCCTGCTAATTGTGCTTGCACTAATCTTTGACATGAATCCTGCCTTGATTGTCAAGAGCATCTTCCAGAACCTCATACAGATGTTCATCGTCATCGGGCTTGGCAACCTAATCGGCTATGCCATGGGCTCGCAGAAGGGAGGCTTCGTGGTGGGCTGCATCGTCTGTCTGCTGTTGGACATAAAGGGCATTGTGGACAGGGAATGGGAGGAGGTTGGCTTGAAAAAGACGAAGGACACGAGGGTGGACGGTTGGATTGGCATCATGATGCTGGCTGCCCTTGCCATTACCTTCATCTTAGCAACTATGCCTGGCAACTAATAATTCTTAATATATACGAACATGGACAAACTTTATTTACTTCTGATTCCCTTCGTTGTGGGACTTATCGTAGGTGGCATCGAACGCAGCAACTTTTCCCTGTCGCGCACCGTAGGAGGAGTATTTATTCTCCTCGTTGTTGGCACTTCTATCGCCACTGTTTTTGCTGACAGCCTTTGGCATGGCATCCTGCTGTTCTTTGGCCTTCTTATTCCTTTTTTCATTGGGGATGAGATAACAGGTTTGCCAGATTCGGTCATTCGTCACGGCTCACGCAAGTGGACGCTTAAGTGTACGAAGTGTAATTGCAAGAAATTACATATCGACAAGGAGGAGGATTGCATTGTTGTCTGCTCCTGCCCTAAATGCGGGGATCGAAACCAGGTGCACATGCTAACTGTCAGGTAAATCGCAAGCTATATAGCAAGAGTCACAAACAATTAAAAACGTTTGCATTTTTTCAGGAATTGACTATCTGAAAAAGTTCCTCTCGGAAGAAGGCTTCCGCTACGAGGAACGCGCCCATCAGTGTGGCTCATATTATGTGTCGGCCGACTGATGCATCTGCATCGGTCGGCTTCGAAATCATCAACTTCAATTGAAAAGCAATGAACAATAATTTAAAAATCATATTCGACGACTTCCTTTTTGGGAGCTGCCGTATTCCAGATGACCCTCTTTTTCTTATTGAAGGAGTATATTATAGTCCTCTTGAATATATGGAGGAAAAGGGATTTGCCTTGCTCAATCTTGATGAATCAAATATATATCTGTCTATTTACATAGAATACAAGATAACTCCGGAAAATGAGAAAAAAGTTAAGGAAGTATGCGAAAAAATAAATAACCAGGTAGGTTGTAACGCGCTTACAAAATACCAATCAATTGCGGGAGATGTCGATGTGTCATGTTCTCATGAATTCACACCCAATTCTGTAGAAGACTGTTGTTCTGTAATGGATGACCTTGTCCGCGCAAAAACACTTTTCTACGAGGAAATCAATAAAGCTGCTGATTAGACGTAAGATTCTTTTTATGATATTTGTGGTAGAAGATGCCAGATGACAAATTTGACGTGCTTAGTTTGTCAACTAACCACGTTTAGTTTGCCAACTAAGCACGTTTAGTTTGCCAACTAACCACGCTTGGTTTTATCCGAAGAAGATTGCTGCGACGGCGATAGCTGCTATGACGCCGCAGATGTCGGTCAGGAGGCCGGCCATGACGGCGTGGCGCGTCTTGCGGATTCCTACGCTTCCGAAGTAAACGGCCAGTATGTAGAAGGTCGTATCGGTGGCTCCCTGGAAGATGCACGACAGGCGGCCAATGAAGGAATCGGGGCCGTACTGCTGCATTGCATCGACCATCATGCCGCGTGCTCCGCTGCCGGACAGGGGCTTCATGATGGCTGTTGGAAGTGCCGCAACATAGTCCGCGTTGCCACCACACCATTCAACAAAGTTGCCCAAGCCGCCTATGATGAAGTCCATCGCTCCCGAAGCACGGAAGACACCGATGGCTACAAGGATTGCAACCAAGTAGGGGATGATGCGGATGGCAGTATCAAAGCCGCCTTTCGCACCTTCAACAAAGGCTTCATAGACGTTTATCTTCTTTCGTACACCTGCCCAAATGAAGGCCATTATGATGCTGAAAAGCAAGACGTTGGCTACTACGGTGCTCCACTTGTTCATGGTTTCCTGGTCCACCTGTGTGCCAATCCAGATTACGCCGCTTACCACGAGGCAAAGGCCGAGTACGAACGCCATGATGGTTCGATTGAAGAGGTTGATGTGTTGGTACAGGCTTGTGATAATCATGCCTGCCAGCGTGGCAATGGCTGTCGCGATGAGGATGGGAATGAAGACGTCCGTGGGCTGTGCCGCACCAGCCACTGCGCGATAAGTCATCACGCCGACTGGAATCAAGGTCAAGCCGCTGGTGTTCAACACAAGGAACATAATCATCGCATTCGTTGCGGTATCCTTCTGCTTGTTGAGTTCTTGCAAGCCTTCCATTGCCTTGAGTCCCAGCGGAGTAGCTGCATTGTCAAGTCCCAGCATGTTGGCACTGAAGTTCATGAAGATGTGTCCGAAGACAGGATGACCTGCGGGGATTTCGGGAAAGAGACGCACCATGAGGGGTGACAGCCAATGCGCTATGACGTTGACCAGGCCGCCCTTTTCGCCAACCTTCATGACGCCCATCCATAGGGACAGCACGCCTGTCAGGCCGATGGATATCTCGAAAGCGGTCTTCGCATTGTCGAACGTGCTGTTCATTATTGCAGGGAAGACATCGGTGTTGCCTAAGAAAAGTTGTATTAATGCGATGAGAAACGCAATGGCAAAGAAACCAATCCAGATGTAGTTCAGTACCATCTTATATTTACCATTTAATCATTTAACCATTTACTATTTGTTACACAAACTCTAAAAGGATACCTCATCCAAAGAGGTCGCCTTGCACGTAGCCGTCTTTTGTTGGGGAAATGTGCAGATGTCGGTAGGCGAGTTCGGTCACTTCGCGGCCTCTGGGCGTGCGTTTGATGAAGCCCTCTTTGATGAGGAACGGCTCGTAGACCTCCTCGACGGTGCCTGCGTCTTCGCCCACGGCTGTGGCAATGGTGCCGATACCTACGGGGCCGCCCTGGAACTTGTTGATGATGGTGGTCAGTATCTTGTTGTCTATCTCGTCGAGACCATAGCGGTCGATGTTCAAGGCCTCAAGGGCGATGCGTGCTATATCGAGGTCGATGCGGCCATTTCCCTTGACTTGCGCGAAGTCGCGGACGCGTCGGAGCAGGGCGTTGGCGATTCGTGGCGTGCCACGACTGCGGCTGGCAATCTCGCCGGCGGCTTCGAAGTCGATGGGCACGCCCAAGATGCTGGACGAACGCATCACAATCTTCTGCAAGGTGTCGGCATCGTAGTACTCCAGGTGCATGTTGATGCCGAAGCGTGCTCGCAGGGGAGCCGTGAGCAGGCCGCTGCGTGTGGTGGCTCCCACAAGCGTGAACGGCGCCAAATCTATCTGGATGCTTCGTGCCGAGGGGCCTTTGTCGATCATGATGTCGATACGGTAATCCTCCATGGCCGAGTAGAGGTATTCCTCCACGATGGGTGAGAGGCGATGTATCTCGTCGATGAAGAGCACATCGTTCGGCTCGAGGGAAGTGAGGATGCCGGCCAGGTCGCCAGGCTTATCAAGCACGGGGCCGCTGGTGAGCTTAAAGCCTACTCCGAGCTCGTTGGCTATGATGTTGGAGAGTGTGGTCTTGCCCAAGCCTGGAGGGCCATGCAGGAGTGTGTGGTCGAGAGGTTCTCCGCGATACTTCGCAGCCTCGACGAAGATACGCAGATTCTCGACGACTTTCTGTTGTCCGCTGAAGTCCTCGAAGCACAAAGGCCGCAGGGCGTTCTCGAAATCCTTTTCTTTCTTTCTGCCTTCTTGTCTTATGTCGAAATCTTCCACTTGTTGATGGGGTTAATAGGGTTAATGGGTTAGATGGGTCAGGGCGCGGTCTTCGGCTCGGTGCATCTGTTGCCTTTCCTCGTCTGTCTTGTCGCGGAGGCCGCAGAGGTGCAGCAGGCCGTGAATGATGATGCGCCGGAGTTCCTCGTCTGGCTTGACATGATAGAGCTCGGCATTCGTCTTGACGGTATCGAGACTGATGTAGATGTCGCCGCTCAGAGCGCCATCCTTGCTGTAGTCGAAGCCGATGTGGTCTGTGTAGTAGTCGTGCCCGATGAAGCGCCGATTGATGTCGAGCATGGTTTCGTCGTCCACGAAGATGTAGTTGATGTCGCCAACGACCTTATTATATGTGGCGGCTGTGCTCTTGACCCACGCCGAGACCTCTGCCTCGGCGATGTCCGGCATCGCTACATTTATGGTGTTGTAGGTTATCATGGAGCCTGCAGCAGTTCGACCGCCTTTTTGACCACTTCGTCGTCGTCATAGATGAGGGCAAAGTACTCACTCATGTCCCACAGGTCTCGTGCGACGAGTCCTTTGACGATGCGTCGGATGTTGTCTGTTGTCTTCTGCCGTTCCTCGTCGTCCTTTGGTTTGATGTTCTGCTTTTCGCCTTCTGCAAATATCTCGTCGATGAGTTCCTGCGGCAGTTCAAACTCGGCTTTGAACTTCTCGAAGGTGGGATAAGCTTTCGCCAACTTCTTCCGATGCTTGTCCATATACTTGAGGTTGGCATTGATGATGATGCTTTTGGCAGACAGTTCGCGATAGCATTTCGCATAGCGCGTTGTGTCGAGCGGTACGAAGTAGTCGGGCATGATGCCGCCTCCACCATAGACTGTGCGGCCTTTTCGCAGGGTCTGATAGCGCAGGGAATCGGGGAAGTGGATGCTGTCGGCATTGGTCAGTTCGCCTTTATTGTAGCGGTTGATGACGTCTTTGGCGTAGTCGAGGTTCTTTCCTTTCTCGTATGGTTTCTGTATGCTGCGGCCGCTTGGGGTGTAGTAGCGTGCTGTAGTGAGTCGTATCATACTGCCGTCGGGCATGTTGAACGGGCGTTGTACGAGGCCTTTGCCGAAGGAACGTCGTCCGACGACGATGCCGCGGTCCTGATCCTGGATGGCTCCGGAGAGTATCTCGGCTGCCGATGCGCTGTATTCATCGATGAGGACGGCCACTTTACCCTCTTGGAAAGCGCTGCCGCCGGTGCTTCGGAACTCCTGGTTCGGCACGCTGCGACCTTTCGTATAGACTATCATGTCGCCCTTTGAAAGGAACTCGCTGGCGATGTCTGCCGCAGCTTGCAGGAAGCCGCCCGAGTTTTGCTGAAGGTCTATGATGAGGTCCTTCATGCCCTGCTCCTTCAGTTTCTTGATGGCCTGCACCACTTCGTCGTGCGTTGTCTGCGCGAAGTTGTTGAAGCGGATGAGTCCGATGGTGGGCGTCACCATGTAGGCGGCATCGACCGAGTTGACGGGGATGCGGTCGCGCTTGACGTCGAAGTAGAGCGTGTCCCTGATGCCTCGACGTACGATGCCGAGGTGAGCGATGGTGCCCTTCTTGCCGCGCAGGCGATGCATGATTTCCTCGCGACTCATCTTCACGCCGGCTATGGCTGTATCTGCCACGCTGACGATACGGTCGCCGGCCAGGATACCGACGCGTTCGCTTGGTCCCTTTGGCACGGGCTGGATGACGAGCAGCGTGTCCTCTAACATGTTGAACTGTACGCCGATACCCTCGAAGGAGCCTTCCAACGGCTCGGTGAATTTCTTGGTGTCGGCGGCGTTGGTGTAAGCCGAGTGCGGGTCGAGTTTGGAGAGTATGCCGTTGATGGCGTCTTCCGTGAGCTTCATCGAGTCCACACTATCGACGTAGAAGTTGTTTATCATAACGCTGGCCATGACGAGCTTTTGCATGTTCTGCTCCAAGTCGTTGGCTGCATTGTTGTTCGCTGGCGAGTTGCCGAAGCGCCATTGTGCCGAGAGGCTCATGCAAGTGAGCAACGTGACGACTGCTAAGGCGAATCTTTTCATAATGCTATATTATATATATGTGTAAGATGCTAAATACGCTCGCAAAGTTACAAATAATTTTCGACATACGGATGGCTGAAGCGGAAAAGTACGCGAAAAGCTGCATTGCACAGACAGGTATACCTCTTTTGACCAAGAGGTACGCCTGTTTGCTTCAAGAGGTATACCTGTTTGCCCAAAGAGGTATAGGTCTTGAAATTATCCCCTATAGGGGAACGTTCACTCCTCTATAGGGGAATGCTCACTCCTCTATAGGGGAATGTTCACTCCTCTATAGGGCGTCTCGCGACGCTCCTGCCTGTCTGATTTACTGCACCTTGCTCTCTTCGAGCATCTTGAACAGCTTGTCGAGGCGCGGAGCCATGATGATTTCCGTACGACGGTTGCGGGCTTTGCCCTCGGGCGTGGTGTTGACATCGACTGGCTTGAACTCGCCTCGACCGCATGGCTGTATCTGCAGGGGATTGACGCCGTAGGTCTCGGTCAGGATGCGCACAACCGATGTGGCACGAATGACGCTGAGGTCCCAGTTGTCTTGGAAGACGGCTGTCTTGATGGGCACGTTGTCTGTGTGTCCCTCGATATAGACGTCGATGTCGGTCTGTTTGTTGAGCACCTGTGCCAGCTTGCCCAGCGCTGCCCTACCCTGCTCGTTCACGATGGCTTTGCCCGATTCGAACAGGAGTTTGTCGCTCATTGCCACATAGACCTTGCCGCCTTCTTCGCGCACAGTCAGTTCGTCGCTGCTGAATCCAAGCAGGGCATCCTTCACGCTGCTGAGCAGGTCCTTCACCTTCTTGTTCTGCTGGACGATCATCTTCTGCAGTTCGGCTATCGTCTTCTCGCGGTCCTTCAGGTTCGCACTGAGTTTCTGATTCTCGTTCTGACCTGTGGCGAGCAACTGCTGATAGTTGCGGATGCTGTTCTTGAGCAAGGCTGTGTCGTTCAACAAGCCGTTCCGCAACTCGTCGAGGATGGCATAGTCCGTCCTGGTCATTCCAAGCAAGTCGGCCAGACTGTCGCGGCTGTAGAGTGCAGCCAAACGGCCGGCTTCGGCAATCTCGAACTTCTTCTTGCTAACCACACACGATGAGAGCAGCAAACATGCCACTCCAAGCATCAAAAGACTCCTTTTCTTCATTTCCTTTTCTATTTTGAAAAATTTCCTGTTCACTATTTTAGGGCTTAAATCTCTTTAGTTCAACTGCTTAGGCTCAAAATGGGCCTCTGAGAATCGTTTCTTTTCGTCCGCCAAGCCCCGAGGCTTCAAATAATCGATTCTCGTGAAGGTAAAATGATGTTTTCGCTGATGAAAAATGTTCCGCCCGTTCGCACCTCGTCCTTTTTCACCTGTTTACTTTTTCACCCTTTCACTTTTTCAGAAGAACTTCACCTCTTCACCAACGACCTCGCTCAGCAGCAAGTTCGCCAACCTGCTTGTGCCAAGTCGCAGCCACTGGTTGGTGAGCCACTTCTCGCCGAGCACCTCTTTTACTATTGTATAATAGATGAGCGCGTCGTGCACCGTGTTGAGGCCGCCGGCGGGCTTGAAGCCAATCTGGATTCCTGTCTTGTCGTAGTACTCCTTGATTGCTTGGCACATGACGTAGGCTGCTTCCGGAGTGGCTGCAGGCTTCTCCTTGCCCGTGCTCGTCTTGATGTAGTCCGCACCGGCATACATCGCCAGCAGACTCGCTTTCTTGATGTCCGAAGCGCTTGGCAGCAGGCCGGTCTCCAGGATGACCTTCATCTTCTTGTCTCCGCAGATAGCCTTCAACTCGCTGATCTCGTCGCAGAGCGTCTCGTAGTCGCCGCTCAAGTACTTGCCCACGCTCATCACGATGTCGATTTCCGTTGCGCCATCCTTCAGGGCAAGGGCAGTCTCGACGGTCTTTATCTCTATCAGAGCCTGTGAAGATGGGAAGCTGCCACTGACGCAAGCCACTTCAACACCTTCTACCTCAAGGCTTTGGCTCACTATCTTTGCAAAGCATGGATAGACGCAGATGGTAGCTATATGAGGCAACTCAGGATAGGCATCCTCGAACTTATTCACTTTCTCGGTGAACGCCAGGACGCTCTCCTCGGAGTCTGTCGTCTTGAGTGTCGTAAGTTCCACGCTGCCCATCAGGAACTTCTTGACAGCCAGCGTGTCGTTCTCCGGCACTTTCTTCTCGATGATTTCGGCTACTTTAGCAGCTATTTCACTGTCATTCAGAGCAGTATTATACTGCCCGAGCATTTGATCGTACTTGCTTTTCTCGATTGTTTCCATGTTATTCAGGTTTTATGTTGTTCTGTTGTTTTGACCGTTTTATCGTTCCGGCAGTTTAATGCCGTTCTGTTTTCTTAACAGTTTTACAGTTATTTTAATTTTAAGTTATGCTTGTGTCTGTCCTTATCCCGAGCAGTCTTCTTCTCGATGCTTGCTTCCAAAGCAGCCGTCAAATCGACCCCCGTCTGGTTCGCCAGGCAGATGAGAACCCAAAGCACATCAGCCATCTCTTCGCTAACATCCTGGTTCTCACCCTCTTTGAACGATTGTTCGCCGTATTTTCGCGCTATTACACGAGCCAACTCCCCTACTTCCTCTGTCAAGCAAGCCATATTGGTCAGCTCGTTGAAATAGCGTACGCCATACGTCTTAATCCATTGATCTACACGTTCTTGTGCTTCTCGTATCGTCATATTCTGTTATTCCTTATTCTTTGTATCCATACAAATCGTCACAGGCCCGTCGTTGATAAGCTCGACCTTCATCTCTGCACCGAACACACCAGTGCCCACTTGTTTGCCAAGACCTTGGCTGAGCAGTTCGACAAAGCGTTCGTACATTGGTACAGCATGCTCGTGTCCAGCAGCACGTAACCAGCTGGGACGGTTCCCTTTCTTGTAGCTGGCGAACAATGTGAACTGGCTCACGACAATAATCTCTCCGTCGATGTCCATAATGCTGCGGTTCATGACGCCCGCTTCATCGTCGAAAATCCTTAGTCCAAGCACTTTCCGGCACAGCCACAGGGCATCCTCTTCAGTGTCTGCAGCCTCAATGCCAAGCAATAGCAACAGCCCGTTTCCAATGCTCGACACTGTCTTGCCTTCGATGCTGACACTGGCCCTTTGTACTCTCTGTATGACAGTTCTCATTTCTCTTCAGGTTGTGTTCTCCCCTACTCTATTCCTTATTATATAGTGCAAAGCTACGACTTTTTATCGGCATCTGCAAGGAATTCCTTCAAAACCTTAGCTTTCGAGGCTCCAATTACAGCTGCAAGTTCATCTTCTTCTGTCTCCCTGATTCGCTTCACGCTGTGAAATCTGTTCAGCAACAACGTCTTTGTTTTCGGTCCAATGCCAGGAACGTTGTCCAGAATGCTTGCAATTTGATGTTTGCTGCGTTTGTCGCGATGGAATGTAATGGCATATCTGTGCACTTCGTCCTGTATTTGCGTGAGCAAACGAAACAGCGGAGAATCCGTTTTCATTGCTATCGTTTGTGGAGGAAACCCAAAGAGCAGTTCGTTTGTTCTGTGTTTGTCATCCTTCGCAAGACCCGCAATCGGTATAGATAGCTGCAGTTCATCCTCAACAACCTCTCTTACAACCTCCATTTGTCCACGCCCGCCATCCGTAATTATCAGGTCGGGTAGGGGCTTTTCTTCTTCTATCATACGACTGTAACGCCTTCGAACCACCTCCTGCATGCTGGCATAATCATCAGGCCCGCTCACTGTCTTGATAATGTACTTACGGTAATCCTGCTTACTTGGCCTGCATTTCTTGAAGACGACGCAGCCAGCAACTGCATCCGTACCACTGATGTTCGAGTTGTCAAAGCATTCAATTTGCATCGGTAGGGTAGGGAGGTGAAGTGCTTCTTGCAGTTCCTTCATCAAACGCACTTGCTTTTGTTCAGGATTTAACTTGTCGCTCTGACTAATCCTGTCCTTCTTATATTGCAAGACATTTAGCCTGGAAAGCTCAAGCAACTTCTTTTTGTCTCCCTTTTGAGGCACCGTGATGAGCAAATCCTCCCCTAAATGTTCCACAGGGAACGGTACGATAACTTCCTTACTTTCACTGTGGTAACGTTGTCGCATCTCAATGATTCCTGCGGCAAGAAGCTCTTCGTCTGGCTCATCGAGGCGCTTTGCATACTCAAAGGTAAAGGCCTGCGTGATGCAGCCATTTGTGACGTGAAGGTAGTTGATGTATGCCACCTTCTCATTGTTCTCGATGTTGAAGACGTCGATATTATGGAGGGAGTTGCTCACGACCTCGCTTTTGCTGCGATAATTCTCGAGAAGGATGTACTTTTGTTTAATTGCTTCTGCCTCCTCGAACTCAAGTTTTGCAGCATGTTCTTGCATTCGCGTGAGCATTTGCCGCTCCAGTTGTGCCGTGTTTCCCTTGAGGATTTCCTTTGCCTCGGTGATGTACTGCATGTATTCCTCGCGGCTTTGTCGCATGGTGCAAGGTGCCTTGCAGTTCTTGATATGATATTCCAGGCACTCTTTATGCTTGCCTTTTGCGATGGAATCAGCTGTTATTACGTCGTGACATCTGCGGAGCGGATAGAGTTTCTTAATGAGTTCAAGCAGAAGATACATCGTCGGGACGTGGCTATAGGGACCGAAGTACGTGCCCAGACGTTTGTTTATCTTGCGTGTCTGGAAGATGCGAGGCAGGTATTCGTTAGTGACCACGATGCTCGGATACGTTTTGCCGTCCTTCAGGAGGATGTTGTATCGGGGCGTCCATTGCTTGATGAGGTTGTTCTCCAGCAGCAAGGCATCCTCCTCCGTCTTGACCACTATGTACTTGATATCTCGTATCTTAGTGACGAGAATAGCAGTCTTTCGGTTGTCGTGTTCTTTCGAGAAATAGGAATAGACGCGCCGGCGGAGGTTCTTCGCCTTGCCTACATAGATGATGGTACCAGTCTCGTCGAGATACTGGTAGCAGCCCGGGCATTCAGGCAGATTGCTGACAATGCCCATCAGATAGGCTCTGAGACCATTTTTTTCTTCCCTCTTCATCTATTGTGGCATACTCCTCTTTTCAAACACCTATAGGTCTTTGCCTAAAAAGGACTACCTTTTTGTCCAAAGAGGTATACCTCTTTGCTTAAAAAGGACTACCTCTTTTGTGGAGTCCCGTAGGTTTTTTTCAGAAGAACCTCATTTGGTTTGGTTAAATCATATTTTCAGGAGCGTCGTCATCTCCACGTCCTTGTCGAAGACAGCACGGCCGTTCAGCCCCTCGATAGTCAGTTCGATGATGAAGTTGATGTATATCTTCTTGGGATTGAACTGCTTGACGAGGTTGTAGGCTGCTTTCATGCTGCCTCCTGTAGCGAGGAGATCGTCATGAAGCAATACGACATCCTTCTCTTCGATTGCATCTGTGTGAATCTCGATGGTGTCTTTGCCGTACTCTTTCATATAGCTTTCCTTGCGCGTTTCTGCAGGGAGTTTGCCTGGCTTACGACACATAACGAACCCAGCTCCCAGTTTGACTGCCAATGCGGCACCTACTACGAAGCCTCGGCTCTCAATGCCCACGACCTTTGTTATGCCTTTGTCCTTGTAAAGGTCATACAGTTCGTTGACCATTATCTTCAGGCACTTGGGGTTCTTATACAGCGTGCTGACGTCCTTGAACTGTATTCCAGGCACTGGGAAATCAGGCACATTTCGCAGGTTCTTCAATAGATATTCGTTATTCATACTTATTTTATTTATTCTTTTTGCGTGCAATTGTTTCACGTGAAACTTATCGATTCATCATGACCAGCAGGACGTTTATGTCGCTGGGGCTGACTCCAGGAATTCGGCTGGCCTGTGCCATCGTCTCAGGATCTATTTTCGTGAGTTTCTGACGGGCTTCCGTGCTGAGCGATTTGATGTCCTCGTATTGGAAACGTCCCTTGATGCGGATGTTTTCGAGGCGTTGAATCTTCTCTGCTATTTCCTTCTCCCTGCGAATATATCCGCTGTATTTTATGCGAACTTCGGCTGCCTCGATGATTTCTTCGCGACGGTCTTTGATGCTGTTCAGCTTGTCGGATAGGGTAGGGATGAGTGTTGCGAGGTTCGTCAGGTTGAGCTGTGGTCGCATCACCAGGTCGATGAGTTTGCAGCCTCGTTGCAGCTGCTCGCTACCCAGAGCCTTCAGGCCTGGATTGATCAGCGCGGCTTTCACGCTGAAGTTGCTGCAGAAATCCTCTATCTCGCTGATTGTCTGCTTCTTGCGCAGCCAATGGTCATAACGTTCTCGGCTTGCTAAGCCCATTTCGTAGCTGCGTTCTGTGAGTCTGGCATCCGCATCATCTTGACGAAGCAGGATGCGATATTCAGCCCGCGAAGTGAACATACGATAGGGTTCATCCACGCCTTTCGTGACGAGGTCATCAATGAGGACGCCGATGTAGGACTGGTCCCTGTGCATGACAAAAGGTTCCTGTCCGCCCAGCTTGCGTGCCGCGTTGATGCCCGCCACAAGTCCCTGTCCCGCAGCCTCCTCGTAGCCTGTGGTCCCGTTCACTTGTCCGGCCATGAAAAGACCATCAACAATCTTCGATTCCAGCGAGTGGCGTAGCTGCGTGGGGTCGAAGTAATCGTATTCGATGGCATAGCCCGGGCGGTAGATTTGCAGGTTTCGGAAGGCAGGAATCAGTTTCAGCGCCTCAATCTGGGCGTCGATGGGGAGCGAACTCGAAAAGCCGTTCAGATAGAGTTCCCTCGTCGAACTGCCTTCCGGCTCCAGAAACAATTGGTGTTCAGTACGTTCGGCAAAGGTGACGAGCTTCGTCTCGATGCTCGGACAGTAGCGAGGGCCGATGCTCTGAATTTGTCCGTTGTAGAGCGGAGAGTCGGGTAGGGCAGCACGTAAACGCTCGTGAACAGCCTCGTTAGTGTAGGTAATCCAGCACGGGAGTTGTGGCAGCTGTCGCGGTTCGCCCATGTAGGAGAACTTGTGGAAGTCGGTCTCTCCGTCCTGCCGCTGCATGAGGGAGAAGTCCACCGAACGCCCGTCGATGCGAACCGGCGTGCCAGTCTTCATCCGGCCCACCGTGATGCCGCACGCCGCGATGCTCTCCGAGAGATGGAGGCTCGGCAGTTCAGCACAACGACCACCAGGAATCTTGGTCCGTCCGATGTGCATCAAGCCGTTCAGGAACGTGCCTGCCGTGATGATGACGCACGGGGCGAGGAACGTCACTCCCAGCTGCGTCCGAACGCCCCTCACGCTGCGTCGGTCAACTCGGCACGCCGCATCGGTCAACTCGGCACGCCGCGTTTGGCAACTCGGCACGCCGCGTTTGGCAACTCGGCACGCCGCGTTTGGAAGTTCCTCTGTGAGCAACTCCTCGACACTATCTTGCCAAATGGAAAGACCCTGTGTATTCTCGAGGATTTCACGCCAGGTCCAGATGAACTTCGCCCTGTCGCATTGAGCCCTGGGGCTCCACATGGCGGGCCCTTTCGAACGGTTCAGCATACGGAATTGAATGGCTGTCGCGTCCGTCACCTCGCCCGTGTGACCGCCCAGGGCGTCAATCTCGCGCACGATCTGCCCTTTGGCAATGCCGCCGATGGCAGGGTTGCACGACATCTGGGCGATTTTGTTCATGTCCATCGTAATGAGACACGTCCTTGCACCCAGCTTTGCCGCCGCCGCCGCAGCCTCGCATCCGGCATGGCCCGCACCGACTACTATGACGTCGAATTTGTACTCCATTTGTTGACATGGAAGTTATAATGGAAGTTATGCAAGGAGTTAACTCGCTTCGCTCGCGGGAGTTAATTCGCTTCGCTCATGGACGATAGCCTTTGGTCTCTGGCCTTCTGTCTGGTGGTATCGTCCTTTTTTACTTCCATGAGCGTAGCGAATTAACTTCCCTTTACTTCCATTTTTACTTCGCTAACTTTCGAATTTAGGTACAAAAGTAGTCAATTCCTGCAACATTTCCTCGAAAAAGTTGCGCATTTAACCTTTTTTGTGTACTTTTGCCTTCGTATTATACCTAAATTAAGGTACACGCGCACATAAAACCAACACTAAATATAACTTAATTCATTATTTCTATGTGGTTAATTAATTCATCTATCGGCAGGAAAGTAGTGATGTCCGTCACCGGTGTCGCGCTTGTCCTGTTCCTGACGTTCCATGCCTGCATGAACGTCGTAGCTCTCTTTAGCGAGGAAGGCTACAACATGATTTGCGAGATGCTGGGTGCCAACTGGTACGCCGTAGCGGCGACCGTCGGCCTGGCAGGCCTTGTGCTCATTCACTTCATCTATGCCTTCTGGCTGACATTCCAGAACTGGAAGGCTCGCGGCAACAACAAGTACGAAGTGACCGACAAGCCCGAGAAGGTGGAGTGGGCCAGCCAGAACATGCTCGCCCTCGGCGTCATCATCTGCCTGGGCCTTTGCCTGCACCTCTACAACTTCTGGTGGCACATGATGGCCGCCGAGCTTATCGACGGCGAGGCTGCCGTGAATGCAGCCAATGGCGTGTACTGGATCAGGCAGACCTTCGCCAATCCCATCTACTCGTGCCTCTATCTCGTATGGCTCGCAGCATTGTGGTTCCACCTGACCCACGGCATCTGGAGCGCTATGCAGACCCTTGGTGTGAGCGGTAAGATTTGGTTCAACCGCTGGCGCTGCATCGGCAACATCTACGCAACCATCGTTGTGCTGATGTTCGCTGCCGTT
>JAFUGG010000014.1 GCA_017469525.1 Bacteroidaceae bacterium | reverse complement strand
CTATCCCAACGGAACTTCAGTCAACATCCTTGGCGACCATGTTCTTGCTGACAGCGTAGTAATCGCTGAGCTCGACTTCCTCGAGGAACTCAAGGCTGCTGCCGTTGCTGCAGGCTATGGCCCAGGCATGGATGTAAGCTCACTCATCGTGAACCGCACCTTTGCTAAGGCTGGTTCGACCCTCAAGGATGAGAATGGAAACAACATCGGCCGCGTGGCTGAAGGCTGGGACGGCTACATCTTCCGCACTGGTACAGACGACCAGGGCAAGCTGTACGCTGCTGAGTTCTGCAACGAGAACGCCAAGTTCGACATCAACCAGACACTTTCAGACCTGAAGAACGGTTACTATAAGGTGACGCTCAATGCCGGCTTCCGCGCCAACGGTTCACGCAGGAGCTACAACTACGCTGCTATGGCTTACGCCAACGATGTTCAGACCTACATCCCCGTCGTTCGTGAGGATGCAGCTGAGAACAAGGAAGACGCATGGCTGACAGGTAGCTATCAGGACAATGTCCTCTATAGGTGCGATGTTGAAGAGCCTACTGGCGATCCCGAAATAGACTCTGTCGAGGTAGCTTACCTCATCTGGAGCTGCGAAGGTGCTACCCATGCGTTTACACAGGGCCGCTATGCAGTCACTCTGGTAGCACAGGTTACGGACGGCACGCTGACCATCGGCCTCAAGAATGAAGGTACGAAGGATAACGAATGGACGGCTGCCGGCAACTTCGGACTCGTTTACCTCGGCGAGGCTGAAGAAGATGCTGCTGCCGCTCTTGCAGAGGTCAGTGAGTACAATGCTGCACGTATCACGACGCTGACTGAACTTTACGAGACCAGCACATTGAATGAGCCATATTCCGATGCTCCCAACTTCGGTGCTGCCCAGAAGGCTGCCCTTGCTTCAATGAGCGGTGTGGCTACTTTCGATGCAGAAAAGACTATCGGTGAGTTCATGCAGGCCATCTATGAGGCAAAGAAGGCTTACCTTGACCTCTTCGATGCTTCTGATAAGGTTTGGGTCAAGTGGTCCGAGTTTGCATACAACGCTGCAGCAGAAGATGCTGTATATGAAGTGAGAGACAACCTCGACCTCGGAGCTTACGACGATGCCGAAGCTGCCAAGGCTGCCAAGGCTCAGCTCTATGCTGACTATCCCTCTTACCTCGAACTTACCGACAGCAGGCAGCTCTCTTATGACAGGGTGGACTTCACCTTCGACATCGTGACGGAGGGCAGCAGCCCCTATCTCGACCTGAAAAATCTATACGAACCGCTGGAGAAGGACGAGGTCATCCTTGCCTTCGACTACATTTCGGAGAATGATATCGAGGGAAGCCGTATCTACTACAACACGCCCAACTTCCTGACCAGTGTCATTGAGGAACTCGGCACAATCCCCGCAGCAACCGATTGGCAGACGGCTTACGTTAATGTACAGAAGGGCATCAACGAGCTGAACTTCGGCACACAGACAGATCATGGCATACGTTGGTACATCTACTATCAGGGTTCGCAGACCGAAACTGAGGTTCAGGCACGCAACTTCCGCTTCATTACAAGAGCAGAAATGCAGGCTGCAGGTGGCACGCCCCTCAATGGTATCATTGGTGATACGAACAGCGATGGCACTGTGGACATTGCCGATGTAGTGGCAATACTGAATGCAATGGCAGCCGATTCGACAGACGCCAAGTTCGATGTTAATGGTGACACCGAGATTGACATTGCTGATGTCGTGGCTGTCCTCAATATCATGGCACAGCAGTAAAGAAAATTCCAGACCTTCCCGCCAAGGGAGGCTATGGATATAACCGAAGAGCCCTCTGCGGAAAACCGCGGGGGCTCTTTGTTTGTGTAACCCTGCAAGAAAATCGGCAGATTTTTTGCTGCCCCCCTAAAACACCCCGCCTTGTACTATCGCCTTGTACTGTCGGATTTGTAATCCGATAGGACAGAATATTAGCATTTGCAATGCGCAGAAAACTCTAAAATCCATTTCGAGTTGACAGGCAACCTAAAATGTTAGCCGATATGGTAACAAATGCGTTGCCTCTTTTATTAACCAACTACTTCCCTTTTGGTTCCAGGCCCATCTCCTTAGCTTTCTCGAGCATGAACTGGAAGGCGGCATCGTGGTCGTTGGGGATGACGGAGTCCCAGATGGCGTCCTTGACGGCTTGCTTGAGCAGGCCTATCTCTCGGCAAGGCTTGAGGCCGAAGGTCTCCATGATTTCCTCGCCCGTGATGGGGTTGTGCCAGGTGCGATAGTTGTCGCGGGCTTGCAGGTCGATGAGTTTCTCGCGGACGAGCTGGAAGTTATCGAGGAAGCGTTTCTTCTTCTCGCGGTTCTTGCTGGTGATGTCGGCTTCGCAGAGTCGCATCAGGTCGTCGATGTCCTCGCCTGCCTCGAAGAGCAAGCGGCGGACGGCGCTGTCGGTCACTACGTCGTCGGCTATGGCGATGGGGCGCATGTGCAGGCCTACGAGTTTCTCGACGTATGCCATGCGTTCGTCCATCGGCAGCTTCATCCTGCGGAAGAGTGGTGCCACCATCTTCTGCCCGATGTAGTTGTGGTTATGGAATGTCCAGCCTGCCTGGTTGTCCCAGCGTTTGCTACGAGGCTTGCCGATGTCGTGCAGGAGGGCAGCCCAACGAAGCCAAAGGGAAGCCCCCTCCCCGCTCCCCTTGCTTACATTATCCAGCACTTCGAGTGTGTGGTAGAAGTTGTCCTTATGGGCACGTCCGTTGCGGGTCTCCACACCTTCCAGTGCTGCCACTTCGGGCAGGATGAGGGGGAGCAGTCCGCTGCGGCTCAGTTCGATGAAGCCGATGCTGGGCACGGGTGCCATCATTATCTTGTTCAGCTCGTCGATGATGCGTTCCTGCGAGATGATCTTGATGCGTTCGGCATTGCGACGGAGTGCTTCTGCCGTCTCGTCCTCAATCTGAAAGTGCAGTTGCGTGGCAAACCTAATGCAACGCATCATGCGGAGTGGGTCGTCGCTGAAGGTGATGTCGGGGTCGAGGGGTGTGGCGATGATGCCGTCCTCGAGGTCGAGCAGGCCATCGAAGAGGTCGATGAACTCGCCATAACGTTCTTTGTTGAGGCAGACAGCGAGGGCATTGATAGTGAAGTCGCGGCGATGCAGGTCGTCGTCGAGTGTGCCGTCCTCAACGATGGGCTTGCGGCTGTCCCTTTGGTAGCTTTCGCGTCGGGCACCCACGAACTCCACTTCCTGCCCGTGCCACTTAAGCTGTGCTGTTCCGAAGTTGCGGAAGATGCTGACGTGAGCGTCTCTGCCAAGTTCCTTCGCCAGGGCTTTGGCAAGGCGGATGCCGCCTCCCTCTCCAACCACCAGCACATCGATGTCCTTCGACGGACGCTCTAGGATGATGTCCCTCACGTAGCCACCTACGACATAACACTCCAGCCCCAACTCGTCGGCCTTCTCACCGATGCGATGGAGAAGAGAAGCCTCCTCCAAACCTCCCCCTGAAGGGAGAGGCTTAAAGTCCATTCCTTTTGGAGAGGCTCCTCGTTTCCTTTGACGGAAGTTGTCGTATTCCTGTATGGCGTCCTGTATGGTCATTTCTGCTTCCTGATGTCTTCTTGCAGCTTGCGTTCGAAGAACTGTCTCTTGACGTTGAGGCGTTCCCATTCCTCGCCCGTGACGAGTTTAAGGCTGTCTGCGGCGGCGTTCATCTCGATGCTGTCGAGCAAGAGGATGGCCTGCCGACGAGCTTCGATGGCCGTGGGACAGTTGCGTCGGAGCGAGAGGATGGTGTCGCGTGCCTCGCTGTAGAGGTGATGATGAAGGGCATAGCGTGCCTCATTGAGCATGATGGCAGCTCGTTCCTCTGGCGTCTTCTCCGAGCAGGCCAGAAGCAGGAAGGCTGTCAGGATGGGGATGAGATAGTGTTTCATAGTCCGAAGAGTGGCAGGATGAAGTTGCGGAAGTCGTTGCTGATGGCGAGCAACATGAGTGCCAGCAGGATGCCGAGTCCTATTCTCTCGATCCAGAGCATGGCTTTTTCGGAAGGCTGATGTCCGGTGATGCCTTCGTAGAGGAGCAGCATGATGTGACCGCCGTCGAGTCCCGGGATGGGCAGGATATTCATGACGGCCAGGATGATGCTGATGAGGGCTGTGAGCATCCAGAACTGTTGCCAGTCCCATGCGGAGGGGAAGATGTTGCCGATGGTGATGAAGGAGCCCACACTCTTTGCGCCGTCGGCACTTGCCACATAGCGGAGGTCGCTCACATAGTTCTTGAGGACGCGCCAACCGTAGCTCAGTCCGGCAGGGATGCAAGAGGCGAGGCTGTAGCTGAGGTGCTCGGTCTGGAAGTCGGGCATGTGGCGTGTGACGCCCATCAGATAGTTCTCGTCGAGCTGTAGGCTAAGGGTGTCCATGCGGCTCATGTCGGCCGAAGCGACCACAGCATCGAGTGTGCGCCACTTGAGGCTGTCGGTTGCTGTGCAGTCGGGCGAGCCGAGCACGTCCTCACGGCGTAGTGTCACCTCGCTGTCGAAGTCGCCCCATGTCTTGATGTCCTTGCCGTTCACGCTGACGAGCCTCATGCCTTTCTCTATGCCAGCCTTGTCGGCAGCCGAGCCAGGCACGACGGAGTCGATGAGTGCCTCTGCAAGGGGAGCGAGGAACATGGGCTGCGATTGTATCATCTTGAGCATGGAGAGGCCATCCTCTGGCATCGTAAGCTCGACCTCCTCATTACCGCGAAGCACGGTGACGGAAGAGGCTTTGGAGATGATACGCATGACGGCGCCGCCATTGTACTCCACGATGTCCTTCCCGTCGGCACGAATGGGGATGTCACCATTCTGGAAGCCTATGGAGCGGGCCTGCTCGTTGTATTCGAAACCGTCCTTGATGCTGGTCATGGGCACATAGTCGCGTCCCCAGACGAAGAGCACGACGCAGTAGATGACCCATGCGGTGATGAGGTTCATCAGTACGCCGCCGAACATGATGAGGAAGCGTTGCCATATCTTCTTGGAGCGGAACTCCCAAGGCTTAGGCTCGGCGGAGAGTTTCTGGTTCGTTTCGTCTATCATGCCGTCGATGGCTACGTAGCCGCCGATGGGCAGCCAGCCGATGCCGTACTCCGTGCCGACCGAGTCGTCGTACTCCTTGTTGCCGATGTTTTCGGTCTGTACCTTGTCCTTCTGCCCCGTGAGGAGATAGTATTTGTTGCGAAGCCATGCGAAGAAGTTCTGCCCTTCCTGGCCGCGCTTTGTGACGAGGGGCTTGCCCAGAAGCCTGCGGAACCAGTCGTCGTAGGTGCTGAAAAGGTGGAAGCCATAGTTGGCGAACATGTAGAAGCGGGTGACGCGTGTCTTGAACAACTTGGCGAACCCGAAGTGACCGCCCTCGTGCAGGACGACCAGCAGGCTGAGGCAGCAGAGCAGCTGCAGGGCTTTTATGAGTACTGTATCCATAGATGGTTTGTCTGTTTCTTAATTGGTGATTTTATAAAGAGGTATAGGTCTTTGCTTAAAGAGGTATAGGTCTTTGCTCAAAGAGGTATAGGTCTTTGGTCAAAGAGGTATAGGTGTTTTTATAAGCTCCTCTGCCACGATGCGCGACTCGCGGTCGCAGTCGAGGTAATCTTGTAGGGTTGGTTTCTCTTGATGCGGCACTTTCTCCAGTGTCTTCTCGATGATGTCTGCCATCTGCAGGAAGCTGCAGCGCTCCTGACGGAAGGCCATGTTGACCACCTCATTGGCGGCATTGACGATGCAGGCAGCGTTGCCGCCCAGCTTAATGGCCTCGTATGCCATCTGCAGGCAGCGGAACTTCTCGGGGTCGGGCTTCTCGAAGGTCAAGTCCTTGAGGTCCCACCAGTCGATGCGAGGGAAGCTGCTCTTCAATCGATAAGGATAGGAGAGGGCCAATTGAATGGGCACGCGCATGTCCGGCATACCCATCTGCCCCTTGACGGCACCGTCCTCGAACTGGACAGCGCTGTGCAGGATGCTCTGCGGATGCACCACGACCTGTATCCGCTCGGGTGTGACGTCGAACAACCAGCGGGCCTCGATGACCTCGAAGCCTTTGTTCATCATCGAGGCGCTGTCGATGGTTATCTTCGCTCCCATGTCCCAGTTGGGATGCTTCAAGGCTTGTGCGGGCGTGACGCTGCGGAGCTGGTCGAGCGTAAACGTGCGGAACGGGCCGCCACTTGCCGTGAGGATAATCTTCTCAATGGGGCTCACCTCTCCCATCAAGCTCTGGAAGATGGCGCTGTGCTCGCTATCGACGGGCAGCAAAGGCACCTTGTGCTCCAGACAAAGCTGCGTGATGAGTTCGCCAGCCACAACGAGTGTCTCCTTGTTGGCCAAGGCGATGGGCTTGCCTGCCTTGATGGCACTGATGGTGGGACGCAGTCCGCTGAAGCCCACAAGGGCCGTCAGCACGATGTCCACGGGTTCCATCTGCACCACTTGGCAGAGAGCATCGGCACCGGTATAGACCTGTATCGGCTCCTCTTTCAGGGCCTCGCAGACATAGTCATACTTGCTCTCGTCGGCAATCACTACGCACGCGGGCTGATACTGCTTGGCCTGCCGGATGAGTAGGTCGGCATTCCTGCCAGCCGTCAGCACGTAGGCCTCGAAGAGGTCGCTGTGCTCGGAGATGACTTCAAGCGTCTGCGTGCCGATGCTCCCCGTGGAGCCCAGTATGCAGATACGCTTCTTCATGTTATCATTCATCATTCATCATTTTCTATTTAAGTCCTCCCCTTTGGGGGAGTTAGAGAGGGACCTTACAGGTCAAGCAGTCCTTCCGGTAGCGTCATGCTGATGGTCCGCTCCTTATGGTTTATGTCAGTAATCCAGTCCTCGGCAGCAGGGATGTATCGCTCGCCGACCTGGAAGAGCACATTTTGCGTGGTTTCATCGACAAAATCGATGGTTCCGATGAGGCCCGCTTTCTCGTCGAAGAGCTCGAAGCCCGTGAAGTATCGCCACGTGTACTCGTCGTCGTCGCTTGCCTCAGGGGTGAGGGAGTGGGGGAAGAACACTTCGCATCCCACGAGCATCTGCACGTCGTTGGCCGTGTCATAGTCCAGGAACTTCAGGAGCGCCGTCGTGTCGCTGCGGAAGCGGTACTCTTCGAGGAAGAACGGCACGAGCAACCCTTCCACGCGCAGGAACAGGTATGGAGCCTCGGCACGGTCCCAGACGTCGTCCGTGAACTGGAACGTCACCTCGCCCTTCACGCCGTGCGTGCGGCCGATCTGTCCTATTTTGTATACATCCTGCTCGTTTATCATTAGCGGCTTTATTATGGGTCACTCAAGGTATTAGCATGCGTTGGCCAAAGTATTAGCATTCTTTGGCTCATGCAATAGTATTCTTTGGCCCATGCATTAGTATTCCTTGGATGGCGTTATTCTGTTCTCGTAATCTTAGCCCCGAGGGCACAGAGTCGTCCCTCGATGTCCTCGTAGCCACGGTCTATCTGTCCGATGTTGTCGATGCGGCTTGTGCCCTGCGCACTCATGGCAGCGATGAGCAGGGCAATACCGGCACGGATGTCGGGGCTCGTCATTCGGCCTGCATGAAGCTGCCGCTGGTGGTCGTGACCTACCACGACGGCTCTGTGCGGGTCGCACAGAATGATTTGTGCCCCCATATCGATGAGCTTGTCCACGAAGAAGAGTCGGCTCTCAAACATCTTCTGATGGATGAGCACGGAACCCTTGGCTTGCGTGCTGACCACGAGCAGGACGCTCAGCAAGTCGGGCGTGAGGCCTGGCCACGGAGCGTCGGCAATCGTCATGAACGAACCATCAATGAAGCTCTCTATCTCGTAGTGTTCCTGCTTCGGAATGTAGATGTCCTGGCCGTCTTCCTCAATGCGTATGCCGAGGCGGCGGAATGTGGCTGGGATGATGCCCAAGTGCTCCGGCGCCACCTGACGAATGCGGACGCCGTCGCCAACCATTGCTGCCATGCCGATAAAGGAACCCACCTCAATCATGTCCGGCAGTATGGTGTGCTCCGTGCCGTGAAGCGTTGCAACGCCCTCGATGGTGAGCAGGTTCGAGCCAATGCCTTCGATGCAGGCTCCCATACGGCAGAGCATGCGGCACAGTTGCTGGATGTACGGTTCGCAGGCAGCATTGTAGATGGTCGTGGTGCCCTTGGCCAGCACAGCCGTCATGATGATGTTGGCCGTGCCCGTCACCGATGCTTCGTCCAGAAGCATGTAGGCTCCCTTGAGCTCCTTAACCTCCACGTTGTAGAGATGCTGTGCCTCGTCGTAAGTAAAGTGCCCGCCCAGCTTCTGTATGCCGTGGAAGTGCGTGTCGAGACGTCGTCTGCCTATCTGGTCGCCCCCAGGCTTTGCGATGATAGCCTTGCCTCGGCGAGCCAGCAACGGCCCGAGCATCATCACGCTGCCGCGCAACTGCCGGCAACGCTCTGTGAAGGGCTGGCTGCAGAGATATCGGTCGTCGAGCCGTGTGGCAGTGAAGGTGTAGTCATGCGGCGCATTCTTCTCGACCTCCACACCCATGTCGCGAAGCAACTGTATCTGGTTGTTCACGTCGGCAATGTCGGGAATGTTCTTGATGCGAACAGGCTCGCTGGTCAGCAGGACGGCGCAGAGCACTTGCAGCGCTTCGTTCTTCGCCCCTTGCGGCACAATCTCGCCCTTCAGCCTGTGGCCGCCTTCTATGATGAATGATGCCATGTCTACTTCCTCTTTCTGCGTTTCTTTCCGCCTTCAGACGTCTGCAGAGGCGACTCGCCCACGGGTTCGAAGGTGAAGCCATTCAGGTTCAGCCGGAGGTCTCCGTCAGAGAGCCGGTTGATGTCCTGTGCCACAAGCTCATCGTCCATCGAGTCGCGGTTCCAGACGAAAAGGTCTTGCTTCATCTGGTTGGCAATGCTTTCGGTGATGAAGCGCCGTGTCTCTTTGTCCTCGACCGTCTTTGCGTAGTCCAGGGCTTGCTGCACGAGGTAGCCATAATGGCGGCGCTTGATGGTCTTCATCGGATAGGGGAGCGGTGCCGGATGTGCCTGCACCTCTTCCTTCGGCACGATGTTCACAGGATAGTCAATATCGAGCTGATAGTGGCTGATGCGTGCAAGGTGGTTCCAAAGACGGTGCTCATTGTCCTCCTTGCTGGCAGTGGAGGGGAGGAGGTTCGCCATAATCTTGACGATAGTATTGGCGCATCGTTGGCGCTCCTCGCGGTTTTCTATGCCGACGGCCATGTCGACCATCATCTGTATGCCCCTGCCATATTCGGGCATCACAAGCTGTTCTCTTTGTGTGTTGTATTGCATTTACAGAAGGTTTTTAGACTTTATGGCGACGAACTCTTTCAGGTAGAATGGCTCGAAGTATGCTACGTCCTGCTTCTCTCCGAGGTGGAGGGAACGCTCTGCCAAGGGGAACATCCACTTGGCCAATGGTATAATTCCGTCGATGAAATGGGCATTTTTGTGCTGAATGACGCTTTTGCACTTCTCGGCTCCATTGCCGAAGAACCAGACGGGATGCTCCTCGAGGTAGGGGAGGTAGGTGTCGGCATCGACGATGTCTGCGCCTGCGGGACGGACTTCATGCAGCGAGCGGTCATAGACCGTGCTGTAGACCTCCATCCTTCGGGCGTCTATCATGGGAATGAGAAGCGCATCCTCCGGCAATTCCTCCTTGCCAAGCAGGACGGGCACGCACAGCAGCTTGAGCGTCGGAACACTCAGGAGCGGCAGGTCACGGCCGTAGCAGACACCTTTTGCCATTGATACACCGATTCTTAAACCCGTGTAGCTGCCAGGACCTTCGCTGACGGCTACGGCATCGACGGGTATGGCGTGGGAGTTGGCAAAGGAGAGTGCTTCGTCGACAAAGACGCCGCAGACGACGGCATGGTTCGGTCCGTCGAGGTCTTCCTTGTGGAAGATGAGCTGACCATTCTCGCTCAGTGCCACAGAGCATGCTTTTGTACTCGTCTCAATATGCAGGATGCAGGACATTCTTAGCTTATTGTTTATTTTCGCGCTGCAAATTTACTAAATTCTCGTCAAATTATTGTACATTTGCAGCAAAATTGTAAACAAATATGATTTTATCGATGACTGGATACGGCAAAGCCTCGGCCGAATTCCAAGGAAAGAAGATTATTGCAGAGGCAAAGTCGCTCAACAGTAAGGCTCTCGACCTTTCCACACGCATTGCTCCGCTCTATCGCGAGAAGGAAATGGAGGTGCGCGCCATGGTGACGCAGAGTCTGGAGCGCGGCAAGGTGGAGTTCAACCTTTGGATTGAGCAACTGGAACAGGTGAATGCCTGTCCCATCAATGCTGAGTTGGTGGCGGCCTACTATCGCCAGATGCAGGAGATATCCTCGAAGTACGACATCCCTGAGCCCGACGACTACTGGCACACCATCATACGGATGCCCGACGTGCTCTCTCGCAACGAAGCCCAGCAGGAGCTTTCCGACGAGGAGTGGCAGGTGGCAAGGCGCGTCGTGCAGCAGGCCATCGACGGTTTGATGGCTTTCCGTCGGCAGGAGGGTGAGGCGCTTCAGCGTAAGTTCGAGGAGAAAATCGACAACATCGCCGCCTTGGTTGCCAGCATCGAGCCCTACGAGAAGCAGCGCGTGGAGAAGATTCGCCAGCGCATCACCGACGGACTCGCCTCGATTCCTGATGTGGAATACGACCGGAACCGGCTCGAACAGGAGATGATTTACTACATCGAGAAGCTGGATATCAACGAGGAGAAGCAGCGTCTGGCAAACCACCTCAAGTACTTCCGCAAGACGATGGAAGAGGGGCACGGACAGGGCAAAAAGCTCGGTTTCATCGCTCAAGAGATGGGCCGCGAGATTAATACCACGGGTAGCAAGAGCAACCTAGCTGAGATGCAGAACATCGTGGTCAAGATGAAGGACGAGCTCGAGCAGATTAAGGAACAAGTGTTAAATGTGATGTGATATGGGGAGGCTTTTAATCTTTTCGGCTCCTTCCGGTTCGGGCAAGAGCACCATTGTGAATTACTTGATGAAGGAGCACCCTGAGTTCAAGCTGGCTTTCAGCGTGAGTGCCACCAGCAGGCCGCCGCGAGGCCAGGAGCAGAACGGGGTGGAGTACTACTTCCTGACGGAGGATGAGTTCCGTCGCCATATCGAGCAGGATGATTTCCTGGAGTATGAGGAGGTTTACGAAGGTCGCTTCTACGGCACCCTCAAGTCGCAAGTGGACGAGAAGTTGGCAGCTGGCCGGAACGTGGTGTTCGACGTCGACGTGAAAGGCGGCGTCAACATAAAGAATTACTATGGCGACGATGCCATGAGTGTCTTCATTCAGCCTCCTTCGATTGCTGTTCTTCGAGAACGCCTGATACGGAGAAACACCGATGAAATGGCGCAAATTGAACAGAGATTGGCTAAGGCGGAGTACGAGATGACGTTCGCCTCGCAGTTCGACCGCATCCTCATAAACGACGACCTCGATGTCGCAAAACAAGAGGCGGTGGCATTGCTGAATGAGTTTCTCCAGGTGAGTCCCCAAACGGGCCGCACTTAGTTCCTCAACAAGGTATACCTCTTTGCCCAACAAGGTATACCTCTTTGCCCAACAAGGTATACCTTTTCGCCCAAAGAGGTACACCGATTTTTCAAACAACCCGAAAGGCATGATGCAATGAGTACCGTTACAGGCATATATGGGGGCAGTTTCAACCCCATTCACCAAGGGCATCTTTCCCTGGCTAAGGCTTTAGCGGAGAGCGGTTTGGTGGACGAGATGTGGCTGCTTGTCTCGCCGCAGAACCCGTTCAAGGTCAATGCCGACCTCCTCGACGACGACGAACGACTCCGGCTGGCACGGCTGGCTGTGGCCGATGTGCAGGGCGTGGAGGTTTGCGACCGCGAGTTCTCCCTGCCTCGTCCTTCTTATATGTATAATACGCTGCGTGCCTTGAGCCGTGAGCATCCTGACCACGAGTTCGTGCTCGTCATAGGGGCGGACAACTGGGAACGCTTCCCCGACTGGTATCGCAGCAAGGCAATCCTCGCGAATTATCGTGTCATCATCTATCCTCGACCAGGCTATACACTCGGGAAAGTGCCTCGCCGCGTAACCATAGCCCACACCCCTCTGCTCGACATCAGCAGTACGGAGATCCGCCGCCGCATTGCTTGCGACCCCGATTACGACGGGGAAGGACTACCCGAAGCCGTATGGGAAGAAATAAGGGTACAAGGTCTGTACAAAAAGGGTCAGGAAGGCCATGATTAAGTTCTTTATCTCTCCTTTTTTGTTGTTAAATGCCTTTTTGTTTGGCGGTTTGCCTGCTTCGTCGTACCTTTGCACAGCAAATATCTGATAATCATGTTTAGTAAGCTCGTTTTTACTACCTTTTGCGGATTGTTCGCCGTCAGTGTCCTGGCCCAAGAGGAGTTGATTAAGTTCGGCAACTTCGACTCTTGGATAACCCGCTCCGTCAAGGAGAGCCTGCTCGTAGGCGGCAAGACACAAACCCTCTACGAGATAGGACCGAAGGGCACTTTCGATGGTGCTCGGGCTTATTCCAATCAAGGCGGTTCCCCTTGGGGCAACAGCAACATCTATGCCAAGGTGGCAGGCGTGGTCAAGACCAATGTCAGCGTCTTCCCCGATGCCCATAAGGGCGGACAGTGTGCCAAGCTCTACACTCACCTCGTCAGTTGCAAGGCCATCGGTGTGGTCAACATCAGTGCCTTGGCTTCCGGCAGCATCTTCCTGGGCAATATCATCGAACCCATCACTGGCACGAGCAACCCGATGAGCAAGATGAGTCTCGGCATTCCCTTCACCAAGCGACCAAAGGCAGTGAAGTTCGACTACAAGTTCTACTCGCCGGGTGGCGAACGCATCCGTGAGACAGGCTTCAGCAAACGCCAGAAGGTGAGCGGCAAAGACATGGGGCAAGTCATCTGCCTCCTGCAGAAGCGGTGGGAGGATGCCGACGGCAACATTCACGCCCTGCGTGTAGGCACTATGCATAAGTACTTCAGTCAGAACACTTCGGACTGGAAGGAAGCCCAGACCTTCACCATTCACTATGGCGACATCACGGGCGAGAGCTACTTCCAGAACAGTATGAAGCTGATGTCAGGCGTCAATGGCTTCTATGCCCTCAACAGCAAAGGAAAGAACGTGCCCATCCAAGAAGAGGGCTGGGCCGAAGCGGACGAGACGCCGACCCACATCATCCTGAAGTTCGACAGCAGTCATGGTGGCGCATACGTCGGCACTATTGGCAACACCCTTTGGGTCGATAACGTGAAGTTGGTTTATTGAGAAAGCCATGCGCCCCTATTATCTCGTACAGGAGAACTTGCTTCGTCGCAATCTGCAACTGATTAAGAGAGTTGCCGACGAAGCCGATGTGGAGATTATCCTCGCTTTCAAGGCCTTCGCCCTGTGGCGCACCTTTCCAATTTTCCGCCATTTCATCGGTCATACTACGGCAAGTAGTCTTTGCGAGGCCCGCCTTTCGTTGGAAGAGTTTGGCTCCCTTGCCCACACCTATAGCCCGGCTTACGAGGAAGAAGAGTTCGACGAGATACTGCATTGCAGCGGCCACGTCACCTTCAATTCCCTGTCGCAATACGAGCGTTATGCTTCAAAAATTGCCCATTTTACCGAGCATTTTGTGTCCTGTGGCCTTCGTGTCAACCCAGAATACAGTGAGATAGAGACTGAGCTTTACAACCCCTGTGCACCAGGCAGCAGGTTTGGTGTGCTTGCCGAGCAGTTGCCGGAACGACTTCCTGCTGGCATCGAAGGTTTCCATTGCCATTGTCATTGCGAGAGTCCGGCTTCTGCGTTGGAGCACACACTGGAGCATCTCGAGGCGAAGTTCAGTCGTTGGTTCCATCAGTTGAAGTGGCTCAACCTTGGTGGCGGACACCTGATGACGCACAAGGACTATGATGTTGAACACCTTATATATATATTAAAGGGTTTGCACCAACGCTATCCTCATTTGCACATCATCCTTGAGCCGGGCAGTGCCTTTGCTTGGCAAACAGGACCTCTGGTGGCTCAGGTGGTCGATATCGTGGAGAACCATGGCATCCAGACTGCCATCCTTAATGTTTCCTTCACTTGTCACATGCCCGATTGCCTGGAGATGCCTTATCAGCCAGAGGTGCGAGGAGCCGAGAGCTTGCCTTTCGAGGCTGCCTCACAGCCTGATGCTAAGGCACAGAACATCTACCGGCTGGGCGGCAACAGTTGCCTGAGCGGCGATTACATGGGTAGTTGGAGGTTTCCCGAACCGCTCGAGGTGGGACAGGAGATTGTGTTCGAGGACATGATACACTACACCACGGTCAAGACCACGATGTTCAACGGCATCATGCATCCCTCGATTGTCCTGGAGCATGAGGACGGCACGCGCGAGACGCTCCGCCGCTTCACCTACGAGGACTACCGCGACCGTATGGATTAAGACTTTAGGGATTTCCCCCTTCAGTTTAGGAGAAATCCTTTCCTCGCTTGTCGTTTTGTGCGTACCTTTGCATCGTCAAACAGATGTAAAACCATATAAAACGATACAGCTATGAAGAAGATTATGTTTTCCCTGATGCTTATGATGGCAGCCTTCGTAAGCGCCAATGCAATGAGTTTTGAGCGTGCTCAGCAAGAGGCTCTCTACCTGACGGACAAGATGGCCTATGAGCTCAATCTCAACGACCAGCAGTACAACGATGCCTACGAAATCAACCTCGATTACTTCCTGAGGGTTGATTCGCCTTCCGACATCTATGGCAGCTACTACAGCTATCGCCTGAGCGACCTGCGCTGCATCCTCTACGACTGGCAGTACAATTTGCTGACGGCTGCCGACTACTTCCTCCGCCCCATCATCTGGCGCGCAGGCGGTTGGTACTTCCCTATCTATAGTTATTACAATCGTGGCTACTTCTACTACAGCCGTCCTGTTGTTTGGCGTACGTACTATGGCGGACATAGTCGCTACTACCACCATGGTGGCTACTATGTCGACCGTCGCCCGCACTGGAACGGAGGCATGAGAGGTAGCGACATGCATCATCCTTCAATGGGTCACAGCGGAGGGAACGGTGGCCGTCGCATCAGTGGCAACGGTTATCATATCGACATAAACGGACATCGTGGCGGCGCAAGCGGTGGCCGAGTAGGAAACAATTATGGTAATGGCAATCATCGTGACAATGGCGGCAGTAATAGCGGTAGCAGCCACAGTGGCAGTGGATATGGCAATCGTGGCGATATGGGTCATGTTCGGAGCAACTATGGCAGCAGTAACAGTTCTTCGTCTGTCGCTTCAGGCGGTACTTCTGGTCGCTCATCCTTCAGAAGCTCTGGCGCAAGTTCTTCCCGTGGCAACTCTTTCGATGGCAGCAGTTCCCGCATGAGCGGTAGCAGCCGAATGGGTGGCTCAAGTCGAGGCGGCGCAAGCTTCGGAGGCAGTCGTGGCGGTTCGAGCATGAGTGGCAGCCGAAGCAGCAGTCCCAGCATGAGCGGCAGCAGCAGAGGAGGCGGCATGAGCCACAGCGCAGGCATGAGTCGTGGCGGAGGCGGCGTCAGCAGAAGCGGTCGCAGATGAAGACATAACGTGTGAAGTAAGCAAGTAGGCGTGTTTAGTTGGACGACTAAGCACGCTTACTTTTGCATTTACCCACGCCATGTTCTCTTGAACTTCGCTTTCGGTAGCTTCATCCGCTGCATGAAGTTGTAGCAGCCGCCATATGTAAGCGCGAAGGCGAAATGTTATGCGATTCTTTTATCTATTATGTTTTATTAACAGAGGTACGTGTGGAGATACAAAAAAGGCTGCCGCATTTCACAATGCAGCAGCCTGCCACGGCCGTTTTTATTAACCTCAAAAACCAATTTGTCCTGCATCACGAGCTTCCCCGCAAGACATCGGCTTACTATCACTCCTTTTTCAGCCTTTTCATAGCGAGTCGGAGGGTATCGCCGACGTACATGCTGTCAGAAGAGACCTTGGCTGCTAAAAAGTTCAGGCGTTTGCAGCACATCTCAATCTCGTCATCTCCGAGAGGAGCATCTGTGCAAAGCTTGAGGACTATGCTTGATGCCACCACCAACTGCTCCTTTGTCACCGTTTCCGCATCGCTTTCTGCAGCATCTTCTATCTTTTGTGTAAGCAGTCCGAAGATGCTTAGCCAGTCGGTACTATCCAGGTTCCCACTGTCGTTGATAGCTTTACTGAGCCACTCTATCAAGTCTGTGCCTTCGGGTGGAATGCTGGTCGCGTCTGCCTGCGCTTCTCCGGCATTGATGGCAACCCCCATGTCCACGTTCCCTTCACGCCATTGCGCTTTCTCACCGTATGTGCGAACGAGTATGCCTTGGCGTATGTCCTTGTCGTCCGTGTCCCACCACTCAGCGGCATAGACTGAGCGGAAGGTTCCTCTGTACGGGATGTCAAAGACTGCTATGGCATAGCTCGACCCAGGCCGCTCCCCGATGACGATGGGGCCTTGGCTGGTTCTGATGCTCCACGGCTGGCTGCGGCTGAGCTCTATCGGATTGAAGTTGACGTAGATAGAATGCAGTTGAGGATTCCTTTCGAGCGAGGTGAAGGCTTTCTGCAGCTTGTCGAAGAGCTTGAAGTTCTGCCGTCCGATGCGGAAGTTATGTATTTCCGTCGAGTCTTCCCGTTGTTTGTACTTGTTGACAGAGTGTTCCACGCCTTTGGTGTTGATGATTTCGTCGAGCACTTGCATAACTTGTTCCTGTGCCCTGAGGCTCTGTGACAGGGCGAGCAGAACGAACGTCAAGAGTTTTGCTGTAGTTTTCATTTTCTATTTAGTTTAGGGGTTTATATTTCTATCGCTGTTTGTTGGCTGACTTGTATCACTTCGAGGTTGCCGTTTTCGCCTCTGACGAGCAGGGCATCCTCTGCATGTGGCAAGGCGTTGAACGTTGCCTCTATGATGTAGTTGCGCGTCTGTTGCTCCTCACGACGTATGGTGGCTTCGCACTCACGGAGTATCTGCATGGCAATCCGCACGTTCTCTTCCGACTCGAAGATGCTTTCTCCGAGCGTGTCGGGAAGCTCTGCCTCGCTGGGGCGCTTAGGCTTTGTGGGGTGAATAGGCTGAGTGGGCTTGACGGGTTGAATGGGTTCGACGGGGACAGCGGGCTGGGGCATCGGCTCCTGAGGTTGCTCTGCTACGACGGGCTGCTGCTTGGGTTGTTCTTTCACAGGCCGAAGCATCAGCACGAGGAGCACGCTGGCGGCTATGCCGAGGGCCGTCAGAGCGAGCGGCCAGATGCGGCGGGGTGGCTTCTGCTGCCTGTCGAGGCGTTGCATCAACCGCTCGTTGAGGTCTGACGGCAAAGGCGGCTGCTTCTGCACGCTGCGGCTGAGAGCCTCGCGCAGGCAGGTGTCGTCGGTGAGTGTCTTCAGGTAATCATTCTCGTTCATAGTGGCATGGTTTTAATGATGCGGTAGAGTTTCTTGCGTATCCTACAGAGCCAGGAGCCGACGGTGGACGGGATGGAGTCGGTGGCGAAAGCGATGTCGCGCAGGCTCAGGTTGTCGTAGTAGAACATGGTGAGCAGTGCCTGTTCCTGCGGCTGCAGCTGTGTGATGGCTTGCTCCAGTCTTTGGATGGTCAGCTCTCGCGGGGCGTCGTCCACTTCTGTGTCGAGGCTTTCCAGTTGCAGGTTTTTCTCCTCGATATAGACGAAGGCCGGACGTGTGCGCCTCAGGAAGCTGATGGACTCACGGTAAGCGATGCGGCTGATCCAGGTGCCGAGGGTGGAGAGCCTGTCGTCGTAGGAAGCGATGTTTTGCAGCACTTTGACAAAGACATCCTGGTACACCTCTTCGGCATCCTGCTGCTGCCCCACGATGCGAAGCACCAGCCGAAAAACACCGGGACCATAGTGGCCTATCAGCCGCTGCTGCGCCGTGCGTCTCTGTTCGAGCAGGTCGTTGATGAGTTGCTTCGTAGGTTGCTCCATGTTATTGCCTTCTACTCTTATATACGCAGGGAAACGAAAAACATTGCACGGAGAAGGAATTTTTTTCTTCTCCGCTATGAGAAAAAGAGTTTTTCCATAATATATAAAAATAATTGCTGTCTGGGAGAAGTTACAGACTCTGCTCTCCAGCACGTCTTTCCATCGGCGTTTCGTGACGGAAAAAAATGCTTGACTTCCGTCGAGCTTCGATTGACTTTTCGTCGAGCTAAGGCTTCCGGGAAACTTCTTACGGAAGGGGGGGAGAAAGGACGCCGCAGTGTGTGTCGCCCGATGCAATAGCATGTGTCGCCTGATGCAATAGTATGTGTCGCCCGATGCAATAGCATGCGTTGGCCGATGCAATAGCATGCGTTGGCCGATGCAATAGTATGTGTTGGCCGATGCTCCGTAGGTGCATCGTTCCCGAGGCGTCAGGGGGCCACGCAACGCAAGTTCTGCGCGAGCTGTTCCGGCGAGCTGGCTCCGACGAGGACCGACGTGACGCCTTCCTGCGCCAATACCCACCGAAGGGCTTCCTCAGCGGTGGTGTGTCCATCGGCCTGTGCCTTTTCCCTCAACTTCAGGACGTAGTCGATGAGTTCTGGCGTGAGGCGGTCGGACTTGAGGAAGTGCTCGCGAGCCATACGGGAGTCGGACGGGATGCCGTTCAGGTAGCGGTCGGTGAGCAGTCCCTGTGCCAGGGGAGAGAAGGCAATGAAGCCCACGCCCTGCTCCCTGCAGAAGTCCAAAATGCCCGATTCCATCGGTTTTTTGTCAATCATGTTGAGTCTGCCCTGATAGATTAGCAGGGGCACGTCGTGCTCGCGCAGATACTTTTCGCCGATGCGCAAGGGCTCGAGCGGCCAGTTCGAGATGCCCACGTAGAGGGCCTTGCCTGCGCGGACGATGTCGACCAATGCCTGCAGCGTCTCCTCAAGGGGTGTCAGGGGGTCGAGACGGTGGCTGTAGAAGAGGTCGACGTAGTCCAGATGCATACGCCTCAGGCTCTGGTCGATGCTGGCCATGAGATATTTGCGCGACCCCCAGTTGCCGTAAGGCCCGGGCCACATATCGTAGCCGGCCTTGCTGCTGATGAAAAGCTCATCGCGATAAGGGCGGAAGTCGTCGTCCATCAGTCGGCCCATCGTCTCCTCGGCAGAGCCGTAGGGCGGACCGTAGTTGTTGGCGAGGTCGAAGTGCGTGATGCCGTGGTCGAAGGCATAGTGCGTGATGGCGCGACTCCTTTCGTACGGGTCCACACCACCAAAGTTGTGCCAGAAGCCGAGGCTCACCTTCGGCAGCAGCACACCGCTCCGTCCGCATCGGGCATAAAGGCTCTCGTCGGCATACCGCTGTTCCGAGGCAGTGTAAGTTCCTTTGAGTATCATGTCGTTCTTGCTTTTATTCGACCACTCCAGCCCAGCCGCCGTTGCGGACGAGGTGCAGTCGGAGCTTCGTCTGGGGCGTTACATCCTGCTCTCCCTTCTTGTAATCGACGGCAATGCGATGTGCATTCCGACCGTCCTGGAAGTAGGTGAGATGTCCGTTTTTACCGATGAAATCGAGGGAAATCTCAATATCCTGAGCCTTCTCGCCTGTCATGGCGCCGATAAACCACTTGCCCTCCTTGCGTTTAGCCACGACGTAATGGTCGCCGGCCTTAGCCGAAAGGACACGCGTCTCGTCCCATGTCGTGGGAACAGATGCTATGAATCGCGTACACTCGTCTTCGCGAAGGTAGCGCGAAGGACTGTCGGCCAGCATCTGCACGCCGCTTTCGAAGCAGACATAGAGTGCCATCTGATAGGCTCTGGTGCCGCTTCCCATCGGCAGAGAGCCAGAGCCTCGGTTGTCCTCGGGCTGGGCGTTGTGCATAGCACCCGGCGTGAAGTCCATCGGACCTACAGCGTTTCGCATGAAGGGCAACCAGATGCTGTTCTCGGGCTTGCAGCCTCCTCCTTGTTCCAAACCGCGCACGCCTTCGTAGCTGATGAGGTTGGGCAGCCGCTGCTCCATTCCTGATGGCTTGAACGAGCCGTGGTAATCGACCAGCAGCTTGTTCTTGGCACACTCGCGCACCACGCGTTCGTAGAAGTTCACCATCCATTGGTCGCTGTGATCCATAAAGTCTATCTTCAGTCCCTTCACGCCCATCTTGGCATAGAAGGGAATGAGGTCCATGTGCTGCTCCACGGTGAGCCACGAGAGCCACAGCACGATGCCGACGTTCTTCTGCCGTCCGTACTCCACAAGTTCCTTGACATCTATCTCGTCGCGCGTGGTGAAGGGGTCCTGGACACGCTTGTTCCAGCCCTCGTCCAGCAGGATGTACTCCACGCCATACTTCGATGCGCAGTCGATGATGTACTTGTAGGTGTCGTTGTTGATGCCTGTCTCGAAGTCAACGCCCCACACCGTCCAGTGGTTCCACCAGTCCCAGTTGACCTTTCCCGGCTTGATCCACGACGTGTCGTCCAGTTCGCACTTGCCACCAAGCACGACCTCCATCTGGTTCTCGGCTATGGTCTTGTCCGTTCCGATTACGGCGAAACGCCACGGCAAGGTGCGCTGTGCATCGGTACGGGCTATGCAGTCGCGCTCCTTGGTAATGGTCCAGCTGCGGTCGCCACGCGGTTCCCACGTCTCGGGCGACTTGGGGAAGACGGACGTGAAACCGTTGCCGTCGGTCGGTTTGAGGAAGAGATGCGGGTAGTCGCGCACGTCGCTCTCGGAGAAGAGCACCATCGTGCCCTTCGGACTCTCCAGGAGGATGGGCAGATAGGTCATTTCGTCGCCGGCATTGTAGTCAGCCGTCGAGACGTGCGTGTAGGGGTTCTCGTAGGAAGTCTTGAAGCCCTTCGTCTTCGAGACGTGTGCCGTGAAAGCCTCCGGCAAGTTGAGTGTCACGCCTTCGTCCACGACATCCACCTGTCCGGCCTTGCCCTTGTTGATGACAAAACGATAGGCAATGCCGTTGTCGTAGGCACGGAAGTCGACCGAGATGCCGCCCCGGAACAAGAGCGTCAGCTGGTTGGCCTTGTTCCCGACCTCAGCATACTTCATGGGCACGACGGGCTTTACCACCTCATCCACCTTGCTGCGCTTCGTGCCGCTCAGCTTTGGGTTTGTGCCGAAGACGTCCTTCCCGACCTGCAGGCTCACGGGGCAGTCCCTGAAAATCTGCTCCTCGCCGAGGAAGGCGCTGTAGGTGAGCCGCTCGCCCACCGTGACTTCCAGCTTGATGTTACCACTCGGAGACGTCAGCGTCTCCTTCTTGTCTGCTGCAAAGGAGCCGGATGCAAGACTCATCAATGCAAGGGTCAGTAAGAGAAACCTTTTCATGATTTACTATTTAACTATTAACTGTTTGCGCTTTCTTACTCCTTCTTTTTGATATCTTCCCCACGGCGAAAACTTCTTCTCCACGGGGTGAGAATTGGAGAGGGAGCCTTTCTTCACGGAGGCAAAGTTAGTCATTTATTTTCAAATATCACACAAAAAGGGAGCGAAAGTTTGTGAAATTGGACGTCTGCAAGGGTGCGGCGGGACATTTGTAGCTTCGATTCACGTCGT
>JAFUGG010000013.1 GCA_017469525.1 Bacteroidaceae bacterium | reverse complement strand
GCCATTGAAAGTTGTCACCTTGGAAGTGTTGAACGAGCTAAGGTCAAGTGTCGTCAGCGACTGGCACAAGCCAAACATATTGTTCATGTCCGTGACGGTGGATGTGTTGAGGTTCTCCAGCCCTTCGATACTCGTCATGTTCCTCAGTGATTGCATTACGAATGTTTCGGGATGGAAGCCGCCATAGAACATATTCCTCATTGAAGTCAGGGGCGCGTCTTTCATCGACGGATCAATGACGGCCTTGGTTACCTTCTTGTAGTAGCCAGTGAAGCGCACGGCATCGGGGTTGTTTACGGGGTCGTACACTTCAGTCACACCCGAGCGTAAACTCTTCTTATTGTCATAGTAATAGGTCAGGGTGCCCGTCTCTTCCACGAACTCAGTGTAGCAAACGGAAGGAACAATCTTCGTCAGCGTGATGTCATCGAGCGAGATTTTGTTGCTTTCGCTTGGGTTCATCACAACGAGCGAATAGCCCTGCGGAATTACGACATCTTGTACGATGCTGTGGCCGGTTGCGGCTGAATTCCAAGAAGGGATTGTCAGGCCAACGAAGTAGGTGACGTTGCCCTCGGCATCGCGCAAGCCGAGCCTGTAGGGTTCGGTGGCGTCAGCACTCACGTCATTGCGGCCATAGATGGTCACGCGATAGGTTCCTGCCTCGGAGACAGGCTCTGTCCAGACGTATGACTCTGCGTCGAGACGGATGCCGCGACCTCCAGAGAAGCGGTCGAAATAAGAGCCAGAGAAGCTGTACCAGCTGTTGACTGTGCCGAAGAGCTGTCCCAGTCCTGTGCCATGGCCCTCGTCCGTCTGGGGAAGAGCCAGGCGCTCGAACTCCGAGTAGTAGGCTACGTTGGCATCCTTCGTATAGACCTGTTTGCCCTTGAAGCAAGTCTTGCCTCCCTCCTGAACGGGCTGAAGGGAGCCCGGGAAGGTGAAGGGAGCGCCATTATAATAAGTGGCAGGCGTCATGTAGTATGCTCCAGCATACTCAAAGCCACGCGACGGATAGAGCGTCAGCTCGTCGCCTTCGAGGAATGTGCCCGTGAGCTGGGCCAGAGGCACGTCTTCGTCCGTCACGCAGTCGAGCACGGCATACCATGTCTCAGCCTCGCGGAAGAGGACGGAGATGAGGGTTCCCTGCTCTGCAATCACTTCACTGTCGCTGTTGTCGCTGACGTAGAAGTACTTCATCGTCCCGTCTTCTGAGTAGAAAGGCTCCATGTCGCTGGGAAGCAAGGTTGCATGTCCGCCCACCTTCCCGTTGCCGGTGCGCGAGGGCTTCAGCTCGTTTCCGCCCTCATCGACGTAGCGGACAGTATAGTCGGCATACTGGGCGTTGCTCTTGTAGTTGGTGATGGTCAGGTTGTCCATCATGCAGCAATGGCTGTCGTTGATACATCCGAAGACGTCGATCTGCGTGCAATCTATTGCATCATCGGAGTAGTAGGCAGCCGAGCCGCTGCTTAGCTCCGGGCCGGAAATGTCGGCCACGGTCCAGGCCACAGTTCTGCTTTCGGTGTTGACCGTCACAGTGACGTGCAGCCATCTGCCAGAGAGGCCTTCCTCTACGCCAAGTTCTCCGACTTTGGATTCCAGGGGGAAGTATTCCTCGCCTATAAAGGATTTGTCCTTGTTTGAGCCGATATAGAAGATGGCACCCGTCAGGTTGTACTTATATTTGCTGCTGCCGCCGGTGGTGCCGCGGACACTGGCATCGCCGATGACCAGGACAGAACGGCCGCCGGCTGTGTTGTAGTAGTCGAACTCTATCTTCACCGTTTCCGGTTTGTCGAGGAGGGAGGTGAAATCGAAATGCGAGAAACTGTAGCCGTTCTGAGCGTTGTTCGCACATGTCCATCCCAGCACGTTGCCGTCGGCAGTGGCATTGTATTCGATGGCACTGGTGATGCGGCTGTCGTCGGTAAAGGGGTTGATGCTGTCCTCGAAGTCGTAGGTGTAAACTGTTTCCTGTGCATAGGAGGACATTGCCAGTACAAGGAGGAAAAAAAGAGTAACTAATTTCTTCATAGTATAGTGATTTGTTGGTTAGTTATCGTTGTGGTGTATTTCAAATGTTTCTGCGGACAAAGATATGAAATTTAATTGAAGATTGGAGAAAGAATGTTAAAAATATTGGCTTGCAGGTTCACTTTAGCTAAATTCTCAGTGGATTTTCTATGGTTTCTATCCTATAGCATACAGTTTTTATAGAGGACTAATAGAGAATTCATATAGGTCTTACTACAGTATGTAAGGCTGATAAGCTGTCAGCCCAGGTCTGGTCTGGCATTGCCTCCAGAGCACATGTTTTGCAGGAGCGCAAAAAGCCATGTGTCGAAGCATACAAATGTGGTAAGGTTATGGATAATCATTAATAGTTTTTACATCTCGGGATGCCCCAGGTTGCAGCATGGGTTGTTTGCACATACATGTAGATGCAATTGCATCTACATGTACATGCAATTGCATCTACATGTATGTGCAAACCCTCCTCCCTGTCGTGTTGAGTCTCAGGCACAAGCAAAACGGAAGCAGAATCATCGTTCGTCGGCAGAAACGACGCCGTGCATCGCCTTCAGATATTAATCTTTTTTTTGGTATCCGAGGAAATTAAATTATTGCTGTCTGGGTAAAAGCAAAAAAAAAAGCAAGCCTCGTCAGAAGCTTGCCCTTCATGTTTATTTCCAGTTGAGCAGACGGTCTATCTGGTCGTATAGACTTGCCCAATGAGTTCGAGTCTCCGCGTCGGAAGCGCTCTGGCTGGCTGTCTTTGTCTTGCGTTCGAGCTGTTGGAGGGTGTAGAGCACAGCGGGACGGATGTTCTGATTGCCGTTCCCGTAGGCTCGCGTCAAGTGGAGGAGCATCGTGTCCTGCAAGACCTTGCGGTAGGGACTAACCTTTGCGCGACTGTCCAACTCTGCGAATACAAGTTTCGTAAGGTCGGCAAGATAGTCGGCGGGCTTGTAGAGGTCGTTGAGTGCATCGAGTCTGTCCATCAGACTTGTCATGACGCTCTCGCCCACATAGTTGGTGAGGTTCTGCGGATTGGAACTGATGCGATAGGCATAGCTCAGGTTGCGGAGCCAAACGGGTTCAGTCAGGACTTGCTCACTTACGAAGCTAAGTGCCGCTTTCTGCCCAGCGAGAGGCTGGGGCACATACACGTCTTCGGCCGAGCCCTTGGGTTGGAATGTAATCTGATAACCGCCGATGTTGCGGACGACATGTCCCATGTAGCGCAGGAACTGCCTGCGTATCTGGCCGTACATCGTTTCGATGTCGTTCCAGTAAAGGTCCTTGTCGTTGTCCAACGTCCATTCCGGCAGCTTGACAAGCTCGCGTTTCAGGTTGAGTATGCCGTAGTAGCTGGCCTTCACAGGGTCGTTGCCGAGGTCTTCCGTCTGGCGGCGCGGGTCGAGACGACCTTGTGAACTCTCTCCGTCGCCCCACCAAAGTCGCTTGTTCTTCTGCGCCTGAAGGGTCATAGGTTCAAGCATCTTGTGGTCTTCGTCCTCATCCTTAGCTCCGAGTATCGGCGTGTAACCCCATTTAATGGCCCATTTGTCGTAGTCGTTGATGCGTGGGAAGATGCCTACGTGCTCGATGCCGTCCTCCGGCTGGGCAACGTAATTGAAGCGCGCATAGTCCATGATCGATGGCGTATGACCATGCGCTTCCACCCACGCCTTGTCTCTCAGACTGTCGACGGGCACTGTGCTGCTACTGCCAAAGTTGTGGCGAAGGCCAAGCGTGTGTCCCACCTCGTGACTCGACACGAAGCGGATGAGCTGACCCATCAATTCTTCGTCGTAGTTCATCTTTTGTGCTGCTTCGTCTATGCTGCTGCATTGCACCATGTACCAGTTGTGGACGAGGCTCATCACGTTGTGATACCAGCAGATATGGCTCTCGAGTATCTCGCCGGTGCGTGGGTCGTGGACGTTCGGACCGTAAGCATTCTCGATGGGACTGGCGAGGTAGCGGATGCAGCTAAAGCGTGCGTCCTCCATGCTCATGGTTGAATCGTTCTCTGGCCACTCCTCAGCACGGATGGCATTCTTGAAGCCTGCTTGCTCGAAGGCAGCTTGCCAGTCGTTCACACCCATGATGAGATACTTGCGCCATTGCTTTGGAGTGGCTGGGTCGATGTAATAGACGATGGGTTTTATCGGCTCAACCAGTTCGCCGCGACGCATCTTCTCGACATCTTCGGGACGCGGCTCCAGTCGCCAACGCGTGACGAAACGCTTCTGCTCAACGCGCTGCTGGTCGTCGCTGTAGCTTGTAAAGTCGTCGGTGAAGTAGCCTACGCGGGGGTCGAAGTAGCGTCGCATCATCGGTTTCTCAGGTAAAAGGATGAAACTGATGTTGAGGCCGAAGGTGGCACGACCAGTCATATAGTTCGTCGGGAGCACTTTCCCGTTGCTGGCAAACGTCTTGATGAGGCGGATTTCCGTATTGAGAGGGAAGGATTTTATGTCCTCGATATACGAAGCGTCGCCTATCTGTCCCTGCAATCCAAAGCCGTCCTTGACGCTCTTAGGCAGCCCGATGGCAGGATTGTCCGCACCAAAGAAGTCGTTCACCTTTATCTTATAGATGCCTCCCTTGTGGCTCTCCACCTTGAAGGAGCCGATGATGGGGTTCTCGTTGCTGATGGTGATGGCGCGGTTGATGTTCTGCGTCGTGTCGGCATAGTTGATGAGCAGGCTGACGCGAAGCAGCAAGCGGTCGTCGGGAGCAACCTCGAAATAGACGGTATTGCCGTTGACCAGCTCGCCACCGAACTTTCCGCTGTTCGATGGGGTAGAGGTGTAGCGCGTCGTGGTGAGGAACTCACGGCCGATGAGTGAGTCGGGAATCTCGAAGAACCAGTCCGCCTTCGTCTTCGTCACGTGGAAGAGTCCCTTGCGGTCCACGCTGGGTTTCTCCACCTTGGTGCTGTCCTTAGGTGCTTCACCCTTTTTCTTCTTTTTCCCAAAGAGCGTGCGTTTGCTTTTCTTCGTTTGCTCGGTCTTTGGCTTGTCTTGTTTCTCGCGAGCCATGACGGGTGTCTGGCTCATCAGTGCTGCTGCAAGGAGCAGGCTTAGGTATTTTGCTTTCATAGGTTAAGAAATATTAGTTTTAGTAGTTAATGAAGTTCACTCGTTATTATATGTATAGAGGATAGATCAGGTTTACAAGCAGGAGGCAGACAGTGAGCAACACCAAATGCATGATGACTCCCAGCCTTGCGAAGTCGGAGAAATGGAAGGAGCCAGGTCCGTATATGAGGATGTGTGTGCTGGAACCGATGGGCGAGGCGAAGCTGATGATGACAGACAGCATCAGCGACATGACGAAGGGCATGGGATTGCAGCCCAGCAACTGAGCCTGTTGCCAGATGATGGGGAAGAACACAGCTGCGCTGCCCACGTCGCTCACAAACTCTGTTACGACGGAGGCCAGCAGGCACATCACTGCCATCACAACGTATGGATTGGAACCGCAGGCATCAAGAATACCCGTGGCTATGGCATCTGTAATGCCTGTCTTTGCAATAGCCGAAGAGAACACTACCGTCGAGCCCAGAATGAGCAATATGTCCCATTCGATGTATGTCAGCACGCGGTCCATCCGACAGCACTTGAACACCAACATGGCTCCGGCAGCCAGCATCGTCGTAGCCATCAGCGGCAATACATGCAGCGATGAAAGAAGGAACATCAAAACAAGCACAACGGTAGCCGTGACAGTCCGTGGTCCAATCTGTGGGACGAAGTGCGAATCGAAGAACGTCAGGCGTCGGCGATTGTCCTGCTCTATCTTCTTGTCACTGTTAGACGGGCACTCCAGTAATAAAGAGTCACCGGCTTGCAGTCTTATTTCACGAGGCTGTCCCTCCACGCGTCTTCCCTGTCGGGCTACAGCCACAAGCACCAAATCGTTCTCACGTTCGAATTCGCTCTCTGTCATCTTCGTACCAATGAGGTCGCTTCCGAAGTCAACGTAAGCCGTGCGCATCTTCCGTTTGGTGTCAATCTCGTTGATGCTCCACACATGGTGGTCTGCCACCACAAGTCCGTGGCTGCGCTTCAGCTCGAGAATCTCGTTTATCTGTCCGGCATAGACCAGACGGTCGCCGCCCATCAAGGGCTCGTCGGGACTCACGGGCATAATAATCTCCTTGTCGAAGCGTACTATCTCAACCAGCGAACCGCCCTTGATTTTGTACAGACCGGCTTCATCCACAGTCTCTGCAATGGAGGGATGGTCTGTAGGCACAAGCAGCTCGGCTGTATAATCGGAAGTCGTCTCGAAAGACTGCTCGGGCGATTCACGCTTGGGTATGAAACGTTGCAAAGCCACGACGAGCAGTATGCCCACAATGGTAAGTGCTATTCCTGGTAGCAACGGTTCGAAGAGGTTGAGTTGCTGGCCCGTCTGCTTGGCATAAAGACCTGCAATGACCAGGTTCGACGAGTTGCCCAAAATGGTGCACATACCACCCAGTGATGCAGCATAGCTCAAGGGCAGCAGCAGCTTTGAGGCAGGGATGTCGAGCTTGCGTGCCCATATCTTCACGGTGTCGATGAACAATGCCACGACATTTACCGAGTTGAGTAATGCAGCCAGTGCACTGATTGGTACCATCAGACGCAGAATGGCATTCTTGTAGTTCTTGGGATTGCCCAGTACATGCTTTGTGAGCCAATAGAGAACACCCGTCTGCATTAGTCCGGCAATGACTACGAAGAATGCGGCATGGACAACAACGGGCTCAGATCCAAAGCCTGCCATGCCTTCCTCCTCTGTCACCACTCCAGTGACGAGCAATATGGTGAGTGCTCCCAGAAATGTTACCTCAGCAGGCACTCGCGTGCGGGCCATCATCAGGAAGATGCCCAGGAGAGTAACTATCGTAATCCAGGCATAGACATTCAAGCCTAAAAACATGATATCCTCCATTACTGTTTATTTAATTTTTTCCTGAGTGTCAGTACGTTTCTGTCGCTAACTCTCTCGTAATTAATAGAATCCATTATCTTCCTTACCAGATGAATTCCCAGTCCGCCTATTGGACGCTCCTCGGCTGTGAGTGTCGTGTCTACCTCAGTCTTGGCCGTAGGGTCGAAGGGAGCACCGTTGTCGCTGACGACAAACTTCAGGCGGACATCACTGGCTTGTGCCTTGATGTTTATGTCGCCGACTGTGTCATGGGGATAGGCATACTTTATCACATTGACTACAGCTTCCTCCAGGGCCAGGTTCATCTGCATAGTCGTTGCTCCATCAAGACCTATGCTCTCGCACACCTCCTCAACGAACTCTGCCAGCAACGTAATCTGCTGGATGTCATTCTGTAGCGTTATCTCGCGGTCAAGCCGCAGGTCAAGCTGTTCTTTTGTATATTGTACGGCCAGCATCGTCAGGTCGTCGCTCTGCCTAGCTTCGCCAACAAATGCATTTACAGCACTGGTCATGTGCTCGATGAGGGCTTGAGGCGTTTGTGCTTCAACCTTTCTGACTTCTGCCATCATCCTCTCCTCCCCATACTGCGCATGTTTAATATTCTCGGCTTCTGTCAGGCCGTCAGTATATAGGAAGATGGTATCTTGAGGATGAACGAAGAGTTCCTGTCCCTTGAATTTCCAGTTTGGAATGATGCCGAGGGGGAAGTTCGAGATACAATCGATGAAAGATAACTGCTGATTATCAGATGTGTTCTCCTTCCTGGATGCTGTTTCATGTTGGCTGCTCTCAATAAGCATCGGTGAACAATGCCCTGCATTACAGTAGCGCAGCCGGCCAGTCGGCAGGTCGAGTACGCCAACGAACATCGTGACAAACATGTTTGTTTCGTTTGTCTGTGCCATTGAGTCGTTCATGTGTGTCACGATACGTTCCGGGATTGCTTCGTGTGCAGAGACAGTACGGAACAAGCTTCGTTTGACAGCCATTACGAGCGAGGCAGGCACCCCCTTTCCACTGACATCGCCTATGCAGAAGAAGAGCTTCTCGTCGCGAATGTAGAAATCAAAGAGGTCGCCGCCTACTTCCTTGGCAGGCACAATCGAACCGAATATCTCCACATCGTCCCGTTCCGGATAAGGCGGGAATATCTTAGGCAGCATGCTCTTCTGTATATCACTGGCAATACGCAGCTCGCAACCTATTCGCTCCTTCTCGGCATTGACACTCTGCAGGTATATGGCATTCTTGGCAGCACGCCAGATGATATAGCCCAGCAATGCTATGCCTATAAGCATGAGCAGGAAGAGGTTGAAGCGCATCTGGCGGAGGTTGTGGTAGATTTCTTGCTCAGGGCATACAACGGCCATTGACCACCCGGTGCCTTCATCCATCTGGGCATAGAACACATGTCTCTTCTTGCCATTGTGGTTATATATTGTGGCCTTTCCGCTTTGACCTGCCATCATTTCGCGGTTGATGCGGTCTATGGTTGTGTCTTTCAGGTCAGCTGTCACTTGTTCGATGTTACGTTGCATCACAAGGCTTTCTACGGGGCATGCCATAATCTGTCCGGTTCGTGACAGCAGGATGTTGTAGCTGGAAGGATAGGTTCGCTTGGCATTGATGACTTCCGTCAGCCAGTCGAGTGAGACGTCTGCCGCAAGCAGGGCTACAATCTTTCCATCGCGGCCGCGAACAGGTGTGAAGTATGAGGAGAGCATCATCTGCGCTCCTTTATTGTCATAATAAGGTTCGCTCCAATATCCCTTGCCTGCTGCAATGGCACCCTTGAACCATATTGCCTGCAGGTAGTCGTGGTCCGGACCGCCTATCTGTTCCATTTCGAAGTCTCCGTTGCTGCATCGGGCTACATACAACTCGCACCAGCGTCCGTATTGGGGATAGTAGTCGGCTACGAAAACAACGGCAGCCCCTACGATTTGTTTGTTGTTCTCCAATAGTTTGCGGGCAATGCCATAGATGCTGTCAGGATTGGCAAGTTCTGATTCTATAGCCCAAACCATGTTGTCTGCTGCCACTTCTATTGCCGTCGTCACATTCTCTATTTCCAGTCCCTTTGCCCTGAGTTCGCTTTTAGCCCGGTGCTCCACCTCTTCTTGTAAGCTTCTTTTGGCAAACAAGTATTGCACGCCGTTCGTCACCTCCACCAGCACAGCAGCTGTGAGGATGATAGCAAGGCTGGACTTCGAGCGCAGAGCCCTTGGCATTAGTTTCTTCAATGTTTCTTTCATTTACGAAAAACAGCGTCAATTAGTTCAACAAATTCTTTGTAGGCAAATGTGTCGCTCAACTCACAGAGAGATTCTGCAAGTTTTCTGTAGTGCCATTCATGCGAGGCTTTGTCAGTGACGTGGAAGATATGCCATAGAGCGTCTCCTTGGGTCATATAATCACGATAGATGGCACGCATGTTGCTGAGTTTGTCTCCCATTGCAACAATTTTTGCATCACGCGAGGCTCTGCGCAGACGGTCAATAGCTACTTGCTTACGTTCGTGCCAGTCTTCTTCCTCTGGGATGCCTTCCTTGAATTGGTCGCTCTCAGCCTCCACGAGGCGGGCCACCCTCTCGCCAAACTCGCGGCGGATGTCTTCCAAAGTGACATCAGTATCCTCTATCGTATCATGCAAGGCAGCGGCAGCCAGCAGTTCCTGGTCCGGTGTGATGGTAGCTACTATCCCCACTGCCTCCATTGGGTGAACAATATAGGGGAAACCTTTCCCGCGACGTTCCGAGTTGTGATGTGCTTTCACTGCGAAAATAATTGCACGGTCGAGCAGATCGGTATCCATGTATTTGTTTGCCATTCTCTATTGTTGTTTGAAGAGTTAGTATATAGTTCCTTCGAGCATTGCACGGAATTGTGGCATAGGGCAGTGGGTATCACGCTCAATGATGAGCGTCTTTAGTCCTGCATAGATTTTTACTTCACGCGTGATTGTCTCCATATTGGCCGATGGTCCGAAATACTCCTTTGCGAAGGCATCCCAGAAGCGGGCAGCTGTAGCGTTGGACATGTGATTGACTTCCATTGTCCACGACTCGTCGTTCAGGTGGCAGCAGAGATATACCATTCCAAGGTCAAACATCGGATAGCCGTAACAGAAGTCACCAAGGTCAATGAAGTAGGAGGTGCGAATACCGTCTTCTTCTGTGAATATGCAATTGCCAAACTGTAGGTCACCATGGATGGCAGTGTCTGCATCAGGTGCATTGGCAATGAAATCGCATATCTTAGCTTTTTGTTCTGGCGTGAAATATGGATTGGCGTCAAGTAGGGTGTTAAGATGGCTTTTGACATCTTCAAACTGTGTGGCATCGATATGCGTTGCATGAAGGCGTTTGCACATCTGCGCGAACTCGCGTGCATATTCTTCCGTACGCTCAGGATTGTCGCCACAAGCACGTGAGTAGGAGCGTTTGCCCACCACCTTCTTGAAGCGAATGCCTATATGCTTGCCGTCCGTCACAAGATCTCCTGGCTCTGGAGTGGGAATGCCTGTCTGATATATTTTCTTTGCCAGTTCCAATTCCTTTTCCGCTGAATTATAGTTGCGGAAATATAGCTTGACCATGATATTTGGATCATGTTTGTGGTCATAGCTTGCGCCATTGGCGCCTTCACCGGTGCGGACGTAGTCGTTCAGGTCAATTAGTATAGGCTCCATATATATTCCATTAGCATTTCATGAACGGTAGCGTCCTTGCCTGTTCATACGTCATTGAAGCAAGTGTTGCATTCTGGGCATTCTGTCCGTTAAGCGTATCGAAGAGCCGCTCCAGACCAATCATTCCGCCACCTTTGGAGAGTATGCATACAATACATACATTCTGCAATCCGATAGAGGAGGAGATGATGTCCAGGTCAGTGTTGCCAAGCTGGTGTCGTGCCAGCAGATATGCGTTTTCTTCATAGCACTTTATGAGCCGGTCAACATCGCCGAGGGTATTGCAGTTGAGCGATTTGAGCACTTGCAGATAGTTGTCAAGCGGCGTTTCCTGTATTTCAGCTTGATTAATGGCTGCGATGCGCCTGTTGAGTGTGTTGAGTGGACCTGCCTGTAGGTACGAGCGGAATGTGTCGCCGTCCAGCAATACGTCGTCCAGTTTTCCATTCTTTACCAATGTCTGTACACGGCGGCGGTAGTCCGTAAGCTCTATTCGGATGCGGCTGAACTCATCGTCGGCCATCTCCAACATGCCTGCCAAACGGTTCATGCGACGCAGATATTCGTGTGGAATCTCAATATCGGACTTATAGCCGTTGTCGTGATTGATGGCTGCCCATGCATGCTGAAGGGTCGTGCGCAGTTGCAACTCAAAACGGAAATCATAGCCGGGCATGCGACATATATAATGGAGCGAGTTGTAGCCGAAACTGTCGAGCTGGTGCAGCTTTCGCTTGTCCACAGAGTTGTCCCAATCTATATCGAACAGTTTCTCCGCTATAGATGCTATGCGGTCAACGTCGTCAGTATAGAAAGTGATGACACGGGCTCCGACAAGGTCTGTGACGTCTGCCAGTCTGGTGTACTTGGCTCCCTTGAGCGCCAGTTTTCCTGTCAACGACTTCTCTTTCTTTACCCTCGCTTCGATGGCAGAGACGAAGAGCCCACTGCTGTCCAATGTCTCATGCAGTGTCTCGAGTACTTTCGCCTTCAGTTGCTCAAGTACGGGCAATGAATCTCGATATTCCTCAAGAATCATCTGTTGGTGCAGGTCAAGTGCTGTCATTCTTGTATGTCAAATAGACTGATAAAACCTGTCATCATAAACACTTGTCGAATATCAGTGTTCATGTTGCGTACGATGACCTTACAGCCATGTACAATGGCTTCTTTGCGTATGGAAAGAAAGATGCGCAGACCTGAGGATGAGATATATTCTAACTTACTACAGTCCAACACGATTTCTTTTTCTCGTACATCCATGAGCGGCTTTACGGTTGCAGTAGCTTCGACTGCAGCGGTTGTATCCAAGCGCCCTGAGAAGAATGCAATCACTTGATTGCCATCCTCTTGAATAGTCGTTGTCATGTGATTCTAATTCTGTGTCTGCACAGTTTCCTTTATTCTCACTTTCCGTTTATGTATTGCATGATGATGTCGGCCAGTTCATCCTCCGTCTTGCCGTCGGCGCGAAGGACAAGGTCGTAGTTGCGTGTGTCATAGCGCGATGTGCCACAATATTTCGTCACATAGTTCTCTCGCATCATGTCTACCTTCTCGATTGCTTTGCGAGCTTCCTCCTGTGTCATGTTTTGCTTGCGTGCCAAACGTTCTGTGCGAAAGTCCATGGAGGCCTGGATGAGTATGTTCAGGTGATTGGGGTGTTGTCGCAATACGAAGAAGCCGCAGCGGCCTGCCACCACACACGATTCGTCTGCAGTGATGCCTTGCAAAAGCTCCTTTTCTATGCGGAACATCATGTCCGATGTGGGCTGACAGAGTTCGCCGCCATAAGCCTCGGTGAACTGTATGGGTATCATGCCCATACCGACGCCTCGGGCAAACCTGAAGTCATGCCACCAGTGATGGCTTTGTCCCTTCATCTGTTCGATCTTTTCTTCACTCAATTGTAATTTGTTGGTAAGTGCCTTAATAATGGCTTTGTCGTAGAATTGTACTCCAAGCCTTTCTGCTACTTTGCGGCCAACAGTGCGTCCGCCGCTGCCAAGTTCACGATTAATCGTGATGACAAACTTCTCGTTTTTATTCATCATAGTTGTTTTTTTGTGCTATGTTTTTTATCCAAGTGATTTGATGGTTGCCTCGAGGGCTGCTATCTTGCTCTGGGCGTCGGCCAGTTTCTTGCGTTCCAATTCAACAACCTGAGCGGGTGCGTTTTGCACGAAGCGCTCGTTCCCGAGCTTCTTCTCGATGCCAGCCATGAAGCCTTGCAGACGCTTTATTTCCGTCTCGGCCTTCTCGCGCTCGGCATCCGCATCAATCAGGCTGCCCAGAGGCACGGCGTATTCGTCTGTGCCGACGAGGAAGGCCTGTGTGCCCTCGCTCTTCTCGCCGACGTTCTCTATCTGGCTGAGTCCTGCCAACTTCGTGATGATGGCTGCCAGCGCAGAAATGCTGGTCACGCCCTCTTTTGCCTTACCGACAACCTGCAAGGGGAGAGGTTCGCGAGGCGAGATGTTCTTGCTCTGACGAACGGCACGGACGCCGCTCACCACTTGCTTCATCTCCTCGACCTTCCTGATGAGTTCGGCTTCTTCCTCCGTCGGTTCGGCTGTCTTGAAGACCGACACCATCAGCGACTCACCGTCCTTGCGCTCGGCGATGTGCTGCCAGAGTTCCTCCGTGATGAAGGGCATGAAGGGATGGATGATGTGCAGGAGCTGGTCGAAGATGTCGAGTGTGGCATCCAGCGTCTTGCTGTCAATGGGAGCCTGATAGGCTGGCTTTATCATCTCGAGGTACCATCCGCTGAACTCGTCCGTGAAGAGCTTGAAGGCAGCCATCAGAGCTTCGTTCAGACGGTATTTGCTGTAGAGGTCGTTAATCTCGGCATATGTGGCGTTCTGCTTGGCTTGCATCCACTTGATGGAGGTGATGTTTGCTTCGGGCTGGGCGATGTCTGTGCTGACTTTCCATCCCTTGACGAGGCGGAAGGCGTTCCACATCTTGTTGCAGAAAGCCATGCCTTGTGCGCAAAGGGCATCGTCGTAGAGGATGTCGTTACCGGCAGGAGCGGCCAGCATCATGCCCATACGGACACCGTCGGCACCGTACTTGGCTATCAGTTCGAGCGGGTCGGGCGAATTGCCGAGGCTCTTGCTCATCTTGCGTCCAAGCTTGTCGCGCACGATACCTGTGAAATAGACGTTCTTGAAGGGGATGTCGCCCATGTACTCCTCGCCTGCCATAATCATGCGTGCCACCCAGAAGAAGATGATGTCTGGGCCTGTGACGAGGTCGCTTGTGGGATAGTAGTAGCGAATCTCCTCGTTGCCCGGGTTGTTGATGCCGTCAAAGAGGGAGATGGGCCAGAGCCATGAGCTGAACCAGGTGTCGAGGGCGTCCTCGTCGCGATGCAGCATCTCCATGGTTATTTCCTTGCCATACTTCTCCTGAGCCTTTGCAAGCGCCTCTTCAGGAGTCAAAGCTACGACGAAACGCTCTTCCTCTTCGTCCGCACTTCCTATGAAGTAAGCAGGAATCCTATGTCCCCACCAGAGCTGACGGCTGATGCACCAGTCCTGTATGTTCTCGAGCCAATTGCGATAGGTCGTAACGTACTTCGTGGGATGGAACTTCAGCTTGCCTTCGAGCACGGGAGGCAGGGCGATGTCGGCCATGTGCTTCATGGAGAGGAACCACTGCTTGCAGAGGCGTGGCTCGACGGCGGTGTCCTGATTGCGCTCTGAATAGCCCACTTTGTTCTCATAGTCCTCGACCTTCTCAAGCAAGCCTGCGGCATCAAGGTCCTTGACAATCTGCTTGCGGACATCCATGCGGTCCATGCCTACATAGAGAGGGCTTTGGTCTGAGATGGTGCCATCGGGATTGAAGATGTCTATCGTCTCAAGGTTGTGCGTCTTGCCCAGTTGGTAGTCGTTCACATCGTGGGCAGGCGTCACCTTCAGGCAACCTGTGCCGAACTCGATGTCAACATAGTGGTCCTCGATGACAGGAATGACGCGCCCCACCAGCGGCACGATGACCTTGTGTCCGCGCAGCCATTGGTTCTTCGGGTCTTTGGGATTGATGCACATAGCCGTGTCGCCCATGATGGTCTCGGGGCGTGTGGTGGCAACCACGGCGTAGTAGCCTTTCTCGTCCTTGTGGACGACATTGTCCTTAAGGTCCTCAAAGTCCTTAAGGTCCTCAACATAGTACTTCAGATAGTACAGCTTCGACTTCTCGTCCCTGTATATAACTTCTTCCGTTGAGAGCACCGTCTGTGCCTTCGGGTCCCAGTTGACCATGCGAAGGCCACGATAGATAAGTCCTTTGTCGTAGAGGTCGCAGAAGACTTTGAGCACACTCTCCGAGCGTTTCTCGTCCATGGTGAAGGCTGTGCGGTCCCAGTCGCAGCTTGCTCCGAGCTTGCGAAGCTGCTTGAGGATGATGCCGCCATGCTCCTCTGTCCAAGCCCAAGCGTGCTTCAGGAACTCTTCACGGGTTAGGTCGCGCTTCTTGATGCCCTGCTCGGCCAGTCGGTTTACCACCTTTGCCTCGGTAGCAATCGAGGCGTGGTCGGTGCCGGGCACCCAGCAAGCGTTCTTCCCGTCGAGGCGGGCCTTGCGAATCAGGATGTCCTGAATCGTGTTGTTGAGCATGTGACCCATGTGGAGTACGCCCGTCACGTTTGGTGGCGGGATGACAATCGTATAGGGTTCACGTCCGTCGGGTTTGCTTGCAAAGAGTTTGTGGTCGCTCCAGTACTTGTACCATTTCGCCTCGACCTCTGCGGGGCTGTATTTTGTTGCTAATTCCATGTTGAATATATTAGTTTATAAATTCTATCAGATATGTAATGAAGACGTATAGCCAATGTGTTACGATGCCGGCAGCGATACCTCCGATGAAGGTGCAGGTGAAGCTGCGCGAGATGAAATGCCGGTAGCCGAGTGAGTCGAGCGTTGCAGCATCGGCACTGAGGAAGCCGCTCCAGCACATGCCCATGGCGGTGAAGACGGCGATGGCGTTGCTGTCGATGATGCCTTTGCTCATCATTTCAGGGATAAGACCTAAGGCGGCGCCAACTGTTCCAAGTGCAGTGATAGGGAAGGCTACGAGCTCGCTTGCGTTGAAGCCAAAGAGCCAGTGGAAAACGAAACCTGCCTTGCCTGCCAGGTAGGGGAGCAGTCTGGTTCCTTGGTACGCCTCGCCTGTGTAGGTGCCTGTCTCTGGATCGACACTGAAGGTGAACATCATGACGAATGTCGAGATGATGAGCACACCTGGGATGATGGCGAGGCCTACCTCTACGCCCGTCTTGCCGCCGTCGAGCAGTGCATCGAGGATGCGTACGAACATTGTCTGGCTGGAGTCGTCGGGATGCGTTTCGTATTTTCCATTTGCCATTTCCTGTTCCTTGTTCTCTATCACGTCTTCCTCGAGGTATTCTGGATGCTCCTTGAGCACGAGCCTTTGCATGAGTCTTGTGGAGATGATGCTGCCGATGATGGCGCCCACAAGTCCGTAGAGCGGCTCAGTATAGTAACCGTGACCCATCATGAAGATGATGACAAGCAATCCCATTGCATAACTGCCTGCAAAGTTCACCAGACTGATGTGCTGATAGCGTTTGAAGTAGCGGCTGAACTGTGGATTCTTGGCTACGGAGATGATGGCGGGCTTGTCGCTGAGGAAAGTCATGAGCGCTCCTGCGGAGGAAACGCCTGGCAGGTTGAACAGCGGACGAAGCACTGGCTTGAGTATCCTCTGCAGCAGGTCAACCACACCGAAGACACTGAAGATGCGGCTCAACGCTCCTGTCAGCACGCACATGGCCATGAGGTAGAAGACTGTGTTGAGCAGCAAGTCGTGTGCCGTCCGCATGATGGTGTTGAGCATGTTGGTGAATCCCATCACAGAGGACAGATAGCCGAACAGCACAATGATTAGTGTCAGGCAGGGAATGCCGCGGGGAACCTTAGACATTTACTAAACGATTTACTATTTATGATTTAGAATATCTTGCCACAGACGCGGAAACTCACTACGGGATAGACTTTGAGCTTTGTCATGACCTTAAGCAACTTGGCGTCGCCGCCGTCGGCATCTGTGTCCTCCACCTTGACGTCGTTGCAATAGACAGATGGCTTGCCCCAGAGGAGACAGCCGATGTCCATCTTGAAACCGATTCTTCCCTTGGGTACGCCACGACCGATGCCGATGCCCAGGTAGGTCTTCACGGGCTTGACTTTCAGCACCGCGTCGATGTTGCCTTCTGCATCGGGTTGGAGCAGATAGTCTCCCAGGACTGCTGTGCTGTGTGGTATCAGTTCTGTACTGTAGATGCTTGTCATGTTGTCCGAGCCGAAGTATATGCCTGCAGTTACATGGAAACTCGTGAGCATGGGGAGGGGCATTACGTTGACGAGCACTTTGCCTCCTTTCATCATGGGCTTGGCCTTGACGGGAACCTTCTCAAGTTCTCCCGTGGGGTGGGTGAGGCCGAGGACGGTGTTGAACTTGAAGCCGGGGAATATGGTGTAGCCTGCCTGCACGTCGATGAAAGGTGTGATGGGCATGCTTGCATCGACGCCAATGCCTAGGCTGCTCACTTCGGCTCCGACGGAGAGATGGTTGAGGATGCGCAGGTCGGTCTGCGCCTGAGCTCCACATAGCGTTATGAACGCTGCGAGGAAGGTCATAAGTGCTCTTTTCATAATGACTTCAGTCGTTTATCTCGAAGTAGTTCTCGAGGATGTCTTGTGCTTGTTTTTCTCTGTTGTCGATGTCGTGGATGACTTTACCGTGCTCCAGCAGTACGATGCGATGGCTGATATCGACGGTGTGCTGCAGGTTGTGACTGCTGACGAGTATGGTGGCGCCAGTCTCTTCGTTGTACTTCTTGAGCAGGTGCTTGATGGCGTTCTGGCTGCTGGGGTCGAGGAAGTTGAAGGGCTCGTCGAGGATGAGCACTTGAGGCTTAAGCAACATGGCTGCCATGATGCCTACCTTCTGCTTGTTGCCGGCGCTGAGGGTGCGGATGAGCTTCTTCTGTCCCACGAGTTCGTCGGCCATGAAGTGCTGATACTCGTCGAGGAAGGCTTGCAGCTGCTCACTGCTGGTGTCGGTGATGCGGGCTATGAACTGGAAGTATTCGTCGGGCGTGAGGTAGTCGATGAGGAAACTCTCGTCCACGAAGGCTCCTGTCCAGTCCTTCCACACTTCCGTCTCGGCCACGTTGACAGACCCTCTCTCAACCTCTCCCTTGTAGGGAGAGGAGTCAATAGCTTTTGCATACTGATTCTCCCCCTTCAAGGGGGAGTTAGAGGGGGTCCACTCCATGCAGACAGTTCCTGTGTCGGCTTTGATGAGGTCGAGGATGAGGCGGAAGAGTGTGCTTTTGCCTGCACCATTGTTGCCTACCAGTCCCAGCAAGTCGCCGCTGTGTATGGTGAGTTCCGGAATGTCTACTGCAACCTTTTCACCAAATGTCTTCTTGAGTTCTTTGAGTTGTATCTCCATTGTAGTCTGTACTAGTTTCCTGTTTTCATTGGTTGTCCTGCATGACTCGACGTGTCTACTTTGTGTTTCCCATGTGTGGGAATTTGTTGTCTCACGTGTGGGAAAATCTGCCTCGATACGTCTGGTCAGTCAAGATGAAGTATGTATGTTCTCTCTCTTACGTGCCGCGTGAGGCGCGGAAGCCTTCCATATTAAAATATCTGCGCGCCATGAAGCGCGTATAGACATTGCGTAGCCAGTACCGGTGGGTAACGATGCCCGTCAGTCCGAGCACTGCGAGGAGGACGTAGCCCCAGGTTTCGCCGAGCAGGAACGTGGCCAGCTTCTCCAGTCCGAGGGGCAGGAAGAGGATGACCATGCTGACTATCTGCTGTGCTGTGTTGCCTTGCTTGCTGGTTATCTTGGTGTTCATGGGCAGCGTGTTGTCGTTATAGACTGCCATCTGGAAGAGCAGGGGATAGAGCACGCCTGCCGTGAAGAAGAAGTAGCCGACGTTCATCCAGACGCTCATCTTGCCGATAATCATCAAGGGCAACAGGATGATGGGCGGGATGAAGAGCAGCAGGACGTTGAAGTAGTACTTTGCCGTGAGCAGTAGCAAGATGCTTTCGCGGCGGCTCATCAGACCATCGATGTAGTTGCCCTCGTAGCACATAATCGTCACAAGCGTCATCATGCCCAGGATGAGGTAGTTGTAGAGGCAGATGAAGGAGCGCATGAAACTGTTGTCATAGACGTCGCTGAAGTACATGATGACGCTGAACAGCACCATCATGCCGATGCCTACGAAGAAGCTCATCCTTACGGTCTTGTTGCGGAGGCGTTGCTTCACCTCGAGCTTGAGGTATTCGCCGAGCTTGCCGTAGCGGTTCAGGAAGTTGAACTGTGTGGCGTGCTTGATTTCCTTCTCTTCTTTCTTGCCGACCTCGTCATAGATCATGCCCATCTGCAGCTTGTAGTTGGCCCAGTAGAGCAGTGCTATGAGTGCTGCTGCGCCGAGGTAGGGCAGTGGCTGCCAGTGGAGGAAGTCGTTCATGAGCAGTGTGCTTGGCATGTCGAGCGGGTTCTTGTCGGGCACAAGCATGATGGCGAGCAAAGCTCCGTGTACGGCGATGGGCAAGAGCAGCCATGCCATGTGCTTTAGGATGAGTGCCCGGCAGAAAAGGTAGGCATAGCTGTTAGCTACGAGCAGCAGCCACCAGCCGAGCAGCCAGCCCAGGAGGGCTATCCAGCCCATCGGGACGGCAATGGCTATCAATCCGAAGGGCACGAGCAGGAAGCCCCAGTATAGGTTGCCAAGGCTCAGACCGTTGCGGGTGAGATAGACATTCATCAGGAAGGAGCGCCGGATGGGGAGCAGTGTATAGGGCCGTGCGTCCTGTGCCGGTGTCTCCTGCAGGCCGAAGCGCAGCCAGAAGTCAATGATGAGCAGATAGAGCAGTCCGCCGTCGAAGACGTGGAAGGCTGCCACGCCGTTGTAGCTGTTTCTCATGCCCATGGCCATCACTACGCCAAGGAAGATGAGGATGGCTGCATAGTAGAGCCACATGAAGGCCATGAGGAACTTCATGAATCGGTTCTTGTCGAGCATCGGATGCCGCTTCATCTTGAGGTCGGCATTCTTGCTGATGAGCCTGTATAGTCTGTACTTGTTCATTGTGCCAGATACTTCTCGGCTTCCATTGCTGCCTTTGCTCCACTGCCTGCTGCTATGACAGCCTGGCGGTACTTCGGGTCTGCTACGTCGCCTGCTGCGAAAACACCAGGCACGTCGGTGCATGGTGTATCACCTTCTGTTATGATGTATCCTTCCTCGTTTGTCTTGAGCCAAGGAGCAAAAAGTTCGCTGTTGGGGTGATGTCCGATGGCCAGGAAGAAGCCGTCGATGGGCAGGTCATACTTTCTCTCGTCGCTCTCACCTTTGCGGAAGACGAGGTGTGCGCCTTCCACGCCGTTCTCGCCATAGAGACCGAGTGTGTTTGTTTCGAAGAGCACTTCAATCTTGTCGTTGTTCATGACGCGTTCCTGCATGATTTTGCTGGCACGGAGGTGGGGCTTGCGCACAATGAGATAGACTTTCGATGCAAGTTCTGCCAGATAGCTTGCCTCTTCGCAAGCAGTGTCTCCGCCTCCCACCACGGCCACTACCTTCTTGCGATAGAAGAAGCCGTCGCACGTGGCGCATGCACTGACGCCTTGTCCCATGTACTTCTGCTCGTCGCTCAGGCCGAGGTACTTGGCACTGGCTCCGGTGGCGATGATGAGGCTGTCGGCCGTCCATTCCGCTCCATCGTCGAGCGTTATGTGGAAGGGGCGTACGTCGAGGTTGACTTTCGTGGCAGCGTTGGGCAGCATCTGTGTGCCGAAACGCTCTGCCTGCCGGCGCATGTTGTCCATCAGTTCTTTAGCATCCACTCCGTCGGGCCATCCGGGGAAGTTCTCCACCTCGGTAGTGATGGTGAGCTGCCCGCCTGGCTGCATGCCTTCGAGCAGAGTGGGGGAGAGGTTGGCGCGTCCTGCGTAGATGCCGGCAGTGTAGCCCGCCGGGCCGCTGCCTATGATTAGTAGTCTTGTGTGGTTCATTGTGTTATCTCATATCATTGATTAATACATTGGGAAAGTCTTTCTCGGGGAAGTCGAAGAAGGTGTCGCCGAGCTGCAGGCCGCCCTTGAAGCTGAGGATGCTGACGCGTTGCCAGTCGTTGTCTTCGCGCACTCGGATGCAGAGGGGCTGATAGTCGCTCTTGCGGATATCGACATAGACCTCCTTGACGTCCATCTTGGCATAGCGTGCACGGAGATAGACTTCATAGACGGCTTCGCCTCGCAGCACGGTTTCCTTGACCGTCATCTTGAAGCCTTTCTTGTAGATGTCCATGAAGGTGTAGGGGTTCATGGCTGCCATCTCCTTTTTCGACGGCTCGTCGATGCTTACCTCTTTTGCGCTTGGCACGTAGCACCAGCGTGTCTTGCCGTTGTACCAGGTGGTGATGTCGTCCGTCAGGAGCTTCATCTTGCTTTGCTGCAGCCACATGGTGCCAGTGGAGGATGCCTTCTCCGTGGCTCCGGCAAAGATGCTTGCCTTGTATTCAATCTTCACGTTGCCTGCGCTGCGAAGGCGGTCGGCTGTGATGTCGAGCACCTTCATGGCGTCTTGGGCAAAAGCGAAGTGAAAAGTGAAAAGTGAAAAGTGTAAAATAAAAAGAAGTGTCAGGCGTTTCATATATGTCGTAAATCGTAAATTGTTAAATCGTTAAATTGTCAAATTATCTCAGTGTGTCCATAATCATCATGAGCTGGTCTTCGCTGACGCAAAGCACTTCGCGCGGCTTGCTGCCTTTGGCGGGCCCTACGATGCCTGCCTTCTCGAGCTGGTCCATGAGGCGTCCGGCACGGTTGTAGCCTATCGAGAACTTGCGTTGTATCATGCTCGTGCTGCCGTTCTGCTCGTTGACAATCATGCGGGCAGCGTCCTCGAACATGGGGTCGAGGTGTGTCATATCGACATCTCCTATTCCGCTGTCCTCGTCGCCCTCGAGTGGTACTTCGGGCAACAGGTAGGGTGTGGCGTAGCTTTGCTGCTTGGCGATGTGGTGTACGATGTCCTCCAGCTCTGGTGTGTCGATGAAGGCGCACTGGATACGCACGGGTTCGGAGCCTGTCATGAGCAGCATGTCGCCCTTGCCGACGAGTTGGTTGGCGCCTGTGCGGTCCAGGATGGTCTTGCTGTCCACGCCAGACGACACCTTGAAGGCCATGCGAGCGGGGAAGTTGGCTTTGATGGTGCCGGTGATGATGTTGGCCGTGGGGCGCTGTGTGGCGATAATCATGTGGATGCCGACGGCTCGTGCCAGCTGTGCGATGCGGGCGATGGGGAGCTCTATCTCCTTGCCCGCTGTCATGATGAGGTCGCCGTACTCATCGATGACCACCACGATGTATGGCATGAAGCGGTGGCCGTTGTTCGGATTGAGCTGACGCTCGCGGAACTTCTGGTTGTATTCCTTGACGTTCCTGGCATGAGCTTTCTTCAGCAGGTCGTAGCGGTTGTCCATCTCGATGCAGAGGCTCTTGAGCGTCTGTATGACTTTGTTGACGTCGGTGATGATGGGTTCCTCCACGTCTTCGTTGCCTTCCACCTGGGCAAGGAAATGATTGACGATGGGGGCGTAGAGGCTGAACTCCACCTTCTTCGGGTCAACCATCACGAGCTTCAACTCGGCGGGATGCTTCTTGTAGAGCAGGGAGGTGAGGATGACGTTCAGACCTACGGACTTGCCCTGTCCCGTTGCGCCTGCCACGAGGAGGTGGGGCATCTTGGTGAGGTCGGCCATGAAGACTTCGTTTGTGATGGTCTTGCCAAGCGCCATCGGGAGCTCGTAGTCCGTCTCTTGGAACTTGCGGCTGTTCAGTATGCTTTCCATCGACACCATTTGCGGCTTGGCATTTGGCACCTCAATGCCGATGGTACCCTTGCCGGGTATGGGTGCGATGATGCGGATGCCGAGTGCGCTGAGGCTGAGGGCTATGTCGTCCTCGAGGTTGCGTATGGTGCTGATGCGGATGCCCGGGGCTGGCGTTATCTCGTAGAGGGTGATGGTGGGGCCAATGGTGGCCTTCGTGTTGTCCAGTATCTCGACGCGGAAGTTGTGGAGGACGGCTTTGATGCGGTTCTTGTTGTTGCGCTGCTCCTCCATGTCGATGGTGCTTGCGGTGTTGTCGTAGTGCTTGAGCAGGTCGATGGTGGGGTACTTATAGTTCTCCAGGTCGAGCTTGGGGTCGTAGGGCTCGAGGGTTCGCTCTTCGGTGAGGTCGGCCTTCTCGGGGTCGTGGCCCACGACTACGGTGATGTCGTCGGTGTCCTCCTGTTGCTCGATGCCTTTCAGGGGCGCCAACGGGTCGTCGCTGAAGTCGATGGTGGTGGCTGTCTGCGAAGCCTCGTCGCTGAAGGGCGTGTGCGGCTCGCCTTCCGGTTCAGCATCTTCCCCCAGGTCCTCGCTGTCGGGCATAAGGGGAGTGAAGTTGTCTTCGTCCTTGTCCTTAAGGTCCTTAAGGTCTTTAGGGTCGTTAAGGTCATTGGGGTCTTCTTCCTCATCCTTCTTCTTCCTGATGAGGATGTGGCGGATGGCGGTGATGGCTTCGTCGCTGAGGTAGAAGGCGTAGAGCAGGGCGGAGAGGATGAAGATGAGCAGTGTGCCAAGGCCTCCCACTTTGCTCAGCATAAAGTCGAGTTCGTTCTGTCCTATCATGCCTCCCCAGATGATGTAGGTGTCCTGTGCTCCGGGGAAATAGCGAACGATGTAGGCGGCGAAGGCGGAGGCCCATGCCATGATGATCATGCAGTTGAGGAACCACAGATGAAGCCTCACTTTTGCTATTCCCATGATGCGTATGCTGGTGGCGAGCATGAGAACAGGAATCAAGATGCTCGACACGCCGAACGTGTTGTCCATGAGCCAGTGCGCCACCTCATAGCCCCAGCGCCCCAGCCAGTTGGCGGCCGTATAGGAGTCGCTCGAGACGTATTTCTGGTCCTCGGCTCCCGTGAAGACGTGCGAGATGAGGGCAATCAGTATTGCCAGCGAGAGGATGGCGAGTACGGCTCCCCAGACGAAGCGGAGGTTGTCGTTGTGCTCACCGCACTTCTTGGGGTCAACCTCGCCGTTGTCTTTGATGTTCGAGCTGAACCAGCTTACCCAGCCTTGCTTTTTCTTGTGGCGGACGGCGGTCTTGCCCGCTGGCTTGTATTGTCTTACGCTTTTCTTTGCGTCCATTGTCCCTTATACATTATTTTTATAAATGCGAATATCGGGCGCAAAGTTACAAAAAAAAACTCACAATGAGCCTCCTTTTACATTATTTTATTTCACTCGATGTTGAGAAACACCAATCTTTGCACGATTTTTCTCTTTTTGTGCAAAAATACTTGCCGAATTATTTGCATTGTACCGAATTTTACCATATCTTTGCACAAAATTTAACGAAATGTGCAAATGGAAATAACACAAGTACCTTCTTATAACGAGATGATTCGGCAGAGTATTCAGGACCATTGGTTCCTCGACTCGATGTCGGACTATGGAGTCTTCACCCTGCAATACAAAGACGTGGCGCGCATCATAGAAAAGATGCACATCCTCTTCGAGGAGGCTGGCATCCAGAAGGGCGACAAGATTGCCCTCTGCGGCCGCAACCTCTCCCGATGGGGAGCTGCCTTCTTCAGCATACTGACCTACGGCGCTGTGGCAGTGCCCATCCTCCACGAGTTCCACCCTTCGCAGGTGCACGACATCGTGAACCATTCCGAGGCCAAGCTCCTCTTTGTGGGCGACAAGGTGTGGCCGACGCTCAATGCCGACGAGATGCCGGATCTGCATGGCATCATTTCGCTCGTTGACTACAGCCTGCTCGTCTCGCGTAACGACAAGCTTACCTATGCCCGCGAAAACCTGAACCGCCTCTTCGGAGAGAAGTTCCCCAGCCGATTCCTGCCCGAATTGCTCTCATACCACAAGGACCAGCCCGACGAGATGGCGGTCCTTAACTACACCAGCGGAACCACAAGTAACTCCAAGGGCGTCATGATTCCATACCGCGCCCTTTGGTCGAACTGCGACTTCGCCGTCCACGTGCTCGGTGACGAGATAAAGGCTGGCGACAGAGTGCTCTCCATGCTCCCCATGGCACACATGTACGGCATGGCATTCGAGTTCACTTTTGAGTTCATGAGAGGCGTCCACGTCAACTTCCTCACTAAGGCTGCATCGCCCACCATACTGATGCGGGCACTGGCCGACGTGAAGCCGGTCATCCTCATCGTCGTGCCGCTCATCATCGAGAAGATTGTGCGCAAGGCTGTCTTGCCACGCATACAAGACCCCAAGGTCAGGATGCTCATGAACGTGCCCGTCATAGGCGACCGCATCAAGAAACGCATTTGCGATGGTCTGACACAAGCCCTCGGAGGTACCTTCTACGAACTCATCATCGGCGGCGCAGCACTCAACCAGGAGATTGAACGACTCCTCCATGAAATCGGTTTCCGTTATACCGTGGGCTACGGAGCAACAGAGTGCGCCCCCATCATCACCTACAACGACTGGAAAAACCAGGTGGTGGGCTCCTGCGGCAGAAGCGTCATTCATCAGGAGCTCCGCATCGACAGTCCCGACCCACAGCGCATTCCTGGCGAGATACTCACGCGTGGACTGAACGTCATGCTCGGCTACTACAAGAATGAGGAAGCCACTCGCGCTGCCCTCGATGCCGACGGATGGTACCACACAGGCGACCTCGGCGTGCTCGACAGCCAGGGCAACCTCTTCATCAAGGGACGCTCCAAGAACATGCTCCTCGGTGCCAACGGACAGAACGTCTATCCCGAGGAAATAGAAGACAAACTATCGGGTATGACGTTGGTAAGCGAGTGCCTCGTTGTGCAGCGTGGCGACAAGCTCGTTGGACTTGTCTATCCCGACCAGGAACAAGTCAAAAAACTTCGCCTCAGCCAGGAAGACCTCGAGAACATCATGGAGCAGAACCGCAAGGAAATCAATCCCAACCTGCCGTCCTACTCACAGCTCTTCAGCATACAGGTCATGGAGCAGGAGTTCGAGAAGACGCCAAAGAAGAGCATCAAACGCTTCCTCTACACCTAAGGCAAAAGCCATCCCAACCGGATGGCTTTTTTCTTTCTTTTCTAAATGACTTATCTCGAACGGAGGTAGCTGATGACATTTTGCTATTATTTTGGGCTTTTTTGCTTACACCAGCAATTTTCGGAAATGCGTCAGAATCGCTTAAAATCGTTCGGGTGGCACTTTATGACCCCTGAGGCAATTTGATGCGCTTAGAACGAAAGCGTTTTGTAACCGCCTGATTTTAAATGGGAATTTTACGACCGAGAGTGTTGAATGATGAGTTGAGAATCGTCAAATTGTCATCTAGACATGTCATTATTGGCCATTTTGTCGATTTTTGCACACTTTTTCGTCTGCAAGAAACACCAAAGGAACTATAGATGATTCGCTCATGCAATATAGTTCTTTGGCCAAAGAACTATAATACCTTGACCAAAGACCTATGTCGAGTGGGACAAATCGTCGTAATAAATGCCCTTTTTCGGCCTGTTTCATGGTGTGCAATTTCTGACATTCTGACACGGATATAGCGCATTTGCCTTGCATATTGTCACTCCTTACCTGCATAAGAAACATGCCCTAATGGAATATCTTTTACACAACTTTCGGTTCCGCCTGCGCCTGAGCCCCCTTGCTATCTTCGCATAATTTCTTATTTAACTCCATTTTATAACTCACGAAACTTAAATTAGATGATTTACAAGACAGCAAAAAAAAACAATCTCAGATTACCAACTTATTCTAATGACCGATTTGGGTTAAACAATCCTTTTCTGTCATAATCTGTCATATTTTATTTCGTCAGTTCTTGATACGATTTCTTCTGCCATAAAGGTACGAAACTTTCCCCCTTTTGCCAAACATTTCCACGGAAAAACTTTTGTTATTCAAAAATAAACACTAACTTTGCAAGCGAATGGGCATGAAATACCTCAGCGGAGGTGCCCTTCAGATCTTATTGGAAGTATTAACAAGCGTTTGCTGTTATTCGGAATTGCTCTGAAATGTAGGAAGTTTCAAAAATCAAACCGAAAGAATAAGTCGCAAATGTCTGTGCATTGTGCATGGGCGTGACTTATCCGGTTTGGTGGGTATCCTACAACCTCAGAGCATGGATGAGATTTTCGTCCGTGCTTTTTGTTGTAGATACTCGCCTCCGAAGATAAGCAATACGCACAATGCATGGTGTATGTATGGCTAACAAGAACATGAGTGCCGCGATGGCGGCGAAGAAGGATGAGTTCTACACGCAGATGGCAGACATTGAGCGCGAACTGCAACACTACTGGCCGCACTTCCGTGGCAAGGTCGTGCTTTGCAACTGCGACGACCCTTATGAGAGCAACTTCTTCAAGTACTTTGCCCTGAACTTCAACCAACTGGGCTTGAAGAAGCTTATCTGTACCTGTTTCGACGGTTCGCCCGTGCAAGGTAACGAACTCCTGCTCGACTTCGGCAATTTCACCGACGACCCAAAGAAGATTGCCTATAAGGTCGAGATAACGGAAGTAAAGGACTTAAACGGCGATGGTGCAGTCGACTTGGCAGACGTGCAGTATCTGCTCAGGAACGACAAGAACGCCATCTCCCTGCTCAAACAGCATGGCGACTTCCGCAGCGCAGAGTGCATCGAACTGCTGAAGCAAGCCGACATCGTTGTTACCAACCCGCCTTTCTCACTCTTCAGGGAATACATCGGACAACTCATGGAGTACGGGAAGAAGTTCTTAATTGTTGGCCATCAAAATGCGATTACATACAAAGAAGTATTCCCTCTTATTAAGGAGAACATAATTTGGCTTGGCTATGGATTTAAGGGGGGAGCAGCACATTTCTTCTCTCCTTATGAGGACATTGCGACGGCGGGCGACCATAAAAAGGACATGATAAGAGTGTCTGGAGTTAATTGGTTTACTAATCTTGAAATCCCCAAAAGAAACGAAGAAATGGATTTGGTTCGACATTATTCTCCTGAAGACTATCCCCTGTATGACAATTACGACGCCATTAATGTAGATAGGACACAAGACATTCCTTGTGATTACCCTGGAGTCATGGGAGTGCCAATTACGTTCCTTGACAAGTACAACCCAGAACAATTCGAGATAATCAGGTTCCGAAAAGGGAATGACGATAAAGACTTAAGCATAAATGGGAAGTGTCCATACTTTCGCATCCTCATTCGCAACAAACATCCTCAAACCACATAAACCTATGATGACAATAGAGAAAAAGCAAGTGACCGTCCGCGAGATAGTGGAAGGCTACATCAACAACGACGAGCTGGGCGTGCGAGGCTACGGCGGCTTGCTCGACATCCGTCCGCCTTATCAGCGCGAGTTCATCTACAACGAAAAGGAACAGCAGGCCGTCATCACGACCGTGCTGAACGATTACCCGCTGAACATCATGTACTGGGTCAAGCGAAGCGACGATGCCGACTGCCCCTACGAAGTGATGGACGGACAGCAGCGCACCATCTCCATCTGCGAATACTATGCAGGGCACTTCTCCATCGACTTCAAGAACTTCCACAATCAGCCTGCCGACATCCAAAAGAAGATACTTGACTACAAGCTCGACATCTATGTCTGTCAGGGCGAGGCAAGCGAGAAGCTCGATTGGTTTCAGACCATCAACATCGCCGGCAAGGTACTGAACGACCAGGAGATAAACAACGCTGTCTTTGCCGGACCTTTCGTCTCGGATGCCAAACGCCACTTCTCGAAGACAAACAGCGGCGGCGCTCGCTTGGGCAAAGACCTCGTCAACGGCACACCCATCCGTCAGGACTTCCTCCGCAAAGCCCTCGAATGGATGGCTGAGCACGAGACGAGAGGCGGCCATCGGCAAACCGTCAAAGGCTACATGGCCGACCATCAGCACGACCCCAATGCCAACAACCTCTGGACTTACTTCCAGACCGTACTCAACTGGGCACAGACGAACTTCGACATGAGGAAGTTCAAGAAGATAATGAAAGGCCTCAACTGGGCAGAGCTCTACGATAGATTCGGCGCTTCGACGCTCGACACGGTCAGCCTCGCCCAACGTATCTCCTCCCTGATGCGCGACAGTGAGATACAGAAGCCTGCTGGCATCATCCCCTACGTACTGACAGGTGATGAGCACTATCTCGACCTTCGCGCCTTCCCCGAAGACATCAAGCTGGCCGTTTGGGAGAAGCAACAGCACATTTGCCCCATCTGTGGCAAGGAATATGACTTCGAGTTCATGGAGGGAGACCACATCACGCCTTGGCGCGACGGCGGGCGCACCGTTATCGAGAACTGCCAGATGCTCTGCGTGGAATGTAATAGAAGAAAGGGTGCAAAGTAAAAACCGTGAGGTTTTTGCTCGAGAAGTAGTTGCAATCAAAAAAATAAATCGTTACTTTGGAGCGCAGATAACTAAAAACTTATTGGATTATGGATGCTGAAGACAAGAACAAAGACGTTGACACGAACGAGAAGGTTGTATCCATCGGCGTGGACGGCGAACTGATTGGGTAGGTACGCCGGGGCGAGATTACACATCTCATCGTCGGCATTGACGAGGACAACCAGAACTTCTTCCTGGAGAACGTCCAGGGCAATCTGGTGCTGGTGACAGACGAGACGCCCGAGACCTTCCACGGCTGCTATTACTACCACGGCGGTGAGTTCCCCTATGCCATCAAGGACTCGCTGACCTTTCTGGAACTGCTGGAACCCCACCATCAGTTCGTTCACCGAGAAGGACTACGAGGCGTGTATGGAGGACATGGTGCACGGCATGTTCCGCATGAACTGGAGCATCCGTGAATGGGAAGAGGCACGAAGGGGCGACATGTTCTACATGATGCGTGTGGGCGACGACAAAGCTGGCATCGTGTTCAACGGACAGTTCATCTCCGACCCCTATCCCAGCGATGACTGGGCCGGCTCCCAAAAGCGCCGCATGTACGTGGACATGATATGCTGCTGTGCTGCGGAACCAGGGGCTGCACCTCATATCTCACTCCAAAAAATGCAGGATGCCATTCCCGAGGTGGAGTGGGGGAAAGGCGGCTCCGGAGTGTTGCTGACCGATGATGTGATGGCAAAGCTGGACAAGCTGTGGGAAGAAGAGAACTGAGTATTCAAAGCGGCCTCACCGGTTGTCCTTAGCGGACGATAACAGGCTTATAGATACAAAAATCCCCGCTGCGGCTTCTCTGTGGCGGGGATTGTTGTAGTCTTTCGTGCACTTTCTTCATTTTGAATTCCTTTTTCCTCTTTCCTTTTCCAATATTAAATTTTTATTCGTATCTTTGCGCTCAAATTCATAAGCCAATGGAAAACCCTATATATGCACACGACACGCTGGAGTTCGTCACCGTTGCGGCTCAGTACTGCGCATTGCTCGAAAAGAGTGAAGAACAGACGGAAGAGGTGTTTGCTGGCACCTTGCTCAAGCTACTGCCGCTGCTCTACATGAAGGTACAGCTACTGCCGGAAGTGGAGACCGAAGGCGACTTCGTGCCAGAAGGTCAGGTGACGGAGGAAGACTACAACTTCGTCCGCAATGGTGTCTATCGCCTCTTGCACGAACACGATGAGTACGAGATGCTGGTCTGGGACGAGGACATGCAGACCGACGAGAGCCGGTGGCAGTCGGTGAGCGAAGGACTGGCTGACATCTACCAGGCCCTGCGCAACTTCGTTGCTGTCTATCAGCAGCGCCTCGAACCCTGTATGCAGGATGCCCTCTGGCAGCTTCGCGAGAACTTCGAGCTCTACTGGGGGCAGACCCTGCTCGACACCCTCAGACAGCTGCATCGCATCCGTTACACCTTGCCCGCTGGTGCCGATGAAGAAGATCGTTGACCGCTTCGACAAGAACCTCGTGGCCGACCTGCCCCGAGTGCTCTTCCCGGGGAAAATCGAGGTCGTCATCAGCGAAAACGAGGCCAAGAGAGCTGTGAAGTACCTCATGAAGCAACCCATCCTGGGCTTCGACACCGAGACGCGGCCGTCGTTCAAGAAAGGGAGGACGTACAAGGTCTCGTTGCTGCAAGTGTGCAGCGGCGAAGTGTGCTTCCTCTTTAGGCTCAACAGGATAGACCTGCCGGATTGTCTCGTCAAGCTGCTTAGCGACAATCGGATGAAGAAGATTGGTCTCTCGTGGCACGACGACCTGCATGGCCTCCTGGCTCGCAGGGAGTTCCGCGTGGGCACTTTCATCGACATCCAGAACATCGCGGCCCAGATGGGTATCCAAGACAGGAGCCTGCAGAAGCTCTATGCCAACATCCTGGGCGGCAAGATAACCAAGGGTCAACAGCTCTCAAACTGGGAAGCAGACAACCTCAGCGATGCCCAGAAACTCTACGCCGCCACAGATGCCTGGGCCTGCATACAGCTCTACGAGGAGATGATGCGAATGCAGGAAGAAGGGTACAATCTAACTGTGTTAGAAAGTTGAAAAATGAAAAGTTATAAAGTTAAAGCCTCTCCGTTAGAAAGTTGAATTGAGAAGTTTTATGAATAAGACCATTATACTAAGAAAAGGTAAGGAAGAGAGCCTTCTGCGCTTCCATCCTTGGATTTTCAGCGGTGCCATCCATCACGTCGAAAGTGCGGAACCGCTGGAGGAAGGCGACCTCGTGGAAGTGCTTTCCAGCGACGGACGTTTCCTCGCCATCGGACATTGGCAGATAGGCAGCATAGCTGTCCGCGTGCTGACCTTCAAGCGCCAGCCAATCAATCAGGCCTTCTGGCAGAAACGTCTGGCAACAGCACTCGACGTGCGCAGGACCATTGGTGTGACCGGAAGGGAAGACAACGATATCTATCGCCTCGTTCATGGCGAAGGCGACAACCTGCCCGGACTGGTCATCGACATCTATGGTACCACAGCCGTCATGCAGGCACACAGCGTCGGCATGCACGTCTGCCGCCATGAGTTGGCCCAGGCACTTCGGGAAGTCATGGGAGATAGTCTCAAAGCCATCTACTACAAAAGCGAGACGACCCTTCCTTTCAAGGCTCAGCTCGGACAGGAGCTCGGTGCATCAGAAGCGCACCTTGGTGTTGAAACATCCAAGAACGGTTTCCTCTATAAAGAAGCAAGTGGCGAAGAAGATATTGTAAATAGTAAATTGTCAAATTGTAAATGTGATGATGTGGCCCGCGAGAACGGACTGATGTTCCACATCGACTGGCTGAAAGGCCAGAAGACAGGTTTCTTCGTGGACCAGCGCGACAACCGTTCGCTCGTCGAGCATTATGCCAAGGGCCGCAGGGTGCTCAACATGTTCTGCTACACCGGCGGCTTCAGCGTCTATGCCATGCGGGGTGGGGCAGAGCTGGTGCATTCCGTAGATAGCAGCGCAAAAGCAATAGAGCTCGTCGATGCCAACATTGAACTGAATTTCCCCGGCGATACTCGCCATAAAGCTTTTGCCGAGGATGCCTTCAAGTTCATGGAGGAGCCCCCCTCTATCTCCCCCAAAGGGGAGGAAATGGTAAATGGTAAATCGTCAAATGGTAAATGTCTTTATGATCTCATCATCCTCGACCCGCCCGCCTTTGCCAAGCACAAGGATGCCCTTCGCAACGCCCTTCGTGGCTACACAAAACTCAACGCAAAGGCTTTCGAGATGATACAGCCAGGCGGCATCCTCTTCACCTTCAGCTGCTCGCAAGCTGTCAATAAAGACCAGTTCCGCATGGCAGTCTTCACTGCCGCAGCAATGGCAAAGCGGAAGGTCCACATCCTCCATCAGCTCCACCAGCCAGCCGACCATCCCATCAACATCTACCATCCCGAAGGCGAATACCTCAAAGGATTGGTGCTGTATGTGGAGTAAGGCCTCCCTAACCCCCTTAATGGGGAATGTAAATAGTTAAATTATTCAAGTTTCGGATGTAATGGAAGTTAAAGAAGTTAAAGGAGTTATGTGGCCTTGGCCACGGAAGTTAAAGACGATTGTTTTGTGAGGTTATACGCTTCAAGGGGCAAAGGTAACGTCTTTAACTTCTTTAACTCCCGCCGCGAAGCGGCATAACTTCTTTAACTTCCAAGCAAGCAAAGCTTGCGAAACTTCAATTAAATAGTGAATAAATCGTAAATAGTAAATGATATGTTGAACATCAAAGTACGTCTAATCATTCTCAACTTCCTGGAGTTTGCCATCTGGGGAGCCTACCTAACCTGCATGTCGCGTTATCTCAATACAGCTGGTTTAGGAGACCACATTTCTTATTTCTATAGCGTGCAAGGCTTTGTGTCGCTGTTCATGCCTGCCCTTATGGGCATTGTTGCCGACCGCTGGGTTCAGGCACAAAAGACACTTTCCTTTTGCCAATTTGTCGCAGGCATTGCTATGTGCGCTGCTGCTTTCTATGGCAATAGCGCAGGAGCAAATGCCGACTTCGGCACTCTTTTCGGGCTCTATACACTTAGCGTTGCCTTCTACATGCCCACCATTGCACTGACCAATAGCGTGGCATATGCTGTATTGGAAGGAGCAGGTCTCGATACCGTGAAGTCCTTCCCGCCCATCCGTGTGTGGGGAACTGTCGGCTTCATCATCTCTATGCTATGTGTCGACTGGAGTGGCCTCCAAGACAAACCTTGGCAGTTTGCCGTCTCTGGTGTGCTGAGCATCATCATGGCTTTCTATGCACTGACGATGCCAGCCTGCAAGATAGATAAGACAAAGAAGGCCGCCAGCCTGGTTGATGCCTTGGGACTGCGAGCCTTCACACTCTTCAAACAAAGGAAGATGGCCATCTTCTTCATCTTCTCCATGCTATTAGGCTCGGCCCTTCAGATTACCAATGGCTATGCCAATCCCTTCATTGCATCATTCGGAGCAGAAGAAGCTTTTTCGGATACTTTCGGAGTACAACACGCCAATACTCTTATCTCCCTCTCGCAAATGAGTGAGACACTGTGCATCCTGATCATACCCTTCTTCCTGAAGCGCTTTGGCATCAAGATAGTCATGCTGATGTCAATGTTTGCTTGGGTATTTCGTTTCGGCTTCTTTGCCATAGGTAATCCTGGCTTCCCGGGCGTTATCCTGCTCGTCCTCTCCATGATTGTATATGGCATAGCCTTTGACTTTTTCAATATCAGCGGTTCACTATTTGTTGACCAAGAGACAGACCTGAACATCCGCAGTAGTGCACAGGGGTTGTTTATGATGATGACCAACGGCTTGGGAGCCTCAATAGGTATGTTGCTTGCCGGCATGGTCGTAAACCACTACACACATAGCGAAATGGTTAAAGGTGAGTCCTATATGCTCGGAGACTGGCAGACGTGCTGGTACATCTTTGCAGCCTACGCCCTCGTCGTGGCTGTGCTTTTTGCCATTCTCTTCCGCTACAAACATATCAAGGAAAAGTAAATGAAAGAGGAGCGTTTCTTCTACGACCCGGATGTGAGTGGCGAACTTCCTCAGGAGGAGGCTCACCATGCCGCCAAAGTCCTGCGCCTCGGGATAGGGGACGAGATAAGGCTGATGGATGGCAAAGGCAACTTCTATAGGGCTGTAATAACCGCTGTCACAAACCATCGTTGCACCTATCGCATCGAGGAGACAGAGCCGCAGGAGCCTGCTTGGACAGGGCATCTGCATTTGGCAATGGCACCGACGAAACTGATGGACCGTGTGGAGTGGTTTGCCGAGAAAGCCACAGAGATAGGCTTCGACGAGCTGACCTTCCTCGACACACAGTTTAGCGAGCGCAAGGTCGTCAAGGAGGAACGCATCGACAAGATACTCGTCTCTGCCATGAAGCAGAGCCACAAAGCCTTTCTCCCGAAGCTGAATGGCATGACCCGCTTCAAGGATTTCATCAATCAGGACAGAGAGGGTGACAAGTTCATCTGCCACTGCTATGATTTGCCAAAAGACTACCTCTTTGACGTCTTAAAGCCAAAAACACCCTCAACGGTTCTGATAGGCCCCGAAGGAGACTTCAGCATGGAGGAGGTGAAGTTGGCAATGGAACATGGCTACAAGAGTGTCAGCCTTGGAAGAAGCCGCCTCCGCACAGAGACAGCCGCCCTCGTTGCCGTTCACATGATGCAACTGAAGAACATGAATCAAATATAAAGGAAGATGAAAAAACTTGTAATTGGTATTATCTGCTTGCTGCTCATTGGTGGGGCGGCCTATTGGTATTTCCATCGTGACAGCGACAAGGCCCGCGACGTGCTGCCCGCTGATGCAACAGCGGTTGCTGTGTTCGAACCTGCAGAAATCTTGGATGGACTTGGGCTCAAGCAGGAAAAAGCCGGTAAGCTCGTAAGAAATCTGGAAGATTTGGTGGAGGGTGTCAACCTTGCAAAGCCTGTCTATGCCTTCGCCACGCAAGATGAACTTTCTGGCGTAGCGTTGAATGTAAAGGATGTGAAAAGGCTTCTGAAGGCTGCCACATTATTTAATTATGCATCAGAGGAGCAGAACGGCTACCAGTGGATTGCAAATTCCAACAGCATCGGCTGCATTGATGAAGACAAACTGCTGATTGTCGGTCCTGTTGCGGAAGAGCAGCAGGATGCACTCAGAGAAGAGATGATGAGCCTGATGAAGCAAGCTCGCAAGGATGTGCCTGCCCTCGATAAGCTCGACAGAAAGGGAACAGTCCTCAGCCTGAGTGCTCCCCTGAACAGCCTGCCCAAGGAATATGTACAGAAGTATCTGCCTGCAAAGACAGACCTCTCGGATGCTTCCTTCAACGCAGCTCTTCGCTTCGGAGGTAAAGACATCACTCTTTCGATGGAATCTTCAGTTGACCTCAGCAATATGCCACTGTCCCCCATAAAGGGTGACATCGGCCTTAGCGGAGTTCTTCCAGCCAATCCCTTTGCCTATGTGTGTTTCAATATGAATGGCGAAAAGCTCTTGCCCGAGTTGCGCAAAGTGCCTAACTTGCGTACCGCTCTTCTTGCCTTGAACTTGTGTGTGGATGTTGACATGATGATAAAGGCCATTGATGGTGATGTCGTAATCTCCGTTCCAGAACCTGATTTGCAGCATCCTGCCGTACTCCTTACTGCCACGCTTTCGAATACAGATTTCCTAGAGAATGCTGAAGAATGGAGCAGGGTAAGGCGGCTTGGAGAATCAGACTTTGTTGCTGATTACGAGGGCACTCAGGTATTCTTTGGTGTGCACGATAAGTACCTTTATATAACAAATAGCAATAAGGTCGCGAGCAACATCGGAGAGAATAAAGATTCAGGCACGCTGAGATTGCCGATTAAAGGCAAGTACCTGAGCGCTTCGCTCGACATTGCTCAACTTGTGGATGCATATCCTGGGGTAAACATGCTGCTCAGGGGGGTGCCGCAAATCCGTGAAGTGATAGATGCCCTCGACCAAGTTACACTCACGGCTGATTCACAGCAAAGTATGCAGTTAAGCCTACAGACAAAGAAGCCCGTCAAGGAGGTGATTGGGAATTTCGTTACCCTTCTTATGGGAGAATGAGAGGACAGTGAAAATGAATAGCATTCACCTCGATAATACATTGCCAAATGTCTTTCTCCAGAGGACAGACCTTCAGAGCGACATCTGGCGCCAGCATGTCACCCTGGAGAAGGGCAAGAGCTACCTCGTGGAGGCCAGCAGCGGCACAGGCAAGAGTTCGCTCTGCAGCTTCATCATTGGCTACAGAAAGGACTTCGACGGCAAGATACTCTTCGACGGCAAGGACAGCCTTGGCTTCAAGACAAGCGACTGGACAAAGCTTCGCCAAAGCCACATCAGCATGCTCTTTCAGGAACTACGGCTCTTCCCGGAACTGACGGCAATGGAGAACGTTGAGATAAAAAACAGCCTGACCCACTTCAAGCAGAAGAAGGAGATAGAAGGGTGGTTCGAAGCACTTGGCATAGCTGAAAAGATGCAGTCGCCAGTCCGGCTGATGAGCTTCGGTCAGCAGCAGAGAGTGGCCATGATACGTGCCTTGGTACAGCCCTTCGACTTCCTGCTGGCCGATGAACCCATTTCCCACCTCGACGAGACAAACTCCCGCATGATGGCCGACATCATGATGGAGGAAGCACGTCGACAGGGTGCAGGCATCGTCATCACCAGCATCGGCAAGCACATGGAATTGGCCTACGATAAAACATTGTGCCTATGAGACTTGTATGGAAACTTCTTCGCAGGCACATTAGCCTGCCGCAATTCGCTGGCTTTTTCTTCGCCAACCTGCTGGGACTGCTCATTGTGCTTCTTTCTCTGCAGTTCTATCAAGACGTAAAACCAGTCTTCGACGAGGAAGATGGCTTCATACGTCCAGACTATCTCATCCTGAGCAAACGTATCTCGGCGCTCAATACTATCGGTTTGGGCTCCGTTGGTACCTTCTCGGAAAGGGAAATGAAAGAACTGGAATCGCAACCATTTGCCAAGAGGGTAGGAGCCTTCACTGCCAGCCAGTACAAGGTCTCTTGCAGCATGGGCATCGACGGCGTGGCACAGATAGGCACAGAGATGTTCTTCGAGAGCGTACCCGATGCTTTCGTTGATGTGGACCTGCAAAAATGGCACTTCAGCGAGGGCGATGATTTTGTGCCCATCATCCTTCCAAAGACCTATCTGGCCATCTATAACTTTGGCTTCGCACAGAGCCAGAACCTGCCCAAGCTCTCGGAAGGTGTCGTGGGAATGGTGGAGATGACAATCTCCATGCGTGGCAATGGTCTGAACGAATACATCAAAGGTCGTGTGATAGGTTTCTCCACAAGGCTCAACACCATTCTTGCCCCAGAGAGCTTCATCCGCTGGAGCAATGCCCGCTATGCACCCGACGAGGCTGCCGAACCATCGCGCATCATCTTGGAAGTCAGCAATCCAGCCGACGATGCCATCGTCGAATACATCAACCGGAAGGGCTACGAGATGGAGGACGACAAGTTGGATGCAGGCCGCATGACCTTCTTTCTGAGGCTCGCCTCTGGCATCGTAATGTTGGTGGGCTTGCTCATCAGCCTGCTTAGCTTCTACATTCTCATGCTCTCCGTTTATCTTCTTGTGGAGAAGAACACCGAAAAAATGCGCACCCTGCTACTCATCGGCTATAGCCCGGCAAGGGTAGCAATGCCGTACCAACTGCTCACCATCGGCATGAATGCCGTACTGCTGTTTCTTGCTGCTGGTGTTCTTTGGTACATACGCACTTTATATCTGCAAAGGCTCCATGCCGTATTCCCTCAGATGGCTGAGGGCAGCATCCTGCCGGCGCTGATGCTTGGCGTAGTGCTTTTCATGGTGATTAGTCTTGCCAATGCCATCATCATTCGTCATCGCATTAATATCATATGGAAAAACTGAAGCAACTGTATAAAGAAGCAACGGGACTTGAAGTGGCCTGCGCAGATGCCATTGCCGGTGCCGGAAGCAACCGCAAGTACTATCGCCTGACGGGAACGGACGGCAGCACGCTGATAGGTGCTGTCGGCACCAGCCGCGACGAGAACCATGCCTTCTGTTATCTGGCCAAGCATTTCGCCGAGGCTGGACTGCCGGTTCCGCAGGTTATTGCAGAGAGCAAGGACGGCTTGCGTTACCTCCAGAGCGACCTCGGCAACCGGTCTCTCTTCGATGCCCTGAAAGGTGGACGGGAAGCAGGAGGCCGCTATAATGCCCATGAAAAAGAACTGCTCAGGCGGACCATTGCCGCACTGCCTGCCATGCAGATTCGTGGAGCACAGGGGCTCGACTTTTCGCAATGCTATCCGCAGGAAGCTCTCGACGAGACAAACGTCCTGTTCGACCTCAATTACTTCAAGTATTGCTTCCTAAAAGCCACAGGACTCGACTTCCACGAACTGAAGCTCGAGGCATCCTTCCGTCTCATGGCACGCGACATCGCCGGCATCCCCGGCAGCGCCTTCATGTATCGCGACTTCCAAGCCCGCAACGTCATGCTCGACAGCCAGGGAAATCCCTTCTTCATCGACTTCCAGGGCGGTCGGCGAGGTCCCGTTCAGTACGACGTGGCAAGTTTCCTTTGGCAAGCCTCGGCACGCTACCCGAAGAAGCTTCGCGAGGAGCTCATAGGGGTGTACCTGCAGAGCTTGAGCCGGTACCGGGAGGTCAGCGAGAAACAATTCCGCCAGGGACTGCAGCTCCAGGTGCTCTTCCGGCTGCTCCAAGTGCTTGGCGCCTATGGCTTCCGTGGATACTTCGAGCGCAAGAAACACTTCCTCGAAAGCATCCCCCCTGCAATGGAAAGCCTTCGAGAATTGCTTGGTGAAGGCGGATGCCCTTATCCATATCTGAACGAGGTACTTACCGCCCTTGTGTCAATGCCTCAGTTTAAGGCAGAAACACAGAAAGAAGTGACGCGTGCCGACGGCTTCAAGACCACAGAACTCAACCCATACAATGCTCATCCGCAGGACGGACCGGCCACATTCTCCCGCTACGATGCACAAGGTCCCCTGGTCGTTCGCGTGTTCAGTTTCTCTTATAAGAAAGGTATTCCGGAGGATACGAGTGGCAACGGCGGAGGATATGTCTTCGACTGCCGCAGCACGCACAACCCGGGGCGTTACGAACCATACAAACAGTTGACAGGACTCGACGAGCCCGTCATTCGCTTCCTCGAGGACGACGGGGAGATACTGACCTTCCTGGAGAGCGTTTACAAACTGGCAGATGCACACATCGCGCGCTACATCCAGCGAGGCTTCACCAGCCTCATGTTCAGCTTCGGCTGCACTGGCGGTCAGCATCGCAGCGTCTATAGTGCCCAGCATCTTGCCGAGCACATCCACAGGAAGTTCGGCATCGAGGTGCACATCTACCATCGTGAAAGGGGCATAGAGCAGGTGCTGACGCCAGCCCGCTGCATGGTCTTTGCCGCAGGCCTGGGGACACGTCTCAAGCCACTCACCGACACCATGCCAAAGGCTCTCGTGCCTGTCGCTGGAAAGCCTTTGATTGAGCATTTGCTTAGCAAACTGAAAGCATCCGGTTTCAACGATGTAGTCATCAACGTCCATCACTTAGCCGACATGATAGAGGACTGGTGCCAGCAGCACCCCATGCAGATGCGCATCCTTTTCAGCGACGAACGCGAGCAACTGCTCGAGACAGGCGGCGGCATCAAACATGCCGAGCCTCTGCTTCGTGATGCTCAGGATGGCTTCCTCATCCACAATGTTGACATTCTGAGCAATGCCGACCTGCGCGCCCTGGCAGAAGCAGGACGAGGCAGGGCAGCAACGCTGCTCGTCAGCCAGCGCGAGACCCAGCGCCTTCTTCTCTTCGACGACGACATGAGGCTCGTGGGGTGGACCAACACCGGCACAGGTGAAGTGCGCAGTCCCTATCCGGGTCTCGACCCCCGGCACTACCAGAGGTACGCCTTTGCCGGCATCCATTATATGAACCCACGTCTGTTTAGGTACTTCGACGAATGGGGAGACAAGTTCAGCATCATCGACTTCTACCTAAGCGTCTGCGACAAGGAGCCCATATATGGCCACATCCAGCCCGGGCTGAAGCTCATGGACGTCGGCAAGCTCGACACCCTGAAAGAAGCCGAAGCCTTTGTAAACGGAAGTCTCTAAAGAAGATACATATGAAACTAACAACAACCCTCAGAGCCCTTCTGGTTCTGCTTCTCTTTTTTGCTACGGCACAAGTCGCACAGGGCACAGACTATGCTTCGATACTGGCCAGTGCCGATTGGAATTGGCAGGAACGCGACGGAGTGACGTACGGCCGTACCACTTTTACTGACCTGTATGGCTCTGCTCAGGCAGTGGCGATTGCCAAATATTCCTCAGCAGCGATGAGCACCATGCTCTTCGACAAAGAGCATTCTTCGCAAGGCACAAACAGCCTCGCCATTGAGGCCGGCGCCGCAGTAGCTATCAACGGCAGCTATTTCAACATGAGCACCTATTCTTCCACGACAGCCGTCTGGATGTATGGCTCTGAGATAACAACCACTGCACCCGAGGAATTTGCCCGTTGCAACGGTGCCTTATGCTTCAAAGACGGCAACTTCACCATCGAACCCTGCACAGCCTCCACCTCGTCTGCCACACTTGCCAGTTGGGGAAAGAAGTACGATGCCTTTGTCATCGCCGGACCCATCATCCGTCGGGGTGGAGTCAGTGTGGATGCCAACATAGGCGGTGAAGGGTTTTACGGTCCACACCCCCGAACGATGCTTGGCAAGACGGCAGACGGAACAGTTTATATGGTGGTGATGGAGGGACGTCTTGATGGGGCAACAGGCTTCTCCACCGCCAACATGGTCTCCCTTGCCGAAGACCTCGGATTGACGGATGCCATAAACCTTGACGGTGGTGGCTCATCGACACTTTGGGTGTCTGGCGCCGGTGTGGTAAACAGACTCAGTGGCGGTGCGGTTCGCAACGTGCCTAACATCATCATTGCTACCTCTCGCTCGCATGAGCACAACTACGTCAACGGCTTCTGCACCTGTAACACCGCTCCCTTTGAACCCGCCCGTCAAGACAGTGACGGATACTACCAGATAGACAATGGCGGTAAACTCTTCTGGCTGGCCTTCATGGTGAACAACGGAACAACAGTTGCCAATGCTCGCCTTACAGCAGACATTGACCTCGAGAACCGCCTTTGGACACCTATGGGAAATGGTGTCAACAAACACAGTGGAGAATTTGACGGGCAAGGACATAGCATCAGGAACCTCAAGATACAGGCCGATGCTTCTGTTAGCTTCTCTGCCTTCATCGGATATCACAGTGGCACAAAGGATGTTCACGACTTCGAGATATCAGGATCAGTAGTTGCTTCCGGAACCACATATGATCACTTCGCAGCAGGCGTGGTAGCATCCTCGAACGGTGCTCATAAGATAAGGGATATCTGGTGCTCGGTGGACATCACCAATCCTACAGTAACTTCTGTGTCGCTACGCATGGCAGGCATTGTGGTCAGGGCAGAAGGAAGCACCATCACCCGTTGTGTGTATGACGGAACGATAGACGGCGAAGCCACCAACCTGCAGGTGGCTGGCATCTTAGGATGGCCCGATGCCAACAACACCACCGTGAGCAACTGTCTCTTTGCCGGTTCACTCATCTCCACAGGCACAGCAAGCGGAAGTGCTTATCAGGGAGGTATCGTGGGCTATAGCAGCAGCGCAAGGAGCGGACTGAGCATAGCAAACAATCTGAGCATCGGCACCATCACCAGTCCCTCGGGTGCTACCCGAAGTGGCGCTCTGGTAGGCAACAGCACCTCGGATGCCACATCGTTTGTCAACAACTATGTCCTGCAGGGCTTGTCCGTTGCAGGCAGCTCTACGGCAGCGACGAAGGTACCAAGCGTCACCTTCGTCACCGCAGCGCAACTCACCGACGGCACCTTGCCCGAAAAACTGAATATCTACAATTGGACCCAGGGAGCAGAATTCCCCGTTCCGCACAACGACACCGAAGTCACCGACGATGACATGACTATCGATGGCATCAAGTACATGTTCACGGGCGACAAAACCGTGGCTGTAACATATCCCAATGCTGCACAGCCATCAGCTTCCAACAAATGTACATATATCGGCGAGGTGACGATACCGGCCCAGGTGACCATCAAGGGCACCACATACGACGTGACGGCCATCGGTGACTACGCTTTCCACTTTGCCGACGTCACTGCGCTGAACCTGCCCGAGGGTATCACCAGCCTTGGCTACAAAGCCATCTATCAGACACAGCTTACGGAGATAGTCCTGCCAAACTCCGTGACTCTGATGGACTATGAGGCATTGGGCTATAATAAGGTACTGGAAAAGATAATCTTCGGCGAGAACATAGCAGCCAACACATGGGGCGACAAACTCTGCATCTACGGTGCGAAAAAGTACGAAGTCTTTATGAACTGCGATGCTGTGCCCAAGCTTCGCACCTATACCTTCAGTTTCAATGGAGCCAATGTCCACGTACGCCCATCAATGTACCAGGCTTTCATGGCCGATGCTGCTTGGAGCGAGTACGATATCATCGGCGACCTTTGGGAAGAGGTTTCTTACGAGGACCTGCAAAAGGTGCTTGCCGACTATACGGCGAAGGTTCCGGCAGGTGATGCCGTCGGCACAGACCCTGGATGCTATTCCGCAAGTAGCGTCGAGGCTCTGAACAATATCATTGCCGAGGCTAAAAGCCTCGACGAGACTGCAACCCTCGAGCAGCTCAACAAAGCCGTCAACGGCATCATATCGGCCTACAACAGCCTCTACTGCTATCCGCTCCACGAAGGCTATTACTGCTTTGAGAATGTGGCCTTCCCTGGCTACTCACTCACGGCCAATCCCGACAAGGCAAAGACTGACGGTCTGACGGTTGTAAATCTTGAGGAGGTCGATACACCGCCATACTTCAAGCTGACCCGCAAGAATGGAGGTTGGCTGATGCAATATGGCGAGGACGGGATGTTCGTGGGCACTGTGGTAGGTTCCAACACTTCCAACAGACCCATCTCGCTGACACAGGAGCCGGACTGCGAGCAAACCATAACATGGGCACAGGGCGGAAGCTTCAAGATTCAAGGCCCATCGACGATGCCATACAGCTATACGGGCTCCAGGGTACGCACCTACAACGGTACATACACGACACGCCAGATGTGGAGGCTGCATCCCGCTGCCACCGGCACGTTCAGCATGGACTACAACCTCGAGAACGGCAGGGTGCGTGGCTTCGTGCACGACTTCGAGTACACCCAGGACGATGCAAGCAAGGTGAGCACCTACAACCAGAACCCGCCAGAACGCCGTGACTGGCCTGTGCCTGTGGAAGTCTTCTGGACACAAGACACTACTGCCCAGGCACAATGGATAACGTGGAGCGAGAACCCCGACTTTGCCAATGCCGTGAAATGCGAAGTGCCTTTAGATGCGGCTTCATACGAGATTTATAATCTCATTCCCCGTCGTACATATTATTGCAAGATAACAGCCCAGACTCCTGATGATGAGCAGAGAGTTCTCGGATACTTCTCGTTCTTCACTTCCGGACAGATGCGTCACCTCAAAGCCGATGGGACAGCCAATGTGCGTGACCTGGGCGGCTGGCCTGTAGCCAACGGGTGCCGAGTGAAGTACGGCAAACTGTTCCGTGGAGGAGAGTGGAACGGCGGTCACTCGCTGGAGCCCGAAGGCATCGAGGCATTGCGACAGGCTGGCATCAAGGCAGAACTCGACCTGCGTAGCGACTCAGAAGCAAAGAGCATCACACGGTCTGTGCTGGGTACAGACATCAGTTACAAACGTACACCTTTAGGGCAGACTGCCAGCCACATGAACGGCCTCACTGGCTCCAAGGCCACATACAAGACAGCCTTGCAATACGTGTTCACACAGGTGAGGGCCGAAAAACCAGTTTATTTCCATTGTGCCATAGGCCGTGACAGGACAGGCACACTTGCCTTCCTGCTCGAGGGACTGCTTGGCATGAGCAAGAGCGACATATACAAGGACTATGAGCTGACCAATTTCTCCTACTGGGGTACCCCATGCAGCAAGGGGCAGCTCGACGAGATGTTTGCAGCCGTCGAAACCATGAAGGGTGAGACCCTCGAGGATAAATTCCGCGAGTATGTGAAATCGTACTTCGGTTTCACCAATGCTGTCATCAATGCCTTTCGCGATAAGATGCTTGAACCAGACATAGACGACGGTATACAGTCTGTCCAGGTGCGTCAGACGTCCAGGACAGAGACAGACATGAACATCTATACTCTCAGCGGCCAAATGGTGAATGAGAAGCAGCCCAAGAGTATTTACATCCAGAACGGACAAAAGAGGCTTGCTCTTTGGTGATGAGATGTTAACTTTGCAAACATATATTTTGAATTTTGAATTAATTGTCGTACCTTTGCAGCCGAAAACATTTAACTCAAAATCATAAACACAACAATCATGAAGAAAAGTGCACTTCAGGTGGCTCGTGCCGCCTATCAGCCCAAGCTCCCCAAGGCTTTGCAGGGGCCAGTTGTTGCAGTCGCGGGTGCTGCAACACAGAGCGTTGGTAATCAGGAGGAAATCAAAGCGATGTTCCCCAATACGTATGGTATGCCCGTCATTACTTTCAAGGCAGGAGAGCAGAAAGCCCTCGAGCCGTTCAACGTCGGCATCATCCTCAGCGGTGGTCAGGCTCCTGGTGGCCACAATGTCATCAGCGGCCTTTACGATGGCGTGAAGTCCCTGAATAAGCAGAGCAAGCTCTATGGCTTCCTGATGGGACCCGGCGGACTGGTTGACCACAAGTATGTGGAGTTCACCGACGAGTTTATCGACGAGTATCGCAACACCGGCGGCTTCGACATCATCGGCTCCGGCCGTACGAAGCTCGAGAAGGAAAGCCAGTTCGAGAGCGGCATCGAGATTCTTCGCCAGCTCGGCATCAAGGCTCTCGTCATTATCGGTGGCGACGATAGCAACACCAATGCATGCGTCCTGGCCGAATACTATGCCGCCAAGAACTACGGCGTTCAGGTGATTGGTTGTCCCAAGACCATCGATGGCGACTTGAAGAACAACCAGATTGAGACGAGCTTCGGCTTCGACACAGCTTGCAAGACATACAGCGAGCTCATTGGCAACATCCAGCGCGACTGCAACAGTGCCCGCAAGTACTGGCACTTCATCAAGCTCATGGGTCGCAGCGCAAGCCACATTGCCCTGGAATGCGCCCTCGAGACACAGCCCAACATCTGCCTCATCAGCGAAGAGGTGGAGCAGAAGAACATGAGCCTGGATGACGTCGTTACCTACATCGCAAAGATTGTGGCTGACCGTGCTGCCGAAGGTAACAACTTCGGTACCGTCCTCATCCCAGAAGGCCTCATCGAGTTCATTCCCGCCATCAAGAAACTTATCGCAGAGCTCAACGAGGTGCTGACTGACCCCGCAACAGGCGAGAGCCGCGAGTTCGAGAGCAAGGACGCACAGGTGGCCTTCGTCAAGAGTCATATTGCACCTGAGAATCTTGCTGTTCTCGAGTCTCTTCCCAAGGATGTAGAACGCCAGCTTTGCCTCGACCGCGACCCCCACGGCAACGTGCAGGTCAGCCTCATCGAGACGGAAAAGCTCCTCTCTGCTATGGTCAGCATGAAGCTCGAAGCATGGAAGAAGGAAGGTAAGTACAACGGTAAGTTCTCCGCACAGCACCACTTCTTCGGTTACGAAGGTCGTTGCGCTGCTCCCAGCAATTATGACGCTGACTACTGCTACAGCCTCGGCTACAACGCAAGCCGTCTGATTGCCAATGGCAAAACAGGCTACATGAGCGTCATCAAGAACACAACCGCTCCTGCAGCTGAATGGATTGCAGGCGGTGTGCCCATCACCATGATGATGAACATGGAGCGTCGCAATGGTGCCATGAAACCTGTTATCCGCAAGGCTCTGGTAGAACTGGACGGTGCACCCTTCAAGTTCTTCGCCAGCAAGCGCGAGGAATGGGCCAAGAACACATGCTACGTCTATCCTGGTCCCATCCAGTACTGGGGCCCAAGCGAGGTTTGTGACCAGTGCACGAAGACCCTTGCCCTTGAACAAGGCAAATAAAAAACTTGGTACAAGAAAGAAGACAAACTGCGTCGCGTCCTCAAAGGAGGAAGGCGAGCGGACAAAAAAGGCAGACCCGCGGGAAGAGAAAGCAGACTTCCCGTGGGTTCCGCTTCTTGCGCATATTCCGAGGCCTACCTTCTTGGACTATTTGGCTGGGAGGCATACTCATCACTGCTGCCTACGTAGGTCTCTTCTATCACTTCTTTGTTGACCCATTCAGTTTCCGTTGGCGTGCCATCTATGGCGATGCAACCTATCCTGAAGGCTACGAGGTGCGAGGTATTGACATCAGCCACTATCAGGAGCGCGTCAACTGGGAAAAGCTTCGCAACGCCTCAATGGGAGATGCTCCCGTCAGCTTCGTTATCATTAAGGCTACAGAAGGTTCCGACTTGCTCGACGACTACTTTAACCGCAACTTTGCCAATGCCAAGCGAAACGACATAATCAGAGGCGCTTATCATTTCTTCATTCCAGGCGTCAACCCGCGCAAGCAGGCCGAGTACTATCTCTCAATTGCATTGCTTGAGCCTGGAGACTTGCCACCGATATTGGACATTGAGAAGAATGGAAATCTGTCGTCAGAACAGTTGCGTCGTGACGTCAAGACGTGGCTCGATATCGTCGAGAAAGAATATGGCGTGAAACCTATCCTATATACAGGTTACAAGTTCAAGGTTGACTATCTCAATACGCCGGAATTCGACGACTATCCCTATTGGATAGCACATTACTACGTAGAGAAGCTTGCCTATAAAGGCCAATGGACGTTCTGGCAGCACACCGATTGCGGCAAGGTCGCTGGCATTAAGGGCTTTGTCGATTGTAACATCTTCAACGGTACACTCGAAGAACTCCAGGCGCTGACGTTGCCTGAGCAGCAATAAAAAGGTAGTGATAAATCAGCCTTGCATCTTTGTTCCGGTGCGGGCTTCCACCACGTTTACTACGTAGTCTCCCAATCTTTCCATGGAATTGATGAGTTCCATGTAGATGGTTCCGATGCCATAGGAGTACTTGTGGTTGTTGACGTCGATGATGTTCTGCGACTTCAGCTGGTCGCGGTAGTTGTTTATCTCTGTCTCGATGTTGTAGCTTCGGTAGACGTCGAATGAGTCCTTCCTGCCGCTGATGAGTTGGTTCATTTGTGTCAAGGCCTGGTTCGTCAGACCCATCATGGTGTGCAGGTTCTTGTATTGTTCCTCCGTGAAGTGTTCCTTCTTGCCCTGAACCTTCTGGTTGATGGTTTGGGCCATGTGGTAGCACGAGTCGCCGATGCTCTCCACTTCTGAAATCTCACGTAGCATGGCGCGAATCTTGGCTTTTGTGTCGTCGCTCAGATGTGCGTCGCTTACTTGGTCGAGATATTCGGCAATGCTGATTTCCATGTTATCGGCAATGTTCTCATACTTCTCGATGCGGCTCAGGAGCTTGCTGAACTTGTTCTGGTCCTTCTCCGTCAGCAGTTCTGTTACCATTCCGAACATGCGCTGGATGCGTTCGCTGAAGGAAATAATCTCCTTATGTGCTTCGAGCACGGAGAGCTCAGGCGTCTTCATGATGCCGGCCGTGATAAAGTGCAGACGGAAGTCTTCTTCCTCGACAGAGCTCTTGGGTTTGATGGCCCAGCAGACGAACTTCTCTATCTGCGGCACGAACCAGATGAGCAGAGCCGTGTTGCTGATGTTGAAGGCAGAATGGAATGTTGCCAGTGCCACGCTTGCCTTGATGGCGAAGCCGGGCTCGTCAGGCGTCATCGTGGGGTCGAAGGCTGCCAGATGACATACCATAGCGAAGAAAGGCTTCAGCAGTATGAGTACCCAGCAGACACCCAGCACGTTGGTCGTCATGTGGGCAAAGGCAGCTCTGCGAGCCTGTGTGTTGGCGCTCAGAGCCACGATATTGGAGGTGATGGTTGTTCCGATGTTTTCGCCCAGCACAAGCATTACGCCTTGGTCGATATGCAGGACACCCGTTGAGCAAAGCATCATCGTGATGGCCATGATGGCAGCTGAGCTCTGTACGCAGAGCGTCAGTACGGTGCCCATCAGCAGGAAGAGAAGGTTCACGAAGAAACCTCCGCTGCTGTATTCGGTAAAGAAGGCTGCGATGGCTTCTTTGGAGGCAGGGTCCTCCACCAGTGCGAAGCCTGTCTCCTTCAACGTGCCCAAACCTAAGAACAGGAATGCCACGCCGAACAGGAAATCGCCTACTATCCTGCGCTTCTTCATGTATATAAGTATGATGCCTATGAAGAATGCCGGGTAGACGAAGTCTGTGATGTTGAAGCCCATGCCAAGTGACATGATCCAAGCTGTCAGCGTCGTGCCGATATGTGCACCCATGATGACGGAGATGGCTTGAACGAGTGTCAGCAAGCCGGCATTCACGAACGAGACCGTCATCAGCGTCGTTGCCGTGGAGCTTTGCACTGCTGCCGTCACGAACATACCCGTCAAGGCACCGGTAAAGCGATTTGTCGTCATGGCACCAAGCACGTGACGCAACTGCGGGCCAGCCATCTTCTGCAGGGCTTCGCTCATGGATTTCATATCGAACATCAAGAGAGCTAAAGAGCCCAAGAGCTTAAAGATTACAAGTAAAGACATCTTTATTATTTACAATTTGACAATTTACGATTTACTATTTAGTAATATAACCATTTACTCTCTCTTCTTCCTTGGTAGAGGGGTCGGGTGACGCGAGTTTTTTTTGACGCTGCAAAAGTACAAAAAAAGCAAATCATTTGCAACATTTATCCAAGAAAGTTTTCAAAATTCTAGACGGAACGACTGCAGGGCTGTTTCGTTCTGACCTGTCGGCAATTCTGTCGGATGGGTGTGCAAGGGGGGGCGAGGCATGAATCCTGTAATCTGAGGTATGCTTGGCTTAACTAAATGAAAATGTAATGAAATTTCTCGATTTTGCCCCTTTCTCCTTGCGTTCTTTTTGGTCGGATGGCAGGGAGGGCGAATAGAATGCGTATAATCGAGATTACTTATCTGTTTGATACTCAAGATGCCTTCTTTTATATGCAAAAGATATTCCTGTGATATGCGTGAAATATGCGTGTTTTGATGGCCAAATAGACCAGTGAAATCGGTCAACTTCACGTGTGAAGTTAGCAAGAACGACGTGTCAAGTTGGAAAAGTTCACTTGAGAAGTTCAGAATTTTCACGTTTCGACCCTCGAAAATGCTCTTGATGAAAAAATCTTTACATTATTTTGTGTAAAATCGCATGTAGCGTTTTGTAAAGTTTTTCTTAACGAATTGAAGGTTAATTTAACAGCCGAAATTGCCTCAGTTGATTATTTTTGAATTTAATAATTTTGAAATTTGAATTAAAACTCGTACCTTTGCACGCGCAATTTAAAACAATTAAGGAAAAGATTGAATAACAGAAAAAGACATGAGCGACAAATTGTTTATTTTCGACACGACGCTTCGCGATGGTGAGCAGGTTCCGGGATGTCAGCTAAATACGGTAGAAAAGATTCAAGTGGCCAAGCAGCTTGAAGCCCTTGGCGTTGACGTGATTGAGGCCGGTTTTCCCATCAGCAGCCCGGGCGACTTCAATAGTGTGATAGAAATCAGCAAGGCAGTGACGTGGCCCACTATCTGCGCCTTGACCCGCGCCGTGGAAAAAGACATCGACTGCGCCGCGGAAGCGCTGAAATATGCTAAGCACAAACGTATTCATACGGGCATTGGAACGAGCGAGAGCCACATCCGATATAAGTTCAACTCTACGCCGGAGGAAATCATCGAGCGTGCGGTGGCTGCCGTGAAGTATGCCAAAAGGTATGTGGAGGATGTGGAGTTCTATGCCGAGGATGCTGGAAGGACGGATAATGAGTACCTGGCTCGCGTCATCGAAGCAGTCACAAAAGCCGGTGCTACCGTCTGCAATATTCCCGATACGACAGGCTTCCGTACGCCCTACGAATACGGAGAAAAAATAAAATACCTCTACGAGCATGTTGATGCTTTTGCGGCCGGACGGAGCATCCTCTCCACACATTGCCACAACGACCTCGGCATGGCGACCGCCAACACTGTGGCCGGTGTGCTGAACGGCGCTCGTCAGGCAGAAGTGACCATCAACGGCATCGGCGAAAGAGCAGGCAACACGTCACTCGAAGAGATTGCCATGATCTTCAAGACTCACCCCGACCTGGGCATCGACACCAACATCAACACGACAAAAATCTATCCAACGAGCCGCATGGTCAGCTCGTTGATGAACATGCCCGTTCAGCCGAACAAGGCGGTTGTGGGAAGAAATGCCTTCGCTCACAGCAGCGGCATCCACCAGGACGGTGTGCTCAAGAATGCCTCCACCTACGAAATCATGGACCCGAAGGACGTGGGCATCGACGACAATGCCATCGTGCTGACGGCTCGCAGCGGCAGAGCTGCCCTGAAACATCGCTTGAGCGTCAATGGCGTAGATATCGACGGCGAACGTCTCGACAAAGTATATGAAGAGTTCCTTAAACTGGCTGACAAGAAGAAGGAAATCACGGACGACGACATCTTGGTGCTTGCCGGTGCCGACCGTTCTGCATCGCACAACGTCAAGCTCGACTACCTTCAGGTCACTACGGGCAAAGGTGTCCGCAGCGTTGCCAGCATCGGCTTGCTTATCGCCAACGAGAAGTTCGAGAGCGCAGCCTCGGGTAACGGTCCTGTCGATGCAGCCATCAAGGCCCTGAAAACCATCATCAAGCGTCAGATGACACTCCGCGAGTTCACCATCCAAGCCATCTCGAAGGGCAGCGACGACATGGGCAAGGTCCACATGCAAGTGGAATACGACGGCAAGGTCTACTACGGCTTCGGTGCAAATACTGACATCGTAACGGCTTCAGTGGAAGCATATATTGATTGTATCAATAAGTTTAAATAGAAGACTCTCTCTAACCATGCGTACATTATTTGACAAAATCTGGGACGCCCATGTAGTTCAGAACGTAGAGGACGGCCCGACACAACTTTATATTGACAGGCTTTATGCGCACGAAGTGACAAGTCCGCAGGCTTTTGACACGCTTCGCGACAAAGGCATCAAGGCTTTCCGGCCTGACCACATCTATGCGATGCCCGACCACAACACACCGAGCGACCAGCAGGAACGCATCGACGACCCCATCGGACGTAAGCAGGTGGAGACACTTGCCGCCAATTGCAAGGAGTTTGGTATCCGCCATTTTGCTATGGGAACAAAGGACAACGGCATCATCCACGTTGTTGGTCCCGAGAAAGGACTCTCCCTTCCAGGCATGACCATCGTTTGCGGCGACTCACACACCAGCACACATGGAGCCGTTGGCGCCATCGCGATGGGCATCGGCACGAGCGAGGTGGCTCAAGTTCTTGCTTCCCAGTGCATCCTTCAACAGAAGCCAAAGACCATGCGCATCAATATCGATGGCGAACTTCAGAAGGGCGTTACAGCCAAGGATGTTGCTCTCTACATCATGGCCCAAATGACAACCAGTGGCGCGACAGGCTACGCTGTGGAATACGCGGGCAGTACCATCCGCTCGATGTCCATGGAAGGTCGTCTCACGCTTTCCAATCTCTCCATCGAGATGGGCAGTCGTGCCGGCATCATTGCCCCTGACGAGACGACCTTTGCTTACTTGAAAGGACGCGAGTACGCTCCAAAAGGCGAGGCTTGGGACAAGGCCGTCGAGCAGTGGCGAAAGCTCAAAAGCGACGACGATGCAGTCTTCGATAAGGAAGTAACCTACAGAGCCGAGGACATCAAACCGCGCATCACCTACGGAACCAATCCAGGCGCGTGCATAGCCATCGATGAATGTATACCGACGCTCGACAACATTCCCGAAGCCGACCAAGCACAATTCCTTGCCCAGCTCGACTACATGCAATTCAAGCCAGGACAGAAACTCGAAGGCACGCCCGTAGATTATTGCTTCCTCGGAGCATGTACCAACGGTCGCATCGAGGACTTCCGTGCCTTTGCTTCCGTTGTGAAAGGCAAGAAGAAAGCAGCGAATGTGGTGGCTTGGCTCGTGCCTGGCAGTTGGCTGGTACGTCAGCAAATCATAGACGAAGGCATAGACAAAGTGCTCGAAGCTTCCGGATTCGAGCTTCGCTTGCCCAGTTGTTCGAGTTGTCTTGCGATGAATCCCGACAAAGTACCGGCCGGCAAACTCAGCATCTCCACAAGCAACAGAAACTTCGTCGGACGTCAAGGCCCCGGAGCACGCACCGTCCTTGCCTCTCCGTTGGTAGTTGCAGCGAGTGCCATCACCGGTGTCATCACTGACCCTCGCAAGTTGTAATTTCCCCAAACGACCAAACGACTAATTTCCCAAACGACCAAATGACCAATGAAGCAGAAATTCGACATCATACAATCTACTTGTCTTCCTATAGAGATAGACAATTGCAATACGGACCTTATCATTCCTGCACGTTATCTGGCAAGTACCACGCGCGACCCCAAGTTCTTTGGCGACGCCTTTATGCACGACCTTCGATACAATGCCCAAGGCAAGCCGGTCGAGGACTTCGTGATGAATCAGCCAGCTTATAGCGAGGCTCCTCGTCAGGGAATACACGAAATCATCATAGGCGGGCAGAACTGGGGCTCGGGTTCAAGTCGCGAGCATGCAGCCTGGGCGATTGCCGGTTATGGAGCACGAGTGGTCATCAGCAGCAGCTTTGCCGACATTCATCGCAACAACTTGCTGAACTGCTTCGTGCTTCCCGTGATAGTGAGCCGAGAGTTCCAGCAAGAACTCTTCCAGACGGTCAAGGAAAATCCCAAAGCCGAAGTGAAGGTCGATGTGCCCAATCAAACCGTAACGAATCTCACGACGGGTCATAGCGAGCAGTTCCCCATCAACAGTTACAAGAAGTATTGCTTGATGAATGCCTACGACGACATTGATTTCCTCCTATCCAACAAGGATAAAATAGAAGAATGGGAAAAGAACGGACGATAGAGATAATGGATACGACGCTGCGCGATGGTGAGCAGACCAGCGGCGTCAGCTTCATGCCTCACGAGAAACTCATGATAGCCAGGGCCTTGTTGCAAGACCTGAATGTTGACCGCATTGAAGTGGCAAGTGCTCGTGTCTCGGAAGGCGAGATGGAAGCCGTCAAGAACATCTCCCGTTGGGCAAGTCAGAACGGCAAGCTCGATAGGATAGAGGTGCTTGGCTTTGTCGACGAGACGAAGAGCGTGGACTGGATTGTGGAGAGTGGTTGCATGTGCATGAACCTCCTTTGCAAAGGAAGCAGGAAGCACTGCGAAGGTCAACTCCACAAGACACTCGAGGAGCATGTCAGCGATATCCGTCGCACGATTGACTATGCGAAGTCAAAAGACGTAAGCGTCAACCTCTATCTCGAGGACTGGAGCAACGGCATGAAAGACAGTCCCGACTATGTCTTTGGCTTGATGGATAAATTAAACGAGATGCCGATAGAGCGCATCATGCTGCCCGACACACTTGGCATCCTCAATCCTATCGAGCTTTCCGGTTTCATGAGTCAAATGGTGGAGCGTTATCCGACGTGTCGCTTCGACTTTCATGCCCATAATGATTACGACCTTGCTATCAGCAATGTGCTTGCTGCCGTTACTGTCGGCTGCCAAGGTATCCATACGAGTGTCAACGGATTGGGTGAGAGAGCAGGAAACGCGCCGCTTGCCAGCGTGCAAGCCGTCCTGAAAGACCACCTTCATGTCCACACCAATATTGACGAGAGTCGCTTAGGCGAAGTGTCGAGGCTCGTGGAAAGTTACAGCGGTATTGCCATCCCGCCCAACAAACCCATTACCGGCGAGAGTGTCTTTACGCAGGTGGCAGGCGTTCATGCTGATGGCGACAACAAAGCCGGACTCTATCAGAACGCCCTTCTTCCCGAGCGCTTCGGACGAAAGCGTGAGTATGCGCTGGGCAAGAACTCAGGCAAAGCGAACATCCTTCGCAACCTCGAAGAGCTTGGACTTGAGCTTTCGCCGGAGCAGACGAAGCGTGTCACGGAGCGCATCATCGAGCTTGGCGACAAGAAAGAACTCGTCACGCAAGAAGACCTGCCCTATATCGTGAGCGATGTCCTGAAGCATGGAGCACCGGAAGAACACGTCAAGTTGCTCTCTTACGTAGTAACGACAGCTTACGGCCTCAAGCCTCTGGCAAGCGTCCGACTTGAAGTAAATGGCGAGACCTACGAAGAAAGTGCCAAGGGCGACGGTCAGTTCGATGCCTTCGTACGTGCCATCCGACACATCTACAAGAACCGTCTTGGCCGAAGCTTCCCATGGTTGACGAACTACACGGTCAGTATTCCGCCCGGCGGACGCACGGATGCCTTGGTGCAGACAGTCATCACGTGGAACTGGAACGACCGTGTCCTTCGCACACGAGGCCTTGATGCCGACCAGACAGAAGCAGCCATCAAGAGTACCATCAAGATGCTCAACCTCCTTGAAGACGAGAATAAAAACAATTAATATAATGATATGAAACTAAAGATTGCTGTATTGGCGGGCGATGGTATCGGCCCGGAGATAATGGAACAAGGTGTGGCTGTGCTCAGCGCGGTTGCAGAGAAGTTCGGTCACGAAGTCAGTTACAAGGAAGCGCTCTGTGGCGCTCATGCCATCGACGAGGTAGGCGACCCCTTCCCCGACGAGACATTTCAGGCTTGTAAAGAGGCCGATGCGGTGCTCTTCGCCAGTGTGGGCGACCCGAAGTTCGACAATAATCCCTCTGCTAAAGTGCGTCCGGAGCAAGGCTTGTTGGCTATGCGGAAGAAGTTGGGGCTTTATGCCAACATCCGTCCCGTAGAGACATTCGATTGCCTGGTGCATAAGTCTCCCCTCAAGGACGAGTTGGTTCGTGGCGCTGACTTTGTCTGCATCCGCGAGCTGACTGGTGGCATGTACTTCGGAAAGAAGCAAGAGCCTTCGGTTAACGCGGAGGGAGTGGAAGATGCACTCGACACGAACTACTACAGCCGCCCCGAAGTGGAGCGCATCCTGCGGGTGGGTTATCAGTATGCACGAGCCCGCAAAAAGCATTTGACTGTCGTTGACAAGGCCAACGTCTTGGCATCGAGTCGTCTGTGGCGTAAGGTGGCACAAGAGATGATGGGTGAATATCCCGATGTCGTGACGGACTTCATGTATGTGGATAACGCCGCGATGAGGATGATACAAGATCCTCGCTTCTTCGATGTCATTGTGACGGAGAACACTTTCGGCGACATCTTGACCGACGAAGGCAGTTGCATCACAGGCTCAATGGGGTTGCTTCCGAGCGCATCTACTGGCAGTTCGACTCCCGTCTTTGAACCTATTCATGGCAGCTGGCCGCAAGGCAAGGGCTTGAATATCGCCAATCCGCTTGCCCAGATACTTTCCGTAGCCATGCTCTTCGAGTACTTCGACCTGAAGAAGGAAGGCGCCCTCATTCGCGAGGCAGTAAATGCTTCCCTCGACCAAAACGTTCGTACGCCCGAGATACAAGTCGAAGGTGGCGAGAAATACGGCACCAAGGAAGTGGGAGCCTGGATAGTTGATTATATTAAGCGTGCTTAGTTGCCAAACGCGGCACGCTTACTGTTTCAAAGACCTATACCTCTTTGAGCAAAGACCTATACCTCTTTAGGCAAAGACCTATACCTCTTTAGGCAAAGACCTATACCTCTTTGAACAACATAAAAACGTAACAACTGTGACTTCCCCGTTTCATAAGACATTACTCGCTGTATATCTGATATTTGGTAATGCTGTATCGTCAGTCAAGGCGGAACAGACAGACGAGTATCAGGAAGGCTTTCTGACGGCTTATCTAAACAGGGCGATTGAGAAAGCGATGTCGGATAATGAAACGAAAGACGAGCCACTCCGCTATGGCCGCCATATCACGAAGTACGTCTCGGCTCCTCAATTCGGTGGTTACGTCATCGGAAAGTACAGCTATTCAAGCAAGGACAATGCTGGTGAGAATGGGTTCGATGCCCGAATGATAAGGTTCTACGTCTCGGGTACAATTCTCAGGGACTTCAAGTACAGAGTACAACTCGAGCTGAAGAACCCTGCGATGCGCGACTATACATTGGAGTGGGCGCGATGGAAGGAACTTCAAGTCAAGGTAGGACAATTCAAGCGTTGCTTCACTTACGATAACCCCTTGAACCCTTGGGACGTAGGCATGGGCAACTATTCCCAGTTGGGTCAGCACATGACGGCACTCATCCAGGATGACCCGAGCGGTGAACTCGGTCAGAACGGCAGAGATATCGGTCTTCAACTTCAAGGCGACCTCTTCCCCGTGGGCAAGGACGGCCGCCGACTCATCCGTTATCAGGCAGCCGTCTATAACGGCAACGGACAAAACAAGAAGGACAACAACAAGCAGAAGGACTGGATAGGCAACATTCAGGTACAGCCCATCAAAGACCTCTACATTGGTCTTTTCGGCTGGACAGGCACTTATACAGCCTCGAATGGAGTCAGCGTGAGACGCAACAGGTGGGCTCTCGGAAGCATCTACGAACACAAAGACTGGAGCTTCCGGGCAGAGTATGCACACCACTCCGGACGTAATGCCACCGATTTCGACACAGAAACTCAGTCTTGGAAAGAGGACTCGCGGGGCAGAGCAGACGGATGGTACGCCCTCCTTGGCGTTCCCTTCACACGATGGCTTAAGGTCTATTGCTGCTACGACGTGTATCGAAAGGATGCAACCTTCAGCTCGATGAAGAGCATCTACGGCATCTGCCCGAACTTCCAGTTGCATAAGAACCTCAAGTTTCAAGTGCAGTACAACTATATCAATGACAGGACTTCGACCGATCACAACTACCATGAACTATGGGCACAAGCGTACGTAAGATTCTGAAGAAAGAAGAAAACAGGAAAGCAGGAAAGTCGGAGAACAGGATTTGGGCAAAGCCTTATGCTTTTCTTATCCTCTACATTTCTTTGTTTCTCGTTTTATGTTGGTACTTCCTATATGTAAAGAATGCCGACTTGATGTATTTCATGCAGGACCGAGGCTGGTGGAACAGTACGAGTCTCTACTTCAAGGACTGCATCTCCGTGCCTGGAGGCTTGCTTGCATGGACGGGTTCCTACCTGACCCAGTACTTCTATTATCCTGCTTTGGGCAGTGTCCTGCTCATTGGCCTTTGGCTGTTGACGTTCTTTCTGGCAAAGTGGTCGTTCAAGGTGCCAAGTTGTTGGAGCTTCCTGCTCTTTATTCCAATGGTTGCCCTGCTCGTGAGCGACATCCAGTTGGGCTATTGGGTGTACATACTTAAGGACATTGATTACGTCTTTTATCACCCCTTAGGACTTTTCTCGGCCTTATTCCTCTCTTCACCATTCTGGCGATATCTGCCTGTAAAAAAGGAGAGTAAGCAATATGTGTCACTCCTCTGGATACCGCTTGTTGCGGTTCTTTTCTACTATCCACTCGGCATCTACGCCCTGCTGGCTGCAGTCTTGAGTTTCCTCAACTTTTTCATAGACGAAAACAAAGAGACGTCCGGGCTGAAATTATGTTTGATGGGTACGGCTCTGCTGTTTCTCTCCATTTGGCTTGTGCCGTTGCTCGAGACTTCCGGTACAACGCTGATGCGTCCCGACCAACCTTGGACGTATGGCTTCCATAGGTTTGAACTCGATTCTTTACGTGACTATTCGCTCGAGATACCTTTCTATCTGGTGCTCATTGTGCCATTATTCTTCCCCTTCATCAAGTTGCTTGGGACGAAGAGACTGCTTCTCAGCCAAAGCATCATGATGCTCGTAGCCTTGGCTGCGCTGTACAGTCTGTCAGAGAGACTTTACGGACTACAACTTCCATGCAGAGCTTCGTATGCAACGCGGGGTAGAGGAGTGCCGGTGGAACGACGTCTTGAGCGAGGCAGCAAGAGTGAAGGGCCCGGTCACGAGGGAAATGGTGATGTTCAGAGACATCGCACTCATGAACAGGGGCGAACTCTGTTCCAAACGCTACATATATAATAATGAGAGCGTACCGCCTGCCTTAGTCAGCGACTCCATACACATTCGTATTGCCGACCAGGCTGGCGACCTCATTTATTACAATTTCGGTGAAACGATATTTGCCATCCGCCGGACGATGGAACGTTGCATGTACTACGGCTACTCGTATTACTCGATGCGAATGCTTGCCAGATGTGCCATCATTAATGGTGAAATGGACAATGCCCGCAAGTATCTCCGACTCTTGAGTCGCAGCACCTTCCAAAAGAAATGGAGCGAGGAGATGCGTCGCTTCACTGATGACGAGAAGCTTTTACCCAAGGATGAACGCTTCCGAATGCCTCTCAAACTCTACAACGAAGGCTCGGAACTGGTTGGAGTTGACGACAAATATGTGGAGCTGACCATTCTGAACAAGTGGATGTACACAATAACCAACGACCCTCAGGCGCAGGAAGTTGCCCTTGGCGCTGCTATGATGATGCGCGACAGAAGGTGTTTCTGGTCGCAAGTCCAGCAGTTCTACAACATCAACCCTGGCAAACACTTCCCCATGCACGTTCAGGAAGCAATGCTCTTCGAAGTCTATGAACTCGGAATGACGGACGTGAACCTCTCCTTCGTACAGTTTGACGAGCGTGTTGTGGAGCGGTACAAGGCTTTCATTAGCAAGATGAAGCAATATGCCAGCCATGGAATGGACGAGAAGATGATAGGGAAAGCACTCCGGACAGAGTTTGGAGATACCTATATGTGGGACTATTGTGTCCTCAGAGAAGTACAGACAAATTGAAAAGTTGAGAGTTGAAAGTTTAAAGTTTAAAGTTGAGAGTTGAAAGTTTGAAGTTGAAAGTTTAACGCTAAAAAGTCAAAAAGTTGAAAAGTTTAATAGTTTATATTCCATTTTTGACGCTTCTCCTTGTTGCATGCTCCAAGCATCCTTCGCTGCCGACCGACTTCAAGCGCGTCAACGAGTCCGCACAAATCTTTCCGGATTACGTCGGAGTGACGGTGCCTCCAAACATAGCTCCGCTCAACTTTCTTGCCATCGACGCCGATGATGTCGTGGCTGAATTCAAATACAATGATACGAAGCTCAATTATGGTGGCAAGGACAATAAGGTTCAAATCGACGAGGAAGAGTGGCACGAACTGCTTGCCCAGGCCAAGGGGAAGAGCCTTGCCGTCACGGTCTATGCAAAAAAGCAAGGCAAATGGCTCGCCTACAAGCCTTTCTCTATCCATGTGGCTGAGGAAGAAGTCGACCCGTATGTCTCCTTCCGTCAGCTTCCACCGACCTTTGTGGGCTATGGCGAACTCTCCATCCGCCAGCGCAATCTGACCAATTTCGAGGAGAAGACTATCTACAACAACCGTCAAGTCAGCCATGGACTTGAGGGACAATGCATCAATTGCCACTCCTATCAGAACTACGGAACGGACAACATGATGTTCCACATGCGAATGCAGAACCCAGGCACCATGATTGTCTACCGAGGGCAACTCTTGTTCGTGAACCTCAAGGACGAAACGATGATATCGGCAGCTGCGTACAATTCGTGGCATCCTCACCTCCCCATCATTGCCTTCAGCACAGACCACACCATGCAGAGCTTCCATACCCGAGACATCACGAAGGTGGAAGTCATGGAGTCGGCCAGCGACCTCATCATCTACGACGTAGAGCATAACCGCGTCACAACAGTCCTGAACGACTCGACGGAACTGGAACTCTTCCCATCATGGAGCCCAGATGGCAAGTGGCTATACTACTGCTCGGCCCATTACGAGTATCGAGGCAAGTACGAGGACACAACAGACCTGCTCGAGGACTTCCGGAAGTTGCAGTACAACCTGTATCGCCTCTCTTTTGACGAAAGGACGATGACTTTCGGTGAACCCGAACTTATCTACGACGCAGCCAGCAAGAACCGCAGTGCCGTGCAGCCACGTGCCTCGAAGGACGGCCGCTACCTGCTCTTCGCCGAAGGACCATGCGGCCTGTTCCATATCTGGCATACGAGTGCCGATGTGCAGATACTCGACTTGCAGACCAGTCAACTCGTCGACGTAGCGGCATTGAACAGCCCGCTCCCCGAGAGCTATCCATCCTTCTCGTCGAGCGATCGCTGGATACTCCTCGAGAGCCGCAGGGACGACGGAAACTACACGCGCACCTATATCGCCTATTTCGACAAGCAGGGTAAGGTCCACAAGCCCTTCCTCGTTCCAATGGAAGACCCGGAGTACTTCCGTCTGCTACTGCGTAGCTGGAGCCGTCCTGAGTTCATGAAAGAGCCCGTGCGCATCACCCCGAGGCAATTTGCCGAGAAAGCGCTCACGACCCCCATCCAAGTTTCGAAGTAGTTCTCCGTTCCGAACGGCTCAGGACCATCAAGACAACACCAGAGAACTTCGACAACTTCTCTGCAGAACTTTGTCAACTTCTCTGCAGAAATTCGACAACTTCTCTGCAGAAGTGACAACTCGACTTTGCAAATGGTCGCTGACAGATATTGTCGTCGCATTTCCCGTGTTTCCAACGACAGAACCAATAAGTAGGGCGAAGTTTGTTGGGTTTTTGTTTGGAGCTTTCAACTCTTTTTGCTATCTTTGCATCGGGAAATAGCAGATATGAAACCTGAAATTGACAATAATACTGCCGACAGCCAGCCTTTGCCTTGGCTCGTGATGTACAGCAACAGCAGCGATATCAATATCCTTGACATATTAGATAGAGAGAAGCTCGAAAGTGCTACGACTGGCATCCATGATTTCTTTGTGCCGACCGATGTAATGCGTCTTGTCGTCGACGGGAAAAGCATAGAACGCAGGCGTCTCATAGCCGGCAACTATGTCTTCCTGCAAGCAACGATGGAAGATATCCTCCGACTTCGCAAAAGGCCGCCTTTCGATGCGACCCTCCGCTTCCTTCGTCCCTCCACATCGCCCACCGGCTGTATCTATATTTCCGACGATGAGATGCAGATGATGCTTGCGGCGGTGAACAAAATGGACGGCGAAGTGGATTATTTCGTGCCCAGCAGCAAAGAACTGATGATAAGCGACATCGTGCAGGTCGTCGAAGGCAGATTCGCCGGCATAAAAGGCTTCTTGGAAAGCGTCAAGGGTCACGAAGGCGGATGCGTCATCGTGCCCTTGGGCGACGTGCTTGCCGTCAGGACTCCCAGAGTTTCGGCCGACGACATCCGGCTCGTCAGCCTCGCCAAAGTCTCTGAATCGCAGTACGGTTCATACACCTCGAGAGCATACAAGAAGATTCGTGTACTGATGGAAGACAGCGAGAAACTGCTCGAAGAGAAAGAAACGCGAGGTAGTCTGAGCCAAGAATCCGAGACAAATGCACGTAGGTTAGTGATGAGGTTCTCCCAGTTGAAACTGGCAGGAAAGATACGTCTCATGCATGCCCAAGCTATCTATAACCTCCTGATAGCCATCGGCGACACAGAAAGCGACTTGTTCATGAAGTACAAGAATATGCTACCGTAGGAAAAGTTGAAAAAGTTTCAATTTTCAACTTTTTCTATTTCCTGCGGGATGCGGAAACTCGTGTAGAGTTCCAGCACGCAGCCAATGGTCAAGGCCACAACCCATTCCTGTCTGCGGAAAGGTCCCCACTGAAGTCTGTGCATGCTCATCATCACTATAGCAAGCACGAAACAGCAGCAGGCAAGCAGCTGCTGGCGACGAAGGCGAATGATGGTAATCTCCCGTCCCATGTACTCAGCTTGTACTTGCATCAGCGTAAACATCAAAGTCCCGATGCCGAAGACGTACATCCCCACCATAGGATACATTATGTAAACAGCTGTTCCGACGAGCATCATCACCGCTCCAATGCGGAAGCACCAGTTCTGTAGTGGCGTCAACTCCTTCATTCTTCTTCAGTTTCAGCAGGTTCCTCGCCATTTCCATCTTCAGTGGCAAAGACGAAGACATCCTCGTCGGCACGTTTCATGTGATAGCGTTCGCGAGCAATCTTCTCCACAGCCTTCGGATTGTTCTCCAAGTCTTGTATCTTCCGGTCAGCCTCGGTGAATTGTTGCTTGTAATTGGCAATCTCTTTCTTCAAGTTGTCGATGCGGACACGGCGCGGATGACGGTTCATGAAGCTGTCTTCGTCCACAATACCGATAATCAAGACGATGAGAAGAAACGTAAGAAGATATTTGTGCCTGCACATGAACAGCCAGGCGGAATGTATTTTGCTCATAAGATGTCTGTCGTTTTAATTTTCTGCAAAGATACGAAATAATTCATAATTCATAATTCAAAATCCAAAATAATTTTGTAACTTTGCACAAATCTATTAAGCAAATGGAAGAATACGTCGTTTCTGCGCTCAAATATCGTCCGCTCAACTTTGACTCCGTTGTGGGGCAGCGGTCGTTGACTACAACGTTAAAGAATGCCATCAGTAGCGGGAAGTTGGCTCATGCCTATCTCTTCTGCGGACCACGTGGCGTGGGTAAGACCACGTGTGCACGCATCTTCGCAAAAGCCATCAACTGCTTCGACTCTCAAGAGGGTGGGGAACCATGTGGCAAGTGCGAAAGCTGTCTTGCCTTCGACCAACAGCGTAGCATGAACATTCACGAGCTTGACGCTGCCAGCAATAACTCTGTTGACGATATCCGTGAACTCTGTAAGCAAGTGCTCATTCCGCCACAGACAGGCAAGTATAAAGTGTTCATCATCGACGAGGTGCACATGCTTTCGTCATCGGCCTTCAATGCTTTCCTCAAGACGCTGGAGGAACCACCTTCCTATGTCATCTTTATCCTTTGTACTACCGAAAAACATAAGATTCTGCCAACCATCTTGAGCCGCTGCCAAGTGTATGACTTCCAGCGGATGACAACAAAGAACACCATCGACCACCTGATGTACGTTGCCGAGAAAGAAGGTTACACGGCAGAACCCGAAGCTCTGTCGCTTATCGCAGAAAAGGCGGACGGAGGCATGAGAGATGCTCTCTCTATCTTCGACCAAATGGTAAGCTTCTCTGGAGGTAATCTGACCTATGAAAACGTCTGTCAGAACCTGAATGTCCTCAATCAGGAGTATTACTTCAAACTGGTGGACTATTTCCTCGAGGGGAAGGTTTCCGAGTGTTTGCTCCTCTTGAACGAAGTGCTACAAAAAGGCTTCGATGGCGGTAACTTTATAGCAGGACTTGCCACACACATGCGCAATCTGCTTGTGAGTCGGGATGCCGTGACGCTTCCCTTACTTGAGATGAGCGAGAAGATGCGCACCCGTTATCAAGAACAGGCATTGCGATGTCCCATTCGCTTTGTTTATAAAGTCTTGAAACTTACCAATGACTGTGACCAGGCTTATCGCACAAGTCGAAATAAACGCCTACAGGTTGAGATATGTCTCATCCAAAGCGCTCAAGCGGCAGAGCCTGAAAACGCAGACGCTTCCGGGCATAGCCCTGCCCAGACGATAAAACCCATCAAGAAAGAAGACAAGACCAAGCCTTCAGTCCAGCCTGCACCGGTTGTAAAAGTTGACGTGCCTAAAGCTGAAACCGAGCCTGTCGTCATAGAGGACAAGCCACAGCAAGCCGGTGAGTCTGTCGCGACAAAGAAGCTTCCCAAGGTCTCGTTCAAGCACTTTGGTGCAGGGAAGAAGGAAGAAGAGGCTTCGGCTGTCTCCTCTGCGACGGAGAGGACGGGAGAGTCATTGCCTATTGATGCAGAGAGACTGACAGCGGCATGGTATGCTTTTATCGATTCCTTGCCACACGAGAGCGTTGCCCTTGCCAAGCGTCTCAAGAGTCTGCAGCCGACAGTCAATGACGATAATACAGCTCTGCTTGCAGTCAGCAATCCGCAAGTTCAGCAGACAGTGGAAAGCCAGATGCCTCAGATACTTGCCATCATGCGCAGAGAACTCAGGAACGACGGCTTCCTTCTGGAGACTCAACTTGAAAAAGAAGAAGAGGTTGCCAAGTCCTACAGCCCTCAGGAAATGCTGAAGGCCTTGAAGAATCAAAACGCTGATGTAGGCGATTTGGTGAGCAAGTTGCACCTGACTTTCGATTGAATAGAGATTCCCGTACTTCTCTTGACGTGTGTCAAAAAAGTACTTTTTAAGTGCTTTTCGTTGCGTTTGTTTTGCAGGATTGAAATAATTGTCGTACCTTTGCGCGCAAATATTATGACAATAATGAAGCATTCTGCTTTCTCAATATATATATTATTCAGCCTTTTTTGCTTAGGTCTTCAAGCCCAGCAGATAAAGATAGGCAATTATACTTTCCCCGCCGGTGGCGAATACCAAGGCGAAATGTTCAAGGGGAAACCTTATGGAAAAGGTAAGACCGTTTATCCTAACGGCGATTGGCACGAGGGCGAATACGTCAAGGGCAAGCGTCAAGGTATGGGCGTTTATCAGTTTGCCGACGGCGAGAAGTATGAGGGTGAATGGTATCAAGACCAGCAGCACGGCAGAGGCACTTATTACTTTGCCAACAACAACCGATACGAGGGCCTTTGGTTTCGCGACTACCAACAGGGACTTGGCACAATGTTCTATTATAACGGCGACACATATGTGGGCGGCTGGGTGCAGGACAAGCGTGAAGGCACAGGCAAATATACCTATGCCCAGGGTGGTGCTTACTATGAAGGTCAGTGGAAGAATGACATGAAGGAAGGTCAGGGTGTGTTCGACTGGATGGACGGCAACCGCTACGAAGGCTCTTGGCATGAAAATCATAAGCATGGCAAGGGTTCTTTCACTTATTCCACAGGCGACTCCTATACAGGCGACTGGGCAGATGACCAGCAGCATGGCAAGGGCATCTTCTCCTTTGCCGACGGCAATCGCTACGAGGGACAGTATGTGCATGGACAGCGAACCGGCGAAGGCATCTACACCTTTGCCAACGGCGACAGGTACGTAGGACATTTCAATAGCGGCGAGCAGGACGGTATGGGCACGTTCATCTGGCATACTGGCGCGTCCTATGTGGGTCAGTGGCGTCACAACAAGCAACACGGCCAGGGCAAGTATCGTTGGGCTAATGGCGACGAATACGATGGCCATTGGGCAGACGGGCTGCTTGACGGTGAAGGCATCCTGCGTCAAGCCGATGGCGTTCGTTTCAAAGGAACGTTTCGTAAGGGACTTAAGGAAGGCAAAGGCATCCTCGAGGATTCTGATGGTATTCGCTACGAAGGAACCTTCTCCAATGACAAAAAAGAAGGTGAATTCGTGGAGAAAGACAAAAGCGGACAGCTGCTACGCAGGGTTGTCTATCAGAATGGGATTGCTGTGGGAACATGGTAAAATCCGAGGGAGAACCCAAATGTCAAAAGAGACACAATGATTAAATACTAAATACCGTAATGGCTCGTACAAAATCACAGGTTTCTAATGAAACCAAGAAGGCCTCAAAGAAGAAGTCTTCTACGAAAGCGAAAGTTGAAAAGGCTGCTCAGGTTCCTGCCGTACTCAGACTCATCAAGAACGACAATGGATTGGCAGAATATGCCGATGCCATCAATGGACGTCATGATGAGGCAGTACGCAAGATGGCTGAAATCACAGGCGGTACAAACAATCTTAGCGAATTTGCCAGTGGCTATCTCTACTTTGGGTTGCACAAGACTGAGGACGGATACGTCCTGCGCGAGTGGGCTCCCAATGCTACGGAAATCTATGTCGTAGGTGACTTCAACAAGTGGACGGAAAGCGCCCGTTATGCCATGAAGCGCGTCAAAGGTGGCAACGGCAGCTGGGAAATCAAGATTAAGAACAAGTCCTTCAAGCATGGTTCGCTCTACAAACTCATCGTGCATTGGGAAGGCGGCCAGGGAGAACGTATCCCAGCTTGGGCTACACGCGTCGTGCAGGATGAGGAGACACATATCTTCTCCGCACAAGTTTGGAACCCCGAGGAGGCTTACCAGTGGAATGTCGAGAAGTTCCGTCCGACCACAAATCCTCTGCTCATCTACGAGTGCCACATCGGTATGGCACAGGACAAAGAAGGCGTAGGCACATATGTTGAGTTCCGCGACAACGTCCTGCCGCGTATCGCTGCCGACGGATACAACTGCATCCAGATTATGGCCATACAGGAGCATCCCTACTATGGAAGCTTTGGCTATCACGTCAGCAGCTTCTTTGCTCCCAGCAGCCGCTTCGGTACGCCGGACGAACTGAAGTCACTTGTCGATAAGGCCCACAGTATGGGCATAGCTGTCGTGATGGACATCGTGCATAGTCATGCTGTGAAGAACGAGGTGGAGGGCTTGGCTAACTTTGCCGGTGATCCTTGCCAGTACTTTAATAAGGGCGACCGTCGCGAGCATCCCGCATGGAACAGCCTCTGCTTCGACTATGGCAAGAACGAGGTGCTACATTTCCTACTTTCCAATTGCAAGTATTGGCTCGAGGAGTTCCACTTCGACGGCTTCCGCTTCGATGGCGTTACGTCAATGCTCTATTATAGTCACGGTCTTGGCGAGTGCTTTATGAACTATGGTGACTATTATAATGGTCATCAGGACGGCGACGCCATCACCTACCTGACGCTTGCCAACGAGCTCATTCATGCAGTAAACAAGAATGCCATCACCATAGCCGAGGAAGTGAGCGGCATGCCGGGACTTACCCTCCCCATGAAGGATGGAGGCTACGGCTTCAACTATCGTCTGGCAATGAACATCCCCGACTATTGGATAAAGATTATCAAGGAACAGCGCGACGAGGACTGGAAACCGAGCAGCATCCTTTGGGAACTTACCAACCGTCGCCGCGACGAGAAGACCATCTCCTATTGCGAAAGCCATGACCAGGCACTCGTGGGCGACAAGACCATCATCTTCCGTCTTATCGACAGCGACATGTATTGGCACTTCAAGAAAGGCGACGAGAACTCCAACGTGAACCGTGGTATTGCCCTCCACAAGATGATTCGCCTCGCTACCTTGAGCACCATCAATGGAGGCTATCTCAACTTCATGGGCAACGAGTTCGGACATCCCGAGTGGGTTGACTTCCCTCGCGAAGGCAACGGATGGAGCTACAAGTATGCACGTCGCCAATGGAACCTTGTCGATAATAAGGAACTCTGCTATCACTATCTGGGCGACTTCGATCAGGCCATGATTAAGCTCCTCAAGAAGTTCAAGAGCTTCGAGAAACAGGCAGTGACAGAAATCTGGCACAACGATGGAGACCAAGTGTTTGCAATTCGCCGTGGAGACCTGCTTTTCTTCTTCAATTTCAGCCCGAACAACAGTTACACAGGCTATGGCTTCATGGTGGAGCAAGGTGCCTACGAGTACCTCCTCAACACCGATGCGGTCGAGTTTGGTGGCAATGGATTCAATGATGATAAACTCATCCACTACACCGTCTATGACCACCATCTGGCTCGCGACAACAAAGGTTGGCTCAAGCTCTACCTGCCCACCCGCACAGCCTGTGTGCTCAGGAAAATGAAGGATTAGAGAGCAATACATTATTATATATTATTATTATGCCGTCTTTAAAACAGGACGGCTTTTTTTGTTTCCATACGTAGCACAATTAGTTTATAATCAATTATTGCTGTCCGGGGAAAATCGTTCTCACCTCAATTTATGTGCCTATCCATCTGCTTTCCTAACGAAAAGCAGATAAAGTGGGCTTCTTGCGCTCCTTTGGTGCTCAGGCGCAGGCGGAAACCCCTAAAGTCTAGAAGAGACGAAAGACTACAGACGGAGGGGGTTCTCCGAACAGCAATAATTCTTTAGCCAAAGTATTAGTATTCTTTAGCCAAGGTATTAGTATTCTTTAGCCAAAGTATTAGTACTCTTTGCCAAAGCTGTTTTTATCGGACAGCAATAATAATCAAAATACCTGTCTTTTCATCGACAATTCCATTTCAACTCCTTAATCCTTAATCTAAACTCCCAAATCCTTTGCAGAGTGTTAAAATTATGTTAAAATCCACAATATATTTGGAAGGGAATATAAAAATATCATACCTTTGCGGTGTACTATTCAACTATTACACTAAAATACATTAGTTATGATTACAATCAACAACGTCACATTCGGTTATCAAAGCCACCAGAAAGTGCTGGACGGCTTCGCACTCGAGTTTGCAAAAGGCGGCATCTATGGACTGCTGGGCAAGAACGGCACGGGTAAGAGTACATTATTATATCTGATGATGGGCTTGCTGCGTCCGCAGAAGGGCGAAGTCACTATCGACGGAACATCTGCAACACTACGCAGTCCCGAAGTGCTCAGTGAAATGTACCTCGTGCCAGAAGAGTACGACCTGCCTCCTATCTCTCTCTTGAATTATGTCAAAGCAGTCAAGCCTTTCTACCCACGTTTCAGCGGCGATTTGCTCGAGAAAACGCTTCAGAATTTCGATATGACCTCCGACGTAAACCTCGGACAGCTCTCGATGGGACAGAAGAAGAAGGTATATATGAGCATTGCAATCGCCTCCTGTACACGCTATCTGCTTATGGACGAACCGACCAACGGACTGGACATCCTCTCCAAGAGCCAGTTTCGCAAGGCCATCATCGACAGCATGACAGACGACAGGACTGTCATCATCTCTACCCACCAGGTGCATGATGTGGAGCGTCTCCTCGACCACGTCTGCATCATCGACCGCAACAAGGTGCTCCTCAACGAGCCACTCGTAGAGAAAGATACAGCCATTGACTTGGAAGAATTGTTCATCAAGACAGTCGAACAAAAACCAGATATTTAAGGGACCATTTATTTAAGGAACTACGAATTGTACGAATTACACGAATTACACGAATTATTGCTTGTCATTAATGGCGCAGCCAATTCGTGAAATTAGAGTAATTCGTGGTAAGAAAATCAATTAAGTTAAGCAATAATAGTAAATTGACATGTTGAATAAATTTAACTTCCAACGTTTCCTCAACGTTGCCCGCTGGGACCTCAGCGTCAACAGCAAGTTCTATACACGTTCGGCTCTACTCATGGTGGCCGTCACTTGTATGCCCGTAGTGCTTTACTATCTCTACGGATTGCTCACGAACAGCTTCCACATCTCCGACTATGACTACGTCGAAGGTTTTTCTATTGCTATCGCCTGGGTAGGCATGGCCTATATGGTCATCTCGTCAGGCTACATGTTCCATAACCTGCTCACGAAGCAGGGCCGTATCAGCGAGCTCACGCTTCCGGCCACAAACCTGGAGCGTTTCCTGTGGCACGCCGTCGTCATCGTCGTAGGTGTCAATATAATATATTTTGTTGGCGTCGCGATGGCCGACCTGATTCACGCCCTCTTCCGACTTGCGATACCTCATGGCGAAATACGCTCAATCACAGCAGCAGCCTACAGTTTCCGTTATGTGGAACTAATGGACTTTGATTTCAGCAGAGGCAACGCAATAGGCCTATTTACGTTCTTCTGGCTGATGGCATGTTGCTACGTCCGTAGCTTCTGTCTCGTCAACGCATGGAAGTACCGCTACAACATTCCCTTGACATTCTTCATCTACTTCCTCCTGCAGACCCTTGTGCCGCTGTTGCTGCTGATGTTCGGCGCCCATTTCATCACTCCCGAACGCGCCAATGCCTTCCTCGAATGGATTAGAGGGACGAATCCCACGGCATGGATTGTCGGCATGAACATCTTCGCAGCCTTGCTCTATATCGGCATCTGGCTGCTTACCTATCGCCTCTATACAAGAGCACAACTGACAACCAAACGCAACCCGTAACTATGGACTTCAAGAACAATAAACCAATCTTCCTCCAAATAGCAGAACATATCTGCTACGAGATACTTGGAGGCACTTATCCCGAAGGCGAGCGACTGCCAAGCGTGCGTGAATATGCTGCCGAGGTGGAGGTGAATGCAAACACCGTTGCCCGCTCTTACGAATGGCTTAGCCAGAGGGGCATCATCGAGAGCAAGCGTGGCATGGGCTACTTCGTCAGCCAAGGCGCTAAGGAAAGCATCCGCACGAGTCTTTGCGAGACTTTCTTCCAAGAAACACTGCCCGATGTTGTTGCACAAATGCAAAAGCTTGGCATCAAAGTCAATGAAGTAGTACAACATATCACAGAACTCTGCCATGAATAAGACGAACTGATTGTCTTCACCGGGCTCAGGACATCCCCCTCATGAACGACAAAGATTGCTCAGAACGTTATGACAGCACATTGGCTGCCTATTGCAAACAGTATTTCGGATATTAACTTACATTATTATATTATTATGAAGACAAAAAACATTCTCACAGCCCTTGCCCTTATTGCAGCATCGGCACTCACCACCTCCTGCGAGAAGCTGGTCAACAATGCCCTTGAGGCAGCAATGGAAACCGTCAACCACAACTATCAGGACTCCGAGAAATGGGGCAAGGTGAAGACCACCGACCTTCCCGTTCTCGCTTTCCACGAGGTAGAGCTCAGCGGGGCTGTCCGCCTTGAATACACGCAGGACAGCATCTTCTCCCTCCAGGTCTATGGCAACGAGAAAGCCATCGAAGCCTATTCCATCAAAGTGGACGACGAGGAACTTGAGGTGACACAGAAGGATGGCAGCGGCAAGGTGAACAGCGACACGCCTGCCATCACCATCCGCATCTCGGCACCTTATCTTTCTGAGATAAAAGGCTCAGGTGCTTCAGAGGTCATCTATATGAGCGACGTCACACAGCAGCAAGACCTTGACATCAGTCTCGCTGGGGTAGGGAAACTCACCATGGCAACCTTACGGACGCAGGAACTCGACATTACCATCAGCGGAGCTGGCGAAGCTAACCTCGGCAATGTTACCGCTGCGGGAGACATGGAACTGCGTGTGGAGGGTGCAGCAAAGCTGGACGGCAAAGTTGCAGCCGAAAAGCTGGAATTGAAGTTGATGGGGGCTGCCAGCGGTACGCTCGACATCCAAACTCAGAAGACCGACGTCGTAGCATCCGGAGCATCAGACCTCACCCTCACTGGTGAGACACAAACCCTCGACTTGAACTCTGCGGGAGCCGCTTCCGTACACAAAGACGCTTTGAAGGTTGGCTCCAAACAATAAAAAAGCGTCCCAAAACTTGCACAGAAAGAAATAAAGTAGTAATTTTGTGCCCGAAAAAGGTTGGTTCGGTAGCTCAGTTGGATTAGAGCAGCAGCCTTCTAAGCTGCGGGTCAAGGGTTCGAGCCCCTTCCGAATCACCAAAACAAGTCATACAAACCATTACTAAACCTCAGTCTCACGACTGAGGTTTATTTTTTTATTATTGCAGTTCGGTAAAGTCGGACAGCGAAGAGCAATTAATTTGGGTATTAATATGTTACCACTCCCAGGTGAAAGATTTAGTGGATGTAGTATCGCTGTCACTTTCAGTACGAACAGTAGTGGCAGCGACAACTCTGCCAGCACTATCGAACGTGTATGTATTGGTAAAGGTGGAAGTGTTATAGTTAACGTATAGCGGCAGGTGTTTGTTGGGCTTGCCGAAAGCACCAAATGGGAATATTTCACTCATGTCGCAGTCAATATGCATCATGTGGTCAAACTCCATTATACCACCTACGTTGTCAATCTTACTTTGGGTATCCGTTTCGTAGAAGATAGTAGCATATAACTTGTTCTGAACCAGAACATCGTCCTCCCATTCGAGTTCGTATGCTTTTACAAGGTCGCCGTCGGAGTATTCAAAGCGATAATCCCAATCCTTTTCACCATCCGTGTAGGAAACAATATCTGTTATCTGTTCATCTATACTATAAGTGTACTCAACTCTGTAAACTCTGCCCTTATCTCCTGTGTAACTGTATGAACTGGCATATCCATTGCTACCAATGACCACATCTTCCCTTCTTAATAAAGAACCATCAGACTTGTCAAAACTTTGAGTAACAACTACGTTTCCTGCACTATAGTCAATCGTAGCATAATATTCGTCAGAGATATCCATTCGTGTGATAAAGCCTTCGCTGTTGTAGGTGTATGTCCAGCTTTCTGTGCTTGCGTATGCAGTTCCCGGATTTGAGGTATAAGTAAACTTCTTCAGCAGATTACTGCCAAACACGCGTGTTGGTCCTTGGAACGCACTCTCGCCGACATTCAGGAAAGAAACCTGACTGATACTTGTCGTTGGAAAGGCAACCTTTGAACCGTCATTTTTCTCTACTACCATGTAATAGTTTTGTGCCGACATAACTGCTGAAATCAGAAGCATCATGCCTGCAAGTGTAATACTTTTTTTCATACTAACCAAAAAAATCGCAGCACTTCTGTTTAACAATCTTTTTAATCATCTGAACAACAAAAAGCTGACCAAGACCTTGCCACGTCTGTTCATCCCCTAATCCCAGTGCTGCAAATCAGGTCGAGGACTAATCATCAATGACATGGCAAATATACAAATAAAATCTAAAGGCTTGTATGTTTTTGACGTATTTTTTTAATGAATGAAGTATTGTGAGTCATAGAGAGGAGAAAAACAGGCAGTTATTCGAAGAAAATAAGAGGACTTGCCCCCCTTATCCGGCACTCAGAATAGTCCGATTCTGCACCCCTTTTTGCCCGAAATCCTAAGTTGCTCAGGCTGAGATACTACGCCAAGGGGGTTTGCACATACATGTAGATGCAATTGCATATACATGTACATGCAATTGCATCTACATGTATGTGCAAACAACCCGGCACGCAAAGTAGGGCAGTGAAGCTTGAATTTTTGCAGATTTTTTTTGCTTGGATGAAAAACATTACGCAAAGTGTGTGGGTTCTCAGATATTATTCGTATCTTTGCAAAGCGATATGTATATTACATATAGTAGTATTAGATAATATAGGTAATGAGAAAGATTCTTTTTGCAGTTCCTTTTCTCTTTGCAGCCCTGTCTGTCCAGGCTCAGGAAGAAGAGAAGGTTTTGAACATCCAGAAGACTGACGGAACGACTGCCAAGACGCGCTTGGCAGACATGAAGCAAATCAGTTTCCTTTCCACAGAGGAAGCGGGACAAGGCTTGCTGGTGAAGACAATTGGAGGCGAGACGGCGGCTGTGCTCTTCGAGGCAAATCCAGTCGTAACGGTCAACAAAGGCAAGCTGACAGTCAAATCCAGTACAAAAGAGACCTTCGAGTTTGAAATCTCCGATATTGCTGAGATAACGTTCGGTGATGCAGCTGATGCAACCGGCATCAAGGCGCCCGAAAGCTTCTCGTATGTGATGCAGGAGGGTGGGGTAGTGCTCAGGAATATCCCCAAGGGCGTGAAGCCTTTCGTCTATTCCATCGATGGCCGCAGCCTCCCGACACCTTCCCTGCGGGGCGACGAGCTTCGGCTGGACCGTGCGACCCTGGGCTCCGGCATCTTCATCGTGAAGGTGGGTACACTTTCTGCCAAGATAAGGCTTTGATTTATTAATCTCCCAATACATAGACTTTTGCAATATGAAAAAGATATTCCTATGGGCTATAGCCACCCTTGGAGCCTTACAGCTTATGGCTCAGCAACCTACCACGATGCTCATGAAGCTTGCCAATGGCGCAGTCGTCCGTACTGACGTGGGCGAAGTGGAAAAGATAACATTTGCCGACACGACATATAACCTCACCAGCACGGGCTACCGCATTCTCGAAGCCGACGAACTGTGCTGGCCCGACGACCGACTTGTGCCCTTCTTCCTTCCTCCGGCTTCGCCTATCAAGTCGCTGGACATGAATGCTGCCTCGCTCAGCAGTGAGGAGCGCATCATGTTCTGCACGCTGCAGGGTATCGTCAACCGAACCTGCCCGCGCATCCTCCTCTACAACCACAACGAGGAACCGCAAGCCACCTGGCCCACGGCACACAGTCTCACGACATCTGCTGTCGCTGTTGCCAATCCTTATACTCTGGTGAAACAATTCAAGGACGAGATAAAAGGCTTAGTACTCTATAGCCAGGAGCAGAACGAACACTTCGCCAACCTGGCTGTCACCATAGCCGGACTGGACCGCCTGCTTCCTGTGACTGAGGAGATAAGGGCAAAACTCGTGACTAACGGCATGGACTATCCCGTTGTGGAAGACCTCACCACGCTGACCATGAACAGTGCCCTGGCTGTCTATACATATCTCTATGAAAACTATTGGAGCCGTTGCAACCATCGTCTGCTCATCAGCGAACGCCCCAAGATACCTTACGTTCACGACATAGGCGCTGCCTGTGGCTCTGCATGTGTGTGGCTCGACCCTCGTGTTGCTACCGAACGTACGTTGCTCGACAAGATGCTTAAAGACATGACACCCGGTCGCGACATCGTTCTGGGCTGGTATCCCGAGGAGCGTTCAGGCGTGGGCGAGGCAACCAAGTACGGACTCTCCAGCGTGCCTGCCGACTTCTTCGAGAATGCTACGGTCTATACGGCTGTCAACAATCCCGTGAAGATACCTCCCGTGCCTAAGCGTACCAAACTGGAAAACAAGGTGTATGCTGCCATCTATATCAGCGACGGCGACAATATCCAGTATTGCCAGCACGCCATGGCGAAGATATATGAGCAGAGCGGACGAGGGCAGATGCCACTTAACTGGACTGTCAGCCCTGCCTTGGCCGACATATCGCCCACGATGCTGAACTATTATTACGGCAAGGCAACAAACAACGACTGCTTCGTGAGCGGTCCGTCGGGCTTGGGCTATGCTATGCCATACGATGCTCACAATTCGCGATACAACGGCTCCTCGACTACCAGCAGGGTGATATCTCCCTACACCCAGCTCACCCAACGATACATCGAGAAGTCTGGCCTCCGTGTCATCACCATCTGGGACGACATCAGCACTGTCCAGCGTAGGACCTATGCCGAGAACTGCCCATATCTGTACGGACTCACCATCAACGACTGGGAACGTCAGGTAGGCCGACTGACTGGCAAGGTGCAGTCCGGCTGGCTCCCCATCATTCCCCAATATCCCTGCTATGCCAATGGTGCGGATGTCATCACAGACTTCTTCAATCGCGACATCAAGAACTTCACAGGCACAGAGCCCATGTTCGTCACGGGACAGGCGTCTGTCTGGGATGCCGGTCCCGACAAACTCATAGCCTTGAAGACAAAGCTCAACGCCCTCTCGACAGGCAACATCAAGATAGTGCGGGCCGACCATTGGTTCAGCTACTACAACGAGGCTCACCACCTGCCCTTCAACCTTACCCTGCTGCAAGACATGAAGATTACCTCGTCGCCAGGCAGGACAAGCAACAGGCTCGCTGCCGACGGTTCGCCATCGGAGGGATATATCTGGATTTCCAGGGCTACCGACGGAACGGGCTGGGTACAGATGGACTTCAAGGAACCTTACGACATAAGTCGCTACGTGATTCGCCATGCTGAAGCAGGAGGCTTAGACCCCGGGCTGAACAACCGTGACTTCATAGTGGAAACCAGCCTCGACGGTGAGACTTGGCAGACGGTTGGTACTCATACGGATAACACCTCTCCCGTCACTGATGCCACCATCACTCCCGTCAGCGCACAATACGTCAGGGTCAGCGTCACCAAAGGCGGTACAGACGGCTATGCACGCATAGGCGACATAGAAATCTACGGGGCACACTGAGGAAAGGTTAAAAGTTAAAAGGTTAAAGGATTAAAAAGTTTAAAGCTAAAAAGTTTAAGGGCTGGAAAGTTCAGCGCCATGCGAAGTAACGATGGCAAGCAGACGGTCCAAGTTCTCCCTGCTGTTGGCTGCAAGCACGCCAGACGGCCTCGTATGGTCAAGCGGCCTCCCTTGCAAATCGCAAAGCACACCACCGGCTTCCTCCAGTATGAGCGACGATGCAGCAAAATCCCATGGAGAAAGAATGTACTCAAAGTAAAGCTCATACAGACCCATAGCCATGTAACACTGCTCCGAAGCAGCTGAACCGAAACGGCGGATGTCGTTGCATTGCATGTAGATGTCCATGATGATGTCGGAACAGAGACGCGCATTCTCCTTGTGATAAAGCGAGAGTGCCGTACACATGATGCCTTCCCTGAAGGGGCGTTCCGATACTTTGAGCCTGCGCGACGGCTTTCCTGAAACGGGGTGATGCAAGAAGGTGCCTTTGCCGCTTTCGGCTGCGAAGAGTTCGTCAGTCCTGGGCAGATAGACGACTGCCAGCTGCATTTGCGAGCCGCATCTCAATCCCACGCAGATGCCGCATTCACGTATGCCTCGGGCGTAGTTGGCTGTGCCGTCGATGGGGTCAACTATCCAAATGTATTCATGCGCAAGGTCGTGGGTGTCTTCCTCTTCCATAAGGAAACCGCTATCGGGCAGAAGCCCAGCGAGACGGCTGCGCAGGAACTCCTGCACGGCCACGTCGGACGAGGTGACGATGTTGGCGATTCCTTCTTTCTCCGTAATTTGGAAGTCATCGGTGAGCATCAGGGCAGATGCCTCGACGACGATGTCTGTAAGTTCTTGAAGCATACTCATTTTGTCCATACGCGATAGGCTGTGTCTTTACATCTGCCTCCAATCATGTAGAAGGGGATGGCTGTGAGCTCTCCGTCGTTGCTGCGAAGTGGCGTGACGCCTAAGATGGGGTGCTCGGCATCAAGGTGATAGGTGCGGCCCGACAGGTTGAGGTTGTCCCAAATAGCCTTGTTGTCCAGTTTCTCCATACAATACACAAAGGGACCACTTGCCAAGGAACTGAGGCCTCTCAGCTGCTCAACCCGACTGTCTGCCTTGACGATTCGCGGGGAAACGTCGAGGGTCAGTAGGGTGTCGTTCTTGAGGTTCTTATAGGTTTGGTAGCCGGCTTTCCCTCGAGAGGCAGAGAGACTGCTCGTGTAAAGTCCGAGGGGCAGTTCCTCGCCACATTCCCATCCGGGGATGCGGACATGGAGACGCAGTCTTTTCACCTTCTCCGAATGAACTTGAATGGCTACTTTGCCCGTGTTCCAATCCACTTGCTGACTGATTTCAACATCTCCGACGCCCAGAACCTGCAAGGTGGCCGTGCTGCCGATGAAGAGGTTGACATAGATGTCCCGACCGCTCACCGCATAAATCATGGATGGCAGCAAGCCTGTGAACTTGAGTAGCATGGGCGGACAGCAAGGGCAGTCGTGCCAAGGCCAGCGGTTCATCTTGTCTGCATTCAGCGGGTTCTGGTAGGTGTAGTTTGTTCCGTCCATGCTGACAGCTGTGGGAATGCTGTTGAAGATGATGCGTTCCAGCACGTCCATGTACTTCGCCTCACCCGTCAGCTCGTTCATGCGCCACGAGAAGAGGCCTGCTCCGATGGCGGCACACGTTTCGAGATACGCGTTCGTAGGAAGGAAATAGTCGGGACCGAACTTCTCGTCCTCGTGGATGGCACCTACGCCACCCGTGATGAACATCCTGCGACCCACCATGTTGTCCCAAATGCGATGGGCAGCATCGAAGTAGCGACGGTCGCCACCTGCAAGTGCCACGTCCGCCACGCCTGTCCAGAAAAGTGTGGCACGAACGGCATGGCCTTCGATGGTCTTGGCCTCGAAGGCAGGCTCAGCATCTTGGGCGTATGCTTCCAAGGGGCGTCGCCCTTCGGTATGTCCGCGCTGGTCAATCCAGAACTTGGCAAGCGCCAGATAGTGTTCGGCGGGGACAGGCACGGCGAGCTTTTCTGCAAGCTTCGGCTCAGACTTATAGAGAAGGTAGAGCTGGATGAGCGCATCTTCGGGAAGAGCATGACCCGGCACAACGTTGTGGTTCGCCCCGGCCATGTAGTCGTACATGTAGTTGGCAAGTCGCGTCGCAACCTCCAAGAGTTGTGTCTTGCCTGTAGCTTTATAATAATGTACGCCAGCTTCCACCAGGGCACCGCTGTTGTAGAGGTCGTGCTGCCAACGGAGGTTGCCGCCGTTCTCGCCCCAGCGATGGTCGTTCTCCTGGAGCGTTGTATAGGTATTGATGTAGCCATTCGGGTCGGCCTTCTGTGCAGCCTCTATGCGACGGATGTACTCATCGAGACGCGTCTCCATAGCAGGGTCTGGATGCTGGAGCAGGTAGTCCGAGATGCCGGTTATCGTTTCGTAAATCAGTCCGTCGAACCATGGGAAGCCGAAATGTCCGCCATCGGCTACATGACCCTCAGCCACAAGCTCGAAGTTCCTGAGCGTGTTGTGCGTGCGGCTCTCGGAAGCTTCTTTTGTCACACGTCCGCGGTCGGGCGACCAGAAAGCATCGTCGTCCTTTTCCACATGGTCGATGTGACGTCCCTCGAACTTGTCGAGCACGTCGGGAATGGTGACGGTTCGTGTGCGCTCAAGGATAGGGCTCCACATCTTGTCGGTTATCTTTACCCGACTGGGAGCAGGGTATTGCATCTTGGGCTGAGCCGAAAGGATGAAAAATGAAGAATGAAGAATGAAGAATAAAAAAGCTCGCTTCGTCATGGTTTTGTGTCTGTTTGTTGTTTCTGCATGGCAAAGTTATAAAAAACTTTCCCAGCCTGGATGAAAAAAGGACACAAAAATAACTAAATGACGATATATTCGTACCAGAACATACCAGTTTAGTGTAAAAACTCTTATCTTTGCAGCATGAAAGGGACGATATTCAGCATAGAGGAGTTTGCCATCAACGATGGCCCGGGCATCAGGACAACGGTCTTTATGAAAGGTTGTCCGTTGAGATGCGAGTGGTGTCACAACCCTGAGGGACTAAGTCCGAATCCGCAACTGATGAAGAAGAGAGACGAGACGGTCATGAGCGGCAAGGAAATCGATTCGAGCGAACTGGCAAAACAACTGTTGCGCAACGAGAAAATCTTCAAGTTGAACAAGGGCGGCGTGACTTTCACAGGCGGCGAGCCCTTGATGCAGGCTGACTTCCTCCTGGAAGTGCTTTGCGAGATCCGTCCGCATATACATTGTGCCATTGAGACGAGCGGCTATGCAAGCGAAGAGGTGTTTGGGAAAGTCCTTGATAACCTTGACTTTGTGCTCTTCGACTGCAAGCAGACGGACGATAAACTTCACAAGAGGTACACGCGCGTCAGCAATCGTCCCATCCTCCGAAACCTTTCTATTTTGAAGGAGAGTGGCAAGGATTTCGTCCTGCGCATACCGCTCATTCCCGGCGCCAACGACACGAAGGAGAACTTCCTTGGCATCCTCAATCTCGCGAGAGACGCACAGCATCTCCAAAGGGTCGAGTTGTTGCGATACAACAAGATGGCGGGCGCCAAGTACAGCATGGTGGGGATGGAATACAAACCAAGCTTCAACACCGATGCCGAGCCACGCCTGCACACCGATATACTTGAGGAGGCTGGAGTGAAAGTGCTGGTGTTGTAGTAAACTCTCCCTAACCTCTGCGGTTTTTCTCACGTATGAGAAAACTTTGTCTCACACGTGAGAAATTCTTGTCTCATACATGAGAAAATCTTGTCTCATAAGTGAGACAAACTGCCGACTAACTCTTCAAAAGAACTACCTGCATTATTTCTTACCACGAATTGCACGGATTACACGAATCTTTGGCTTGGGCGGACGGGGACGTCCGCGCTCCCAATTTCAGATAGAGGAACGGATGTTGAGGCACCAGGGATTGCGAACCTGCTCGATGCCAGGCTTTTCGAGGAGCGAAGCCAAGGTGCGTCCCATCTGGCGAAAATCGGTGGAGAGGGTTGTGATGCCGCCCAAAAGCACTTCTTTGAGCGGCGTCTCGTTGTAGGAAATGATGCCGAATTCCCTGCCGGGCACAAAGCCTTGACGTGATGCCTGCTTGATGATGGTAACAAGGTCGCGGTCGTTCACGAGGATGAAAACGTCCCCTTTTTGAATCCTGCGGTTCTCTATGCTGTTCAGGTACTTGCACTCGAAGCCTTGCTCCCCGCAGAAACGCTTCAGCCCGCCAAATCGCTCGTAGGGTTCCTTTGCTTCGTTCTGCACCATGATGAAGCGATTGTACTTCGCAAGATGCTTGATGCCAGAGGTCAGAGCATCGTAGGTGTCTGTCTCAAAGTCTTGTGCAACAGCAGAATACTTGCCCCGAAGTTCCTCGTCGAAATGGTCGAGCAGGAAGACGCGCCCGCCCAGCGAGTCGAGCAAATCCTCAGTCCCGAGGAACTTTCCCGTCATGACGATGTAGGTGGTGTACTTGCCTTTGGCTTCGGAAAGCAACTTGTCGAACACCTCCCGATTGTAGTTGTGGAACTGCAGGTTGACCGAATTACTGTCGGCGATACTTTCCATGAACGCATTGTAAAGGTCTTCCTTGAACTCGTTCAACTCGTTGAAGAGCAGAAAGATGTTGTGCTCCGACTGGAAGTTCGTGCTCACCACGTAGTAGCCCTTGCCCTGTCGGGAAGCGATGATGCCCCGCGACTTGAGTTCCGTGATGCCGGCAAAGACCGTGTCGCGCGAGAGGTTGAACATATGTCTGAACTCGTTGATGGAAGGAATCCAGTCGCCCTTCTGCAACCTGCCAGCCGTGACGCCTTCCTCGACGAATCGGACTATCAGTTTATACTTTGAGTCATTGTTTAGCATACCTTTTTAGGTTTTGCGGCTGCAAAGGTACGACTTTTTGAGGGAAAAGGGAAAATTGAAAAGAGAATAATTTGCTGCTGTCTCTGAAAAGTTAAACGTTAATCGATTAGAAAGTAGAAGATTAGGCTTGATATGTTTAATAACATAGAAAGATTTATGCCACTGGTACGAACTGGTACGGATAAATAATCGTATATTTGCAGCGGAAAGAGCCTGTGAGCAATTAAATAATAAATGAAATGATAAGCGAAAGAATCAAACGACTAAGGGAATACATCTTCACGAAGCAGCATCATGCACTTCGTCGGACGGCAGGAGAAGCCGGTTTGGCTGGTATGGCAGAGGAGATGAAGGCAGCAGGGATGAGCTACCAGATGCGTGCCGCCATCCGACTGGAAAGGATGCTTGAGGCAGAAACGCCTGTCCTGCTACCCGAAGAGCGCATCGCCGTCACGCGAACCATCAAGGATATTCCCAGCATTTACACTAAGGAAGAGTGGGACGAAATCAGTTCCAACCACTATCTCCACGAGAAAGGCGACCTCTGCAACATCTCGCCGAACTACGAAATGATGCTTCGGAAAGGTCTGGGACAGATGCTTCGCGAGGTAAAGGAACGACAGACGGACGCCGAACTGACAGCCGGGCAGAAGGAGTTCCTCGAGAGTGAAGTCGTCTGCCTCAACACGATACAAGGTTTCATCCTACGCTATGCCGAGAAAGCCGACGCAGAGGGTGACACTAAGCTTGCAGAGACATTCCGAGCCATCACGAGCGACGCGCCCCAGACCTTACGGCAGGCTCTCCAACTGCTCCGCGTCATGCACTTCTGCCTATGGGAGGCCGGTCACTATCACAACACGCTCGGACGTTTCGACCAATACATATATATATATTATGTACGCGATATAGAGAGCGGTCGGCTCACGCGAGAAGAGGCGAAGGAACTCATCGAAGAGTTCTTCCTGATGTGCAACAAGGACAGCGACCTCTATCCGGGAATGCAGCAGGGCGACAACGGACAGAGCATCGTGCTGGCAGGAAGAAGTCAGAAAGGCGAGTATCTCTGGAACGAAGTCTCAAAGATGTGCCTCGAATCGAGCTACGAACTCGAGCTTATCGACCCGAAGATAAACATCCGCGTCGATGCCGAGACGCCCGAAGAGATATACACCCTCGGCTCCCAACTCACGAAGATTGGCCTCGGCTTCCCGCAATACAGCAACGACGACGTGGTCATTCCTGGCCTCCTTCGCCTTGGCTACAGCCCCGAGGACGCTTATAACTACGTCGTGGCGGCGTGCTGGGAGTTCATCATACCAGGCACGGCTGTCGACATTCCCAACATCGATGCCGTTCCGCTGGCTGAGTGCGTGAAGGAAGCGACAAGCAGGCTTGGCAAGGCCGACACTTTCGAAGACCTTTTCCACCTCGTCGCCAGCGAGATAACAAAGCGCGTCGATGCCATTTGCGCCAAGGAGCACGACCTCTACATCGTGCCTGCTCCGATGATGTCGCTCATGATGGACGGCTGCATCGAAAGGGCGAGGGATGCTTCGCTCGGTGGGAAGTACAACAACTTCGGCTTCCACGGGACTGGCGTCGCCACGGCGGTCGATTCGTTGGCTGCCTTGAAGAAGCACTACTATGAAGACAGAACCGTCACGGCCGACGAGATGATTGATGCCACCCGGAACAATTTCAAGGGTCACGAGACGTTGGACGAGCTTCTGCGCAAAGAGACGGACAAGTTCGGACAGGACATCGATTGGGTCGATGACATAGCCGTTCGCCTGCTCGATGTCTTTGCGGAGAGCCTGGAGGGACGTGTGAACGAGCGCGGCGGCATATACCGTGCCGGCACGGGAACCGCGATGTACTACATCTGGCACGCCACCGAACTGGGTGCCACGCCCGATGGCCGCAAGAGCAGCGAAATGATTCCGGCCAACTATTCGCCTTCGTTGTTCATCCGCGAGAAAGGTCCCTTGTCCGTCATCAAATCGTTTGCCAAGCCGAACCTGGAGCGTGTGATAAACGGCGGCCCGTTGACCTTGGAGTTCGACCAAAGCATCTTCCGTAACGAAGAGGCAGTCGTGAAGCTCGGCCAGCTTGTCCGCACCTTCATCGTCCTTGGCGGACATCAGCTGCAGCTCAACACCATTAGCCTCGAGAAGCTGTTGGACGCGAAGAAACATCCCGAGAAGTATCGCAACCTCATCGTGCGTGTCTGGGGCTGGAGCGGCTATTTCGTCGAGCTGGACGAATGTTATCAAGACCATGTAATCAACAGAATAAGATTTAAGTAAACATGATGAAGAAGTTTATGTTCTTTGTGGCTTTCGTAGCCTCACTTGGTGGTCTGCTCTTCGGATTCGACACGGCAGTGATTTCCGGAGCTGAGAAAGACATCCAGCAAGTCTATGGTCTGAGCGACTTTCTGCACGGGTTCACCATGTCGTCGGCACTCATCGGCACCATCATCGGCGCGTTGTTCAGCACAAGCCCCGTCGAGAAGTACGGTCGGCAGAAGTGTCTCATCGTGATTGCCCTCATGTATCTGCTGTCGGCTATCGGCAGCGCGCTGGCTCCCGACGATGCCTGGTGGCTCTTCATCTTCTCGCGATTCCTTGGCGGACTGGCTGTCGGAGCGTCGAGCGTGGCAGGTCCCCTCTACATCGCCGAAATTTCGCCTTCCACATGGCGAGGCAGGTTTGTGGCCTTCTTCCAGTTCAACATCGTGCTTGGCATCGTGCTGGCCTACGTCAGCAACCTCCTCATCGACGGCATCGACAACGACTGGCGATGGATGCTCGGCGTGGAATCCATTCCCGCCTTGCTCTTTGCCGTGCTGCTTTTCACCATTCCCGAGAGCCCTCGCTGGCTGATGGGGCAGGGTAGGGAGCAAGAGGCGAGGAAGGTCCTGGCGAGCGTGGACGACACGAACCTTGAGGGGCAGGTGGCCGAGATTCGTGCCTCTCTGGCCGAAGACAAGGGTGAAAGTGAAGCCCTCTTCCAGAGAAAATACTGGAAGCCCATTCTGATAGCGTTCCTCATCGCCACCTTCAACCAGCTTGCCGGCATCAACGCCATCCTTTACTATGCGCCCCGCATCTTCGAGATGAGCGGCGTGGCACGCGGAGCGTCGTTGGTGCAGAGCGTCATCATCGGTCTTACCAACCTCACATTCACCATGATAGGCATGGTTTTGATTGACAAGGTGGGCCGCAAGAAACTGCTTTATGTGGGTTCGCTGGGCATGACGTTGGCTCTCGGGACAGCCAGCTACGGCTTCTACGGCGAGCTGACTTCGGGCTACCTCCTGCTCGTCTGCGTCATGGTCTTCATAGCCTTCTTCGCCGTCTCCCTTGGAGCTTGCATCTGGGTGGTCATCGCGGAGGTCTTTCCCAACAGCGTTCGCGGTAAGGGACAAGTGCTGGGCAGCATGACGCATTGGTTCTGGTCGGCTCTGCTGACGTGGACCTTCCCCGTCTTCCTCGGTACGGGAAGCTCCGGAGGCGCGCTCATCTTCGGCATCTTCGCCGTGATGAGTGCCCTGAGCATCGTGTTTGCATGGAAGTTGCCCGAGACGAAGAACAAGTCTTTGGAGCAGATACAGAGCGAATTGGTCACGGAATAAGCGTCGAGATGATACATGAAATCGTTCCATTCCATAGGAGAAGTTGGCAGAGGTGACGTGTGGCATAGTTTGCTTATACATGATGCAGCAATTGCTGGTTCATGTGTCAGCAATTGCTGCATCATGTATCAGCAAACTCCCCTCCCTGTTATGTTATAAAAAGAATACTGTCATGAAGAAGAAAATTACCCGTCTCGTACTGTCTTTTCTACTTGTGTCTTTCGTCGGAATGCCTGTCGCGGCTCAGACGTTGACGGTGGATGCCAGTCATGTCCTCTGCCGGATAGAGCCGCTCATCTACGGAGCTGGAGCCGAGGACGTCAATCACGAAATCTATGGCGGCCTGTACGATCAGAAGATATTCGGCGAGGGTTTCGAGGAACCGGCCTTTTGCGACATCAAAGGCTTCAAGGCCTACGACGAGCGTTGGAGCGTGACGTCGGGCATGGCGCAGTTGCAGACGTCCGGTCACGGCAAGCTCATCTACCAGGAGAAACAGCTTTCGAGCGGCTCCGTCGAAGTGGAGTTTCGCATGGACGACCTGAATGCAATCGCCGGATTGATAGTACATGTGAGCGATGCAGGCACAGGTGCCGACGCTTTCAACGGTTATGAAGTGGCACTCAACGCACGCCTCGGTTCCTTCGTCCTCGGCAAGCATCAGCAGAACTGGCAGCCCATTTCGGACACACCGACGAGCTTCAACCCCTTGGGCGAATGGAATAAACTGCGCGTCATCCTCAGCAAAGCGAAGCTCACGATATACCTCAACGGCAAGAAACTCATGACCTATGAGGACACGAACAATCCTCTGACGTCGGGCTTCATAGGCCTGCGTTCCTATGGCGGCTCGGCAACATTCAGGAATCTGAAAGTCGCAGGAAAGGAGGTGGCGTTCGAGAGCGACGGACCTAACGTTTCTGGCATGTGGACGGCACTCGGCGAGGGTGTCTTCGACCACGACTCCTCTTGTCCTTTCACCGGCAAATATGCGCAGAAGATAGCCAGCCCCTCTCCAACCTCCCCCCGAGGAGGGAGGCTTTCTGCCGCGGAACTCCCCTCCTCCTTGGGGGAGGGGTTGGGGGTGGGGGCTTATAACATGGGCCTCAATCGCTGGGGAATTGGCATTGAGAAAAGCGAGAGCCTCATGCTCTCCCTCTATCTGAAAGGCAATGCAAAAGTGCTGGCAGCCCTCCAGTCGGCAGACGGAAGCAAGGAATATGCTCGCACGGAAATCGGTGGTCTCACGGATGAATGGCAGCGATTCGATGCCGAGCTGACGCCCACGGAAAGCGATCCGAAGGGACGTTTCGTGCTCTCTCTGGCAGAAGAAGGCTGCGTCTGGGTCGACCAGGTGTTGCTCTGTACTGACTCTTACCCATTCCGTTCGGACATCACCGACGCCTTCCGCGAGCAACACCTCAGTTTCCTCCGCTATGGCGGCACGATGGTCAATGCTGCCGAGTACATGACCAAGAACATGACGGGCAGCCGCCTCGAGCGTCAACCCTATCTTGGCCATTGGTACCGATACGCCACGAACGGCTTCGCCATACCCGAGTTCATGGAGTTTGCCCGTCTCATCGACACCGAGCCGTGCTTTGCCATCAACATCGAGGACAATCCTGCCGACGTGCTCGCCTTGCTTCAGTACATCGAGCCTTACGGGTTGAAGTACATCGAGATAGGCAACGAGGAGAACCTGTTCAGTGCCGCTCGACACGACTACGAACATTACGTCGAGCGATACCTCGTTTTGTATGAAGCCATTCATGCAGCCTATCCGAGCCTTCAGTTCATCAATGCAGCCTGGTGGAGACCAGATGAAGTGGAGACGATGAAGTACGTCTTCCAGTCGCTTGACGGCAAGTGCGACCTCTGGGACTACCATCCGTGGACCGAGACGCCACAGCAAGCCAAGGAGAAAGAAACGGAGATAGCACAGATGCGGCAGTATTTCCTCGAGTGGAACCCACAGACCACGATGCGATGCGCCATTCTGGAAGAGAACGGCAACACGCACGACGTGGCCCGCGCCCTTGCCCATGCCGTCATGCTCAATGTGGTTCGGCGTGCCGGAGGGTTTGTGCCGCTGGACAGTCCCGCCAATGCCTTGCAGCCATACAAACAGAATGACAACGGCTGGGACCAGGGACAAATCTTCTTCTCGCCCAGCCAAGTCTGGATGCAACCACCGTTCTATGCCCAGCAGATGGCAGCTACAAACCATCAGCCGCTGCTCATCGAGAGTTCTTGCTCCACAAACAATAACCTTGACTATACCGCCACCCGAAACGAAGCAGGCGACACCATCGTCCTGCACATCGTGAACTACGGCACTTCGACACGAGGCTTGACACTTAACTTGGCAGGCTTCGGCGAAGTGGAAAACATTCGTACATACACGCTCAGCGGCACGGAAAGCGGCGAAAACACACCCGAGCGGCCCACACGCTTCGTGCCTATCGAGTCGTCGGTAATGCCCGGGGCAAGGCTCATCCTCAAGTCCTACAGCTACACCGTCGTTGTGATTGCTGCAAAAGATGCAGGCACGGGGATGAACAAAGTCAGCAGCTCCGTGCCGAACGTCAAGGCAGGAACCTACACCATCAGCGGACTTCCGCTCGCCAAGCCTGATGGCATCTATGTCCGCGACGGCAGGAAATGGCTCAAGAAAAACAACATCTAAACTAATTATATTATGAAATCAAAATTCTACTCCCTGCCCCTTGCGTTGCTTATCTGCAGTGCTGGCTGGGCACAAACTGAAACTTCAGTCAGAGATTCCCTGTTCAATCTGGCTTCGGAGGCTTCTCTGGAAGAGCCTCTGGACATGACCTTGCTCATCGTCAACCCTAATTACGACGGCGACAGCCGTGCCGGATGGGAAGGAACAAGCGCGACCCAAGTCTCTTGGGGAACGTGGGAAAACTGGAACCACCCCTTCGACCACTACCAGAACCTTGGCAGCGACCTCCCCGATGGCGTGTACGAACTGAACGCGAGCGCGCTTCATCGCGTCGGCAACTACTGGGATTCATGGTACAACTCTGGTGTCCTCTCGGACGAGACCTTGCGTACTTCTGTCCTCTACGGCAAGAGCGGCGGCATCGACCTCAGTGCTCCTGTCATGGACCTCGCTGCCTGCTCCACCTTCGAGCCTGCCTCCGAGTACGGCACAGCACAGCTTGCTAACGGCACATACATCCCCGATAATCCTGAATCCTTCCACTTCTACACGATGGGTGGCTATTATGAAGAGAACAGCACCTACGTTTGCGTCACCGACGGAAACCTGACCATCGGCTTCCGTGACCCTAATTACATCGAGGGACAATGGAGCATCGTGGACAACTGGAAGCTTTATTATCTCGGTTCTTCCGATGATGCCTACCTTCTCATCAAAGAGCAACAGACGGAACTCATACAGGACCTCTCGGAACTCTTTGCTGTGGAGTCGCTCAAGGAGGCTTACGCCGCAGCCGTCGAGAACTTCCGGAACGCCGAAGCTCCCGCAGACATCATTGCCACATTCAGCCTCGTGGATTCCCTTTGCCTCAGCGTGAAAGCCAATGCCGATGCTTATGAAGCCTACAAGCAGAAGCAGGAAGAACTGCTCAAGAAGATGTATGAAAACGAAATATATGGTGAAGAGAGAGACGTCCTCGAAGCCTATCTCACCGATTATGTAGAGCCGGATGAGACCTTCCCACGTGGTTCGTTCGGCTACATCATTGACAGCAAGGCCCTCACCACCGAGGAGCTTCTCGAGGAAATCACCTTCATGGAAACTCTCTACACGACGGCCGTGGAGAACGGCATCGGTGATGGCACGAACATCACCTATATGATTAAGAACGCCGACTTCAGCCAAGGGAACTTCGAAGGCTGGGAGTGGTCGCGCACGAACAGCGGCAACTTCTACTCTCGCACAGGTGCCAAGGCCGACGGATGGCAGCAGTATTCCGACGTGTGGCTCGGCGAGGCTTGGAACTGCTCGTTCGACTTCCACCAGACCATCGAGAATACTCTGCCCGATGGCATCTATGAGTTGGACTTCCAGGCACTCTATCGTCCCGGTCAAGGCATGTACTATCCCGTGGAGAAGCTGCCCGTCGAGGTCTATATGAACGGCTATACCACCACGGTGCAGAGCATCATTTCCGACGGCGTCGCTGCCGACGAAGCCCGCAATCATGAGAACTGTTGGATAGACAACGTGGGCAGTTGGCCGCAAGATGACTTCAGCGACGAGTACGGCTACATGCCGAACAGCAGCCATGGCGCTTCAATTGCTTTCAATGGAGGTCGTTATAAGCAGAAAGCATACGCCATCGTAACCGATGGAATACTCACTCTAGGCATGCGACATACTCGCAAACCATATTACAATAATGACTGGTGTGTATGGGCAGACTTTCAGCTTATCTTCCGCGCTCACGATGAAAATGCAGTGAACGATATGCTGAATAATATGGAAACTCGTGCCGATATGCTTTCCGGGATGAGCGACACCTATTTCTATAACGATCATCTCGAACTCCTGACGAACACCATTGCCGCAGCCAAGGCGTGTGAGGACGGCGAAGAGAAGCTGCAGATGCTGGCCGACATCAACACATATATAAATAATGTATATCAGGGCATCGAGTGTTACGACACGCTGGTGACGGCTTTGGAATACATGTCGGACATCGCCTTCACGGGCAACCCGAATGTTTCCGAAGAGCGTTACACGGAACTGGAGAGCTTCTACAACGAATGTTGGAACGGCATCTGGGAAGGTACTTATACGGACGAAGAGGCTTTGCAGCTGGCTCATGACATCTATCGTCTGCCCGAACTCGACGCCATCTATTGTTATGGCGACATGCTGGACGGTGATTGGAACCAGCTCTGTATGCTCTATCCGCTCTCGCGCGCCGAGAATGGTCACTACACGGGACGCATCTCTCTTCAGGACAGAAGCGAGGGTTGGGGCGGTCGCGCCAGCATCTATTTCGTATATCAGGGCAAGAGCTTCGGCCGAGAGGCAGGCAGTTTGGACCGCTTCTTCACGCCTGCTCACCATGCCAAGAAGATGGGTCTGCTCACGAACCGCGACGACGACTGCTTCAACACGACAGGTGGCGACTTCGACGTGGACATCGACCTCGAGAACATGACCATCGACATGCAGCCCGTCGGCGAGTATCCTTGGCCCGAGAACGTCTATTTGGCAGGCACACTGCCCACCGGCCATTGGCAGCGCAACGATGCTTGTCCGTTGGCACATCTGGGCGATGGCATCTACGAGGGCGTAGTCACCCTCGAGGACTTCGATAATGGCAGGGCCGGCGTCACGCTCTTTGCTTGCCGCGACCCATACGACTGGAACCATGCACGTTATGGTAATGCCGGCTACACGAACGATGCTGAGAAGGATGTCATCTACGACGACCTCAACCGCTACCGTGGCGACACGAAGTGGCTCATCCCCGTGGGCGAGTATTGCATCAGCTTCGACATGAACCGCGAAAGGATTATCTTCTGCGACCCCAACGTGTCGGGAGCCGACGGCATTGGCAAGGTGGACGGAACCGTCTCGCTGGAAGGCAAGGTGAAGGTCTATACGATGGACGGCAGAATGGTCTACGAAGGCGAAGGCACAGCGTTCCGTCCGAAGGAAAAGGCTGTCTATATCATCAAGTCGGCAGAGGGCAGCAAGAAAGTCATCAGGTAAGGGTGGAAAACGTCGCGTGCTGCGTCGGCTGACACATAGTGCTGCGTCGGCTGACACATAGTGCTGCGTCGGCTGACACATAGTGCTGCATCGGGCGACACATAGTGCTGCGTTTGGCCAGTCGCCTTTCTGCGAACGCCGACACTAAAGCGAAAATGAATCGTAATTTTTTAATAGTCAAATAGTAAATGAGTATGGTGAAAAAGATTTTATTGATGGGAATGTTGACGGGAATGGTTTTCTCTTCTCTGTATGCGGAGAACGAGATTCCCGAGGGTGACTATTTCATCCGAAACAATGCCACGGGTATGTTCCTGAAGGCAGGACATGACTGGGGCGTGATGGCTGCTATGGGCAAGCATGGCAAACGCTTCACCTACGAGAAAGTGGATGGCGTCTACAAGTTGAACACCAACCTCTCGGGCGACAACATGAACGAGCATTGGTTCCGTGGCGACTGCTGGATAGACAATGGCGGCACGCCGCTCAGTATCTCATGGGTGGACGAGGCAAAGCACCTTGCCCTGATTGTGAATGCAGAGAACAGCGAGCAACTTTGCCAGAACTATCCTTGGGAAACAGATCGTGGGCGCTTCTCCGACAACCACAACGATTGGAACAACCAGAACCGCGACTACGTCTTCCTCTGGCAGATGCTCACCAAAGCCGACTTGCTGGCAGAGCTTACCGCTCCATCGCTCTATAATGGTTTCCCGAAGGACGCCACCTTCATGATAGAGTGCTGGGACTTCTGCCGCCACGACGACGGTCCGGCTGCCCTTTGGGAAGGCTTGTGCGAAGCAGGACAAACACCTCGCGACATTCTCGACTGGGGCAGCAACAGAAGCAACTACGTCGGCCAGAAGACAGGCGTCACGGATTACGACATCCATCAGACGCTTAGCGGTCTGCCTAACGGCACATATCAACTCTGTGCTCAAGGCTTCTATAAGGCAGGTGCCGGCGAAGGTGTCGTGGCAAAGCTCTATGCAGGAAGTGCCGAGACGCCATTGAGGAACATCGCCGACGGCTCTAATCCAGCGAACTGCGAGGCAGCAGGAAACGCCTTCAATGGCGGTGAGTACAAGAACACCGTCACAGTGGAAGTGACCGACGGCACACTTCGCATCGGCATCAAGGCAAGTGGGGCGGACGCTAACGCTTGGTGCGTGTTCGACAACTTCGAACTTTACTATTACGGAACAGAAACAACGGTTGCTGCCGTAGAGGCTGATACGCCGATAGTTCCCGACGGCACCTATCTGCTTCGCAACGTGGCAAGCGGTCTCTACATCTCGCAAGGCCACGATTGGGGTACACAGCTTGCCACGAATGCCTTCAATGGCTTGAACATTAAATCAACATATCAGGGAAACGGCTTCTATACGTTGGACAGCCAAGTGTTCGAGAACGAAGGCAGTCACTTCATTGGCACGAACGGCTACGTCGATGGCGGGGCATTCAACTACACGCTCCATAAGACGGGCGAAGGCAGGTATGCCATTCGGATAGACGACTTCGAATCGAAGGTCATTCAGGACAATGGCGACGGACGCTCTGGCTTGCAGTTCCTTGGCTTGCTCGCTTCGCCCGAGATTGCCCAATGGGAACTTGTCACGCCCGAAGTGATTAAGGCAGAGATGGCCGCTGCTTCGGCATCCGCTCCCGTCAACGCCACGCCGCTCGTCAAAGGTTCTTATTTCGGACGTCACGACAGGATGTATCAGACGTGGCAAGGCAACTTCAATGTGGAAGATGCCACGAACAACGACCCCAACTATGTGGGACAGAGCAGCGATGCGAATGTCGAGGTCTATCAAGTGCTGACCGATATGCCGAACGGCCTCTATGAACTTCAGGCACAAGCATTCACGAAGAATGCCGATGGCGTGCTCTTTGCTAACGAAAGCGAGACGGCACTCGACGTCATCACAGACGAAGTGGAAAACACCCGCGCTGCTGGTGAGGCCTTCAATGCTGGCGAGTATAAGGCTTCGGTTAAGGTCTGGGTATCCGACGGCACGCTTCGCCTTGGCGTCCGCTCTCAGCAGAATGCCGAATCGCCATGGTGCGTGTTCGACAACTTCATTCTTACCTATTACGGCACCAACCTTCTTCTTGAGGACGGAAAGGCATTGCCGGAAATCAAAGCTGATATGCAGGTGGCAAGCGTAAGCTATGACCGCAACGTGGAAGCAGGTCGTATGGTTTCCTTCATCCTGCCTGTCGCTGTTCCTTCCGACAAGCTTAACGGCACGGCATACGAACTGAGCTCCATCTCAGGAACAACTCTTGTGTTTGCTCCTGTAACAGCCGGAACCGAAGCCAACAAACCTTATGTTCTCGTTCCTGCCAACGACGGCAAACTCCTCGAGGACATGGACGAGACACTGCTTCCTCAGACGCCTGCCTCGCTGTCCTATTCTGTAGGCGACTTTGAGTTCTTCGGCACATACAATGCTCAAAGCGTCAATGGCGTCTATGGCCTTTCCGAAGGTCAGTTCGTCGGCGTAAACAGCGGTACGCTCAATCCCTATCGCGCAGCCATCAGGACTGCTTCGGGAGTCAAGGCTTACGACATCGTTCTGGGTGATGAGGCTACTGGTCTTAACGACCTTAAGGACTTTAAGGACCTTAAGGACTTTAAGGACACTATCTACAATCTCGCTGGTCAGCAAATCGTAAATAGTAAATCGTCAAATCGTAAATTGCCTCGGGGCATCAATATCATTAAAGGAAAGAAAGTCATCAGGTAATATGGAAAAGAAAAGATATATCGTGCCTGCCATTGAAGTCAATATGGCAGAGGCGCAAGGTGTGATAGCGGTCTCCTTCAAGTCCGACGAAGTGGATTGGAAGGACGATGTTACACTGGAAGCGAAAGAAAATTCGGGCGGTTGGGATGATATTTGGTAGTTTTCCACTATCTTTGCAGCCAGAAAAGACAACTATTATCTCAATTCAAAAAGACTATGCGGACGAGGATGTTCGCGCTCCTAAAAAACTATGATGAAAAGAACTCTAATGATGCTTGCCGCGTCGCTGCTCCTGCTTTCGGCAGGGGCGGCAACGAGCGGCGAGATTAAGCAGGTGCCTTTTACCGACGTACAGGTGAAAGACCAGTTTTGGAAACAACGTCTCGACGTGATGCGGGGCACGACCATCCGCTATGCCTTCCAGAAGTGTACGGATGCGGGTCAGCTGCGCAACTTCGAGTATGCCGGCAAGATAGTGAGCGGCGAGGCGAAGGTGGGCGAACTCTCGTTCCAATCGGGGCAGCCATACGACGATGCCGAGGTCTACAAGGTGCTGGAGGGTGCTGCCTATGTGCTAACGACACAGCCCAATGCCAGCCTCGAAGAGTACTGCGACGGCGTAATCGACTTGATTTGCTCTGCTCAGGAACCCGACGGCTATCTGCAGACAAATTTCACCATCCACAATCCCTTGCATCCGTGGTACGGCGGCGAGAAGTGGACGAACGACTGGAACCTTTCGCACGAGACATTTAACGTGGCGGAACTCATCGAGGCGGGCATTGCCTATTACTTGGCTACAGGTAAGGACAAACTTCTGAACTGCGCCAAACGTGCTGCCGACAATATGCTTTCTATTTTCAACGAAGAAGGCATCAGGATGGCTCCCGGTCATGCTGTGGTGGAGATGGCGTTGGTGCGTATCTACGAGCTGACGCGCGAGGAGCGTTACCTGCAGGGCTGTAAGTTCTTCCTCGATTGCCGTGGCATCCGCAAGTTTGACCCCACGAGTGCCGACCTGCGCGTGAACGGCAAGTATTGGCAGGACCATCTGCCTGCCGTGGAGCAACGCGAGGCGGTGGGGCATGCCGTACGTGCCATGTACTTCTATAGCGGCATGGCCGATTGGGTGCGCTATACGGGCGACCAAGCTTACGAGACGGCTGTCACGGCTATATGGGACAACATCGCTTCGAAGAAGTTCTACATCACTGGCGGCTTCGGTGCGCGAGACAATAATGAGGCTTTCGGCGAGAATTATGAGTTGCCCAACGCTTCGGCCTATTGCGAGACGTGTGCTTCGGTGGCTGGTAGTATGTTCTGCCTCCGAATGTTTCGTCTGCATGGCGAAGGCAAGTACATCGATATGCTGGAACGTGCCCTCTACAATACCGTACTCGACGGCTACGGCATAGCGGGCAAGACGTTCTACTATCCCAACCGCTTGGCTTCCACCAGTCGCGGCGATGCGCGTCCGGAATGGTTCGGCACGAGTTGCTGCCCCACGAACCTCTGCCGCCTCATTCCTTCCGTGCCTGGTTACATCTATGCCACCGATGACGATGCACTCTATTGGAACCTCTTCGTGGCAAGTACTGCAACGGCAAACGTGGGCGATGCTAAGATGGACATAACCGTCACGGGCTCATATCCTTATAAAGGAGAGATGAAGCTGACGTTCAATGGTGTGGAAGGTGATGCCAGCGGCAAGATGCTGAAGGTTCGCATTCCTGGATGGGCAGTAAATAAGCCTGTAGAAAGTGACCTCTATTCCTATACAAACCCAACCACAACTCCTGTCGTCATCAAGCTCAATGGCGAGGAAATCAGCTACACAGTGGAGAACAGTTACGCCGTTCTCACTCACGACTGGCAGGAGGGTGACGAGGTGAGCCTGTCGCTGCCGATGGACGTTCATCAAGTCATTTCGAACAAGAACCTGAAGAGTAACGAAGGCCTTTGTGCCTACGAGCGGGGTCCGTTGGTTTATTGCATGGAAGGCATTGATAATGGTGGAAAGTTGGACAACCTCTTTGTGGAAGAAGGAACAAACGGCACGTCGGTGGCAGCTCCCACAGCATTGACATCGCTCTTCAGAGGTGGTATCCAGAGGATTCGTTTAAGTGGAAAGTCTGCAACGCTGAATGGTGACAAGGTGGTCACTGCCAACAAAAACATCTTTCTCATCCCATACTTTGCCCGTGCCCATCGTGCCGCCTCAGCAATGATGGTTTGGATTCCAACAGATGCCAGCAAAATGGAACGTCCCATCGACTTTATCGACGAAGTGAAGGTTTGCAACAGTGCCAGCGAAAAAGCTCACAATCTGCAAGGCAGCAATATGAGGACAGGGAGCGACCTTGGCTGGCGCGACGCTCCCGGAGGCTGGATAAGCTACGAACTCAAGATCGACTCCGGTCGCCCCATGGACTTCATTACGAAGCAGTGGGGTAGCGACGGAGGCAACAGGAAATACGACATCTATTGCGACGGGACGATTTTCTCCTACGATGAACTTAACGGCTTTGCTCCCAATGAATATTATTATATGCGTCATCCTATTCCTTTTGAGTTGACGAAAGGTAAAGAGAAGGTGACGATAAAGATGCAGGCCATCAATGAGAATAATACTGTAGGAGGCATCTTCGGTGCCTATACAGCCCTCTCGGAAGGTGTGCCGGAGGGAACTGTTCCGGTGGATTATATGTGGACCACCAACAGCATTTCACGCACCAGCCATCGTTATTCAAGCAATGGTGGCAGCGGCTCTTTTCGTGGAAGGACCTGGCTTGACGGCTCTGGAACAACGGGACAGGCGTGGACGATGAAGGTGAACAAGACGAACCGCAACTATCTGATGCTCCTTTATTGGGGTGACGAGAGCGACATACGCAACTTCGACATCATGTGCGACGACGTACTGGTGGCCAGCGAAAGCCTTTGTCATAACGACCCTGGACGATTCATGATGCGTTGTTATCCAATTCCTGAAGAAGCCACGAGCGGTAAGGAGAGTGTTCGCATACACCTGACCTCACCAACAGGGACAACAACCGGCGGTATATTCTACGCCTATATGATGTCGTCGGTAGAGGATGCAACAGGAATGCTCTTCCCTTTTGGAGAGTACTTAAAAAGCACTGACCAGCAAGGCTCAATGATAGTGAACCTTGCTGGCCAGCGGCTGCAAAAGCCCGTACACGGCGTCAACATCGTTGCAGGCAAGAAGATTGCCTATTGATTTCAGTCTGGTCTGCTACCACTCATCAACATTCTGCTCCCTTCGGAACGTATCGAGTTGCTCTTGCAAACGGCTGAGATGCTTGGCATATTTCTTGTCTCCAATGACATTATGCAGTTCGTTAGGGTCTTTCTTCAGGTCATAAAGCTCGTCGTAGGAGCCTTTCTTCCCGTAAAAGTGAATGAGTTTGTAGCGCCCGTCGCTTACGCCGTCGTGCCGCATGACGTTATGCTCGGCCGGACAATCATAGTAGTGATAGTACAGGTACTTGCGCCAATTCTTCGGTTGCTTGCCGCCACGAGCCATGACGGGAAGCAGCGATGTGCCCACCATCTGCTGTGGCTTCTCCGCATCTGCGATGTCGAGGAAGGTGGGAGCAAAGTCGATGTTCTGCACCAGAGCCTTGCTTTCCTGACCGCCCTTCATGCCAGGAGCGCAGACGAGTAGGGGAGTGCGGAAGGATTCCTCGTACATGAAGCGCTTGTCGAACCAGCCGTGCTCGCCCATGTAAAAGCCTTGGTCACTTGTATAGACTACCATCGTATTGTCCATCAGCCCGTTGGCTTCAAGATAATCAAGTAAACGTCCAACCTGTTCGTCGATGCTGTGGATGACACGCATATAGTCGCGAATGTAACGCTGATACTTCCATTTGACCAATTCTTTGCCCGTCAGGTGCTGGGCAAGCATGGCTTCGTTGCGTGGGTTATACACCGATTCCCACCTTTCCCGCTGTTCCGGTGACATACGATTAAGTTGGCCTCGGAAGCCGTCGCCGTTTCTTTCGTGCGTATATCCCATGCCAGGCTTTATCTGCGTCACTTTCAAGTCGTAGCACATCTCCATGTCTTTCTCGATGCTCATCTGCTGTTCGTGGGCGGCACGACCTCTTGTCTCGTAGTCGTCGAAGAGGGTTTCGGGCATCGGAAACTCGATATCTTCGTAGAGATCAAGCATATCGAGGGGCGCCATCCAGTTTCTGTGGGGCGCTTTATGATGGACGAAGAGGGCAAAAGGCTTCGTCTTGTCGCGATTCTCGAGGAATTGTATGGCATGGTCAGTAATGAGTTCCGTGGCATAGCCCTTCTCTTCGACGTACTTTCCGTCAGTTTCTTTCGAACGAAAACGCGGGTCGTAATAGACGCCCTGACCAGGGAGAATATGGTAGTCGTCGAAGCCTTTCGGCTCACAAAGCATATGCCATTTGCCTATCATACTCGTCTGATAGCCAGCCTTCTGCAGGTATTCGCTCACAAAAGGCGCGTTCTCGTCGATAGGGCAGTCAAGGGTTCTTTGTCCGCTCTGGTGGCTATACATGCCAGTCATCAGGCAGGCTCGGCTGGGGGTGCTGAGGGAGTTCTCGACATAAGCACGGTGGAAGAGCATTCCTCGCTCGGCAAGTCGGTCGAGATTGGGCGTCGGAGCCTGTCGGGAAAGCTGGTGTCCGTAGGCGCTGATAGCTTGATAGGAATGGTCGTCGCTCATGATGTAGACGATGTTCCAACGTTGTGCCTGAGCACTTTGCATGGCACAACTGCCAAGGAGAAGGAAGGGAAGTTTCTTCATGATATAGGGTTTTGTTAAATGTCTTGTATCATGCGTTCTTGCGCAATGGCAATCTCCTGCATGACTCTTGTTACGTAAGGTATGACAATGTGGCATTCCTGCCTGTTTTCGACGAGTGAAAGGAACTCCTGGAACTCGTAGCTAAGGCGGTGGCGACCTGTCTCGCTCTTGAATGTGACGGGTGGCTGACCGTTCAGATGAAGGGTGAAGGAGTCGAGAATGCTCACCGGGCCATGCACTTCGATGTATCCGTCTTCGCCTTGAATACAGCCGTAAGAGATTCCGTCCGAGTCTTTCGAAGCGCTCAGGACTGCCAGGGAAGTGGGATAATGGCAGAGTAGGGTGCCACTAAGGTCAATGCCATTGTAGCCTCGGTTGCAGTCGTAGCGGATAGTTCTTGGCGGTCCGAAGAGGGCAATCGCAAAGCAAAGGTTGTAGATGTTGAGGTCGGCAAGTGTCCCGCCCGCCATTTCCGGGTCGAAGACTGGCGTCAGTTCGCCTTTGAGATAGCGGTCGTAGCGGCTACTTCGCTGGGCAAAGTTGCAATGAACCATTCTGACTTTGCCAATCTTAGGCAGTTCTTCCTGCATTTTCCTGAAAAGAGGCATGTAGAGCAACGAGAAGGCTGGCAGCAGGTGAACGCATCTCTGGATGGCCGTATCAATGAGTTCCTCTGTCTGAACACGGTTGACTGCGATGGGCTTCTCAACAATTACGTTCTTTCCGGCCTGCATTGCTTGCATCGCAAACTCATGATGAACGTGGTTGGCATTGGCGATGTAAACATAATCTGCCTCGGCTTCCTGAAGCATTCGCTGGTAGTCGGTGAAGACGAAACCCGTCGGAGCGTACGCTTGGCAAAGGTCGATGGCATGTTCTATGCTGTGTTCTCGGGCGTAAATGCCTGTCACTTCAATCTTTCCTGCAAATTCCTCATGCAGCATTCGCATGACTTCTTCGGCAATCTTACCTGTTCCTGCTATTGAAATCTTCATATTATTTTTGTTGCATCAAATCTTGTTTCAACTCTGCAAAGTTAAGTTTTTTTCTCATAATATCAAAATAAAACCATCGTGATGTTATTGTATTTATCAGTATTTTGAATATTTAATGGACGTTATGTTTAATAAGCAATGACGGTTTTATTACATTATACTATATGAACCATATAAAGGAAACGTCCTATTCGGCACTCCTTTTTGCCCAAAATCCTAAGTTTCTCAGGCAGAGATAATACGCCAAGGTGTTTGCACATACATGTAGATGCAATTGCATTTACATGTATATGCAATTGCATCTACATGTATGTGCAAACAACCCGGCACGCTAAGTTGGGCAACGAGGATGGAAAATTCAGTAAGAAAATCATCAGAAATCGAGTTTATCGACGTAGGTCCTGTTGTCGCGCCATGTATTGTATGTGCTTGGTGTGTTGTGGTTGACGATGAAGCCGAAGCCTCGCGGACCGGGATTCGACAGCGAGTTGTTGCAGATGTGACGCAGCTTGATACCTTTCTTCTCTGGAACTTCGACAGAACTCTCAATTCGAATCTCGGAATTGAAAAGCACATCGTAGATGCCAAAGCCAGTAGCTTCGTGATGACGCACCATGTCGCCAACCTTATAGGCGGCAAAACCTTTCACCGTTCCGCCGTGGCTCATATAGGTATCCTGGCTTGGCGCATCGTACGGCGTCTCACATTGATAGAAGAAAGTTCGCCCGTGTTCACCTTCCCAAAGGGCTTGATATTGTTGGAAATGTTCGTTGAAAAGTCCGTAGATTGTCACGTAGTTTCCGGTGACGTGAAGTCCTATGGGGGCTGTGTTGACGTTCCATCCGACGCTTCCTCGCACGCCATGATCGGCTCTCCAAAGCCAGAAGTGGTCGCCAATGACGTCGGACTGAGCGATTTCCAAAGCGCAATCCACATGCACGGGGGCTGGTCTGAAGCCTCCCACACGGAAGAACAAGTCGGCTAGCAGCGTGGGATTCTTGCGGTGCCGCTTGCCTCCACGAACCGAGAGCAAACTGTGCGACGAGTAATGAGCATCGAAGAGCAGCGAGCAGATACTCACACCATCCACGTCCTCAACGATGATTGCCGCCTCTGAATTCGTTTCGCCGGGCACGACGGTGCTCCATCCAAGTCCCATCACGATGGTGTTCGGACGGCTGACTCGCAGGGGTTCCTCGAGCACGAAGATGCCAGGGAGGAACATAATATGCTTTCCCTGAGAGAGTTGACGATTGATTTCCGAAGCCGAAGTGCCTGGCTTGACGAGATAGAAGGCACTTTGCAAGTCGATTTCCTCGCCGTCCCCTATCCTATCTTTGCTCCACGAAAGACCTGAAGCGTTGCGTCGGAGTGCCGGTCGGAACACTTTGTAGCGTCCGTCGTCGCCAATAAAAAGGAAGGGCTTTTCACGGATGATGGGTGTCTGAGGCACGAATGTGACGTTGCCGCCTCTGTCCCAGTTGTCCGTGTATGTGCTTCTGTCCACGTCTTTTCCAAGTTCTACACCTTGGAAGACATAGTTGTATTTCATTTCACGGAACTCGCCCCTACCCTTTTCCAAGAGGCTGTTTCGGGTGTACCATTGCTGTTGGTGGTCGCTGCCAACAGGGGCTACGAACCAACAGTCGGCAGTGAAACCACCGCTCACCCAGCCCTTGCCCCACTGGTGCCGAACGGTTCGTTCGCTGTAGACACGGCGGATGGGAGCCGCTTGAGAGACACTCCACTTGAAAGTCTCCTCTTCGTCGTAAGTCTCTCTGCCTATGACTGATAGGTTTTCGATGCTTCGCCAGAAGGTGCAAGTGCAGTTGCCATCGGGCAGATGGGGTGGCGTATGGACGTTGCTCACCTTCACCTCAAGCGGCGTCTTGCCAAGTCCGGCGGCATGGACGTAGAAGGGAATGTGCAGCAAACCAGCCTCCCTGTAGTCGCCCGGCATGAAGAGGAGGGCATAACGGTCGCGACTGAAGTCCTTATTGAATAGTTTGGAGTGAATACGCTCAACGTCAGCATGAATGCTGTCCATGCAGTCGGTGGGTTTGTATACGTGGACATTCGGTCCGAAGAGCGTTTCGGTGAAGTCGGCTTCTGCCTTTGAGGTAAGGGCGAAAATAGCGCAAACGAACAAGAGACTAAGGCGGAGTTTCATAATACAGTCTGTTTTGTGATTGAATCCAGTTGCAAAGGTTGGCATATGATTTGAAAGAAAAAAGGCAACATCTGCCTTTTCAGGGTCAGATGTTGCCTTGTGTGCAGTCTTGATTGAAGTGTTTAGAGGATTCCCAACTCCTTGAACACCTTCTTGAGCTTAACGACTGATTCGTCGACTTGCTCGCGTGTGTGGGTTGCCATGAGCGCATAGCGGACCAAAGTGTCCTGCGGTGCGCAGGCAGGAGGAATGACAGGATTGATGAACACGCCCTCATTAAAGGCCTTGGCAACTGCCATGAATGTCTTGTCGGTGTCGCGAACATAGAGCGGAATGATGGGGCTCTCGGTGTCGCCAATCTCGAAACCTTCCTCGCGGAAACGCTTCAAGGCATAGTTTGTAACGCTCCAAAGTGCCTCCAGCCTCTCGGGTTCCTTCTGGATGATGTGCAGTGCTTCGCGAGCTGCGGCAGTGGCTGCCGGTGTGCAACTGGCGCTGAAGATGTAGGTGCGAACTGTGTGGCGGAGCCAGTTGATGATGCTGCTGTCGGCTGCAATGAAGCCTCCGATGGAAGCAAGACTCTTCGAGAAGGTGCCCATGATGAGGTCCACGTCGTCGGTCAACCCGAAGTGATTGCAGACGCCCCTACCCTGCTTGCCAAACACACCGATTCCGTGTGCCTCGTCCACCATGATGGTGGCATTGTATTTCTTCTTCAGCTCGACGATTTCGGGCAGTTTGCAAAGGTCACCTTCCATGCTGAAGACGCCATCGACGACAATCAGTTTCACTCGGTCAGGCTCACACTTCTGGAGTTGCTTCTCGAGGTCTTCCATGTCGTTGTGCTTGTACTTGAGCTGTGTGGCGAATGAAAGACGGCGCCCATCCACGATGCTGGCGTGGTCGCGGTCGTCGCAAATGACATAGTCATTGCGGTCAACGATCTGGCTTATCACGCCGCTGTTCACGGTGAAGCCTGTTGCGAAACAGAGTGCCTCGTCCTTGCCGACAAACTCAGCCAGTTCCTTTTCGAGCTGGACGTGTATGTCGAGCGTTCCGTTGAGGAATCGGCTGCCGGCACATCCGCTGCCATATTTCTGCATGGCAGCGCAACCTGCGTCAATGACGCGCTGGTCGCCAGTCAGACCGGTGTATGCATTCGAACCAAACATCAGCACGCGACGGCCTTCCATGATAACCTCTGTGCCTTGTTTTCCTTCTATTTCGCGGAAATAAGGGTAAATACCCTGCGCCATGAACTCTTGAGGAAGAGTGTATTTAGCGCATCTGTCTTGTAATAATCCCATGTTGTAGTTTAAGTAGCAAGCCTTCGAAAAGGCTCAAATTTTTGTGCAAAGGTACTCCTTTTTCTTGAAATAATAGCACACTCAACACAAAAAAAATACTCTTCCTGCCTAATTATATAAATAATGTATAGGAATTGAACTTTTTTCCTTACCTTTGCATCCGAATATGGACAAACGTATCAGGATATTATTCATCGTGAACCCTATCTCAGGGACATCAGACAAAAGGCATATCATTGACCTTATCCCGAAATACCTCGACAGCCAGCGTTTCCGGTGGACACTCTGCTATACGGAGCGCAAGGGACATGCCGCAGAGTTGGTAGGCGAGGCCATCAAGGAGGGGACTGACGTTGTAGTTGCCGTCGGAGGCGATGGGACGGTCAATGAAGTAGCCCGAAGCCTTGTCCATACAGATGTTGCGCTCGGCATCATCCCCTGTGGAAGTGGCAACGGACTGGCGCGACACCTCTACATCCCTATGAATCCGGACGGCGCTTTGCAAGTACTCGCCGACTATCACGTCGAGTCTCTCGACTACGGAATAATAGACGATGTGCCCTTCTTTTGCACTTGCGGCGTGGGGTTCGACGCTTTCATCAGCGACAGGTTTGCCAAGGCCGGACGTCGCGGACTGCTTACCTACATAGAGAACACGCTGAAGGAAGGACTGAAGTATAAGCCTGACACTTATGAGATAACGATTGACGGCGAACGTCAGACCTATAAGGCTTTCCTCATTGCATGTGCCAACGCGAGTCAGTACGGTAATAACGTTTACATTGCCCCGCACGCAAGTATGAGCGATGGACTAATGGACGTGACTCTTATGGAACCTTTCACCGTCCTGGAAGCCCCGCAGATAGCCATCCAGCTATTCAATAAAACCATCACAACGAACAGCCGAATCCATTCATTCCGTTGCCAACAACTACACATAAAACGCTCTGCACCAGGAGTTATCCACTTTGACGGCGACCCGAAGGACGCGGGTAAGGAACTGGATGTAAAGCTTGTGCCGAAAGGTATCCGCATGGTCGTCAACACGAAGGAGCAGCCGTATCAGCCGCCGCTTCTGCGTGCATTCTCCGACTTCTACCATGGCGTGAACAATGAGATAACGTCAATCGGAGCGGACATCAAGGCTGACTTCATGGAACGTCAGCGTCGCATCAGCACCATCAACAAGGAACTCCTGCGAAAGCTAAGGAAGAAGTCTTAGTTCTTCATCAAAGATCTTGTGAATGTCAACCTTTTGCTGCGGCGACAGGGACGGCTCTACTTGTTCCAAGGCATGACTTAAGGCATTGACAGCCTTTGCTTTTGCTTGTTGAAACCCCATCTTGACTCCGCTTCTGTAAGGCGTTGAAGGGAGCAATGCTCTGTTGAAATTCCCGTCGCTCATCTGCCTGTCTCGTCTTCGTACTTGTTTTTCCCCCAGCATTTCTCCATTTGTGCCCGGAGTTTGTCTTCTTGTGGATTGCTCTGTGGATGCCAGAATCTCTGGTCTTTCAACTCGTCGGGCAGGAACTGCTGAAGCACGAAATGGCCTTCATAGTCGTGTGCATACTTGTAGCCCTTGCTGTAACCGAGGTCTTTCATCAACGACGTAGGAGCGTTCCTGAGGTGTAGCGGGACAGGTTGATTGCCCGTCTCCTGAACCTTTTGAAGTGCGTCGTTGATGGCCATATAAGCCGAATTGCCCTTCGGACTCGTGGCGAGATATACGGTGGCTTCAGCCAGAGGGATGCGACCTTCCGGCCACCCGAGCTTCATCACGGCGTCGAAGGCGGCATTGGCAAGCAGGAGGGCGTTCGGGTTGGCGAGTCCTATGTCCTCGCTCGCGCTGATAACCAGCCTGCGAGCAATGAATGCAGGGTCTTCCCCACCCTCGATCATGCGGGCGAGCCAGTAGATGGCGGCGTCGGGGTCACTGCCTCTGATGCTCTTGATGAAGGCGGAAATGATGTCGTAATGCATCTCGCCGTCCTTGTCGTAAGCAAGTGGATTCTGCTGCAGGCAATCTGTCACGAGGGCATCCGTCACTTCGATGTCGCCCTCTTCGGGTGCCGACTCATAGACCAGCTCCAGTATGTTGAGGAGTTTCCTCGCGTCGCCGCCGCTGAAGCGAATCATTGCACTGGTTTCGGTGAAACGGAATGCACGTTTGCTCAGCTCGATGTCGTGCGCCACGGCATAGCTTGCAAGTTGCAACAGGTCCTTTTTCTCGAGCGGATTGAGCGTGTATACTTGGCAACGGGAAAGCAACGGACGGATGACTTCAAAGGAAGGGTTCTCCGTCGTCGCGCCGATGAGTGTGACGATTCCTTGCTCCACGGCACCCAGCAGGGAGTCTTGCTGCGACTTGGAGAAGCGGTGTATCTCGTCGATGAAAAGTATTGGATTGTTCTGGTTGAAGAACCGTGTGGAGCGAGCCTTCTCGATGATGTCGCGAACATCCTTAACCCCGCTGGTCACTGCACTGAGTGTAAAGAAAGGCACTTCCAGCTTGCGGGCAATGATGCTTGCCAACGTGGTCTTCCCCACTCCTGGAGGTCCCCACAGGATAAAGCTGTTGACGTGGCCGCTTTCTACCATTCTACGGAGCACCGCACCTGGTCCCACCAAGTGTTGTTGACCGATATAATTGTCGAGCGTCAACGGACGCATTCTTTCTGCTAAAGGTTGCATAACGCCTGCAAATTTACGAAGAAAATCAGAAAAAAGAAAGAAAAAACGGGGAAAAAGCGTGTCGTTGGATAAGTACACACGTTGCAAGCAAAATTCCAACGTGTTGCAAATGAAATTCCAACGTGTTACAAATTATTTTCAAGGTGTTGCAAATTCCGATGCAACGCATTGCAGATTTCAGAGGCAAATGTAGTAGCCCAGTTTGTAAAAGGCGAAAAGGACCTGGCTGGGGCGATGGCCGAGTAAGTTCTTGCGTAAGAGCGACTTACTCACGCTATATACAAACCGGACCGGTCCAAGCAGATGCATGTGCTCCAACCGCAGTGCAAGCTTCGAGATGCGTACGTTCTGTTTCTGCTCGACGCTCATCGAGGCCAGGGTTCTAAGGCTGGTCTCCATTTTGCGAAGGTAGTCGGCTGCGTCTTCAATGCCGAGGTGGGTCAGCTTATTGTCGATGTGGAGGACGGGGACACCTCTCTTCTTCAGTTCCAAGCCGAATTGCGTGTCCTCGTGCCCGTAGTGTTTCAGGCTTTCGTCGAAGCGTATGGAGAGGAAGAGGTCGCGCCGGATGAGGAAGTTGAACGTCGTGAAGCCGTCGTAGGGATGTGCCTGCCGATGCTGGAGGGTGAGTCTCTTTTCCGCCCGCACCTCGTAGTCGTAGCGCAGACGTGCTTCCGGCCGAGGGCAGGCAGGCAGATTGCCGGTTCCGCCACACACGACGGGAGCCTGGCTGCAGGCTGCCATGTAGTTGGCAATAAAACTCCTGCTTCTCACTTCCGCGTCGGCGTCGATGAAGAGTAGCCACTCCCCTCTCGCTTCCTCGGCAAGAGCATTCCGCCTGGCTGACCTGCCAAGGTTGTGGGGAGGACTGTCGTCGCCAACGATGATTTCTGCATCTGTCGGCAGCTGCGCCTGCAGGTCCCTGACCAGACGGCTGCAATCTTCATTGTATGTGGGGATGAGGACGGAGAGTTTCAACATTTTGAAATCAAAATTTTTACGTTTTGAAATTGTCAGAACGGCATTCCGACGGCGAAGTGGAAGGTAAAGTCGCGCTTGAGTTTGGGGTGTGTAATGGGGAAATGCTCCCGCCTGGTCGTGTAGGCGGGATTGATTGCCTTCATGCCTGCATCGAACCGCAGGATGAAGAAGTTGAAGTTGAGTCGGAGCCCGAGACCGTAAGAAACGGCGATTTGCTTCCAGAACTCGTCGAACCGGAACTGCCCTCTCGGCTGGTCTTTATAGTCCCTGATGGTCCAGATATTGCCTGCATCGATGAAAGCCGCGCCGTCGATCTTCCAGAAGAGGTGCGTCCTGTATTCTGCGTTAAGGTCGAGCTTGATGTCGCCCGTCTGGTTGATGAAGTCGATTCTTCCGTCCGACCCCTTGAAGCTGCCAGGTCCCAACTCGCGGACACTCCAGCCTCGGACGCTGTTGGCACCGCCGCTGAAGTAGCGTTTCTCGTATGGCAGGATGTAGGAATTGCCGTAGGGAACAGCAATGCCCAGCGCTGCATGGAGCGCCAGGGAGTTGTTCTTGTTGATGAGGAAGCTTTTGCAAAAGGCGAAGTCGAGCTTTGTGTACTGTGCATAGGCGATATTGAAAAGCGTGTATTGCCCGTCGTCGTTCTGCTTGGTGCGTGCCGCATTGGTGATTCCATAGAGCAGGTTGCCTGCCGTCTCGAGGCCGAGTCGGATGGTGTATGCGTTCGTTCCGTAGTTTGAGGCTGAAGCTCCGAGCGGCCGCGAGGCGTAGGATAAGTGGTAGCTCCAGTTCATAATGAACAGGTTCTCGTAATTGTACTTCAGAATAGCGTTGCGGTTCTGCGGGTCGCTAAGGTACTTCTCGCGGAATGTATCGCTTATCCAGGGCATGAACACGTAGTCTATATCGAGCAGGTCAAAGCGGTGCTGAAGCTGTCTGTTGCGTCGCGTCCACCGGTAACGCAGCACACCCGTCAGCACGCGGCGGTGAAACTCGGGGCGGTCTTGCGAGTCGTAAGCCAGATTCACCTCTGTGGTCGCCTGGGCGTTACGCCTGAAAGAAGGCCGGAGGAAAGGGAACTTGAAGTCGGGGAACGTGATGCCCGACTCGATGCTGTACTCAATGAAGTTCTGGTCGGCATATCCGCTCAGTCCCTTTATCGCCTCGAAAGCGCCGCGCACCTTAATGTTGAAGAGCTCCGAGCCACGGAAGAGATTCCGGTTCTGGTAGGTGACGCTGGCAGCGGCACCAAAGTCTCCGGCAGAGTTGGTGCCTTCCAGCTCGGCACTGAAAGAGTTGCGCTTGCTTGGGCTAAGCATTATGTTGACGTCGATGGTGTCGCTATCATCGTTCCGCTCCTCGATGCGGACGTTGGAACCCATCACCGCACTGAGTCGCGTAAGGCGTGCATACGTCTCGTGCATGTCTTTTTCCCGATAGAGTCCACCTTTGCTGATGGCCATGGCATTCCGTAGAACCTTTGGGCGCAGGAAGGGTTTCTCGTCCTGGAAGTCGTATGTAATGTTCCCGATATGATAGCGACGATGTGAGAGGCTTGCAGTGTCGGCACTTCCCGAGGCTGCTCGCACAATCATTTCAACGTCGGCCAGATGTTGCCCGAACGTCGTGTCCACACGAAAGTGAACAAAGTCTTTGTTGAACTTATAGTATCCATTCTCCACGAGCAACCCGTAGAGCCGGCTCCTTTCGGCATCCAAGTCGTTGATGCTATAAGGTTTCCTGTGCACGGAGTTGAGTGCCAACGCCGGATGATAGTCGAGGCTGTCGAGTATCCGACGCAGGGAATCGTCCTGCACATCGAGCGAGAACTCGTGGATATGGTAGCGTTCGTGAGGCACGATACGGTAGAAAATCTTCATCTTGTCCTTCTTCGCCTTCTCCAGCAAGAGCACCTCCGCATTGAGATAGCCCTGATTGCGGACCGCAAGCTGCATGTTGTTGCAGGCTTGTATGGTGCGCTCGCGGTCGTAGATGACAGGCGCCTCGCCCAGATGACGCAGGAAACGGTTGAAGCGCTTCGTGCTGTCTCGGCCCGAGAGGCTGTATATGCCGAGCGGAACATTGAAGATGGAGAACCACTTGCTATTGGGGCGCTGGGGCATGTAGGCCTGTAGCTCTTCAGTCCTCACCAGCTTGTCTTCGCAACTGACACTCGTTCCGGTGAGCAGATACTCGTCCTCCGGAATGAAACGAGACGTGTGACATCCGCCCAAAACAATGAGGAAATGCAACAGGAGAACTGGTTTTATGAGCCGTTTTACGTGATTCACGCGACAAAGATACGACATTTAGTTCATAATTCATAGTTCATAATTCATAATTTTATTATTTTTCGTAACTTTGCAGAAAGCTTTGAACCGATAACTATGATATCTCGAACTCGAATTAAATGGATTAAGTCGTTGGAGATGCGAAAGTATCGCCTGCAAGAAAAGGCATTTGTTGCCGAAGGCCCCAAGCTTGTGGGGGAGCTGCTTCCCTACTCCACTCCTTTATATATTGCAGCCACCAAAGAATGGCTCGACCAGAACCGCCACCTCCTTCGGGCAGTCAAGGAGGTCGATGAGGTGAGTCATGAAGAACTGGAAAGGGCGAGTCTCCTGCGAACGCCTCAAAGCGTCTTGGCCGTGATGTCTGTTCCCGAGAGGCGGCTCGACGTCTCATCCCTGCAAGAGAAACTCGTCATCGCATTGGATGGCATACAAGACCCTGGCAATCTTGGCACGATTCTCCGTATAGCGGACTGGTTTGGCATACACGACGTTCTGTGTTCCGATGGAACGGCAGATGTCTATAATCCGAAGTGTGTACAGTCCTGCATGGGTGCTTTGGCACGGGTTAAGGTCTTCTATTGCAACCTTCCCGAAGTCTTGAAGCAGGCCGAGATGCCTGTCTTCGGCACCTTCCTCGACGGAACGGATATATATAAGGAAGAGCTTTCCCCGCATGGCATCATCGTGATGGGCAATGAAGGGAACGGCATCAGCCAGCCTGTTGCGAAGTTGGTAAACCACAGATTGTATGTTCCCAACTATCCCAAAGGCTCACTCACCACGGAAAGTCTCAACGTGGCGGTCGCTACAGGGATTGTTTGTGCTGAGTTCAGGAGGCGATGAGACTACTCGTCTTCCTCGCTCTCACTGACGTCTTCGATTGACAACCCTTCTTCCTCGATGTCTTTCACGTCGGCTTCTGGCGTCAAGCTGCTGTAGTAAGTGTCGTCGTTGTCGAGTGTTTCGTCTTCATTCTCCTCAGAACTGTCCATGTCGGAGGGAAGCGAAAGGGGATTTCCGTCCTCGTCGTATTCCCTTTCCGGCAAGTCCATGTGGATTTTTTCAACAGGGTCTTTCTTCTTTGCAAAGATAGCTTCCACCCAAGTTCCCTTGGGAATCTCCAGGACGTCGAAGCCCTGTGCCACCTTCTTCTCTACCGTCCCGCCCGGAGCATGAATGCGGCTTGCGGGAAGTTGAGTCGTGCTAATCTCAAATCCAGTCTCTATAATGTCACGAATAGCAAGGGCGATTGCGTCCCAACCACCGCCAAAGTTGCGGTCGATGAGCTCGAGGAGCATGGCAGTCGAGATGTGACGGATGTTCTCGTAGCTGAGGTCCGTGATGCGTTCGATTGCTTTCCTGCGGATTGCCACACAGCCTTTTTCTTCTTTGCAATGTGTCAACTTCTCCCAGCCGCCTTTTTCATATTTCTTTGCCTCGCGCTCGTCTGCCGGATTGTAATGTACCACCTCGAAGGCAAGCCTTATCGTATTGAGGAGCTTAGGCTCGCTTATGGAGAAGTCTTCCTCTTCCCGCTCGCGTTCCCAAGCCTCAGAAATTGAATACTCATCGTAGTCCCAGATATTATTGGCATTTAAGTCGAGAATGCATTCAAGCAACTTTGAGCCTTTTCTCAACGCTTTCTTCTTCGGGGCTTTCTTCTCCGAAGTTTTCTTCTCCTTCTCTTCTTTCTTTACTTTTGCCTTTTTCTCTTTCACTTTCATAACGAATAAATTTATTTTGCTGCAAAGATACAAAATAATTGTGAACTACAAACCATGAACTATAAACTTTTTTCGTACCTTTGCAACATGAATTACGAATTGGTATCAGATTATGTGCCTACAGGCGACCAACCAGAGGCCATCCAACAACTGACGGAAGGCATCCGACAGGGCGTCAAGGCACAGACGCTTTTGGGCGTTACGGGCAGTGGAAAGACATTCACCATTGCCAATGTCATCAAGAACATCAACCGCCCTACCCTCATCCTCTCGCACAACAAGACGCTTGCCGCACAGCTCTACGGCGAGATGAAGCAGTTCTTCCCGCACAATGCGGTGGAGTACTACGTCAGCTACTACGACTACTATCAGCCTGAGGCCTATATGCCTGCCACCGATACTTACATCGAGAAGGACTTGGCCATCAACGATGAAATAGACAAGATGCGACTCTCGGCCACAAGTGCTTTGCTCTCAGGAAGGCAGGATGTCATCGTGGTCAGCAGCGTCTCGTGCATTTACGGCATGGGCAACCCCTCCACCTTCTACGAGAATCTTCTGGAACTTCACGTGGGGCAGAAGCTCGACCGCAACGAATTGCTGCGTCGGCTGAACGAGCTGCTATATGTCCGCAATGATATAACTCTCTCCAGAGGCGAATATCGTGTGAAAGGCGACACCGTGGACATCGCCCTTGCATACAGTGATTTCCTGCTTAGGATTACTTTCTGGGACGACGAAATCGAGAGCATAGAAGAACTTGACACTGAGCTTCTTGTGCGCATACAGCTGTATGATTGCTACAAGGTATATCCTGCCAATCTTTTTTTGACATCGAAGGATGCTCAGGAACGAGCCATCGTTCAGATTCAGGAGGACCTGCGGGCTCAGGTTGCCTTCTTCGAGAGTCAGGGCAAGGAGCTTGAGGCACAGCGTCTGCACGAACGTGTCACCTACGACATCGAGATGATTCGCGAACTGGGACATTGTTCTGGCATAGAGAACTACAGCCGCTACTTCGACGGTCGCAAGCCTGGCACACGTCCCTACTGCCTGCTCGACTTCTTCCCCAAGGACTTTCTCATGGTCATCGACGAGAGCCATGTCTCTGTGCCACAGCTGCATGCCATGTACGGAGGCGACCAGGCACGCAAGACGACACTCGTGGATTATGGTTTCCGTCTGCCAGCTGCCAAGGACAACCGTCCGCTCAAGTTCGAGGAGTTCCAGGAGATGACAAATCAGATTATCTATGTCAGTGCAACTCCCGCAGACTATGAAATTCAGCAAAGCGAAGGCGTTGTCGTGGAACAAGTCATCAGGCCTACGGGTCTGCTCGACCCCCTTATCGAGGTTCGTCCCACGGAGAATCAGGTGGACGACCTCATGGAAGAGATTCAAAGATGCATCGAGAGGAAGGAGCGTGTCCTTGTCGTGACGCTCACGAAACGTATGGCCGAGGAGCTTACGGAATACCTGCTTTCTGGTGGCATCCAGGCAACTTACATCCATAGCGACGTCGATACGCTCGACCGCGTGCGCATCCTCAGCGAACTTCGCATGGGGAAGCACGATGTGCTGGTCGGAGTGAACCTCCTCAGGGAAGGCCTCGACCTGCCGGAAGTATCGTTGGTTGCCATTCTCGATGCGGACAAGGAAGGCTTCCTCCGCAACCAGCGCAGCCTTACGCAAACGATAGGTCGTGCTGCACGTAACGTCAACGGCAAAGCAATCATGTATGCCGATACGATTACAGAAAGTATGGCTGCCACCATCAATGAGACCAATCGTCGTCGCGAGAAGCAACTGCGTTACAACGAAGAGCATCACATCACGCCCCGACAAATACGCAAAGACCAGTCATCGCCCTTCAGCGAAGGCCAGGAAGGTCAGCAAGCCTACATCGAACCGGCACATTATGAAGTCCTTGCCGTTGCCGAGGCAGAGACGATGACCGACGAGCAGAAGCGGAAGCGCATAGCAAGCCTCAAGAAGAAGATGCAGGAAGCAGCCAAGAAGCTGGAGTTTGTCGATGCAGCCATCCTTCGCGACGAGATGCTCCGCCTGCAGGCTGAGCTGGAGGATTAGAGGCTTCCGACAGAAATGAAAATAGGGTCGAAGCAGGACGTAAGAGTTATGCCCTGTTGGTCGGATTTGACCTCCGCCTGCGCACCTACAGGACCGCAAGAATCCGGCCCAACTTAATGTGGGAATTTGCAATCCCGCAATTAGTCTCAAAGAAATTCTGTCTTTTCGCATTGCAAATGCTTATATTCAATGCTGCGGGAATTCAAATCCGGCAGAACAAGGATTTTGTAATCAAACCGAACAGAACCAATATAATTCATGGCAAATGCATAGTAAATTCATGTTTAATAGAAAAGGCACAAAGGTTTTGATGTAATTAAACACTGCACGACGAAGCCCTCCCATAAGTCACAATACATCACTGCAAAAGGGATACCTCTTTGCTGCAAAAGGAATGCTAATACTTTGAGCCATGAATGCTAATACTTTGAGCCATGAATGCTATTACTTTGAGCCATGAATGCTATTACTTTGAGCCATGAATGCTATTACTTTGAGCCATGAATGCTATTACTTTGAGCCATGAATGCTAATCATTGCTGTCCGGCGGGGGAAATTTTCACTTCCGATTTAACTTCCGAAACTTGAATTAAGACGACAAAAAGAACGTGGACTCCATTCGTCTACGTTCTTTCCTGGTATCGCCAAACACTTAGGCACTCTTAAACGAGCAGAAAGTCCACGTCGAACCGAGTGAGCGCTTAAGCTTTACTCCCAGTGTCTTCTTTTCTTTGTTTTGGCGAATTTGGAAAGGACAAGGTTCAAGCGGACGCGTCTTTGCTGCTATATTCTTTTTTGTTTAAGCCAAAGGCGGACTGTTTAAAGGAATAGTGAATAGTGAAGTCGGGCGGTATGATTGCCTACGAAACTATTAATATATAATAATGTATTGATTTACTTCTTTATCTTATCCCATTCGTTGCTTTGTGAGGCATCGATGGCAAAGAGTATTTCGTAGGCTTTGTCCTTCTCCTCGCGTGTGCCTTTCTTCTCGAAGATGTTCACAAGCTCGTTGCGCTTGTACTCAGTGAAGAGTTGTGCCACGCGGGTCATATTCTTGGCCGTATTGGCTTCATGAAGCAGTTCCAGCGCATCGGCAATGGTGGCGCGGGCACTGTCGGGAACCTCTGCCATGCGGTCGAGGCCCTTGCGATGATAGATATAATTGAACTCGCGCATGCACTCCATCGAGCCGTCCATGTAGTCGTTCAGCAGGCCGAAACGGTTACCGCTGTCGCCGAATGCTTTCCACCCCGGGAAGCCCATATTCTCGCCAGCCGTGGCAATGTCCTCGGCAACGTGGAAACAGTCAGTTCCTCCCTTCAGGGCCATCGTGTCGAGGTCCATGCCGATTATCATATAGGCATAGTAGGCAAGGAGAGCCACGAGGTTGTTGTCAATTTGGTTCTCCTGGTATTCAAGTTGGTCGAACTCTGAGAACTCGAAGGTGAAGTTACCGTCGTTCACAGCATAGGTCACCGTGTTGTATGTGCTACCATAGACGGGCCGGCTGCAGTTCATCAGCAAAGTGCATTCAAAGGTGTTCTCCTCTTGTTTGTAAGTATTGACCGTGATGTTGAAGTTGCACTGTATCTTCTCGTTCTCACGGAAGGGTATCTCCGTCCACTTATGGTTGTTGAGGAAGTCGGTCAGCTTTGTCTGCAAGGCATCGAACACTTCGGTGCGCGTGGCCTCAATCTGTGTATGATTGATGGTCACACGTGCCTCAAGCTCCTGAGCGTTCACCATTGACCATTGAACATTGAACATTGAACAAAGAAGCGAGAGTAGGATATACTTGAATTTATTCATTTCCTCATTCTTTCATTATTTCATTTGCCTGACCAGATGTTCTATAATGTCCCGTGCCACTTCCTGTTTCGACTTGGTATCGTAGGCGGTAAGCCCCTGATGCTTGTCTATGATGGTCACCTTGTTTGTATCGACACGGAAGCCTGCTCCCTTGTCCTGAAGGCTGTTCAGGACGATGAAGTCGAAATTCTTGCGCTCCATCTTGTCCTGGGCATTCTTGAGCTCGTTGTCCGTCTCCAGGGCAAAGCCCACCAACACCTGCTTCTTTTTCTTGATGGCACCGAGGGCTGCGGCAATGTCCTGCGTGGGCTGAAGTTCGAGCTTCAGGTTGTCGCCCTTTCGTTTTATCTTCTTGTCGGCAGTCGTCTTGGGTGTGAAGTCTGCCACGGCAGCACAGAGGATGGCGATGTCCATCTTTGGGAAGTGCTTCGTCGCAGCCTCGTACATCTCCTGGGCACTCTCCACGTCGATGCGCCTGATGCCGGGATGCTTTGCTTGCAACATGACAGGACCGCTGACGAGCGTCACCTCTGCTCCTTGCTCGGCACAGACTTCTGCCAGGGCAAATCCCATCTTACCACTGCTGTAGTTGCCGATGAAGCGGACAGGGTCAATCTTCTCGTAGGTGGGACCTGCCGTGATGAGCACCTTCTTGCCCAAAAGTCTTTGCCTGCTGGCAAAGAACTGCTCCAGGGCTTCCACAATCTTCTCCGGCTCTTCCATGCGACCTTTGCCTTCCAGCTTTGAAGCAAGGAAACCTGTCACCGGTTCGATGATATGGTTGCCGTAGCCGATGAGTTTCTGCAGGTTGGCCTGCGTGGAGGGATGGGCATACATATCGAGGTCCATTGCCGGAGCCACAAACACAGGTGCCCGCATGCTCAGATAAGTTGTGACTAGCATGTTGTCGGCAATGCCATTTGCCATCTTTCCGATAGTGCTTGCCGAAGCGGGAGCGATGAGCATGGCGTCTGCCCAGAGGCCGAGGTTGACATGCGAATGCCAGCTGCCGTCCCTGCGGTCGAAGAACTCGCTGACGACTGGCTTCTGCGTCAAGGTGGAGAGCGTCAGTGGCGTGATGAATTCCTTTGCAGCAGGCGTCATCACAACCTGTACCTCCGCTCCTTTCTTGATGAGCAGACGAACAAGAAGACATGCTTTATAGGCAGCAATACTTCCCGTTATGCCAAGTAATATCTTCTTATTTTCCAGCATACTTCAATGCGAGTCGTTCAAGTGTTTGTTTCGTGTTGTGCGTAAAGTCGCCTTGCAGCATCCAGTGCTTGAAGTTGGGGTCTTTCTTGAGTACATCCTTCACAGCTTGTCCTTTGTACTTACCGAAGTTGATGATCTCGATATTGTTCTCGTCATAGACAAATCGCAAGGCAAGGTCAACGCCTCGGAAAAGCTGGCTGAAGTCGGCAAGGAAAGCGACGTCGTTCTTGAGCTCTGAATATCTGTCGAGCTGTGCCTCGAGTACTTCGAGCGTGGCTTTTGTGTCGGCCAGGGCACTGTGGGCATTCTCGAGGTTCTTCCCGCAATAGAACTTATAGGCAGCCACGAGGGTGCGTTGTTCCATCTTGTGGAAGATGTTCTGCACATCAACCAGACGCCTTTCGTTGATGTGTATGTCGATGCCGCAGAGAGCGAACTCCTCGGCAAGCATCGGCACGTCGAAGCGGTTGCTGTTGTAGCCAGCCAAGTCGCAGCCCTCAAAGACTTTCGCCAGTTCCTCTGCTTTCTCGGCAAAAGTGGAACAGTCCTTCACGTCGCTGTCCGTGATGCCGTGGATGTCGCTGCTCTCCTTCGAGATATGGATGCCGGGGTTGAAACGTATGGTCTCAGCCCGTTCGTTGCCATTGGGCTCGAGGCGTATGTAGCAGAGCTCTACAATGTGGTCCTTGCCTATCGTGAGGCCAGTCGTCTCGAGGTCGAAGAAGATGATGGGCTTCTCGAGCTTGAGTTTCATCGCTTAGTCTTCTACGCGCATCGGCATGAGGAGCATCAGTACCTCGTCCTCTGGGTTGTCGTCGGCAGGACGAATCACGCCGGGACGGCTGGGGTCTGCCACCTCTATCCTAAGCGTCTCGCTGTCCAGGATGCCTGCAATCTCGAGCAGGAAGGTGCAGCTGAAGCCGATGCTGATGGGGTTGTTGGTGTATTCGCAGAGGATGAACTCCTCGGCACGTGTGGCATATTCGTTGTCCTGACCGGTCAGCTTGATGTTGTTGTTGCCCAGTTCGAGCTTGACGAGGCCGCTGCTCTGGTTGCAGAAGACGCTGACGCGCTTCAGGGCGCTCATCAGGGCCTGACGGTCAACATTTGCCGAGAAGGGATTATTCTCGGGGATGACAGCGTTGTAGTTCGGGTAGCGACCTTCGATGAGGCGGAAGTGCATCGTCATGTCGGCAGACGTGATGGTAGCCTTCTCGTTGTCGAAGGCGATGGTGATGTTCTCCTCTTCCTTCGTCAGGACAGCCTTCAGGATGGCAGACACCTTCTTCTGCAGGATGAAACCAGCGGTGAGACCGCTCTGTACGGTACGGTTCGTGTTGCGCACGAGCTTACGGCCATCTGTGCCGGCAAACACGATGCAGTCGGGCTTGATATCGACATAGATGCCGTTCATCACGAGACGAATCTCGTCGTTGGCAGTGGCGAAGAGGCAACGGTTGATGCCATTGAGCAGTACGCTTGCAGGCAGTTCGATGCGTGTGGCATCGTCGCTCACGGTTTTTGCCATGGGATAAGGAGCAGCGTCCATTGCCATCACGACGAACGAACCGGAGTTGTGAACCACCTTCACCTCCTGCGACTCGGAGTTGTAGCCGATATTAAGGGGCTGTTCAGCCAGTTCCTTCATCGACTCGATGAGTGTCTTTGCAGGAATGCAGAAGCGTGCGTCGCCGCTTTGCTCGATGGTGGGAACGGTTGTGATGAAATACTTCTCGCTGTCGGATGCAGTGATTGTGATTGTGCCGTTTGCCACATCGAGCAGGAAACAATCCAGGATGGGCATAGAGTTCTTGCTTGCCATCACCTTGCTGGCAGCAGTCAGGCGGCTGTAGAAAGCCGTGCTTGATACTTTGAAATTCATGTTATTTATTAGTTATGTGTACATTTTCGCACGACAAAGATAGTCTTTTTTCGTACCATAACAAAGAAAATGAATAAAAAAAACGCATGAAACAAACAATTCTTCACTTTTCACTTTTCACTTTTCTCTTTTATTGGTATCTTTGCAGCCATATTCACAAATTTATCACACAAATAAAATGGAATTAACAGGTAAAATTATAGCCGAGTTCAACGAGCGCGGCGGAGTAAGTAGCAGAACGGGCAACGAATGGAAGGCCAAGTCGTTTGTATTGGAAGTTCCGGGTGAGTACCCCCGCAAGATGGTGTTCGACGTCTTTGGCGTTGACCGTCTTGCCGCCTTCAATATTCAGGTAGGCGAAGAGCTGACGGTTCACTTCGACATCGATGCACACGAGTACAACGGCCGCTGGTTCAACGACGTCCGTGCATTCCGCATAGATCGCGGTCAGGCAGCTCCTGCACCTGCTGCAGCTCCCGAGGCACAAGCCGCTCCTGCTGCCCCCCAGGCCGCTCCCGTCGCACAGGCAGCCCCCATCGATGCAGTTCCATTTACTGCACCAGACGCAACAGACGAACTGCCTTTCTAAGCAATTCATAATTCACAATCCATAATTAATAATTAAGGTTACGACCCGACTCCTCTCGAAGAAAATAATTGTGAATTGAGAATTATGAATTGAAATTGGCTCCGTAGCTTAGCTGTATAGAGCGTCAGATTCCGGTTCTGAAGGTCCTGGGTTAGAATCCCAGCGGAGTCACTAAGCAAACAGAAGAGCGCCCAGCCATCAAGGCTGAGCGCTCTTCTGTTTATAGTAATGTCTCATCAAAAGCCGGTGATGATACCACGGGCTATAGTATTGCCGCCTTCGCGGAGCGTGAAGGGCTGGCCGAGGTAGGTCCAGGGAACTGCGGCGGCATCAGAGGCGAAAGTGAATTCGATATCGACGACGGTTTGTCCTGGCAAAACCATATCAACCGTTTCGCCATCCACCTTTCCAAGAGCAGTGACAGGGGCAGTAAAGTCCTCTAAATTGACGTACATTTGCGGACGATAACCAGCGAAGAATGGCGTGTGGCGACCACCTTCGGCTTTGGTCAGAACATACAACCTGGCCTTAATCGTGTAATTTCTTCCATATTCAGGGAAAGTGCCACCCACAATAACAGAACCTCTCTCGACATTTGATTTATCCACGCCACGAAGCAGAAGACCTACCGCATCTCCTGTCGTAGCAAATGTCACGGTCTTATGGAACATCTCAATACCAGCTATCACAGTGGTAATTGGGTTGATGGACGTGCTCGGACTCATAAGTGTCACGGTCTGACCGACAGAGAAGCCGCCGGCAGAAATAGTCCCGCTTGAAACAGTGCCTCTGCCTGTAATGGTAAACACGTCATCGACAACCATCACGCCAAATTTGCCGACTTTGACAACAATACGCAGAGGTTCCTTCACGCCGATGTACGACACCATGATGACGGCAGAACCTTCTGCCTTTGCCTCAAGATAGGAACTGGTGGGGCTGACAACGGCATCATCGGAGCTGACAATAGTGAGCTCGTCTGGCGTCAGGTTGTTCATGTCGAGAATCTTGTCGTAGGCAACCTGCTCGCCCACCTCCATCGTGATGTAGGACTTCTTGAGGGTGGCCGCTGCCTTGCCCGCATCCTGCTCGTTGAAGGCTATGGAGTCAACCTCGCTGAGCGCCTTCTGGCCAACCACCTCGCCGCCACTGAAAATCTGCACCGACTGTGCACTTGCTGCCATTGCAAACAAGGAAGCAACGGCCATGAGAGTAAACTTTTTCATAAGCTTAATGTTGTTAAGGTTACAGTACATTATTTTATTTCACGCCGTAAAGTTATGATTTTTTCACATTCATGCCAAACAAAATCTACAAAATTTGATGATTTTATACATTTTTTCTTCCAATCTTCAGAAAAAAAGTAACAGAAGGAGAGAAAAGAAAATAGATAAAGCTATGAGGCGTCGCAGAAGAAACCATACTATGGGGTACATAAAAATATATAGTTCGATATGAGTTCTCTGTTCGGGCGGATTTGTAATCCGACCGGGGTTAATATAGGGATTTGTAATCCCGAAATTCTTTTCATATTTTATTTTATCGCATTTCAAATGCTCATATTCAATTCTGTCGGATTAAAAATCTGACAGAACGGAGGGGAGCGAAATCCTCGGCAGATGTTCACTAAAAATGTAAATATTTTTATTGCTGTCCCGGGAAAAGTACCAAAGGAGCGCAAGAAGCGAAGAAGCCCCCTTTATCTGATTTTCGTCAGGAAAGCCGATGGATAGACACAAAAAAATGAGGTGAACACGATTTCTCAGGGCAGCAATAGTTTGATTATCTAATCCGTGCCAAGGAAGGACGTGTCCCTATGGCAAGAAGGACGTGTCGATTATAGACGCAATACAGCAGAGGCAGACGAACGCATCGCCTGCCTCTGCATGAATGTTCTCCCCCTCTCTCGGAGGAGGGGTTTGGATGAATTACTTACCACTCGTTGTCCCAGAGGGACTTGTGTTCCTTCGTAAGGATTTGGCCTGATTCCGTTACGGAGTTGGTTTCATCGAGTTCTCCTTCAGGTTTTACAAACGGAAGTGACTCTGACAACATGACAGATTTTATGCTGAGCTGAACGGTCAGCGCTGCAGGGGAAATATATGTCTTTTTCATCTTTGTTTTCTTTTTTTTAAGTCCCTAAGGTCCTTAAGGTCTTTAAGGTCTATTATTTCAAAATCTTTTTACCGTTCACAATGTAAATGCCACGCTTCAATTGTGAATTATGAATTATGAATTGTGAATTATCTAAGCGCTGACCTGCAATGTTGTAGATGGCACCGTCTTCCATCTGACTTCTTCCATCTTCCATCAGGCTTATGCCTGTAGCATCGTCCTCGTCGAAGACGAAGGTAAAGCCCTTAACAGCGTTGCCGCCAGTGCTAGTGTATTTAAGATAAGCCTTGCCAGCGGGAATGGTTACACCATCACCTACAGGATAGAAGCCAACGCCGTTGGCCTTATTTGAAAGAGCAAAGATTGTAGAGCCGTCGCCAGTAACATTGCCGTCAGAACCTTGAAGTGCATTGTCTGTTACATCGGCTGTGGTTGTAGCAACAAACTCCTTATTAGAATATTTGTTTGGAGTGCCTTTGATGATAACTGCAGTTCCTGCAGGAACATCATCGATTCCAACAAGACTTAGAGAACTGCCACTTTCTTTTCCAATATAAGCTTGAGCATCAGCACTCAACGACCAACTGTTTTGGGTGTCGTACATAGTTGTGTAACCTGTCTCGCCCAAGTAGAGCACACCAGCTGCACCGAATGGAGAAGGATATGCCTCACCACCAGTACCGAGACGCTGGAAGAAGGCATCAGCAGCTTGATTGTCCTTGCTGTTGATGTACCAAGCAAGTTTACCGTTTGCAATGTCATCCTTCGTCAAACCAGTATCGAAGCCAATGTTACCAACGCTTTCATTTTCCCCAATAGGCTTGGTGCCCTCAGGATTAGTATCAGAGAGATCTATAACATTGGAATAAGTGCCGAAGATGCGGCCTATGTTGCCGCCCATGTGGCCGTTGATAGTTCCGAGGTTCACGAAGTTCTCTATGACGCTCTCGTTATTTTTACCAAGGAAGCAGCAGAGAGCACCGGCAAAGGGAGCCGTGTTCTTTGCAGTAACGGTGCCTGTGTTCAGCACGTTTTTGATGAGCCACTTCGGGGCGTTGCCTTCCTGGCCGCCGATGATGCCGGCTGCATCCTGATGTTCGGCGATGATGGTGGCTTCGTTGACGATGTTCTCGAGCGTGATGAGGGCACCGTTGTTCTGACAGCTGCCCGTGATGCCACCTACGCGATTGTAGCCATGTATTGTGCATGAACTATCAATAATTAAGTTCTTAACCGTTGTGGCTGCATTACCCTGCAAAAAACCGAAGAAGCCGATATTGCTATCAGAGGGACGCTCGATAGTCATATTTTTGATGCGGAAGCCCTGACCGTCGAATTCGCCCTTGAACTTGGTGCCTGTTGAAGGACCGATGGGGCTATGTAGGTTTTCACGGTTAAGGAAGTCGATGTCGTTCATCAGTTTGGCCTTGATTACTAAGTTACCACCACCATTAGCGACTGCTGCAGAGAGCCATTCAACGTTGCCAGCATTCTTGATTTCATAGTAGCCGTCAACGAGTGCAGGCTCTTGGAACTGCGTGTAGCAGACTGAGCACATACCAATCTCGTCGGAAATGTCGTGAGGAAGTGTGGTGGTCTCTCCACTTACATTATTATAATTAATGCCACCTACGGCAGCGCCAATACAGTTAACAGTACCTGCCTGATAAACCTGCGAGGAAGTCGTGCCATATACGGGCATTGCGTCAGTACCAAGCGTTTGGGTGTAAACGATGGTTGACTGGTCTCCGTTCAAGAGATAACATAACTCACCACTTGAGATGGGATTTTCTGTATTGTGAACAGCAACAGTGCCTTGATTGCCACCATTGGTGCCGTTTGCAATGCAAAGGTCAACAATGTTGCGAGGAACGATGTTAGTGTTGCGACGGATCATATTGTAGTGGTTTGCATCAATGCCTGTTACTTCACCAATGTTCCAGCAGCCCTCAACGTCAACTTCGCCGTCAACATTGCGCTGACCGGTCCAAGCACAGATAGCAGCACTCTCGCCACCGTTGCCTGTGATGTTACCCTTGTTCCAGAGGTTGTAGAGCTTCAGACCAACGTTTGTTGCCTCTACACAGCCAAGGATGCCAGCAATGTTCTTGCCAGTTGAGCTGACGTTTGCCTCGTTGCCGCAGTTACGGATGATGATGTTGCTGTTCTCGTCGTTGCGGCTGTTGATGTGAGCCACAACGCCTGCTGCGAAGTTGTTGTCGTGCTGAATGGAGCAAGAGCTGTCGATGATGAGGTTCTCGATGATGACTTCGTTTGTATAAATGTTATCAACAGATGTACCGCCACCGCGAACAGAACCGAAGAAGCCGTTGCCGTCGTAGCCGCGGTTGTCGAGTCTGCTGGCAGTTGTCAGCACCATGCCCTTGATGCGATGGCCCTGACCGTCGAAGTGACCGAAGTACTTCTTGCCACTTGTTCCGATGGGACGGTGAGCGTCGGGCACACTTTGATAGTCGATGTCGGCAGTCAGTTTGGCATTCATTGCGCCGTAACCAGCTCTAACCATTGCGGAGAACCACTCTACCTGAACAGGTGTGCCAAGATAGAAGAAACCGTCATCTTCTGCACTCATCCAGTCAACCTTGGGAGCAGAGCAAACTGTGCAAAGGCCTGTTGCAGGGTCGTAGTTGTGAGCATCCCGAGAGCCGCCGTCGGTGTTGCTGTATGTTACACCGCCTTTGGGATTGCCAGCACAGTCGAGATCAGCAACCTGATATACAGTGGGACCGGGGATTGGAAGAGGAATAGAGTTAGGATCAGAAAGGTCCTGAGTGAAAGGATGAGCATTAGGATTGGCCTGTTCTGCGAGGTCGCTGCGAAGAGCGGTGTTCAGCAGGTAGCAAATCTCGCCGCTGTGCAAAGGATCGGCTGTCACGTATGTGGGGTGCTCGCCCTGGAAACTGCTGCCGCTGTGGAAGGTGTCGTAGCAGTTGGCAATAGAACGGTTCTGGCCGCGGAAGAGCTGATTACCGCCGTCCAAAACGCTAATCTCTGCAATGTTGAGGCAGTTCCACATTCTGGCATTGCCGCCAGCAGACTTGTTCCATCCGCAGAAAGCAGTACCTTTGTTGACTGCATTAACGGCACCTGCATTCACGCAGTTCTCCATATCAAAGTAGGGATACTGTTCGCAACCGGCGCCAATCATGCCTGCTGCACCCGAGGTTGTGGTAAGTGTTGCATAGCTGACACAGTTGAGAATCTCAAGTCCATCGCTTGCGCCAGTATTGGTCTGGATAAGGCCGACGATAGAGCCGATGCGATTCTTACCTTTGATGGAGCATGTGGAATCCATGATGATGTTTTTGATTTTGGCATTGCCACGGCAGAAGCCGAAGAGACCAAGTGCCTCGTCATCAGGACGGACAATCACCAGATTGCTGATGGTGTGGAACTGTCCGTCGAATTTGCCAGAGAACTTGTAGGTGTCGATGACAGCGCCACTCTCGTTTGTGTAACGACCAATTGGACTGTGGTCGATGCCAGTCAAGTTGATGTCTGCCGTCAAGACAGCTTGCGCATTAAGCTTAGCTTCTTTGTCTGGATCATCATTACCTGTTACAGAGTTGACGTACTCAGCAAACCACTCTAGTTCAGATGCAGTACCAATCTGATAAACGTCATCTACTTGTGTTGGCTCGTCCCATGCTTGGACGGAGCCGCCTGCGAGCCATGCTGCTGCGAAGAGAGCAAGGCTAAAGAATTGTTTTTTCATTTTAGTTAAATAAGTTAGTTTAATTATAGTTTGAATTTGATTTGTTTTGCAATTTGAGGCAAAAAGGTATCATCTTCGATTTAATTGGTAGTAAAATTATATATATTTATAATGAATATGTGCAATAATTGCGTTAATTAATGTTAAAGCTAGTATTATATGTACAATTATATGGCGATTATATACTTTCTTAACCTGTTCGAAAGAGAATCTTAGCAAATAAAGATGATTATGGTAAGATATTTAATGAAGAAAAATTGTTAAAGGTCAAAACGAACTAAAAATGCCGAAAATGTCATGAAAAAGTACGATTTTGCCCCAATTTCCTTGCGATATTTTCGACCTAACAGTGGCGAGGACGAATAGAACGCGCATAATCGATATTTGCTATCTACCTGATATACAGATGCGGCAGTTTCATATGCACAAAATATACTGGTAATATGCGTAATTTATGCGTGTTTTGTGCACAAATTCGACGTGTCGAAACACTCAACTCGACGTGTGAAGTTTGCAAAATCGACGTGTCGAGTTGGAAAAGTTCACGTGTGAAGTTTGAAATTTCCTTGTTTCGATCCGCAAAAGTTGACATCAGGAAAAAATCTTTACAACATTTTGAGTAAAATAACGTACCACGATTTGTAAAGAATTATTCCATTCATTATGGAGTGATTCGACACAATTAATTGAACTTTTTTCGAGGTTCGGTTTTTAATTTTCAATTAAAATTCGTAACTTTGCAACTTGTTAGCACGAATAAGTATGAACTACAATCTGATTGCTGAGCGAACTGGACTCAAGGAGAAATATGTGCGGCAAGTCGTCGATTTGCTGCAGGAAGGGGCTACTGTGCCCTTCATCAGCCGCTACCGCAAGGAAGCAACTGGCGGAATGACGGATGTTGAGGTCGCTCAAGTGGCTGCTGAACTCGATAACGTGAACGAGTTGGAGCATCGCAAGGAGTTCATTCTCACGACGATAGAGGCTCAGGGAAAGCTCACACCAGAACTGCGAAGCCGTATTGAGGAATGTTGGGACGAGACCACTCTGGAAGATATCTATCTGCCCTACAAGCAGAAGCGTCGCACTCGTGCTCAGGTCGCTCGAGAAGCCGGACTGGAGCCGCTTGCCGATGCCATCCTGCGACAACCGTCAACACCATTGAAGGTGTTAATTAAAAATGAACAATTAAAAATTAAAAATGACAAGGAGGGAGCCAAACTTAGCGAGGAAGAGGCTCTTCAGGGCGCAAAGGATATTATTGCTGAACGCGTGAGCGAGGACGAACGTGCAAGGCAAACGCTGCGAACTACCTTCTCGATTCATGCTCAGATTCAGAGCAAAGTCATCAAAGGCAAAGACGTTGAAGGCCAGAATTATCGCGATTACTTCGACTGGACGGAACCCCTGAAACGCTGCTCCAGCCATCGTTTGCTGGCTATGCGAAGGGGTGAGGCAGAAGGCATCCTGCGTGTCTCGATCTGTGTTGACGATGAGCCGGCAATGGAACGAATCGCCCGTCAGTTCGTGAGAGGCAATAATGAGTGCAGCAGAGCTGTGCAGGAAGCTGTCAAGGACGGTTACAAGAGACTCCTCGAGCCCAGCATCTCGAACGAGTTTGGTGCTTCGTCCAAGCAGAAAGCAGATGCCGAAGCCATTCGAGTCTTCGTTAGTAATCTGGAACAACTGCTCATGGCTTCGCCCCTCGGACAGAAGCGTGTGATGGCAATCGACCCCGGCTTCCGAACAGGATGCAAGGTGGTATGCCTCGATGCAGAAGGCAATCTGCTGCACCACGACGTCATCTTCCCGCATCCACCTCGTGCTGAGCGCGTTAAGGCGATGCTGACCGTTCAGAATCTTGTCGAGAAATATGGCGTGCAAGCCATCAGTATCGGCAACGGAACAGCTGGTCGAGAGACAGAGGACTTCGTGCGTCACCTCGACCTTCCCGATAATGTGGAGGTTTATAGCGTGAGCGAAGACGGTGCCAGCATCTATAGTGCCAGCGAGATTGCACGGGAAGAGTTCCCCAACGAGGATGTAACCGTTCGCGGAGCTGTCAGCATAGGTCGTCGCTTGATGGACCCTCTTGCAGAACTCGTCAAGATAGATCCGTCCAGCATCGGCGTGGGTCAGTACCAGAAAGACGTCAATCAAACGGCTCTCAGAAAGAGCCTCGAAGATACCGTCATTAATTGCGTGAACAGAGTTGGCGTGAACCTCAATACGGCTTCGCAGTGGCTGTTGACTTACGTGAGCGGCCTCGGACCTTCGCTTGCCCAGAATATCGTTCGCTATCGACGTGAGAATGGGCCTTTCCGCTCTCGTAAAGAGTTGATGAAAGTGCCGCGATTGGGTGCCAAAGCCTTCGAGCAATCGGCTGGTTTCCTTCGCATAAAAGGCGGGACAGAGCCGCTCGATAACAGCGCAGTTCACCCCGAGAGATATGAGTTGGTGGAGCGAATGGCTCGCGACCAGAAGTGTTCTGTGGCGGAACTGATGGCTGATAAGTCGTTGAGAGACAAGATAAACATCGAACAATACGTTAGTGATGATGTTGGTCTGCCAACGTTGAAAGACATCATGACTGAGCTCGACAAACCAGGACTCGACCCTCGTCAGCCCTTGCATGCCTTTGCTTTCGACCCAACAGTTCATGAGATAGGCGACCTTCGCGAGGGAATGATTCTGCCAGGCATCGTGACAAACATCACGAACTTTGGCGCCTTCGTCGATATTGGCGTGCATACCAAGGGCTTGGTGCATGTCTCGCAACTTGCCGACCACTACGTGAAAGACCCTACAACCGTTGTAAAAGTGCAACAACAGGTAATGGTTCGCGTTGTCGGAGTTGATTTGCAGAGGGAAAGAATCTCGTTAAGCATGAAAGCAGTCCATAGTTGACTTACGTCGAGCTAAAGCTTCATAGTGCATAGTTCATAGTTATGGCAAAAGATAAAACAGTATATGTCTGCGATTATTGCGGGCAAGAAAGCGTGAAGTGGATGGGCAAATGCCCTGCTTGCAATCGCTGGGGAACGATGAAGGAGATGAAGGTTGCGGCCCCATCGGCAAAGTCTGCAGCTTCGAAAGCTCTCCCCAAAAGAGGAAGCGGTGAGGGTGCTGTACCTCTACACGAGATTGAAGCTGGTGCTGAGCCTCGCATCGACATGAACGATGGCGAGCTGAACCGCGTTCTTGGCGGAGGTCTCGTGCCTGGAAGCCTCGTTCTTCTTGGTGGCGAGCCTGGCATCGGCAAGAGTACTCTCACACTTCAAACGGTCCTTCAACTGCAAGGAAGACGCATCCTTTATGTGAGTGGTGAGGAAAGTGCAAGGCAGATCAAGCTGAGAGCGGACAGGCTTGGGCCAAAGAACGAAGGGCTCTACGTCCTTTGCGAAACATCCCTCGAAACAATCTTCCAGCACATCGAAGAGATGCAGCCCGACCTCGTTGTCATCGATTCCATACAAACCGTTCAGACAGAAACAGTCGAGTCATCAGCTGGCTCGCTTACTCAGATCAGGGAATGTGCGGCAGCTCTGCTCAGATATGCAAAGGCAGGCGGCACTTCCATTCTGCTCATCGGCCATATAAATAAGGAAGGCTCGCTGGCAGGACCAAAGGTCTTGGAGCACATCGTGGATGTCGTCTTGCAGTTCGAAGGCGACCAGCACCACCTCTACCGCATCCTTCGAAGCATGAAGAACCGCTTCGGAAGCACAAGCGAATTGGGCATTTACGAAATGCGACACGATGGACTTCGGCAGGTAAGTAACCCAAGCGAACTGCTCCTCACAGACAATCGTGAAGGGCTTTCAGGCGTCGCCATTTCCTGCTCAATAGAAGGTGTGAGACCTTTCCTGATAGAGACGCAGGCTTTGGTCAGCACGGCAGCCTACGGAACTGCTCAGAGAAGCACGACAGGCTTTGATGGGCGACGCTTGAACATGCTCCTTGCAGTACTGGAGAAGCGCGTCGGCTTCAAACTTGCTCAGAAGGATGTCTTCCTGAACATAGCCGGAGGACTGCGCGTAACTGACCCCGCAATCGACCTGAGTGTAATTGCAGCCGTACTTTCGAGCAATGGAGATATGCCCATCGAAGGCGATGTCTGCATGGCTGGCGAGGTGGGACTGAGCGGCGAGATACGTCCGGTGGCAAGAATTGAACAAAGAATTGCAGAGGCTCAAAAGCTGGGGTTCAAGCGCATCCTCATTCCTGCGCACAATGCGAAGGGTCTCGACACAAAGAGTTACAAGATAGAGCTCGTGCCTGTGCGCCGAGTGGTAGAAGCTGTAAGAGAATTGTTTGGATAATATGTTTAGCGTTTATTTTGTAGCATTTTGCTTAGTGTTCATGATATGGGCACTGATAGCAGACAAACTGAAGCCAGGGCTTATCCTGTTCACCTGCGTCGTCATGATGCTCTGTGCAGGCATACTGAGCCCAAAGGAATGCCTGGAAGGCTTCTCAAACAAAGGTATGATTACGGTTGCCCTGCTCTTCCTCGTCAGCGAGGGCGTGAGAAGAAGCGGTGTACTGGAGCGCATCATCCTCAGCTTGCTTCCCAAGAAGCAGACAACCATCACGAGGGCGAACGCAAGGCTCCTGCCAACCATAGCCGCGTTGTCGGCATTCCTGAACAACACGCCAGTCGTCGTCATCTTTGCCCCCATCATCAAAAACTGGGCAAGAAAGGTGGGTCTGCCGTACACCAAGTTCCTCATCCCGCTGAGCTACGCCACAGTCCTGGGCGGCATCTGTACGTTGATAGGAACGAGCACTAACCTCGTTGTGGATGGCCTTATTCAAGACTCTGGCAGAGAAGGCATGGGAATGTTCGAACTGGGAAAGGTGGGCATCATCATCTGCATCGTAGGCCTGGCTTACCTCATCTTCTACAGTCACTACCTCCTGCCCGACAACAGGGAGAGCGAAACAAATTTCGAAGAGACGCCTGAAGGCATGCGTCTTGTGGAAGTTGTATTGAGAAGCCGTTTCCCTGGACTTGGCAAGAACCTCAGAGAGTTCGACTTCTACCGTCATTATGGTGCGCATGTCCATTCCATTCGCAGAGGCGGTGCGTTGCTCAGCGGCGATTGGCCCAATATGCCTCTCGAAAACCACGACACACTTCTGCTTGAGACGGACGACAAGTTCGTGCAGACATACAGAGAATCTACGGCATTCCTCATCTCGAGCTACGATGCCGACAGGGAACCACTTTGCCATCGCAAGCGCTATCTGGCCGTCATCCTGCTTCTCTTCATGATAATAGGGGCAACGATTGGTGAGCTGCCGTTTGTCAGGGAGGCAGTTCCTGGCTTCAGGTTCGACATGTTCTTCTTTGTCTGCGTCACGACTGTCATCATGGCATGGACCAGAATCTTCAACCCTCGCAAATACAGCAAATACCTCTCGTGGGACGTCCTCGTGACGATAGCCTGTGCCTTTGCCATCTCGAAGGGGATGCAGAACTCGGGCTTTGCAGACTTCATAGCCGACGGCATCATAGCCCTGGCCGACATCATCGGGCAGACAGAGCACGGACCTTATGCCATGCTCGCCATCCTGTTCCTCATCACGAACCTCTTCACGGAACTCATCACGAACAATGCCGCTGCTGCATTGGCCTTTCCCCTGGCACAAGCCGTTGCAGTGAAGCTTGGCGTCGACCCCATGCCCTTCTTTATATGTATCTGTGTGGCAGCCAGTGCAGCCTTCAGCACACCCATCGGCTATCAGACGAACCTGCTTGTTCAAGGCATCGGAGGCTACCGCTTCACTGACTACACTAAAGTTGGTTTACCGCTGAATATCATTGTTTTCGTTATAAGTGTCTTTATCATTCCTTTAATATGGCCAATAAGGTAATCTACCCCATTTTCGACAAGATGTTGAGTCGCGAGGACAAAGAGCAGTTGCTCCGTCAGCGGGGCGTCATGATATGGATGACAGGCTTGAGCGGCAGCGGCAAGAGTACCGTTGCCATCGGCGTTGAAAGAGAGCTCCACAAGCGAGGCATCCTCTGCCGCATTCTCGACGGAGACAATATCCGTGCCGGCATCAACTCAAACCTCGGTTTCTCACCAGAAGACCGCCGCGAGAACATACGCCGCATAGCCGAGATAGGAAAGCTCTTCGTTCAGACGGGCATCGTCACGATAGCCTGCTTCGTCTCTCCCACTAAGGAACTTCGGGAGATGGCTCGCGACATCATTGGGCCGGACGACTTCCGCGAGGTCTACATAGCCACTCCCCTCGAGGAGTGCGAGCGTCGCGACGTGAAAGGACTCTACGCACGTGCTCGCAGAGGAGAGGTGAAGGAGTTTACAGGCATAAGCGCACCATTCGAGGCTCCAGAGCACCCCGATCTCAGCCTCGACACCAGCCGGATGACACTCGAGGAGGAAGTTGAGGCTGTGGTCGGGCTGATAACACAAAAATAGTCATCACGCCTGACATCAGACGAGATAAAAGTTCTGCAGAGAAGTTAATAAACTTCTGCAGAGAAGATTGTCATTTTCTGCTGAGAAGTTGGCGAACTTCTCTGCAGTGGTTTGTCCATTTCAAATAATCTTCGTATCTTTGCACCCAAAATTTAAAAGTCAATAATGGAAGAATATCGATTGAGCCACCTTCAGGAGCTTGAGGCAGAGAGCATTCACATCATCCGCGAGGTGGCAGCAGAGTTCGAGAATCCCGTCATGCTTTATAGCATCGGCAAAGATAGCAGTGTGATGGTTCGTCTGGCCGAAAAAGCCTTCGCCCCTGGAAAAGTGCCATTCCCACTGATGCACATCGACTCGAAATGGAAGTTCAGGGAGATGATTGAGTTCCGTGACTCCTATGCCAAAGAGCACGGATGGAACCTAATCGTAGAGAGCAACATGGAGGCCTTCCGTGCCGGCGTAGGCCCCTTCACGCACGGCAGCAAAGTCCACACTGACCTGATGAAGACGAAGGCCCTGCTCGATGCGCTGAACAAGTACAAGTTCGATGCAGCCTTCGGAGGAGCACGTAGAGACGAAGAGAAGTCACGCGCCAAGGAACGCATCTTCAGCTTCCGCGACCAGTTCAACCAGTGGGACCCCAAGAACCAGCGCCCGGAGCTTTGGGATATCTACAACAGCCGCGTCCACAAGGGCGAGAGCATCCGCGTTTTCCCACTCTCTAACTGGACAGAACTCGACATATGGCAGTACATCCGCCTCGAGAACATCCCCATCGTGCCCCTTTATTTCGCAAAAGAACGCCCCTGTGTGGAGATTGACGGCAACCTCATCATGGCCGACGACGACCGCCTGCCAAAGGAACTCGTGCCAAAGATACACATGCGCATGGTACGCTTCCGCACCCTTGGCTGCTGGCCATTGACAGGAGCTGTGGAGAGCAACGCCACCACCATCGAGGAGATAGTAGAGGAGATGATGACAACGACCAAGAGCGAACGCACAACACGCGTCATCGACTTCGACCAGGAGGCAAGCATGGAACAAAAAAAACGCGAGGGATATTTTTAAAGGAAGTCGTAATGACGCTATGACGTTATGACCTTACTTCGTAATAACGAAAAAAATGGAAAACAAACAACTAAACATAAAAGAATATCTTGATGCAGACGAGCGGAAGTCGCTCCTCAGATTGCTTACTGCCGGCTCTGTAGATGACGGCAAATCAACACTTATCGGTCGACTGCTCTTCGACAGCAAGAAGCTTTACGAAGACCAACTTCAGGCCCTGGAGCGTGATTCAAAGCGCGTGGGCAATGCCGGAGCGGGAGAGATTGACTATGCCCTGCTGCTCGATGGATTGAAGGCAGAGCGCGAGGAAGGCATCACCATCGATGTGGCCTATCGCTACTTCTCGACAAACCTGCGCAAGTTCATCATCGCCGACACGCCTGGACACGAGCAATACACTCGCAACATGATTACAGGCGGTTCGACGGCCAACCTCGCCATCATCCTGGTTGATGCACGAACCGGCGTCATCACGCAGACACGCCGCCACACCTTCCTCGTTTCGCTGCTCGGCATCAAGCACATCGTTCTTGCTGTCAACAAGATGGACCTCGTGGACTTCTCGGAGGAAGTATTCAACAAGATAAAGAACGAGTATCTCGAGCTCACGAGTCAGCTTGGCATAGAAGACGTGACGTGCTTTCCCCTCTCAGCAAAGGAAGGCGACAATGTTGTGGAGAAAAGCAACAGGACACCTTGGTTCGAAGGCACTTCCCTGCTCCAATACCTCGAGACGGTTCCCATCGACCAAGACCGCAACATGCAGGACTTCCGCTTCCCCGTTCAGTATGTACTTCGTCCCAACCTCGACTTCCGTGGTTTCTCGGGAAAAGTGGCGAGCGGCATCATCCGCAAGGGCGACGAAGTCATGGCACTGCCCAGCAGGAAGACCAGTCGCGTGAAGAGCATTGTCACCTACGACGGCGAACTGGATTACGCCTTCTGCCCCCAATGCGTCACCATCACACTCGAGGACGAGATAGACATCTCGCGGGGCGAAATGCTCGTCAAACCTGACAATCTGCCCTTTGTTGGAAGACATCTGCAAACGAAACTCGTCTGGATGGACGAAGAGCCGATGGACCGCAGCAAGCAGTTCTTCCTCAAAGCAAATACCAACACAACGCGTGCCACCATCAGTGCCATCGACTATCGTATCGATGTCAATACGATGGAACACCTCGAAGGCAAGGACTTCAAGCTCAACGAAATAGGTCAGGTTCAGATAACGATGGCCAAGACGCTCTTCTTCGACGCCTACAAGCGGAACAGAGCCACAGGTGCCTTCATCCTCATCGACCCCATCACGAATAACACCTGTGCCGTGGGCATGATAGAGAAACAGCTTGACGAAGCAGAATTTCTGCAGGAAGATCTGCCCACGCTCGACCTTCCCAAGCTCGGAATCACGACAGAACACTACGAAGCCATCGAGAAAGCTGTAAAAGAATTAAGTAAACAAGGTATTGAGATTGTAATAAAGAAGTAACATGGGATTATTGCGTTTTGAGAACCTGCCCGTCAACACTCTTGTCGGAGCAGATTGGAAGACATTCAAAGCACTCACCGAAGGGCAATATGTCTCGAAGGAAAAGAAGGCGAGCTACTGCCTGACGAAAAGCATCTGCCGCATTCTCAGCCCATTTGTAGCTTTACAAGAAAGGAAGTATCGTAATCAACTCGCAAATAAGCCATTAGAGAATGCTCCACTTTTCATTCTCGGTCATTGGAGAAGCGGCACGACATTCGTCCACAACATCTTTGCTCAGGACAAGCACTTCGGCTACACCACCACCTATCAGACCGTCTTCCCCCACTACATCATGGCGTTGCAAGGTCTCTTCAAGCCCATAATGAAAGTGGTGATGCCCAACAAACGTCCCACTGACAACATGGAACTTGCTCCCGACCTTCCACAGGAAGAGGAGTTCGCCTTGGCAAACATGACAGCCTGCAACTACTACAACTTCTGGTTTTTCCCCGAAAGGATGCAGGAGTGGTGCGACCGTTTCCTCACCTTCAAGGACATCACTGACGAGGAATTGCAGGAGTTCAAGCAGGCATTTGAGAAACTCGTCAAGATTAGTCTTTGGAACACAGGCGGCACACAGTACCTCAGCAAAAACCCACCCCACACGGGGCGTATCAAAGCTCTCTCTGAGCTGTTCCAGGGGGCACGCTTTGTCTATCTCATGCGCAACCCGTACACCGTCTTCGAGAGCACACGCTCCTTCTATCTCAGCACCATCAAGCCCCTCCAGTTCCACACCATCACCGACGAAGAGATGGAACAAAACATCCTGCGCAACTACATGGAACTCTACCATGCCTACAAAGAGCAGAAACAGAGCCTTCCCGAAGGCACTCTCTACGAAGTGCGCTTCGAAGACATCGAAAAGGATGCGCTCAACATCACAGAAGACATCTACCGCAAGCTCAACCTGCCCGGCTGGGAGGAGTCAAAGCCTGCCATCGAGAAATACATCCAGAGCAAAAAGGGCTACAAGAAGAACAAGTATCAGTATGCCCCCCGCACCATCCAGCTCGTGAATGAGCACTGGGGCGAAGTCCTCGACGAATGGGGCTACGAAAAGCTCGACGCAGAAGTCTAAATTCTATTCTCGCACAGCGAACATGTTCCTGTTCTTCCGTTCTTTCTCATATATAAAGAAAGGAAGAACAGGAACTCCTACGAAGAGAAAAACTAAACAGCCATTCGGAATCTAAATGACTTTACTTTAGGGGGCTGCAATAACCAACACTCGAGGCTTATTTCCTTGTTATAAAAAAGAAAAATATGCATAATTGCTAACATTTTTCATTTTTCACTTTTTACTTTTCACTTTTTGTTGTACCTTTGCATCACTTTTCTGAAAAACAACTACGAAACACATAAAAACTCAAACGATTATGACAAAGATTGAATTGGTAAAAGCCGTTGCCGAGAAGACAGGCATCGACCAGCCCACAGCACTTGCTGCCGTGGAAGGTTTCATCGACACTCTCAAAGAGTCTCTCGTAAACAAAGAAAATGTATACATCCGTGGCTGGGGAACTTGGACACTCAAGCATCGTGCTCAGAAGACAGCTCGCAACATCAGCAAGAACACGACACTCGTCATCCCCGCTCACGATATTCCATACTTCAAGCCCTGCAAGGACTTCATGGAACAAGTGGCCAAGGCATAATGTACTAGCCCCCCCTCCCCGCTCCCTCCCTCAAAAGAGGAGTGCCTTAAGGGAGACACCATCCATAACATGCTCTCCCCTGAAAAGGAGAGCTTTTTTATTATATTATTAATGTATCTCACGATGAAACCCTACTCTTTACTAATCTTCTTTCTCCTTCACTCTTTCACGCTCCACTCGCAAAGCGTCATCGACTACGTGAACCCTATCATCGGCACCAACGGCATGGGACATACGTTCCCCGGAGCCTGCGTGCCCTTCGGCATCGTGCAGCTCTCGCCCGAAACGGATACCATTCCCCACAATGTGGACGGACGGTACCAAGGCAAGGTCTATGAATACTGCGCCGGCTATCAGCACCGAGATAAGACCATCGTAGGCTTCTCGCATACACACCTCTCGGGCACAGGCCACAGCGATCTTGGCGACATACTCATCATGCCTACCACAGGCAAGATACAGACCAATCCAGGCACCGCCGACAATCCCGATGGAGGTTACCGCTCACGCTTCTCGCACAACACAGAGCACTGCTTGCCTGGCTACTACGAAGTGAAGCTCGAGGACTACAACATCCTGGCCAGGCTGACGGCCACACAACGCGTTGGCGTGCATCAGTACACCTTCCCAACAGAAGATGCACAATTTATTCTTGACCTTGGACATGGCATCTACAACTACGAAGGCAAGACACTTTGGAGCTACCTCCGCGTTGAGAACGACACACTGCTGACGGGTTATCGCATCACGAACGGCTGGGCTCGGCAGAACTACACATACTTCGCAATCTCGCTCTCACACCCCATTCATAACTTTGGCTACAAGGACGAGCAACGCATGAAGTATTCAGGCTTCTGGCGCAAGAACGACATCCACCACAACTTCCCAGACATGGCAGGTCGCGAGATTGCAGCTTACTTCCAAATCAAGCTGCCGCAGTCGCACCAACTCACCATCAAGGTAGCACTCTCTGCAGTCAGCCAGAGCGGTGCCCTTGCCAACCTTCAGGCAGAAGCGGCAGGCCTCACCTTCGAGCAAGCAAAGCAGCATGCAACAGAACTTTGGACAAAGGAACTCACGGGCCTCGAGATTGAAGGCACATACGACCAGAAGGCACTCTTCTACACCTCGCTCTATCACACCATGATAAATCCCAGTGTCTATATGGATGTTGATGGGAAGTATCGTGGGAACGACATGGAAATCCACGAAGCTAAAGACTTCACGAACTACACCATCTTCTCCCTTTGGGACACCTATCGCGCTGAACATCCTCTGCTAAATCTCATCAAGCCCAAGCAAGGACAAGATATGGCTGAGAGCATGATACGCATTCAGCAGCAGAGCGCACTCCACCTCCTGCCTGTCTGGTATCTGATGGCAAACGAAGGCTGGTGCATGAGCGGCTATCACTCGGTGGCTGTCCTCTACGATGTCGCCAAGAAACTCGGCATAAAGAACAAGAAAGCAATGCTCGAAGCAATGCAGGCCACTGCCACCTCCAAATGGATGGAAGGCTTGACAGACTATATCAAGTACGGCTATGTACCCTACGACAGATGCAGAACGAGTGCGAGCAACACGCTTGAATACGCCTATGATGACTGGACCATCTATCAGGCTGCGCTTGATGCAGGAAACATGGAAATGGCTGAGACATTTAAGCAACGTGCCATGAACTACAAGAATGTCTTCAATCCTGCTATTGGGTTGGCTTGTCCAAAGTATAAGGACGGCTCATGGAAGAAGGACTTCTCACCCCTGCAAACCTATGGCGAAGGTTTCATCGAAGGCAACAGCGCCAACTATTCGTTTCATGTTCCTCACGACGTGAAGGGCATGATTGCGTGTTTCGGTGGCGACAAGAAGTTCATAGAGCGTCTCGATAATCTCTTTGCAGAACCTCTGGACAAAAAGTATTACGAGGACAACGAGGACATCGAAGAAGAATGTCTGCTCGGTGGCTATGTTCATGGTAACGAGCCAAGCCATCACATCCCTTACCTCTACGCTTGGACATCGCAGCCTTGGAAGGCCCAGTACTGGCTTCGTGAAATCATGAACCGCATGTACGTCAACAACATAGACGGACTACATGGCAACGACGACTGCGGACAGATGTCGGCCTGGTACGTCTTCACTGCAATGGGCTTCTATCCTGTCTGCCCTGGAAGCGACCAGTACGTACTCGGTGCACCTTATGTACCGAGCTGCAAGCTGACACTTCCTAACGGAAAGATTTTCCTCATCAAGGCTCCCGGTGTAAGCGACAAAAAACGCTATGTCAAGGAAGTAAAGCTCAACGGCAAGCCTTACGACAAGCTTTACCTTACGCACAGCGACATCATGGATGGCGGCACACTCGAATTCATCATGAGCCCGACGCCAAACAAGAAGCGCTGCATCACGACTGGCAAGCCTTATTCACTCAGTGATTAAACCTTTCCCGCGCACGCGTGTCTTATTTATATAAATCATTCTCGACATGAAAAAGAACAACAAGCAACAACAAGAGATGAATCGTCGCCAGTTCCTTGAACGACTGGGACTGGGGTCGGCGACGGCATTGTCACTTATCACTGTGGGCTCCCTGCAAGCCATTGGCTCATCGCGCAAAGCCCTTGACGACGAAGCACCGGAACAGATAAAGATGACATACCGTGTCCAGAACGGCACGGGCGAGCACATCTCGCTGCTTGGGTTTGGCATGATGCGCTTGCCGCACGAACAGGAGAAGGTAAACGAGCTTGTGGATTACGCATTGGCCCACGGCATCAATTACTTCGACACAGCTCCCATCTATGGTGGAGGAAGCAATGAGACGGCTACAGGCAATGCCCTCAGCCGCCATCCTCGTGACAAATATTATGTTGCCACAAAGATGTCAAACCAGCATGAGAGCCTGTGGAGCTTTGAGAAGGCCAAGGAGATGTACGACAACTCGTTCCGCAAGCTGCAGGTAGATTACATCGACTACTACCTTCTGCACAGCGTTGGTGGCGGTGGAATAGACAACCTCAAGGCACGTTTTATCGACAACGGTTTGCTTGACTTCCTGCTCGAAGAGCGTAAGGCCGGACGCATCCGTCACCTCGGCTTCAGCTATCATGGTGATGTGAAAGTGTTCGACTGGCTGATCGATAATAACGACAAGTATCACTGGGACTTCGTGCAGATACAGATGAACTACCTCGACTGGACACATGCTCAGAGACGGGGAGGACGTCGTCGTGGCGATGCCAATGCGGAGTATCTCTACGGCAGGCTCGAGAAGTTGGGCATCCAGGCAGTCATTATGGAGCCACTCCGAGGCGGTGGCTTGGCCAATGTACAAGACGATATCCGCGAACAGTTGGCCCGCGCACGCAAGGACGACACGCCAGCTCGCTGGGGCTTCCGTTGGGTTGGCTCCAAGCCAAACGTACTGACAGCATTAAGCGGTATGAATCGCATGGAGCATCTCAAAGAGAACTTGGAAACCTTCTCACCTCTTGCCCCCTGTACGAACGTTGAAAACGAGCTTCTGGAACGCATTGCAGACAAGATGTCAGGACTTCCCACCATAGGCTGCACTACGTGTGCCTACTGCATGCCCTGCAAGCATGGCGTAGATATTCCTGGCAACTTTGCCTTCTACAATAAGGCTGTCGTGGACGGACGTCTGCCGCTTCCCGATGCATCGGCACCTGACTACGAGGAGAAGCGTCAGGCTTACCTTACCGCTTATCAAGAAGCCATACCCAACAAGGCACGCGCCAACAGATGCCAGGACTGCGGAGAATGTCTCTCGAAATGTCCACAGCAGCTCCCCATCCCGACGCATCTGAGCAGACTCGTTGAAATGACAAGAAAGAAAAAAGCATAACGCATGAATAAGAACAAGATATTTTCCACAACAGCTCTCGTCGGAGCATTTCTCTTCCTGACAAGCCAAACGACAGGCGAACCTGTCATGACAAAACAGAAGGACGTCACCATCATCAACACAACAACACTCGCCACCGACATTGAAGGATATGTCGGCCCAACACCTGTGAAGGTCTATATCAAAGCAGGAAAGGTGTTGAAGGTAGAAGCCCTCGAGAACGAAGAGACACCCAAGTACTTCGATATGGTTGCGAAGGGACTGATGAAGAAATGGAACGGGCTGTCCGTCAAGACTGCCGACAAGAAGAAAGTTGACGTTGTAACAGGTGCGACAGTCTCTTCTGAAGCAGTCATCGAGAATGTACGTCGCGGCATCAGCTACTACAACTACATGAACAAGAAGTAAAGCGATAGAGTTTCTGCGTGCCTGCGAAAAGCAACATCTGCCCAGCATAATAGGGAATCATGATGCATATGTGAGCATGCGGAATTCTTTCAACAAAAGTGTTTATGCCTATTATAAAGTCAGAGATGACAAAGAGTATGGCTCCGAGAATGAGGTATAAACTCTTGTGCCTGCATGCCGCATAGCACATCCCTAACAGCAAAAGGGCATAGATGGCTATTCCATAAGCTATGATTTTGTCACCGACTCGAGGGAATATCCAGAGCATTGCAACGCCATACACCATCGCCAGAAGTGCCAGGATAGCAAACTTGACTGGTCTGGAGCGCGGATGTCTCATCTGCATCAGGCAACTATATATAATAATGTATAGAATCTGAGCGAGTGCAAAGAAGCCAATTTGCGGGATGAGTTCGTTCTTCCATCCCATCACGTCGCCCAGAAAAGAGCTGAAAAGTGCCGCTGCCAACGCCCAATGCCGCTGCCACAAAGCTGCCAAAGAAAGCCAAAGCAGAGGAAAAGTCATCTTGGCAGGCACGTCTATCGCGGTGAAATCAAGTGCTGCCAGCAGGATGAAAACCAGTGAACACAAGGCGTACTTCATTTGCTTGGTTGGCTTTATTCGTTTTTTCTCTGCTTTTTGAAGCGAGCTGACGGGGGACGTCACTCAATTCTTCACCCGATAAGTCTTTTTCCCGAAGAGCTCGACTGCTTTCGTCTGACCCGGAAGCTCTACGCGGAACGTCCATGTCGGGTCGTCGGTTGTGATGTCTGCTTGCATCGACGCGCCTTCCCGATGGACTTTCATCGAGCATGTCATCGTGCCGACCCGCACGTTTGAAATGGATATGTCGTCCCAACCGGTCGGCAGACACGGTGCGATGGAAACGGTTTTCGAGGCTGCTTCGGGCGCTATGCCGAACACGAAGCCCACTATTGTCCGGGCAAGTCCATATATTGTCCATGCCTGAACGAGACATCCATAATCCGGCATCATCTCGTTCATCGAGCCGGGAAGAGTCCTGTGCAGAGTGGCGGCAATGCGATCCAGATACCAGATGGCCTCGTCTATGCGCCCATAGCATGCTTCTGCCACAGCCTGGACGCCAGTTGAAATGGTCATGAAGTGGTCTTTATCTGTTGCCGAAAGATACGGTCCGTAGGCACCGCAATGCTTTTCCCTGATGATGTCGAGCGCCCTGAGAGCTCGGTCTGAAGGCGCCATCCCTGTCTCCATAGGCGTTGAAATCACCCAATTTGCGTTGGTGATGAAGCCATGTTCAGTGCCATCGGCGAGCGATTCGAAAGCATCGGCCAGCCCAAGATAGTAGTCGGCGTTCTTGGGATATTGCAACGAAGCCTCACGAGCAACACGGACTGCATCCTCGCGCTTGCCGAAAAAGTCGCAATAAAGTCCGCGCTTCTCGTCCCAAAACTCACGGTTTATCTTCCTGCAAAGCGAGTCGGCACGACTCTGCCATCCTGCCATCTTGTCGTTTTCGCCAAGAAAGGCAGCCATTTCTGCCATGTCGCGCAAGGCAAGACAACTGTAGACGGCTACGTCGATGAGCTCTGCGTCGAGCCCGCGCACCTCCATTATTCCGGGGCCTTCAGGAAAGCCGTTGTCGTTTTTGTCTCGTTCGCCATACAGCCAGTCCAGCCCTTTTTCCATATAAGGAAACATCTCCCGAAGCCACTCGACGTTACCAGTCCAGCGGAAGAGCTCGCGAACGGCGACGATGAAATGTGCCGTCTCCTGCGTGTTGCCTGGATTGTAGACGGCACCAAAGGGGAGCATCTCGTGAATGATACGTCCGTTGCCGTTGGTCTTGACTGAAACTTCCTTCAGGGCCGACAGCGTCTGCTCGCCGAGTTCATGGTCTCCGATGGCTGCCACGCCCTGTATGGAGTACGAGTTGTCGCAGCCAAAGAGCCAGGGATAAGTCAATGCTCCGGCCTGAAGGAAACGTTTGTCGTGCAAAGAAGCCGCGAGCCACTGGGTGCCTATACGTGCCCAGTCGTATGCCGACTGCAGTGCCGTGTCGGGAATGTTGATGACAGAGCGGTTCAGTATAGACGTATAGAGTGCCTTGTTCTCTGAAAGAAGCGTCTCGGGAAACTCTTCCAGAGAGCGACAAGCTGCTGTGGCGTGGTCGATGCCATGCTCTTCGCCGGCTATGAAGTACCAGATGTCTGCCGTCTTTCCACCCTTTATGTTGAGCGTACTAAAGATGGTTCCCGTGTGCCCGCCTTCATGCGTGTTGAGCTCTTCGACCTCATCCGCCTGCACTTTGTTCCAGTTTGAAGCCCTACAGACTGCTGCCCAGTGGTTGGTGTCGTCGGTTGCCACGAGCGTTCCTGTGGTGTTGTCTGCCTGGAAAGAATCAGGTCCGTCGGAGATGCCCACGCGATTGCTTTCCCAAGAAGGGAAGAGATGCAGGCGGACGGAAAAGCGGAGGGAGAGGTTCCTGACCTGTGAGCCGGTGTTCTTGATGCGGTAGCGCACCAACATTCCAGGTATGTTCTGGGGAATGAACTGCAGTCGCTCCACCTCCAGGCCCTCGACTGCCTGCCGGTAAGTAAACGTTCCTGCATACGGATAAGTAATATAAAAGTCGGGGTTGCTCAGCAGAACATCGTCGATTCGAAGTGAAAAACCGTCGGCAATCTTGACTGGAGGAGCCCAAAGTCCGCCGCCGTCACGGGGGATGTGGCTGTTTATGTCGGGGAAGGTGCCGTCTTGCCAGCCCACGCACCACGCACGTTCGCCGGCGGTGAGATAGCATTTCGAGAACGTCGTGTCGCTGCTAATGCCCTCCAAGCAGGCGTTTTCCACGTCGGAAAGTGCACATGAAGGCTTGCTGCTATTGCATGAAAGAAGGATGGAACACAAGCCAAGGAGCTGAAGAAATGTTTTCATAAGGCATTAGTTGTTGCGTATATCGGGAATGGAAGACAAGTCCATTCCCACGAGATAAAGAGCGATAGACGGGGCTCGAACCCGCGACCTTTGGCTTGGGAAGCCAAAGCTCTACCAACTGAGCTACTATCGCATCGATTTCTCTTGTTTGCTCCGCAAAGTTACGAAAAATTAGTTAATAAATAATAAAGAATGTGGAAAAATCGTGCTTAATATGAAGAAAAAGCTTATCTTTGTACTTGAAAATAGTGAAAAGGCATATAACATCATCATTAATAATAACCAAAACTGATTACAATTATGAAGAAGAAATTCATCTGCGCCGTTTGTGGATATATCTACGAAGGCGATGCTGCACCCGAACAGTGCCCCATCTGCAAGGCTCCTGCCTCGAAGTTCTCTGAGTTGAAGGACGATACCGACATGACTTATGCCACCGTTCATAAGATTGGTGACGGCAAGCCCGAGGGCGTTTCCGAGGAGATGATTCAGGACCTGCGCAACCACTTCAACGGTGAATGCGGCGAGGTTGGTATGTATCTGGCAATGGCCCGTCAGGCCGACCGCGAAGGTTATCCCGAGATTGCCGAGGCTTTCAAGCGCTATGCCTTCGAGGAGGCAGACCATGCAAGCCGTTTCGCAGAACTGCTGGGCGAGTGTGTTTGGGACACGAAGACTAATCTGGAGAAGCGCGCAGCTGCTGAAGCCGGTGCATGCGAAGACAAGTTCCGCATCGCCAAGAACGCTAAGGCTGCCGGCTTCGATGCCATCCACGACACAGTTCACGAGATGGCAAAGGACGAGGCTCGTCACGGAGCTGGCTTCGCTGGCTTGCTGAAGCGTTACTTCAGTTAGTCGTTTGGGAAATTGGTCGTTTGGTCGTTTAGGAACATATGTAACCTTCCCAATCTACCAAACGAACTGATTCCTAAACAACTAACTGAAAAACTTTCACCGACTGCCATCCTTCTGGGCTCTTCAACCAGTCCTCGAGGATGGCAGTTTCTTTATATCCACACTTGCGGAACAGGGCTTCGGATGCCTTATTGCACTCAGGGACAAGGGCATAGAGCTGATGAATGCCCAGATGTTTCGAAGCATAATCGGCGAGCAGACGAAGCGATTCGGTGGCGATGCCCTTTCGTTGCTGCTCTGGAACCACGACGATTCCCACCTCGGCACGATGGTGCTGAGAGTCGTACTTATGCATATCTACAAAGCCGACGCTTATTCCGTCGGACGTTTCTATGACGAGACGGAGCTGGCGGTCTTGGTAAAAATCGTAACTGCACTCAGCAATGTACTGCTTGAGGGCATAGAGGGAGTACGGCACCGTTGCCAATCCCATGGACCATAGCTCGGTGTCGTTCTCGATGAGGTACATCAGGTCGAGGTCTTCTGGCTCTACCGCTCTCAGTCTTAGCAGGTTACTCCTTAACATTTCGCTTGATGTCTATCAGAGGGAACACAAGGGCGACGGCCAGGATGCCAAGTCCGTAGAGCTGCGACGTGTCGTCGAACTTGAAGTAGAGGTACAGCACGAAGAGCGCAGACAAAGCAATTGCAGCCAAACGAATGTAGGCATTCACCTTCCTATAACGTATAGCAAAGAACGCAGCAATCAGGATGGTTGCCGCACACAACAGGGTAAGAATGTAAACTATCATCGTAAAGTAAGATTATTTGACGTGTGAAGTTGGTTTGTCTCACGTGTGAGAAATCCTTGTCTCACGTGTGAGAAAACTTTGTCTCACGTGTGAGAAAATGCGATTAGACGTGTGGCGTTATGCAACATCATGAGTGTAGTTTATCTTCCAAACGGTATTCGTCCGGCAAGTGCCCTGCCTAAGGTGACTTCGTCGGTGTATTGCAACTCGTCGTTTTGCGCGATGCCTCTGGCGATGACGGTCACTTTGACGCCTGTTTCCTCCAGCTTCCGGAAGATGTAATAATTGGTTGTATCGCCTTCCATCGTGGGACTTAGAGCAAGGATGACCTCGGCCACGCCGCCCTGACGAACGCGCTCGACGAGACTTTCTATCTGCAAGTCGCTCGGTCCGATACCGTCGATGGGGCTGATGACGCCGCCAAGGACGTGGTAGAGACCGCGGTACTGCATCGTGTTCTCGATGGCCATCACGTCCTGCACGTTTTCTACTACGCAGACCTGACTGGCGTCGCGGCTCGGATTGCTACAGATTTCGCATCGCTCATCATCGCAGATGTTGTAGCAGACCTTGCAGTAATGCACCCCTCGACGCATGTTGACCAGGCTCTCGGCCAACGCCTCTACCCTGCCCTCTTCCTGCTTGAGTAGGTGGAGAGCCAGTCGAAGTGCTGTCTTGCTGCCAATGCCGGGAAGCCGGTTTATCTCGGAAACGGCTTTCTCAAGCAGTTGGGAAGAATAATTGGACTGCATCATCTCTAAAGAACGCCTTTGCTTGAAGGAAGTTGGAAATGTGTGATGTCTCTTCGGACGGCCATTCTAAGGCTGCGGGCAAACGCTTTGAAGATGCCTTCTATCTTGTGGTGCTCGTTCTGTCCTTCTGCCTTAATATTCAGATTCATTGCGGCGCTGTCGCTCAGGCTTTTGAAGAAGTGGAGGAACATCTCGGTCGGCATCTCGCCCACCTTCTCGCGATGGAACTCGGCTTCCCACACCAGCCAGGGCCTTCCACCAAAGTCGAGTGCCACTTGGCAAAGGCAATCGTCCATCGGCAGACAGTAGCCGTAGCGTTCGATGCCACGTTTGTCGCCGAGGGCTTTGCGGATGCACTCGCCTAAAGCAAGTGCCACGTCCTCGATGGTGTGGTGCTCATCGACGTCGAGGTCCCCATTGCAACGGACGAAGAGGTCAGTCATGCCGTGCTTCGCAATCTGTTCCAGCATGTGGTCGAAAAAGCCAAGTCCGGTCTCGATATCAGCCTTTCCATTGCCGTCGAGGTTGATGCGCACCTCGATGTCCGTTTCCTTTGTAGTACGTTTCACCGTTGCGATGCGTTCTCCGGCAAAAATGAGCTCCGCAATCTTCTGCCAATCCATGTCCTCGCCCAGTATGAAACTGCCGCATCCGAGGTTCTCCGCGAGCTTGGCATCCGTTTGGCGGTCGCCGATGACAAAGCTTCCCTTGAGGTCATAATCGTCTGTTATGTAGTCAGTCAACATGGCTGTTCCTGGCTTGCGAGTAGGCAAGTTATCTTTCGGGAAACTTCGGTCGATGTGGATAGCATCGAAGCAGATGCCCTCGCCTCGCAGGATGTCGAGCATCAAGTTCTGTGTCGGCCAGAAAGTTTCCTCAGGGTAGCTGTCTGTGCCCAGTCCGTCTTGATTGCTCACCATGACGAAGAGGAAGTCGGTATGCTGGCGGAGGAAGCGAAGGGCACTGATGGCTCCGGGCACGAAGCTGAACTTCTCGAAGCTGTCAATCTGTTCGTCGGCAGGTTCACGAAGTATCGTGCCGTCCCGATCGATGAATAAAATCCGTTTCATTTCACTTTTTAATCAATTATTCCCCCTTAAGGAGGTTAGGGAGTCTTTACTTGAAGAAGCGCAACGCCCCGAGCAGTTCGTTGTTTTCCTGCCTTGTTCCGATGGTGATGCGAAGGCAGTTCTCGCAAAGCTGGACACGATTGCGGTTGCGTACGACAATGCCTTGCTCAACGAGATAGCGGTAGATGCGGTCGGCTTCCGTTACTTTGACGAGCACAAAGTTTGCGTCTGTCGGGAAGACTTTCAGCACGATAGGTAGCTCTGCCAAAGCAGGCAGGACGTGTTCACGCTCGCGACGTATTTGTGCCTGCCAGCCGTCGATGGCTGCGAAGTCGTTTATCAAGGCCAGCGCCTTCTCTTGTGTCAGCAGGTTTACATTGTATGGGTACTTCACTTTATTGAAGAGGGCGATGATTTCCTCACTTGCGAAAGCCATGCCGAGGCGTATTGCTGCCGACGCCCAAGCCTTGCTGAACGTGTTCAGGACGATGAGATTCGGGTAATTATCCAGCAAGCTGCGGAACGGAATCTGTGTCGAGAAGTCGGAATAGGCTTCGTCAATCACCACGATTCCCTCGAAGTTTGTGAGCACTTCGTGTATCGTCTCGCGTGGGAAATCGTTGCCCGACGGATTGTTCGGCGAGCATATCCAGATGACTTTAGTGTGCGCGTCGGTTGCTGCGAGCAAGGCTTTAGCGTTGAGCTGCCAATCTTCTGAGAGTGCGACACTTCGGTATTCCACGTCGTTGATGTCGGAGCAGACCTTATACATGCCGTAGGTCGGGGCGATGGCAACAACGTTGTCCTCTTCCGGAACACAGAAGATGCGATAGACAAGGTCGATGGCTTCGTCGCTTCCATTGCCCAGAAATATCTGCGAGGCGCGTACTCCCTTGAGCGGAGCAAGGCGAGCCTTGAGCTTTTCCTGCAGGGGGTCGGGATAACGATTGATGGGATCGTTGTAGGGATTCTCGTTGGCATCGAGAAAGACATGTGCCTCCATGCCTTTGAACTCGTCGCGAGCGCAGCTGTAAGGTTCGAGTGCCCAGATGTTGGGACGCACTAAGGATTCCAAGTTCTTCATAGGCTTTTCATTCTCAAGGTCATTGCATTCTTGTGAGCATCAAGCCCTTCGGCCTCGGCCATCAGTTCGACGGCGCGACCGATGCTCTTGATGCCTTCTGGCTGAATGTGCTGGAAGGTCACTTTCCGGCAGAAGCTGTCGAGGTTGACGCCGCTGTAGGCGACTGCATAGCCGTTGGTGGGGAGCGTATGGTTCGTGCCGCTGGCGTAGTCGCCTGCGCTTTCGGGGGTCAGAGGACCGAGGAAAACGCTGCCGGCATTCACGACTTTCTCAGCGAGTTCCATGTAGTTGGAGGTCTCGATGATGAGGTGCTCGGGCGCATAACGATTGGTGATGTCCATCATCTCATTTTCGTCGCGAACCACAATCGCCTTGCTGTGTTCAAGTGCTTGAGCAGCAATGTCCTTCCTGGGGAGCTTTGAAAGTTGTAGTTTAACTTCTTCCTCCACCTTCTGAGCCGTGTCGATGCTCTTGCAGACAAGCAGCACTTGACTGTCCGGGCCGTGTTCTGCCTGGCTGAGAAGGTCGGCTGCCACGAAGCTGACATTGCTCGTCTCATCGGCAAGAACCTCCACTTCGCTCGGACCTGCCGGCATGTCGATGGCCACGTCATGCAGGCTGACCTGTTGCTTGGCACACATCACGAACTGATTTCCCGGGCCGAATATCTTATAGACCTTGGGGACGCTCTCCGTTCCGTAAGCCATTGCACCGATAGCCTGCACGCCGCCTATCTTATAGATACGGTTGACGCCTGCCGTCCTGGCAGCAACGAGGATGGCTGGATTAACGCTTCCGTCCCTCGCGGGCGGAGTGCAGAGGACGATTTCCTTGCATCCTGCAATCTTGGCTGGCGTGGCGAGCATGAGAACGGTGCTGAACAAAGGAGCCGTTCCGCCAGGAATATAGAGCCCGACACGCTCGACGGCAACGGATTTCTGCCAGCACTCCACGCCGTTCGTCACCTGGATGTGCTCTCCTTCAAACCTTTGTGCTTCGTGGAAACGATGTATGTTCTGATGTGCCACCTTGATGGCCTGCTTGAGTTCATCACTGACAAGTGCCTCGGCGGCACGCATCTCGTCTTCCGAAACGGCGAGTTCCGAGAGGCGAACATGGTCGAACTTCTCCTCGTAGTCACGTACCGCTGCATCGCCTTTTTGCTTAACGTCCTGAAGGACAGACGCAACGGTGGCACCGAGTTCCGACGCATCGCGAACCGGCCGACGCAGCAGCTCGGAGAGTTCCTCTTGGGATGGATATTGATATATCTTCATTGTTTTATTCAACGTTATTCTCCCCCCCAAAGGGGGAGACAGAGGGGGGCTTTACGGAATCATCTTCTCAATGGGCACAACGAGAATGCCTTCTGCGCCCAGTTGCTTCAGTTCGCGGATGATTTCCCAGAAACGTTTTTCCTCGATGACCGTGTGGACGCAGCTCCAGCCATCTGTTGCGAGAGGCATGACTGTGGGGCTCTTCACGCCCGGCAGCACGGCGACGATGTCCTTCAGACGTTCTGTGGGAACGTTCATCAAGACGTATTTCTTGTCTTCAGCTGCTTTGACGGCCTCAATGCGGAACAGCAACTCGTCGAGCACAGAGCGTTTTTCGTTGTCAAGTTCTTTGTTGGCAATAAGGATGGCCTCACTCTTCATGACGGTTTCCACCTCAACAAGGTTATTGCTTACCAACGTGGAGCCGCTGCTGACGATGTCGAAGATGGCGTCCGCGAGGCCGATGCCCGGGCTGATTTCTACGCTGCCGGTTATGACATGGATGTCTGCAGCGATGTGATTTTCCTGCATAAAACGGCGCAGGATATTAGGGTAGCTGGTTGCTATCTTCTTTCCTTCGAACCACTTCAATCCGTCGTAGCCGCATCCCTTAGGCACAGCCAGGGAGAGACGACACTTCGAGAATCCCAGCGGGCGCACAACCTGTGCATCCTCAGCCCTTTCTTCGTATTCGTTCAGACCAACGATGCCGAGGTCAGCCACACCGCTTGCCACGCTCTGCGGAATGTCGTCGTCGCGCAGATAAAGCACCTCGATGGGGAAATTACTGCTTTGCACGAGCAATGTTCTTTTGCTGCTGCTCACCTTGATACCTGCCTCGGCAAGCAACGCCATTGTGTCCTCGAAGAGACGTCCTTTTGATTGTACTGCTATCCTTAACATTATGTCTTTTAACATTTAATGATTTACCATTCAATATTTCGCGCTGCAAAGGTACGAATAAGCGAGCATAAAACAAAAGAAAATGCCAGGTTTTTTCTTTTGCTTTGTCGAGCGTAAGCAGTTTCGACGTTGTCGACCAAAAGATTGGACTGAATAATGTAAAAAAAGCACCGTGTCTGACTATTTTACATTTTACTTTCATTTTGTCAAATAGTTTTGAAAACAAAACTGAGACGAAATAGCGTAAATTTCGATTTGAAATGCAAAATTTCCCGACTCGACACGTCGATTTTATAAAGTTCTCACGAGAAGTTTGCCAACTTCACACGTCGATTCGGGCATTTTCACCTGTGAAGTTCTATTGTTCGATACGGTTTACAATACAAAACTCCCTTTCCTTTTTGTCGCTTTTATTAGTCAAAACAACAGATTTTATATTTTGAAAGAATTAAGTCTAAATATATCCTCTTCATTATCAACAATTTGTGAGAAATTAGAAAATTTAAGAAAACATGTGTGGGGGTACGGGGACATGTTTCAGACGAGCAGGAAAACATGTTTGAAGAAATCAGGATGTAAGGAAAAAGGGCGTTTCAGTAGCAAATTGTCAAAGCGGGAAGGTTGCTCTTCAGAAGAAACAAACGTCGCTGATGACATACGAGCCGACGTGTTCGTTGAGCTTTTGTGCAAGACGTTTGTGCTCCATCAGTAGGTTCTGCCGAAGCGGGGCGCTCGTGATTTGGACATGCAGCTTGCCGTCGCGCACAAAGACCTGACGGGTGTAGCGGCTGATGACGTCGCCCATCACCTCGGGCCAAGCTTGCGTGACACGAAACTCGAGCAAGGGCGTCTCCAAGCCTTCCTGACGCAGGAAAGCCAGCAGAACATCCTGAAAAGGTTGTGACTTGCTGTGTATCATGCCCTTATCTCCCCTCTCTCCACATAGAACATCCGGTTGTCGCCGTCCATCGAGGCGAGTATGGCATCAAGGTGTTCGCGGTTGGTGTCAGTGATGAAGATCTGTCCGAAACGTCCTCCTCCAACCAGTTTCACGATTCGTTCCACCCGATTGGCGTCGAGCTTGTCGAAGATGTCATCAAGAAGAAGCAGCGGCGTGGTGTTGGAACCCGTGCGGCTGAGGAAGTCGAACTGCGCCAGCTTCAGAGCGACGAGGAACGTCTTGCTCTGTCCCTGCGAGCCTTCCCTGCGGACGAGATAGCCGCCCTGCAGCATCTCGAGGTCGTCCTTGTGCGTACCATGAAGCGAATAGCCCACGGCCTTGTCCTTGAAGCGTTGGCTCGTAAGCTGTTCGAGCAACGGACCGCGCTGGCAGTGAGACACATAGCGAAGTTCAACCTGTTCGTGTCCGTCGGAGATTTCGTCGAAAAACTGCTGAAAGACGGGGATGAGTTCTGAAATAAACTCGCTGCGCTTTCGATAGATGTACTCGCCTTCGTGGGCCATCTGTTCCTCGAAAATAAGGAAAATCTCAGGGTCGATAGGAGTCTCCTCGTCTTGCTTCAGCAGGACGTTCCGGTGCTGCAAAGCCTTGTTATACCGCAGAAGCGACTCCGTGTAGGCCGGATCGTACTGGCAGATGACCATATCCATGAAGCGTCGCCGCTCTTCGCTTCCGCCCGAGACAAGCACCTGGTCGGCTGGCGAGACCATTACAAGCGGTATCAGCCCAATGTGCTCCGCTATGCGACGATACGCCTTCTTACCGCGGCGCACCACCTTCTTCTGCCCCACCTTCAGCCCGATGTGGATGTCCTCCTCTGTGCCGTCCTCGTGTTCGTAGAGTCCCTGCAACGACATGAACTCTTCCCCGTGGCGAACGCAAAGAGCATCGATGCTGCTGCTGTAGCTACGGCAAAAGCTGAGGAAATGGATGGCATCGAGCACATTCGTCTTCCCCTCGCCATTGTTGCCGATGAAACAATTCAGCTTTGGCGAGAAGTGAAGCTCAGCCTCGCTGATGTTCTTATAATTAAATATGGTAAGCTTATCGAGTCGCATTTCTTCGTGCAAAGGTACAGAAAAGATTAGATATTAAAGATTAATGAATAGAGAAAAATGCAAAAAACGCACTCAAACGAATAATTTTCCTCATTTCACTTTCCACTTTACGCTTTTATTTGTATCTTTGCATGCAAAATTTAAACAAAATCAAAAAATAAAATGTCAAAGAAACACGCAAAACAACAGGTAAACGAGTTCGACCAGACACTCTCTACCTCTATTTCATTCTACGAGAAAAACAAGAAAGCAATCCTCTGGGGAGGTGGCGGCCTGCTGGCCATCATCATCATCGCCTTGCTCGTACACCAGTTCTACATCACTCCGCGTAACAACAGCGCCAACGAGAGCATCTTCCATGCAGAGCAAGCCTTCATGGACGGCAACTACGAGAAAGCACTCAACGGCGACGGCGAGAACATGGGCTTCCTGGCAGTCATCGACGAATACGGAAACACCAAAGCCGGCAACATCGCATGCCTCTATGCTGCCAAGTGCTATGCAGCAACCGAGAAGTATCAGGAAGCCATCGATATGCTGAACAAGTTCGACGGCTGCGGCGACGCCATGATTAGCCCCGCTGCCATCGCTCTCAAAGGCAACTGCTATGCAGAACTCGGCGAAAACGAGAAGGCTGCCGAACTGCTCATCAAGGCTGCCAGCGAAGCTGACAACAACACCATCAGCCCCACTTGCCTCCTGCAAGCAGGTCAGATCTATGCTGCCCTCGGTCAGAACGACAAGGCTCTCGATTGCTACAAGCAGATTAAAAGCAAGTATCAGCAGAGCAGCGTCTATTACGACATCGACAAATACATCGAAGCTGCACAGTAATGGCTTCAGCTCTCCACAACCTTTCCGACTATGACATCCACTCCGTTCCCGATGCAACGGGCTTGCGCGTGGGTATCGTAGTCAGTGAATGGAACGAAAAAATCACAGGGGCTTTGCTCGAGGGTGCCTGCCAGACGCTCATGAAGCATGGTGTCCGCGAGGAAAGTATCATCGTCAAACCCGTCCCCGGAAGCTTCGAGCTGATTTATGGCGCCGCACGCTTCGTCAGCTCAGGCCTCGTTGATGTCGTCATAGCCATCGGATGCGTCATTCGTGGCGACACACCTCACTTCGACTACATCTGCCAAGGTGTCACGCAAGGTCTTGCCGACTTGAATCGCGAAGGAAAGATTCCCGTCATCTACGGCTTGCTTACCTGCAACACCCTCGAGCAGGCCGAGCAACGCAGCGGCGGTATGCTTGGCAACAAAGGCGACGAATGTGCCGTCACAGCCATCAAGATGGCAAAGGGCTGGGAATAGGGAGCTGAAAGATAAGAGAATAAGAAGGAAATAAGATAAGGCGGCAGCCACTCAAACACGAGTGACTGCCGCTTTTCTTACCACCTGAATATCAGTGTGCAAATTAACAGCTCTATGTTCGGTAAGCCGTTTTTAGCGGACATCATTTATTTGAAAATCTTGCTTGTCGGCATCATGATGGAGCTTGGCGACTCTGAATCTCCATAATAAATCGTTGTAAACTCCGAACTCATATGACTCAGGTTACTCACCAAGTAGTCGAGCAAGGCAGAAGATGTGGTGAGGTTGGACTTGCTCAACATTCCGGGCTTAACATTGAGGTTATTATTCTCTATGTATATTTTCTCGGAATCCCAATAGGGAATGCTATATGGGAAGACACACATGCCATCGTAATAAACGCCCAATCGAAGAGTCTGACCATAGAACTCGTCTTTTTCGACTGAAATGCACAAGCCTTTATATTTCCCAGATTCCACCATATAAATTGCAAAGCCACTTATGTCATCCATCCTTTCAACAGGAAGTTGCATAGGTTCTCTGTGTGTCACTCTGCAGAATTGCTTGGAAATGTAGCCGTAGTCGTCCAACATATAACTACTTATATCGCCGATATATACTTGATACCAATCGCCGCTTTCTCCCGTAAGTGGCAATTCCAGGCCTTCATAAGAGGCATTCTCACCTTCATTGGGCTTCAACTGCCTTGTCATCCACTTATGCTCGGCCGGGCATTCCATGCACTCCTCTGTCTGGTCGTACAGCTTCATGAGCCTCGGGCTCTGTGTGTTGGGCTGTTTGCGTATGTTCACGCCATTCTTAGTGACCTGAATAAACTTATCAAACTTAAACGGCTTTATGGTGAATTTCTCATGCTCAAACGATGGAGTTGGCTCAGCTGTTGTCTCTTCTGAATTCTCATCTACAGTACTCTCATTTTGTTCTTGCAAGGGGGATGAATATATCACGAAACTGTCGCCTGTCTCTCCATCACCATCGCGGAAGGAAAATCTCACCTTGCCAGGCAATAAGTACTCATTCGCTGCAGTGATACTGAGGATTTTATTAATTTCATCATCTGTCAAAGCATTCCAGACATATGTATCACTATTGTCGGGGTAAATGCGGGCAAAGGGGACATTCAGCCTTTCACCATCATCTCCAAAACTCCTTATTCGCTTTTCACCATAATCACATACAAAAGCTATACTGACGCCCCAAACATAGTTGTCATACAATATTCCAAGGAACAGATATTCTCTGTCATCGGCAGCATAGCTTGAATTGAATGAGAATGCACATAAACCTTTATATTTACCAGACTCTCTTACACTGGCTGTTATACTGGCATGCTTGATGGCATTTTGGATATAAGCGCTGTTAATAGCCTTCGGCTCACGAACCTTGCAGACTTTCTTGGAGACATATCCGAGCTGTGGCAGGATTTCACCTGACTCCTCACCATTGGCGTTCATCAGGATATAGGCATGATACCATTCTTCATCCTCGTCTACTACCAGGAGGTATTCCGGATTGCTGGCAATCTTTGCACTGCTGGCAGAGGCTTCAGCTCGCACATTGACACCTCGGTTAAGCACTTGAAGTGCTTTCTGAATATCCTCAGAGAAGCACTTCGAAGATGTTCCTACAAGGATGAGCAGTAGGAGTAAGAGTTTCGATTTCATCGGGTGGTATTTTATTATTATATAATATGTAAGTTTATTCAATCACAACTCTTGTCCAACCGTGAATGTCGGGCTCGGTGCCGTACTGGATGCCGCGAAGCTTCTCATAGAGCTTGCGGCAAATGGGACCGGGCTCACCGTTCTTCGAGATGATGAAGCTCTGCTTGGTATCAAGGTCGTCGATGCGCTCGATGGGACTGATGACGGCTGCCGTTCCGCAAGCTCCTGCCTCCTCGAATGTGGCAAGCTCTTCCTCGGGTATCTGCCTGCGCTCCACCTTCATACCGAGGTCCATGGCAAGCTGCATGAGGCTCTTGTTCGTGATGCTGGGCAGGATGCTGGTGCTCTTCGGCGTGATGTACGTGTTGTTCTTGATGCCGAAGAAGTTGGCAGCACCGCACTCGTCCATGTACTTCTTCTCCTTCGCATCGAGGTAGAACTCGCAGCTGTAGCCGAGGTCGTGCGCCATCTTATTGGCGCGGAGGCTGGCTGCATAGTTGCCGCCCACCTTGTAGATGCCGGTGCCGAGCGGAGCAGAGCGGTCGTACTCGCGGATGATGACGTAGGGATTCGTGGCAAAGCCGCCTTTGAAGTACGGGCCGACGGGCGTGACGAAGATGAGGAAAAGGTATTCCGTGGCAGGATGGACGCCGACCTGTGCGCTCGTGCCAATCAGCAGGGGACGGATGTAGAGCGTGGCTCCGCTCTCGTAGGGCGGGATGAAACGCTCGTTCAGGCGCACCACCTTGTCCACCATCTCGTTGAATTTCTCCGTGGAAAGCTCGGGCATCAGGATGCCGCGGCAGGTGCTTTGCAGGCGGGCAGCGTTCTCGTCGGAGCGGAACACACGCACCTTGCCGTCGGGACAGCGGTAGGCCTTCAGTCCCTCGAATGCCTCCTGGCCGTAGTGCAGGCAGGTTGCCGCCATGTGCAGGGGAATGGTCTCCTCGCTGCAAACCTCGATTTCACCCCATGCACCGTCCCGATAGTAACAGCGCACATTATAGTCTGTCTTCATGTAACCAAAGGAAAGGTTACTCCAATCGATTTCTTTCATTGCTTTCTGTATTAGTGGTTAGAGGTTAGAGGTTAGGGGTTAGAGGAATGTTTTTGGCTGCTGACTATAGAGGACCTGTGGTATTCTCTAACCACTAACCTCTAACTACTAACCTCTCAACTCATGTTTTGCCCTGCAAAGTTACGCCTTTTCCTCGACATTCAGCAAGGATTTGCAGTTTTTTTCTGCTTCGTAGAGCTTTTCGTGACAATACTTCATCAACTTTTGTGCTTCGCGAAGTCTTTCGGCCATCACGTCAATGCCTATTTCGCCCTGCTCCATCTGCGACGCCATCTCCTCGAGTTTCTGCATCGCCTGCTCGTAAGTCAGTTCTTCTTTCATAGCGGCCCCCTACCCTCTCCCTTAGAAGAAAGAGCTTTTGAATTTTGAATTTATTAATTTTGAATTATTAGTATCTTCGACAGTATTTCTCCTTTTTCCGTTTGTGTCGTCAGGACTTCGCCTTCTACAAGGCCTTCGATGCTGCGGACCAGCTTGCCGCCGCAAGTGGTGATGGTGTAGCCACGCTTGAGGAGAAGCTTTGGGTCGAGTGCATCGAGGCGTTGCTTCATGAGCTGAAGGCTGTGCTTCTCGTTTTCGATGCGACGAGAGTTTGCTGTCACGAATCTTTGACTCAAGAGCGTCAACCTCGTTTGCCAGTCGCGACAGATGTTCGTAAAGAGCAACGGAAGGATGGCTCTTTGATGCTCCAGACGCTGCTTCTCGCGGAGGATGTGCTCTCTGGCTGAGTGCGTGATGCGCTGATAGTATTCGTCGAGCAAAGTTGCTTCCTCGGCCTGATGTTCGATGATAAATGTTGCGGCGGCAGTCGGTGTCTTGACACGCGTATGAGCCACGAAGTCGAGCACAGTCTCGTCCCTTTCATGCCCGATGCCTGTCAGCACAGGCAAAGGATAAAGCGCGATGCAGGCCGCCAGCTCGTAGCTGTCGAAGTCGCTCAAGTCGCTGCTTGCTCCCCCACCCCGAATGATGACGACAAGGTCAGCCTCTCCCCAACCCTCTCCCGTGGGAGAGGGAGCTTCTCGCGACTGTCCCCCCCTCTCCCCCGGGAGAGGGGTCGGGGGTGAGGCTATGGCTTCGAGCGCAGCAATAATGCTCTCAGGCACCCCGTCGCCTTGCATGATGGCAGGAAAGAGTTTCACATCGAAGTGGAAGCCGTAGTCGTTCTGTTCGAGCTGATGGCAGAAGTCGCCATAGCCGGCTGCTGTCGGGCTGCTGATGACGGCGATACGTCGGAGCAAGCGAGGCAGCGGAAGGCTCTGGTTGTCGTGCAGGATGCCGTCCTTATCCAGTTGAAGTAGTATCTCACGACGTCGTTTGGCGAGGTCGCCAAGTGTGAACGTAGAGTCGATGTCGAGCACATTGAGCGAATAGCCGTACTGCTCGTGGAACGTCACCTTGACCAGCAGCTTCACCTGCAAACCCTTGCGGAGCGTCTCACCTGCCTCCTTCTGGAAGCGCAACCTTATTATATTATAATTGCGTGCCCAGCAGGTTATCCTTGCCCTTGCCACGATGCGGTCGCTCTCCTCATCCTTTTGAACGAGTTCGCCGTAGAAGTGTCCGCCGAAGGCAGGCGTACTGATGTCGCTCAGCTCGCCCACCACCCAGTACTCGTCGTCGAAGTTTCCCTCGATGACATCCCGCACCAGGCTGTTCAGCTCAAATAGTGTCAGCGCTTCGTCTGCCATTAGTTTAATCATCGTTCATCAAACATGTCATAACTAATTGCTTTAGCCTGATTGTCTGTCTTTGGAGCTTTATGAGGTCCATCTTCGAAATCCTCGTCACTAAATAAAGTCAACGGTTTTTGTATTTGTACCTTTTTCCTTACATAGTCGCCCATTGGCCTGCTGCCATTGAGGAAACGGTTTTGGATGGTATGGATAGCTTCATCACCAATGTCCACACCTATCCATTGCCTGCCAAGCTGCTCGGCAGCAAGGAGTGTAGTTCCTGATCCTGCAAAGCAATCAAGGACAAGGTCGCCGGGACGTGAAGACGTTTCGATGATTCGCTTTAGCATATCGATATTCTTCTCTGTTGGATAACCTGTAACAAGCGTGTTTTGGTTGTTCACATCAAGATAATCAAGCCAAATATCCTGTACAGGTACACCTTGACTTTGGTCGAAATAGACTTTACGACGAGGATTGCCATTTTGCGACCAATATATCTCTCCACGTTTATCCATTTCTTCAAGTTTGTCAGGGGTAAACTGCCAATGCTTGCCTTCTGGAGGCATCATACCTCGCCAAGGTTCGCCTGAGGCACCATTGCGAGTGCCGGGAGCGTGAATTGGTACTTTCTTGTAACGCCGTCCTGTTCCTTCTTCGATGTAGGGATATTCCTTCAGAACTTTTTCGTCGCTCCATTCTTCATAAGGACGGTTCCATACCGGTTCATCTGTCTTAGAGTAGAATAGTATGTAGTCAGAGATGTTGCCATAGGTCTTTCGTGTAAAGTTCTTCGACTTACACTTCTTGCGAGTAATCATGCCTTTGAAATTCTGCATTCCGAAAATTTCGTCCATGATAACCTTTACATGAAAGACCATATTACTATCCAAGTGAACATATATAGAACCTTCTGAAGAAAGAAGATTATACATAAGCTCTAATCGCTTACGCATGAAATTCAGATAAGTTTGTATGCTGAAACGGTCATCGTAGGCATACTTGAAGTCGCGAGTCTCAAAAGTTCCGCCGGTATTGTATGGCGGATCAATATAGATAAGTGTTACATGACCACAAACTTCCATGTCTTGACTCAGAGCTGTAAGCACATCGATATTGTCGGCATGATAAAGACGTTTGATACTATCGCCTTTATGCCATGCTGTCTGGACAAACCGCACATCTGGCTTTGGAACTAAGTTCAATCGCTGAACTGTTCTACCCATTGACGCTACACGAACTGCCATTGCTATTATTTTTTTGTGAGCCACTCGGCTGTAAGCCTTTCATTAAACATTCTGAGCGTAAGAACCATCACCTTCTCCGAATCTATCTTTTCAATAGTGGAATAGTCTTTCCACATGGAACCAAGCAGCAGACCAGGGCCGTCATTTACAAAGATAACCTTTGTTGACAGCTGATGACGCTTGGTATATTGTAGGATTTCTTTGGCACAATTTGAATAGCCGCCTGTTCGGTCATCCTCTTGTGCGCCACCGCGATCACCGTCATAGCGAGCGAAGCCAATGGCAAGAACATTTCCTTTCTTGTCTTTAATAACGAAATCTACAGGACGCGACGGATTGGGGTAATCTGCAAATATACTTTGCATCTGAATGTCTGCACCTGCACGCACAGGTCCTTCAATAATTAGATTGGGAAAAGCATTTGTGAACATCGTAAAGAAACGTTCCGTCAAGTCATAGCCTTTCTGTCCTCTGTCCTTGTATTCCCGCAATACAGCACATATGGCTTCGTCTGGCAAAGGACGACCATTGAATGCTGCCTGAACACGGTCGACCTGTCGGAAACTCTTGCCATATTGTTCACATACCATTGGAATCATCGACCTCTTTTTCAGTATCTCTACTGGCGTTTGCGGCGAGACATATTTTCTAAACACACGATAAAGCTGTACTCGCATCCACACCTGTTTGACATCTGTTATCTCTTGCAAGAGCCTCACAGATGACTCGGACGTCTTCAGCAACTGACCGAAGAGCACCAGCACAGGCTTGTATAATTCGCAAGCATCCGACAATATGTCTGGGTAGAATTCGCCACCAGCCATTGTTATCCAGTTAGGTGCATCTTTCTTATAATCTGCGAATGATTTCATTCATATTTGATATTTGGGTACAAAGATACGAAGTTTTTTAGAATTATGAGCTAAGATTGAAGAATAATTTTCAAGGTGAGCCTCAGCCCTACTCTACCCATTTGGGAGATTTTGAGGGCATGATGGTGGGGAGACTATTGCTCAGAGTTCTATGACATGCGGCTGGACGTCGGTGTCATGGGTTGCAAGCGATGCGAGGCAGTCGGGCGACATGCTTTGCTCACGGATCCATTGCAGGGACTGACGTTGCAGCTTCTTGTCGAGCGTGATGCCAGAGGTTATCATGTCTCGCCATGATTTGGTGGCATAACCGCCATCGGCAAACAGAAGGACGTACTTGCCCTCGTCGTTCTTTATCTTCAAGGCGCAGAGGCCTTCGCTATGCCCTGGGATATTCACCATCACAAGACTGCCGTCGCCCAGCACATCGTATGACTTGCCGACGGGGCCTTCCGTGCCGTTCCATTCGAATGTCTTCAGGTCAACGCCTTCCCACCAACGCTTCTGGAAACGAATGCGAATCAGGAAGCTCTTTCGGGTTGTACCATCCATTTCTGCTTTCGAAACGAGGATATGCCTGGCGTCTTTCACCTGTGAGAGGCCATTGGCATGGTCACAGTCGAGATGCGAAATCAGGACGTAGTCAATATCTACCGGCCTTATTCCGAGGCTTGCCAACTGTTCGTCGATGGCTTCTCCTTTGACAATACGTCCTTGATTGATCTGATAGAGGAACCATGAGCCAAGGGACTTAATCTGTGCCTTCTTGTCGAACACTCCGTCGGGCGACATGTCCCTGTGCCAGCCTGTGTCGAAGAGTATCAGTCCTTTCGGATGCTCAATCAGGAAGCTGAACACGGGCAACCATATCCATTTCGACTTTGGGGTTGTGATTCCGGATGCCTTGATGATGCTGCAGTCGTCACCACCGAAGGGGAGGTACGGAGACACCCGCACTTCGCCTGTTCTAAGTACATATATCTTTGTCTTTTCCATAATAATGATTTCAAAGGTATGCAAAGGTACAACTTTTCTTTGAAACCACAAAGAGAATAACCGCTTGGAGTACAACTTGAGGACAATATGAAGCAATCATAAGGCAGAACTAAACGGACCGACATCGATTTATGACTGAAGGTTGAACGAAAGCTCCACAAGTGTTCCATTTGTCTCACGTGTGAGAAGTTATTTTCTCATGTATGAGAAACGTTTGTCTCACGTGTGAGAAAACTTTGTCTCACATGTGAGACAAACAACCATCGCTGTGAGGATGAACAGCGGACGCCTGTAACGAAAGAAAAGCTCCCACGTCGTCGCGACGCAGGAGCCAGGTGGCGCACCGATTTATTAACTTCTTTACCAAACAGTTATTCCAATCTGAAGATGAACGGCATTGTAAAGCGGCTGCGGACGATTCTTCCCTCGGCATCTTTAGCAGGCGTCCAATGTGGCATCATCCTCAAAATGCGTTCAGACTCGACGAATAGCAGTTCGCCCACGTCCTGCCCGACTTGCAGGTTCTCCGAATTGTCGGGGAAGGCGGCATTGTATTCGTCCACCTGCTTCTGCGTGAGCCTGATGCCGGGACCACGTACTTTCCTGAAGTTCGAGAGGCTGCCGTCCTTTTCCACAACTAATGTGACAATGAGGCGCCCCTTAATGCCGAAGAATTTGCAGGGACGGGGATAGTTCATGTTCTTGGACATGAAGTCGAAGCACTTCTCGAAGCCGCCTGGATAATCGGCATTCACAGCTACGACGTTGAAGATAGAGTCTGTCTGTGCAACCTTATCTTTCTGGGGCGCGATGGCACGGAATGCACCGAAGGACAACCCTGTGATAAAGGCTGCTGCAACGAAGATGGCGGCGATGCGCATCCAGCGATGCATGGGACGTGTCTGCATGGAATGCCTTTGCTCGAAACGCTGCCAAGCGGTCTGCGCGTCTGCCTCTTCTGCTGTATGTTTCTTTCTGTAACTTTGCTTTGCTGCTGCCATGAGGCGGTATGCCTCGCGGGCTTCGTCGTCACGATTGATGATGTCGCGGATTTCCTGCTCGGAGTAAGCCGACGGATTGTCGAGCATCTCCAGGAGGCGGATGATGTTTTCGTTCTGAGTTTTCATGACGTTTGCTTTTTTGTTGGGTTAGACTCTGAATTGTTTCTGAATGCACGCTATGGACTGGCTGAGATACTTGAAGACGGTCTTGATGTTCATGTCGAGCCTGTCGGCAATGTCCTTCAGCTTGAGGTCTTGCTCGAAGCGCAGGCGGAAGATGCTGAGGTGCGGCTCGGTGAGATGGGTCTCTGCGTAGTCGCGAATGGCATCGAGCGTCTGCATCCGCTGCTCGTCGAGCTGCCAGTCGTCACTAAACTCAAGGGGATAGAGCTTGCGGAAGCGGTCGGCGAACGACATCTGCCTGATGCGGTTCATGCATCCGTTGCGCACCGCCGTGAGCAGGTAGGCTCTCATCTTGTCCTCGGCAGGCAGGATGTCGCTCTGCCCGAGCTTCAGGAACACGTCCTGAACTGTGTCCTCGGCCTCCATGTCGTCGTACAAGAGCGTTCTGGCCAGACGTAACATCTCATTGTAGTGACGCAGGAACAGGGCACGAAGTATCTTTTTGTCAGTCATAGAATGTTGCTTCAGTATTCCCCCTTTGCGGGGCTGTTTCTATACTAATGACAATTCAGGGCAACGTTTTTCTACGGCAACAACAACTTTTTTGCAATAAGAAAACACATCATCTCTTTACTTATACATTATTATATATTATATGTCTTCGCTTCAATCCTTCTTTGTGTCCTCCATGTCTTCGTCGAGGCGGCCGCTCCAGAGATATTTATTGGTCTCGCGTGCAGCGACGCCGCTCAACAGGAGCAGGGCGACGAGGTTGGGGATTGTCATGAGGGCGTTCATGGTGTCGGCGATGTTCCAGATGACGTCGAGGCTGATGATGCTGCCGAAGAAGAGTGCCACGATGTAGAGGATGCGGTAGAAGCGGTTGATGCGATGGCGCTCGATGTAGTTGACGGCACTCTCGCCGTAATAGCTCCAGCCGAGGATGGTGCTGAAGGCAAAGGTGAGGATGCCGAAGGTGAGCAAGGGTGCGCCAACGTATGGTATCTTGGAGAAGGCAACCTTCGTCAAGGCTGCACCGTCGGCATAGCTGATGTCAGGATAAGCCAAGATGCTGCTGACAAGCACCAGTCCCGTGAGAGCGCAGATGACGACGGTGTCCCAAAAAGTACCTGTACTGGAGACGAGCGCTTGCCTTACCGGGTTGCGCGTCTGTGCTGCTGCAGCCACGATGGGAGCACTTCCCATGCCGCTTTCGTTGGAGAAGAGGCCGCGAGCTATGCCATAGCGTGCTGCCATCATCACCGTAGCTCCGACAAAGCCGCTGCCTGCTGCCGTAGGATTGAAAGCAGACTCTACGATGAGCCGGACGGCAGGCCAGACGAAGCTGCTGTTCATGCAGAGAATATACAGACAGCCCAGGACATAGAGCGCGGCCATGAAGGGAACGAAGATGGTGCAGACACGGGCAATGGACTTTACGCCGCCCATGATGACAAGTGCCGTGAGGATGCAGACGAACACACCCATAGCCCACGTCGGGATGCCGAACGTCTCGTTCGCCAAGAGGGCGATGGAGTTGGCTTGCACAGTACAGCCGATGCCAAAACTGGCGAGTGCGGTGAAGATGGCAAAGGCAAGTGCCAGCCACTTCATGCCTAAGCCGAGTTCGAGAGCATACATCGGGCCTCCATAAGTCTTTCCATCGCTTCCACGGACACGGTACTTGACGGCAAGCAAACCCTCGGCGTACTTCGTAGCCATGCCAAAGATGCCTGTCAGCCAACACCACAGCACGGCTCCAGGTCCGCCAAGTGCGACGGCGGTTGCCACACCTACGATGTTGCCCGTGCCGATAGTGGCAGCCAGAGCTGTTGCCAAGGCTCCGAACTGCGACACGTCTCCCGTTGCGCCCTTGTCCTTCTGGACAGAGAGACGGATGCCTGTCAGCAGCCGACGTTGCGGAATACGAAGTCTGAAAGTGAGGAACACATGTGTGCCGAGCAGCAAAATGACCATCGGCCAGCCCCAAAGCAACGAGCTGAGCAGAGAGAAGAGGTTGTTGATTGCGTCCATACTTGTTATCCTTATTTCTCTGCAAAGATACGAAGGTTAATTCAAAAATCAAAATATATAATTCAAAATTATTGCAGTCAGACAAAAGAAGCATTTTTTCATTATTCACTTTCCACTTTCACTATTTATTCGTACCTTTGCAGTAGGACAAACCAGAATTAAACCAAAATGAAGCACTTTCAAGATGTAATCTGGCTAAAACTAAAGACAATGATTGATAAAAAGACCTGGATATTTGCCGCTATCCTGACACTATGCGGCACGATGTTGTTGGCATCATGTGCCGACGACGATTCCTATGCTGACGAAGGAGAGAAACCATACACGGGCCTCCCGCTCGTCATCTTCGATACCGATATCGGTTCCTCAACCGACGACCTTTTTGCCCTCGAGATGCTCTATCGTTATGAGGAGGAAGGCCGTTGCAAGTTGCTTGGTGTGGTGGTGGACCGCGAGGGCGAAGACTGTGCTGCAGTGGCAGATGTGATGAATACATATTTCGGCCACGCCAATGTACCCATCGGGCTGGTTCGCAAGGGAATCAGCAATCCCCCTGTATGGATAGACTATAAGGCATTGCCGACCTACACCACAGATGGCGGCGAGCCGCTGTTTCAAAGCACAGTCACTGACTACTCGTCCCTACCCGACGGCTGGCAGCTTTACCGCCGATTGCTGGCCACGCAGCCCGACCACTCGGTTAGCATCTGCTCCGTAGGCTTCGTCACAGCATTGGCAGACCTGCTCACGTCAGAGGGGGACGACATCTCGCCCCTGAACGGCGTTGAACTTGTCAGGCAGAAAGTAAAAAGCCTCTATATTATGGGGGGCGTGTTCGGCGAATCAATTGAGCCGGACTTCAACTTCGCTCAAGGCATCACCTTTGCCCAGACTTTTTTCAGTCTCTGGCCGAAAGAGATTGACATACTCTTCTCGCCGATGGAGGTGGGCCAGGAAGTTGAGTACAAGCCAGAACAGGTCATCAGTGACATCTCGTGGACTGATGTCCACCCAATCAAGCAGGTCTATATGACTTGCAACTGCAACACAGGACAGAAGATGTGGGATCCGTTGGTCGTCGTTCATGCAGTGGAGGGTGACACTTCTTTCTCCCTCTCTGAACGAGGCACCGTCCGTCTCACGCCACAAGCCGAGACAATCTTTACGCCATCAGCGACAGGAAACTGCCGATATCAGTTGACGGGAAACGAAACGTGGAACGCGAAGATGTTAGAGAAGATCAGGACATACAATAAAATGATGGAATGAAAAAAGTGCGGCCGAAACTCATAAGCTTTTTAAACTATTGAGCTATTAATCTTCTCCAAAATCCAAGGTGTAGCCAAGGTCAAAAGGTTTCATGATATGGCACAAGACACATACTAATACAAGAACTGTGAGGCACATTACAGTTCATCTTCCGTCCGTTTCAACAAAAAAGAAATGAAAGATATAACAATTTCATCTTGAATTTCCGAGTAGGAAGTAACGGATTATATAGATTTGAGAACATAAAATTAACGTCAATTCGACGAATTTAATATTTATGCGTAAATCGTGGTTATAGGATATTCTGGGATGTAAGGCTGAAAATGCCATGCATCATGTGTGATAATGTAAGCAAAAATACATAAAATGCTGTCAAAGTGTCAGAAATTGCACACGCTGAAAAGTATCGAAAAAGAGCGCTTTTCACGTCGATTTTGCTGACTCGACGTGAGGCTTTTCAAAAGTTCACACGTGAAGTTTGAAAAGTTCACGTGTCGCGTTCGAAAACTTCTCGTGTGAAATTGGTGGAAGCTTTACATCGAAAAGTGTGCAATTTCGGGTCAAAACGGCCTATTTTGCCATCCACAAATAGCAAAATGACGAGTCGGAATAAAATGGCAGTCGTGCGGATGTTCTTCTAACGTACTGAGGCAAAGTCAGTTGAGGAGTCGTCTTCGATTTAAGCCCATATTTTTGCTCGGGGGGCGAAAAACAAGGTCGGAGGCAAAAGAAGCGATTCTGACGCGTTCTGGAAAAAGTCACCTGTAAGCAAAACTGCCGAAATGCTTTCATTTTGTCAAAGTACCAGAATGGCACTTCAAATTGCAAGCGTCAGAAATAAAAGTCACGAATTTCACTCATTAACGTGAGTTCGACGAATTAGCATTTGACAAGCTAATTTCATCGAACTCACGTTAAAATTAATTATTATGTAATGAAAAATACCTTTGCGCTTTCAAATTATAACGATAATTTACTAACTTTGTACCGATATACAAATTCGCACGCACAAATTATATGGAATTCACATATAAATACCCCCGTCCGGCTGTTACTGCTGACTGCGTGGTGATGACTAAGGAAACTACGCCTCATGTCCTACTCATTGAACGTGGCTCCGACCCATTCAAGGGGCATTGGGCTTTCCCTGGCGGGTTTATGAACATGGATGAAACAGCGGAACAATGTGCCATCCGTGAACTGGAGGAGGAAACATGTCTGAAGGTTTCTTCCATCTATCAGATTGGTGCCTACTCGAAAGTGAATCGCGACCCTCGGGGAAGGACGATTACTGTAGCATATCTTGCCACCCTTGATGCCCCTGCTGATGTCTGCGGGCAGGACGATGCAGCAAAAGCTCAGTGGTTCCCCATCGATGCGCTGCCTCCCTTGGCTTTTGACCATAATGAAATAATGAAGGATGCTTTAACCTTATTCACTCGTCTTTTAGACAGAAGAAGCGTATGACAGGAAATCCACTTTGGGATTTTATAGCCTTTGACTAATGACATGGAACAGCCGAAGTTTATTATTACGATGGATGGTTATCTGCGCTTAGGCATGGTGAGCCAGCATAAGGACCTGCTACTTGGGGATGACCAATGCATCGGTGGTGGATACTACCAATTCGATTGGACAACTGGCCGTCTCGTTCTTGACCGTGCTTCGTATGACTTCGGAAGGCCTCGCTGGCATTTGCTTGACACGCTGAAGGTGTCTGTATCGTATCGTGGGCTTCGCATCGTTTATGTCTATAATGATGCCTTCCACGAGGACTTCAATGTGTCTGATGAACTGAAAATAGAATATTACTAATGGACAACCAACAGGAATTGTTTCCCATAGCGGGTATAGTCTTCGTAGTGATTACGCTGCTGACATGGGGGTGCGCAAATTCTCAGTCAAGTGCCGAACATGCAGCAGAGACAAAAAAGGCTGTGACAGAAGCTCTGGCTAACAAGCAGCTGCGTATTAATGTGCGCACAATGAACCCGGTTCGTTATACTTCTCGAACTCTATCCTATGGCTTCTATCTGGAGATTAAGGGTGATAGGCTGGTGAGCTGTTTGCCCTACATGGGACAGGTGTATCAGACTGCCACATTCTCCTCTGAGAACTTGAACTTTGAAGCCCCCATTGTCAGCTACCATGAGACTCGCCCTAAAAAGAGGCTGACCAGAATAGAACTGGCGGTGAGGACGAAGGAGGACACCTACCATTACCTGCTTGACATCTATGACTCCGGTACTGCGTATATTCGGGTTCGTGGCCAGAGTCGCGACAGCATCAGCTTTGATGGTGACTGCGAAGTGTAATCGATGAATGGGAAAAAAACTGCCCGAGGATCTTAACTTTAAGACCTTCGGGCAGTAAGAGTCGGATGTCGTTATTGTGGCTTATCCGCAGAAGCTGAGCAGGATACTTGCTGCCACAGCACTACGGTGAAGCCTATAGTCATAGAACTTATCCCTTCCGAAGGAACATTTCCCTGACTGTCCGTGCCTGCTCGCCTTCAAAAACGAGGACATCCGACACGGGAACATAGTTCAGCTGGCTGAACTGATAGAGTCTGACGGCCAGAAAGGCGCCGTCGCGAGAGTGACATACTTCGGCCAGATAATTGCCGTTGAGCTGTGGCTTGGGACGGAATTCTGCCATAAGTTTTGCCATCTCCTCGGACGAAGTACTGAGGATTTGGTTCATACGGTTGCCATCAGCATGCGAATACTCGAGCTGAACGGCATCGACCGGACTGCCGGTCGGCGTGTAAATGACTGTACTGAACAGTCCGAACATTGTTTTCTTTATGCCAATACGGGCATCGGAGCAGATGTTGTTCCACATATGCAGATTCTTGATATTTGCCATTGTTGTTACTTGTTTAATGAATACTATTGATTGTCAACCATCCTAAGTATAGTGCGTATGCCAACATCATGACCCATCCTTCCCATCGCGACAGCCTCCGGCTACTGCACGAGAACACCCATAGAAGCAAAGCACTTGCTATGAGTGTAGTGAAGTCCATAGTAGTCAGTCCTGCCGCGGGAAGTGTCTCCACGCTTGCACATACACCCAGGATGAAGAAGATATTGAAGATGTTACTGCCAACGACATTGCCTATGGCAAGTGCACTCTGCCCTTTACGGGCAGAAACGATGCTGGTGGCAAGTTCGGGCAGGCTGGTACCTCCGGCAACAAGTGTCAGACCGATTATGGTCTCGCTCACTCCCGCCAGACGTGCTATGCCACATGCTCCTTCGACAAACAGTTCTCCGCCACCTATCAATGCTGCAAGTCCCAGCACGATAAACAATGTTATGCGAAGTGAAGACATCGGTGATGTCTGCCTAGTAACTGTCTGCTTCTGCCTCGCAAGGCTGATGGAATAGGCCATGAATATCGCAAAGAAGCATAGCAGGACTATTCCGTCGCCTCGTGTAAGCACGTCTGTTGACTCGCCCGAAACAAGTCCGTCAAGTGTCAAAGCCGACAGGACAACACTGGCCAGCAGGCACAGAGGAATGTCCTTATGAACTGTGGCAGCAGAGCAGGCAATAGGAGCTGCAGCTGCCGATGCACCCGCAATGAGCAATGTATTGAAGAGGTTGCTGCCAACAATGTTGCTCACGCTAATTGCCACCCGGGAACTGTCACTCGACATGCATGCCAGAAAGCTCACGATGAATTCGGGAAGCGATGTACCAAACGCAACTATCGTCAGCCCAATAACCATCTCGGATATGCCAAGACGAACTGCTAAACTTGCTGCCCCATCGGTCAGTCTGTCTGCACCAACGAGGACAAGTGTAGCACCCGCCAAGGCGTACAACATATAAAGGAACATAGATTTTCTTTTCTATATTAGTGATAACTGTTTTCTCAATCTCGTAAGGAAAACAGCTCGCTAACACAGAAGACGCCTCAGCGCAATGACATAATAAAGGCGCGGAGACGCAAAAGCCCATGCTGACGACAACTTGGAAGAAACATCGCCAAGGGGCAAATATCTATGAAGGTAAGATAATACGTCGGTCTGTACACGACCATGAGTGTGGTTCGTTCTGCCGCCATGAGTCGTCTGCACACGGCTGGAACGGGATGAGGCAATGCGATTGGAAGAGTGACGCGAGCACAAAGATAGGCGGACAGGGCTCTGCGGCTCTTCTGCCACTTGCCTCAAGAAGCCGTCTGCCTCCTTGATTTGTTCCTCATTCTTCTGCTCATCATGGCAGGCGACTTGTGCCTTGACTCCAATCCCGAAGCCAAGCAAGCCACATAGAAGTGCGGCAATAGTGAAGAAACGATTGAGGAACTTAATCACAGAAAGATAAAGATTGAAAGCAAAGCATAGCTGGCAGCCACACGCGGCTGCCAGCTATAATCTATACATTATTATATATTATCCGCAGAAGCTGAGCAGGATGCCTGCAGCAACGGCACTACCAATGACGCCTGCCACATTGGGACCCATGGCATGCATCAGCAGGAAGTTGCGCGGGTCGGCCTTCTGACCTTCCACCTGACTGACACGGGCAGCCATAGGTACGGCACTGACGCCTGCACTACCGATGAGGGGGTTAATCTTTTCCTTCAGGAAGAGGTTCATAATCTTTGCCATCAGGACGCCACCTGCCGAGCCAATGCCGAAGGCTATGATGCCGACACAAAGAATGGCGATGGTCTGGAAGTTCAGGAAGGCACTTGCGGTAGCTGTTGCACCAACAGTAACACCCAGCATGATGACGACGATGTTGTTCAGCTCGTTCTGTGCAGCCTTGCTCAGACGCTCCACTACTCCACTCTCCTTGAAGAGGTTACCGAGCATCAAACAGCCGATAAGCGTACCGGCAGAGGGAACAATCAGACTCACTACGATAGCCACAACGATGGGGAAGATAATCTTCTCCTTCTTGCTAACCGTGCGGAGCTGGCTCATGCGAATCTTGCGCTCCTTCTCAGTGGTGAGGGCACGCATGATGGGAGGCTGAATGACCGGAACAAGGGCCATGTAGCTGTAAGCAGCCACAGCGATAGGACCGAGCAGCTCAGGCGCAAGTTTCGACGTCAGGAAGATAGCCGTGGGACCATCTGCACCGCCAATGATGCCGATAGAAGCCGACTGGGCAGCAGTAAAGCCGAAGATGTCAATCTGTGTTACCAGGAAGGTAGCGAAGATGCCCAGCTGGGCAGCAGCGCCGAGAAGCAGGCTCTTGGGATTGGCAATCAGCGGACCGAAGTCGGTCATAGCGCCAACGCCAAGGAAGATAAGGCATGGATAGACACCTGCCTTCACACCGATGTACAGGACATCGAGCAGACCTCCGTGAGCCATGACGTAGCCGTAGCTGTGATAGTTGGGGCTGTTGGGATTGAGGAACTCATTGTTCCACATATCAGAGTCGAACAAACCGGCACCGGGCAGGTTGCTCAGAATCATGCCGAAGGCAATCGGCAGAAGAAGCAGAGGCTCGTACTCTTTCTTGATGGCTAAATAGAGCAGGAAGCAGCCGATGAGAATCATGACGGCATTCTTCCAACCTTCTTCCTGCACGAAGAAAGTGACGAAGCCCATCTCGTTGAAGAACTTATTCAGACCCTCCTCCAGATTGAAATCTGCAGCCATCAAGGGAGTGGCTACCAGCAGGAGAAGGAACATACTAATGTACTTTTTCATTTGTATTCAGTTTATAGTGGTTAGGGGTTAGAGGTTAGGTGTTAGAGAAATGTTTGGGCTGCTGATGTTGTGGCCAAAGGTATTCTCTAACTTCTAACCACTCACCACCTACCTCCATATTATCTAATCCAGTTCGACGAGTGCCTGTCCGCTTTGTACCTGATTGCCTGATTCAACGAGGATAGCCTTGACGGTACCTGCGAACTCGGCAGTTATATTATTCTCCATCTTCATGGCTTCCATCAGGAGGACTGTGTCGCCTGCACCAACGCTGTCGCCCACCTTGACGTTAATCTTGGTGATTGTACCAGGCAGAGGAGCAGTAACAGTCTTGGCTCCGGCTGGAGCTGCTGCAGGAGCAGGTGCTGCAACGGGTGCAGGAGCGACAGGAGCGGGCTTCGGTGTGACCTCTGCCTTGGCTGCCTCGAAGTCAGCAACCATCTCGACGAGCAAGTCACCCTGATTGACGCTCTGTCCCTGAGTGACGGCAACACGCTGAACGGTGCCATCCACTTCGCTGACAATCTCGTTGGCCATCTTCATGGCTTCGATAACGAGCAATACATCGCCACGCTTTACATGCTGGCCGTTGCTTACGTTAATCTTTGTGACTGTGCCGGGCAGTTCGCTGTTGACGTTCTTGCTGCCGCCTGTCTGTGCCTCGGGAGCAGCAGGAGCCATAACAACCTGAGGACCCTTAGCCTTTGTTTGGGGAACTTCTACCTGATAGGTCTGACCGTTGACGGTAACTTTCATCTGTCCGTCCTTGAGGTCTTCTACGGTGGCAGCATAGTCCTGACCACCTATCTTAAACTTGAATTCTTTCATCTTTGAATTTTGAATTTAATAATTTTGAATTCTCTTAGAGTCTTGGATTGAGCTGAGCTCCCCATGCAGAGGGATATGGAACGATAGTGAGGACGCGGCTTTCGCGATTGTCTCTCTCTTCGAAGTAGAGATAGAGAGCCGTCGCAACGGCTGCCTTATCCTCTTCGCTGGCTTTCTCGAAGCTCTTTGCCTCCAAGCTGGTCTCGATGCTACTCTTCACTGCCTTTGCCTTGGCTGTTGTTTTCTTAGCCACAGCGGTGAAGATGCCCAGAATGAGAACCAGGATGATGAGGATGGCGAACACAACCAGGATGGAGATGCCTGCCAAGAGCCATATCTGCGGATCTGATATTGAAAGAAAATACATATATTAATTTGGTCGTTTAGTGGTTTGGTCGTTTGGTCGTTTAGGGAAGTTAGTCGTGGCCGTCCTGCTATTTGTCCCAAACGACTAAACGACTAATTTCCCAAACGACTAAATAACTTTTACAGAGGAATATTTCCGTGCTTCTTGGCGGGGTTAGTAAGTTTCTTATTCTCGAGCTGAGCCAGGGCACGGATGATGCGGAAGCGGGTGTTGCGAGGCTCGATTACATCGTCGATGTAACCGTACTTGGCTGCCTGATAAGGATTGGCGAAGAGGTCTTCGTACTCCTTCTGCTTCTCGGCCATGTAAGCCTTTGCTTCTTCCACCTTGCCTTCTTCCTTCAGAGCCTTTGCCTCCTTGGCATAGAGCACACTTGCAGCACCGCTTGCACCCATCACAGCAATCTCGCTTGAAGGCCAAGCATAGTTGAGGTCACCACGAAGTTGCTTACAGCTCATCACGATGTGGCTGCCGCCATAGCTCTTGCGCAGGGTGACGGTCACTTTGGGAATAGTTGCCTCGCCGTAAGCGTACAGCAGTTTGGCACCATGCAAGATGACTGCGTTGTACTCCTGAGCTGTGCCTGGAAGGAATCCGGGAACGTCAACAAGTGTTACAATAGGAATGTTGAATGCGTCGCAGAAACGAACGAAGCGAGCGCCCTTGCGGCTGCTGTTGCAGTCGAGCACACCTGCCAACTGCTTCGGCTGGTTGGCTACGATGCCGACACTCTGGCCGTTGAAGCGTGCGAAGCCGATGATGATGTTCTTTGCGAAGTTAGGCTGAACCTCGAAGAACTCGCCATTGTCCACGATGCCTGCAATCACCTGATACATGTCGTAAGGCATGTTGGGGTTGTCGGGAATGATGTCGTTGAGGTAATCCTCCATGCGGTCGATGGGATCGGTGCAGGCAACGCGAGGTGTCTTCTCGAGGTTGTTCTGAGGAATGTAAGAGAAGAGTTGCTTGATCATAGCGATACACTCTTCCTCGTTCTTGGCTGTGAAGTGTGTGACGCCGCTCTTTGTGGCATGAACACTTGCACCACCCAGCTGTTCCTGCGTTACGACTTCGCCCAAGACAGCCTTGACGGGGCCGGGACCCGTAAGGAACATATAGCTGCTGCCCTCAACCATGAAGGTGAAGTCAGTCAATGCAGGGCTGTAAACTGCACCACCTGCACACGGGCCCATGATGGCGCTAATCTGAGGAATGACGCCAGAAGACATGATGTTGCGCTGGAAGATTTCGGCATAGCCAGCCAGGGCGTTGATGCCTTCCTGCAGACGAGCACCGCCTGAGTCGTTGAGACCGATGACGGGAGCACCTACCTTCATGGCGATGTCCATCACCTTGCAAATCTTGCTTGCCAGCATCTCGGAGAGAGAACCAGCAGAAACCGTGAAGTCCTGTGCGAAGACATAAACCAGGCGACCTCCAATTGTGCCGCTACCTGTTACGACGCCGTCGCCCAGATATTGCTTCTTCTCCATACCGAAGTTCGTGCAACGGTGCTTCACGAACATGTCCATTTCCTCGAAGCTACCTTCGTCGAGCAGGAGATTGATACGTTCGCGAGCTGTGAGCTTGCCTTTCTCGTGCTGCTTCTCGATAGCTTTTTCGCCTCCGCCTATACGGGCCTTGGCACGGAGCTCCATAAGCTCCTTGATCTTTTCTGTTTGTGTACTCATCTTTGTGATTTACTATTTGACGATTTACGTTTTTTCAATTCGCGTGCAAAGATACAATTTTTTACGTTAAGTTGTACTCTTGATGCCGTATTTTTTCCTTTCTTTACACATTATATATTATTATATGTCACTTTGCCCAGAGTAATGTACCGTCTGAAGCTTGCCCTTCTGCATCAACAGATAACTGAGTGACGCGACTATTGTTGAAGAACTTGATTTCAGCCTCACCTTCATCGTTCAGCTTGAGGTTGGGGTTCCAATAGAGTGTGCGACGATAGTCTTTCCCTTCTTCCGAAGGTTTTTGCTTGCTGTAGTCAGGCGAATAGAACTGTGCCGGATAGGCAAAGCCAGGTATTACATAACGTCGATCGCGATAGGTCAATCGTCGAGAACCATCGGGGAAAGGATACTGCACAAGCTTCGTCTTGGGCTCATTGCTGCCGTAATACATGTCGTTGCCATACAGTCGAGGACTGTAATCAGAGTAAAAGACATACATGTCCCAGACACCATTGCCCTGATACTCCATTGCTTCACCTGGGGACATACCGATGTCGTGTAGTGACCTAAGATACTTCCTTGCATATATGGAATCAGGCGGAATCGAGTCGCCCTGCATAGCCATAATCATTCTTCGTGTATATCCTGCGCCTGTGCGGGTATCGAAAGTCGGTTCTTCCCCTTCCAGCAGCTTATGTGGTATCACGCCAACGCCGAAGTCTGCTGTATAGACCTGCATAAAGCCCAATCCGATGTCTTGAGCTATGTTATCGGCATCTTCTGCATCAATGGCAAAGATAGGCCAGATATCTTCGAACTTTTTCAAGCCTCGCCGCTTTGCCTTTATCGTCACTTCGTTGATGATTGTTTCGTCGTCGAGCCTTATCCACTTGCCATTCGCATTCGTTTTCTCAGGTGTGGGAGCAAGATGATTCTGGTAATATGAGTAAGGATTCACAAATCGTGGATACGGCCAAACGATGCGAGGCAGGTAATCTGCCGGTTCAACGAATATCTTTCGCCTAATCTTTGCACTTGCTGGCAAGTACATATAGTCCGTATAGATATCGTCTGGTTCGGCTTGAATCCAAGTGTAAGGCTTCTTCTTTTTCCATTTAGTCGTGTCTGCAGCACTGATAAAGACGATTGCCGAGCCATAATAAGGAGGCAACTGAATGCGGAAATCTTTCCTACGAGTCTCGATTTCGCCAACGAAATTGGTCTCTGCATCGAGGGCAATTATCTCGGCATGAACCTTGAGTTCCCTGTTCTTCTTATCATTTTTGGCGTTGACAGATTTGTCGTAAGCAATCTTTTCTCGTTCCGCACTCCTGCCTTTGTTAAACATATCGGGCAAGTCCATCGGCTTGGTCTCATAGTAATCTTCCTCATGAGGGTCTCTTCCGTCTTCGCTGAAAGGGTATTCTTCTTCGTCCTCCTTCTCGTTGTTCGTCTCTTCACCTTCCACGAAATCGACGATGACGTTCTTGTAGGTGTTGCCAATCAGGATGGGAGCCCGTTCGGCAGGCTGTGTGATGTCCCAAGCCCCAGCCACCGCCATGCTTCGCCAATCAAAGCGACGCCAGCCTTGTGTCATCATCAAGAGGTCGAGGGCAGCACGATGTTCTTCATCGTCAGCCTCGAAATACCAGCCAGGTTGAGGCACGAAGCCGCGTATCTCGCTTGCCAAGAGCATCTCGGTCAGGATGTTGGAATCGTCGTAGAGGCAGTCCCTCCGGAAATCATCTCTGACCGAAATCGAAATAGAAGACTTGCTTGGAGGTGCTTTCAAAGTAAGGTTGACGGGTTCGTAAGGCTGGTATTCCTCCTTGAGACCCTTGATGCTTAGCGTGGGCATCATGTCCTCCTTGCCTCGATTGAAGAAGAGACGGTCAGCAAAGACGCGGCCTTTTGTGTCGAAGACGGTAAGTTGATAGACGCCAGAGGGCCAGCCCCCTCCCCGCTCCCCCTTTGGGGGAGTGCTAATGAGCGGCAAGACAGCGGGATTGTGGCACTCCCCCAAAGGGGGAGCCGGGAGGGGGCTGACCATTTTTCCCTCGTACATCAAGCTCACGCCTAAGCTGTCATCCTGCAAATCAGCAGTATGTCGGATATGAGCAACCCAGCCGCTATCGGTCTGCTCCACTTTCAGGGAAACGCCCGTCGGCTCCGGCTTGGGCAGTTTCGCTTTAGCTTGTTTGCCATCTTTGCTGACGAAGAGAACCTCTTTCTCCAGTCCTTTCTGCGGAACGACCTCGAAGAGTCCTCTGCCTCGATTCACAGTCTTGATTGAGTCGCCATCATAAACAACCCAACCTTCTGCCCACTCTCCAGTGTCGAAACACGCCTCAAATGCCACTCTGCAAGGCATTCCTTCCACAAGATTGCCTCCTTCCGGATAAAGAGAAAGCGTCAACTTGGGATTATCAGCAGGATTGGGATAGAGACGACGCATGGCTCGAAGCGTCATGTCGTGCGTGTATTCGCCTGGTTCGAGGGGTTTATCATAGACGGGAAACACGCGACTGTAGAGCTTTTCATAGTCACGGAAATACTCTTTCTCTTGCCGTTTGCTTGCGAACCACGTTTTGATGTCTTCAGTATGCTTGCGCTCGAAACGTCCCCAATTGAGTTGCCAACGAGTATAAGCCCTAAGTTCATAGAAACCAGCGTACTGAATGTATTTGTTTAAAGCAAAGAATCCAGAGCCATGACCCTCTTCCATTTGGATGAGTTTACGCTCTATCATGTATCCTTCTTGCCCATAAAGTTCCACATAAAGCACGCCACTCACATCGGAAGGCTTGTCCGTATCGGTCCGTCGAGTGTAGGCCGAGAACCAGATTGTGTCGCCAAGTTGGTAAGAAGTGTTGTCCATGTGAATGAAGACCTTCTCCTGCGGAATGGTCTGACCAAAGGCGGCTTGCCTCTGTGAAAGCATTTCGAGAGCCGATTCCTCAGCAAAAGCGAGGATGGGCAACAAGAAGAAGAGGACGAAAGTCTTCGTTTTCATTTCGCGCGTACTATCTTATATATATAACGCCAAAAAGGGTGGTTTGTAACAAAAAGACGCTACAAATTTAGGAATTTTATTCCTGTTCGCAAAGAAAAACATGCAAAAAGTGTGAACATCGCACTTTTCAATTTATCACCGAAAAGGTCGTTTTGCTTACTATTTAACACTTCAATTTTAGATGACCTGCGGAGCAGTTTTGATGAAAACAGGCCATTTTGACCGACTCGGCACAGGTCTTTTGTCCATTCAACATAAGTCTTTCACCAAATCGACATAGTTCTTTGACAAACTCAGTATAGTTCTTTGACAAACTCAACGTGCCATGTTTAGCAATTAAACACGTCAAATCACCCTGCAAAGCAGACCAATTTAACCGATTTGTTGTCCAAAATCGGAACATATTATTGCCCTCGTCAAATCGTACAAAACGTAAGTCGAATACATTCAAAAGGTTACGGAAATCGAGAAAACAGGCGTTCTTTTTGGCCTCGACTGAAGTTGGGCTATTTCGCGCCATTCTCAGCGGGTCAGAAAAACTCAAAGTGTCAGTAATCCTCACATATTCCGAGCAAAGTGTCAGAATGTCATTGTTGGCTATTTGTTCTTTCATTATGTCATTTTCATTCCTTCATTATTTCATTATTTCATTTTTAATTCGTACCTTTGCAAACGCTAAGGAAACAAAGCTTTTCAGGATAGTATGCAACAACACGTCCCCACAGAACTCGGCACGAAGCCCATCGGCAGCCTGCTCTGGCAATATAGTCTGCCCGCCATCATCGCGATGGTGGCTTCCTCTATATATAATATAGTAGATAGCATCTTCGTGGGTCAGGGCTTGGGCGACCTTGCCATCAGCGGAATGGCCGTGGCAAGTCCGTTCATGAACCTGTCGGCAGCCTTCGGAGCGATGGTGGGCGTAGGTGCAAGCACGGTGATAAGTGTGCGACTTGGGCAAGGAAAATACGAAGAGGCTCAGCACATCCTGGGCAACACAATCAGCCTCAACATCATCCTCGGCATCCTGTTCACACTCGCCTGTCTGCCTTTCCTGGACAACATCCTGCGCCTCTTCGGAGCAAGCGACCTCACCCTACCCTACGCTCGCGAGTACATGCTCATCATCTTGCTTGGCAATATGGTGACGCACCTCTACTTTGGTTCGAACGCCATCCTGCGTAGCGCCGGCCATCCACGCTCGGCAATGGGTTGTACATTCCTCGCCATCATCGTCAACTGCCTGCTCGACCCGCTGTTCATCTTCGTGTTCCATTGGGGCATACAGGGCGTTGCATGGGCCACCGTCATAGCGCAGGCCATCGCTTTCGGCTGGCAGCTGAGGCTCTTCAGCCGTCCCACGGAACTGCTCCACCTGCGTCGCGGCATCTACCGCCTCAGGCTCGACATCGTCCGCCAGTGCCTTGCCATCGGCCTCAGCCCGTTCCTCATGAACAGCTGCGCCTGCCTGGTCGTGCTTCTTTGCAACAACAGATTGCTACAATATGGTGGCGACATGGCCATCGGCGCCTATGGTATCGTCAACAGGGTGGTCTTCCTGTTTGCCACCGTAGTGATGGGGTTGACGCAAGGCATGCAACCTATCATCGGCTACAACTGGGGAGCGAGGCAGAACGACCGCGTCTTCCGCACGCTTCGCTACGGCATCATCGGAGCCACAAGCATCACCTTCCTTGCCTTCCTCGTGGGCAAACTCATCCCAGCTCCCGTGATACACATCTTCGGAGCTGGTCCTGAGTTGACCCACAAAGCAGTTCGTGCCTTCCGTTTCGTTGTGGCAGCCTTCCCGCTTGTGGGTGCTCAGATGGTCATCGGAAACTTCTTCCAGAGCATTGGTCACGCGGGAAAGAGCATCTTCCTGAGTGTCACAAGGCAAATGCTGTTCCTCATCCCGCTGCTTGCCATCCTGCCGAAATGGTGGGGCTTGGACGGCGTTTGGCTCTCCATGCCCATCAGCGACACCATAAGCTTCGTGACAGCCGCCTCGATGCTGACTTATATGATAAAGAAAATCAAGAGAGATGAAACGCATCGGACTGCTTAGCGACACTCACGCTTATTGGGATGACCGCTATCTCGAGTACTTCGAGCCGTGCGACGAAATATGGCACGCCGGCGACATCGGCTCGCTCGAACTGGCAACCCGACTGGGTGAGTTTCGTCCCCTGAAAGCCGTCTTCGGCAATTGCGACGGAGGGGACCTCAGAAGGCTCTACACCGAAAAACTCCGATGGACCTGCGAAGGAGCCGACATCCTCATGACTCATATAGGCGGCTATCCAGGCAATTACGACCCAAGCATCAGGCAGCAACTCCTCATCCGACCGCCCAAACTCTTCATCTCAGGCCACAGCCATATCCTGAAAGTAATGTTCGACAAGCGGCTGGGGCTGCTCCATATCAATCCCGGGGCAGCAGGACTGCAAGGATGGCACCAGGTGCGCACACTTGTCCGCTTCACTATCGATGCCGGAAACTTCAGCGACCTTGAAGTCATCGAAATACCTCGATAAGCAACTTATTGTGTCGAATTATATGTTCTGCAACATAAAAGCGGGGCATTTTGAACATATTTATTATATTTTTTTGAAGATTTTCTTGCACAGACCAAAGAAAAGTCCTATCTTTGCAACGAATTCTATAGCAAATGAAGAAATTTTTCATCATAGTACTCACCTTGGCGATGGCTTTTGCGCCGCTTTCCATGTATGCGGAAAACGACCGTGAAAGCATCGAGATGAACGTTTCCGGCATCCAGTTGAGCATCAACGGAGGCAACGTTCACATTGTCGGTGCCAACGGAGAAGTGATGGAAGTCTTCAACCTGACAGGTGCCAAGGTGGCCACTATTCGCATCGATGCAAACGACAAGACCTTTGCCCTGAACCTGACAAAAGGTTGCTACCTCATCAAGGTGGGCAAGATTGTCCGCAAGATTTCTGTGCAGTAACGTTTACTACTGCAGGTATATCAACCTACTAATTAAACCTTCCCTTATTATTCTTGTCTGATTAATTAGTATGATAGACGAGAAGGCACTCTATAGTAAGCTGCAAGATCCTTCTGCCAAAGAAGCGGCCTTCACACAATTGGTACGTGAATATCAGGAGCCGCTATATTGGCAGATACGTCGAATGGTCGTGGTTCACGACGATGCCGACGATGTCCTGCAGAACACCTTCATCAAGGCATGGAGTGCCCTCGACAGCTTCCGCGGAGAGTCTCGCCTGCAAACATGGCTTTTCCGTATAGCCATCAACGAATCCCTCAACCACCTCTCCAAGAAGAAGCAAGCACTGAGCCTCGACCAGACCGAAGGAAACATAGCAAACACACTTGCCAGCGACAGCTATTTCGACGGCGACGAAGTGCAGAGGCAATTCCAAGAAGCCATCGGCACACTGCCCGAAAAGCAGCGGCTCGTCTTTAATCTTAAGTACTTCGACGAGATGAAGTATGAGGACATGAGCGACATGCTCGGCACAAGCATTGGGGCGCTGAAAGCATCATATCATCACGCCGTCAAAAAAATATCTGCTTTTTTCGACAATCTGAATTAAACCTTTCACATTATATAATATCTAATAGATAAAAGATGAGAACAGACAATAACATAGAAGAACTGGAGGCCAAGCTTCTCGAACGCTTTGGCACAGAGAACCACTTCACCGTCCCTGAGGGCTACTTCGACAAGTTGCCGGGCAGAGTGGCAAGCCGCATTGCCCAGCGAAAACGTCGTCGATTGGCATGGAAATGGGCCGCAGCTGCCATCCTCGTGGGTTGTGTCTTCACCGGAGGAATGCTCTTCGAGAGACAAGAAGCCGCAAAGACAGCCAACGCAGAAGAAGTCCAGTACATCGAAGACGCACTGAACTACTCAATGATTGATAACATGTCCATTGCTTCCTACTTGACCGAAGCAGACTATAATTAACGAGAAAGCCATGAAGAAAAGGATAATACTACTGATTAACATCTTTGTGTTCGCCAGTCTTGCAATGGCACAGCCAGGGCGAGGCAAGTTCAATCCGGAAGAGTTCAAGGCAAAGCTTGAATGCTTCATCACTGGCGAAGCTGGATTCAGCGAGGCTGAAGCCGGGGCCTTCTACCCCATCTACCACGAGATGAAGAGCAAGCAGCGCCAGATACAGCGCAACATCTTCCAGCTCAAGAAGGATGCTCAGCAGGGCAATGCCAGCGATAAAGACTATTCAGGAACAATCAACAAGATAAAAGAACTGGGTGTAGAAATGGCACAGATAGAGGCCAACTACTACAAGAAGCTGTGCAATGCCGTTTCCCCACAGAAGGTTTACAAAGCCATGTGTGCCGAGGACAAGTTCCACAGGCAGATGCTGGAAGGATTTGGGCACAGAGGCAACCATCCAAGAGACAACAGACATCAATGATAATACAGGCTTTAGGGTAAAGAGATTTTCGGGAGAAGAGTAGAAACGTCAATACAAGACTTTCTACTCTTCATTTTTTCTACTCAGCCCTCTTCGCCTCATTCCAGAGCGCATCCATCTGGGCAAGAGTCATATCCTTCAGTTCCAAGCCTTGCTCCTTCGCCTTCCTTTCTACATAATTAAAGCGACGGATGAACTTCTGGTTCGTATGTTCCAGGGCATTGTCGGGATTGATGTGATAGAGTCGAGCCGCATTAATCAAGCTGAAGAGGAAGTCGCCATACTCAGCCGTCTGCTTTTCGATATTGTCTTCCTTCGAGAGTTCAGCCTCCAGTTCGCCAAGCTCTTCACGAACCTTGTCCCACACATCTTCCTTCTTATCCCAATCAAAACCCACGGCGCGAGCTTTGTCCTGAATACGATAGGCCTTGATGAGCGAAGGCAAGGACGTGGGGACACCGCCCAGAACAGTCTTGTTGCCGTCCTTCTCTTTCTGTTTAATCTGTTCCCACGACTTGACGACATCGCCGGCAGTCTTGGCGACGGCATCGCCATAGACGTGCGGATGGCGGAAAATGAGCTTGTCGCACAGCTTGTTGCAAACGTCAGCAATATCGAACTGCCCTTTCTCGCTGCCTATCTTGGCATAGAAAACAATGTGAAGCAATACATCGCCCAACTCTTTCTCAATGTTCGGAACGTCATCCTTGAGCAAGGCATCACAAAGCTCAAACGTTTCCTCTATCGTGTTCGGACGCAGGCTCTCGTTCGTCTGCTTGTGGTCCCACGGGCATTTCTCCCTCAGCTCGTCCATCACATCAAGCAAGCGGCCAAACGCCTGCAAATGCTCTTCTCGTGTATGATTCATGTACTTTTTGATTTAAATAATTGCACAAAGTTACAACTTTTTGTGCAAAAACAAGAGCAAATAAAGGTGGAAAAGAGAAAAAAAGTGTGAAAAACTTGCACGGAAACCATAAAAGCCATTACTTTGCATCGTCAAATAACATCAAATAACGCACTATAAACCTGATTGCCTATTGACTGACATTACTCCAAAACCATACTTTGAGACGTAATGAACAACTTATCTGCATTGACCGACCATGAGTTGGTCAAGTTGTACGAAGAAGGTAACGACAGTGCATTTGACGTTTTGCTTGAACGCCATCAGGCATACATCTTTTCTTATATCCTCTTCCTTGTGAAGGACACCGACGTGGCCAACGATTTCTTTCAAGACACGTTCCAGCGTGCCATTGTAGCCATCCGTTCCCACAAGTACCAGACGAGCGGTAAGTTCAGTGCTTGGCTCACACGCATAGCCCACAACCTCATTGTCGACAAGAGCCGTGAGTGCGAGCAGACGTGCACCATTCGCGAAGAATTCGTCAAGCCCAGGGCTCTCAACAGCCTCCGCCTTAGCGAGGCTACACGCGAGGACGAGATGATAGACTATCAGAGCCGCGAGAGCATACGCCGCCTGCTCGACTACCTGCCCGAGCCGCAGAAGGAAGTCATCATGATGCGTTTCTACGACGACCTCAGCTTCAAGGAAATAGCCCAACAGACAGGCGTGAGCATCAACACAGCCCTCGGCCGCTGCCGCTATGCCCTGATAAACCTGCGCAAGCTCATCGGCAACAAGCAGTTCAGCCTTGTAGGATAAGGCTATCCCTATACATTATATATAATAATACAACAGCCTCCGAAGCCCCCCCCTCTGTGTCGAAAAGAGGGAGAAGGCGAAGGCAATCGGTTTGTCTCACGTGTGAGACAAAGATTTCTCACGTGTGAGACAACGTTGTCTCATGTATGAGAAATTATTTTCTCACACGTGAGACAAATGCATACGACGCGACGACCAAGACCGCGTGCCTGCCGGGAACGGTCGATTCGCCTGTTTGCATTATTGGACAACGTACTGAGAATAACGCAACATCACACGCTGATCCGGACTTTTTTACATAGACTGTTATACATTTTCGCATTTCTCGGTAATATATTTGTAGAGGAACGACAAACGAATGAACAAGCAGAGCGCAGACATATCGAAGCAGATGCCGGACGACGCGATACTCGTGGAGGGCATTCTGGACGGGCAGACAGAGCTTTTCCGACTGCTTGCCGAGCGATATGCAGAGCAGCTGATGCGGATGGTTCGCCGTCTTGTTCCATCGAAAGAAGACGCCGAGGAGGTGACGCAGGACGCCCTCGTGGAAGCCTACAGAAGCCTCGCCCGCTTCGACAGACAGCAGTCGAGCCTCAAGACATGGCTGATGCGCATCGCCTATCACATGGCCCTGAAGCATTACAGACAGCGTCAGAAGCCTGTCCCGATAGTGGACGCTAAGCAGGAATGGCTCGACAACTTGTCCGACGAGGAAGCCGACGAAATCCTCTCCGACACGTCGCTCCCGTCAGGCCAAAAGCAATCAACTCACCTACACACACTTCAGACATTTGATTTATGAACACAAGTAAACTCCTCGGGATAGCCCTCGCGGGCACACTCCTGCTGTCGTCCTGCTATCAGCCGGACGTCGTGATGCACACAACCATTAAGGATGAAGCCTGGGTTCCCTGCGAACGCAAGATAACCTACAGTAACGTGATGCCCAAACAGATGCGCGACTCTTTGTGGAAAGAAGTGAATGTGAAATGGTCGCAACCCGTGCCGGAATGTCTCAACACAGACGCTTTCATGAGCACTCACACGGAAATCGGCAAGGACGATACCGTCAGCACGACCTTCTGGACACCCTTCAAGTCGATAGATGAAATGAGCCAGCAGACGCCGCTTCAGTTGAACGGCACCCGACTCCGCTCAGAGGCTAAGCTCAAGAAGCAGTTCCGATGGTTCTACACAAAGTACGTCTTCAGCGAAACCTTCTTTTGTGTGGGCGACACCTTTCAGCTTGCCGACACGCTTTATGCTGACAAAGACCTCGTCAGATACTGGTTTACCGGCGAGCCGAACCTCGTGAAAGGGATGAGCGGGGCAGAGGCTTCGCAGAAGCTCAGCGAGATAGAACCCAACATCAACCGCTGGCTGAACGACAATCTCCTGAAGGTCGGCTTCGACTTCATCGTGGGTCATTACGACTCCATCCCAGCCCCTCCGGTCAGTAAGGAACGCTTCGTCGAGCTACACGACACGCTCGTCCGCTTCATCACGACTGGTGCCGACGACCTCCTCGACATCAAGCCCGAGGAGAAACTCCGTGACTTCTTCCACTCCAATGCCTACGACGATTTCTTCAACAACGAGACATCTTTGGGCAAAGGGCTGACCAATGAACTCAGCAAGCAACTGAACATCTTCGGGTTCAACGTGCCCTATCTGCTCACCATGCCTGGCAAGGTCATCGACACAGGTAACGGCGTTCTTCAACCCGACGGTTCAATTCGCTACACATTCACAGGCGAAAGACTCATCCCAAAGGACTACACAATCACAGCCACCTCGCATGTGACGAACATCTGGGCTTACGTTCTGACCCTCGTCGCCTGCATAATTGTCGCTGTTATTGCGGAAAAAAGAAAAAAGAAGGCAGGGAAGTAACCATCTTTCGCAGGAATTTTGTATCTTTGCATCGTAAATACCATGTTATGATGCAAAGATATTTTTTATTGTTACTCTCGTTTTGTTCGCTCACGATGCTCGCCCAGCCTCGCATCGTGGCACATCGCGGCTACTGGCGCACAGAGGGAAGCGCCCAGAACTCCATCGCTTCATTACAGAAAGCAGCAGAGGTGGGCTGCTGGGGCAGCGAGTTTGATGTATGGCTGACAGCAGACGGTGTGCCCGTAGTCTTTCACGACGCCACGATAGATGGCATTCGCATCGAGGACACCACCTTTGCCACGCTGATGAACCATCAGCTCCAGAACGGCGAGTTCATCCCTACCCTACAGCAATACCTGCAGGCTGCAACGAAGATTCCCGAGCTTCGTCTCATCTTCGAAATCAAGCCTCATCGCAACGCCAAGCGTGACAACAAGATCTCCGAGGTCAGCGTCGAACTGGTGGAAAGGCTTGGCCTTGCCGACAGGACGGACTACATTTCCTTTAGCAAGCAAGCCTGCAAGCGCATCCACGAACTGGCTCCGAAGGCACAGGTGGCTTACCTGAACGGCGACCTAACGCCCCAAGAAATCAAAGATATGGGATTGACAGGCATCGACTACAGCATCGGAACCTTCGACAAACATCCCGAATGGCCGCTCGAAGCCAAGAAGCTCGGGCTGGAAGTCAACGTCTGGACCGTGGATGGCGAGGAAGGTCTCAACCGATTTGCCACGACTCCTGGCATTGACATCATCACCACAAACGACCCCAACCTCGCCCACCTTACACAGGAGAGGAGGAAGTAAATGGTTGAATTATTCAATTGTATATAAGTTGCAAATCGTCAAATAGTAAATAAAAAGATGCCTAAATACAACATAACCGACAAGCAAGAAAACCCGAAGAAAGCATCCTACAAAGGTGCCTTCCCTGCAACACTCGTGGAAGACATCGCAAAGAAAATCATTATCAAACTGCTTATTGAAGAAAAGTATCGCGACCCAAAGTACTCTGCCAAACATCTTGCCGCAGACATTAACGTCAACATGCGTCACATTAGCGCTGTGGTTAGCATGCGTTTCCAGCAAAACTACTCGGAACTTGTGGCAGGGATGCGTGTTCGCGAAGCAAGATATATGCTCGGTGATAGAAACTTCGACAATATGACAGTGGAAGATATTGCCACGAAAGTGGGCTTCACAACACGTCAAAGTTTCTATGCCACTTTCTACAAACTTCTGGGCACAACACCAAAGGAATACAGAGTGGCGCATGGCTTCGTACCTAAAGCTGAACTTCCTCCTCCACCAAAGCCCAAGAAGAAGACAAGGAAGAAGAAAGGTACAAGAAAACAAAAGGCAGTCAAATCGTAGAATCGATAAAATGGAAGAACGTTTTGCTGACTTGCAACTGCTGCGTTATGAAGTGCCAGACTTTGAAAGTTTACCACTTCGGCAGAAGTTGCTCGTCTATTATCTTTCAGAAGCAGCATTGCTCGGAAGGGACATTCTCTGGGACCAGAATAACCGCTATGGCCTACAGATAAGGGATGCGTTGGAAGCCATCTATACACACTATGCTGGCCCTTTAGAGGCACCAGACTGGCAAGCTTTTGTTATTTACCTGAAACGTGTCTGGTTCTCTAATGGCATACATCATCATTACAGTTACCTGAAGTTCAAGCCAGAATTCAGCCGTGACTTCTTCCTTAGCGAACTGAGGAAAGCGGAGGCAAAGACTTCGCAGCACTTCGATGCAGACAAGCTTGCCGAGATAATCTTCAATCCCGAAGTGATGCCCAAGCGCGTCAATCAGGCTGATGGCGAAGACCTCCTGCTCACTTCTTCTTGCAACTACTACGGAGAAGGCATCACACAAGCAGAGGCAGAAGCCTTCTATGCAGACCTCAAGAAGCAAGCAGACACTGAAAGGCCACCCATGCTCGGCATGAACAGCCGACTGGAACGCAAGCCCGACGGAACACTTTTCGAGAATGTCTGGCGAAGCGAAGGTCTCTACGGCAATGCCATCAACCGTATCTGCGAGATGCTTGGCAAGGCACGTCATTACGCTGAAAACGCAAAGCAGCATGCAGTCATCGACAAACTGATGGAATTCTATAAGAGTGGAGACCTCAAGACCTTCGATGAATATGCCATCCTTTGGGTTCAAGAGACAGAAGGTGATGTGGACTTCACCAACGGATTCACTGAAGTCTATGGCGACCCGCTTGGTCTCAAGGCAAGTTGGGAAGGCTATGTCAACATCATCGATCACGAGAAGACAAGCCGAGCCAAAGCATTAAGCGATAATGCTGAGTGGTTTGAAAGCCATTCGCCTGTAGATGAGCGCTTCAAGAAGAAAGCGTGCCATGGAGTAAGTGCCAAGGTCATCAGCGCAGCCATGCTTGGAGGCGACCTCTATCCCAGCAGCGCCATCGGCATCAACCTGCCTAACAGCAACTGGATAAGGGCTGAATACGGCAGCAAAAGCGTGACCATCGCCAACCTGACTCATGCTTATAATCTTGCCGCAAAGGGCAGCGGGATGCGCGAAGAGTTTGTCATCGACGACGAGACAAGGCAGCTTCTCGACCAGTATGGCGATGTTTGCGACGACCTCCACACCGACCTCCACGAGTGCCTTGGGCATGGAAGTGGGCAGTTGTTGCCTGGAGTTGATGCCGATGCACTCAAGGCCTATGGCAGTACACTTGAGGAAGCGCGTGCCGACCTCTTCGGTCTTTATTACATTGCAGACAGGAAACTCGTGGAACTCGGGCTGACTCCCAACGAGGAAGCGTACAAATCGCAGTACTATAGCTACCTGATGAATGGCCTGCTCACGCAAATGGTTCGCATCGAAGAGGGGCATCAGATAGAGGAAGCACACATGCGCAACAGGGCGCTCATCAGCAGATGGACGCTCCAGAACTATCCCGATGCCGTTCAGATTGTCTGTCAAAACGGCAAGCATTATGTAGCTGTCCACGATTACGAACTGCTCCGAAAAGCCTTCGGAACACTTCTTGCCGAGGTGCAACGCATCAAGAGCGAAGGCGACTACGAGGCTGCAAGGCAACTTGTGGAAGGATATGGCATCAAGATTGATGTGGAACTTCATCACGAGATTCGCCAACGCTACGAACGGCTCAACCTTGCTCCTTATAAGGGATTCATCAATCCAAGGTATGAATTGGTTCGTGACGGAGAAGGAAACATCACGGATGTAAGCATTTCATACAATGAAGCATACGACGAGCAAATGCTTCGTTACGGAAAGGAATACAGAACTTTATGAGCACAGAACTTGACATCAAGAAAGAGCTAAGGGCAAGCATGAACGGCATTCTCTCAGCCAGAATGAGGGAAGCAGGAATGCCCTTCAAGCTCATCTTTGGTGTAGAGTTGCCCAGACTTCAAAGTATTGCCAAGGATTTCCCGCAGGATGCTGAGCTTGCAAAACGTCTGTGGAGTCAAAGTATTCGCGAGATGAGACTGTTGGCCATCATGCTTATGCCGCCAGAGACCTTCACCTTCAAAGTGGCAGAAGAATGGGGAAAGACGATGCTCACAGCAGAAGAAGCACAAATCATGGCAATGATGCTCTTGCCAAAAACTTCTGCCTGCAAGGAAGTCTGCATGGCCTGGATTGAAGAAGGAAAGAGTCTGACTGCCACTTCTGCCTGTCTTTGCTTGCGGCATCTAATAATCAGGGGGATAAAGCTGAATGAAGATGAGAGGTTGTTCGTTGAGGATTATATAAAAAAGATGCTACCGAGAGCCAACCTTCATCTCAGAAAAGCAATCCAAGTGCTCGAAGCAGCTATCGAAGAATAAATTTGATTTATTAATTTTGTATTTTAAATTATTAGTCGTACCTTTGCACACTGGTTATGGACATCAAGAAGCAAGCACCTCTCGCCTCTTTGCGCGACCGTCTGACCCAGTATATGGAAGAGCGGTCCATGCGCAAGACCCCCGAACGCTATGAGATACTTCGGGTGGCAGGGCTTGCCAGCGGCATCTTCACCATCGACGAACTAATGAACCTGATGAAGGAACAAGGGGAGTTTCAAGTGAGCCGAGCCACCATCTTCAATACGATGGAACTTTTTGTAGATGCCGGCATTGTCATCAAGCACCCGCTTGCCACTGCAGCACACTATGAGATGAGGACTGACTGCAATCCAAAGGCTTATGTCATCTGCCGCCAATGCAACACCATAACAAAAGTGTCTACCTCAACAGCAAGGCTGGCTCTCGTAAACCTGCATGTCCGATACTTCGGCATTGAAGACAAGTTGCTCTATATGCATGGACTTTGCAGGAAGTGTCAGGCAAAGAACAGGCAGGAAGCAAGAAAAAAGAATCTTAACAAACAGGACAAGAATAATAATGGGAAAAGGAAAAGTTGATGCCCTTCTCGGCATCGTCTTCGGCGACGAAGGAAAAGGTAAGGTTGTGGACGTGTTCACGCCCAGATACGACATAGTTGCAAGGTTTGCCGGTGGTCCTAATGCAGGGCACACCATCATCTTCGAGGGAAAGAAGTTCGTGCTCCGCAGTATTCCGAGCGGCATATTCGACGAAGGCAAGCTCAACATCATAGGCAACGGCTGCGTCATTGCTCCCGACCTCTTCATGCAGGAGGCCAGGGAGCTGGAAACCGCTGGTTATGACCTGAAGAGCCGGCTGCATATCAGCAAGCGCGCCCACCTCATCCTGCCCACCCACAGAGTGCTCGACCGCGCCTACGAGGCTGCTAGGGGCAAGAACAAAGTGGGCACTACAGGCAAAGGCATCGGTCCTACCTATAGCGAGAAGGCAAGCAGGACTGGTCTCCGAGTGGGCGATATCCTCGAGAACTTCCAGGAGAAGTACAACACTCTGAAAGCTCGCCACGAACAGACACTTCGCGACCTCAACTATACCGACTACGACATTGCCGAAGAGGAGAAGCTATGGATGCAAGGCATCGAGTACATGCGTCAGTTCCCGCTTACCGACACAGAGATTGAGCTTGGAAAAGCCCTTCAGGAAGGCAAGTCCGTGCTTGCCGAAGGTGCTCAGGGCACGATGCTCGACATAGACCACGGAACCTATCCTTATGTCTCTTCCAGCAATACCGTGAGCGGTGGTGTCTGCACCGGTCTCGGCATCGCCCCAGGCAACATCGGCGAGGTCTTTGGCATCTTCAAGGCTTATTCTACGCGTGTAGGCAGCGGTCCTTTCCCCGTAGAGCTTCTCGATGAGACAGGCGACAAAATTCGTGAGATAGGTCACGAGTACGGAGCCGTGACGGGTCGCAACCGCCGTTGTGGCTGGCTCGACCTGGTGGCTCTTCGCTATGCCATCATGATAAACGGCGTGACGCAACTCATCATGATGAAGAGCGACGTGCTCGACACATTTGCCGAGATAAAGGTATGCACCAAATACACCAAGAACGGTGTCGTGACAGACGAAATGCCTTATGACACAGAGGGTTGGGAGGCAGTCTATGAGACCCTTCCAGGCTGGCAGACAGACCTTACCGGAATGACAAGCGAAAGCCAGTTCCCGAAGCAACTCAAGGACTACATTGCCTACATTGAGAAAGCGACAGACACCCCCATCACCATCGTCAGTGTCGGTCCCGATCGTGCCCAAACAATCGAGAGATGAGGCTGTTTCTCCTGCTTTTCCTATTTGCCTTGACGGCTAACGCTCAGCTCTATGAGGTTGGCGTCAAGCAAATCGTCGAAGCTCTGGCAGCTGATTCGCTGGAGAAAGCAGAAGGACTCATCCGGGAGACCATCAAGCTCGACCCTGTAAGGAAGTCGAATGCCATCCTTTATCAATACCTGGGCGGCATCTTGTGGCAGCGGGGCGAGAACGACAAGGCACTGGAAGCTTATGGCAAAGGCATCGACCTCTCCCCCACTTCGCTTGATTTGTACCTCAATCGGGCTTCGCTCTATCTCGGACAGAACAACGACGAGCGGGCTCTTTCCGACTACAACAAGGTGCTGGAAGCTGAGCCTGACAACGAGGAAGCACTCTTCTATCGGGCCTTCATCCATTCCTCAAACAGACGATACAAAGATGCCCGCACCGACTACGACCACTTGCTCAGGCTCAACCCGATGCACGAGGACGGACGGCTGGGACTTGCTATCCTGAACAGCAAAGACGGCCGTCCTCGCGAAGCCTTGGAGCAACTCGACGCCCTGATTCGCTTCTATCCTACCCATGCCAAGCACTATCTGGCACGCTGCGGATACTATGAGAAGCGGAAGGAATACGAGAAGGCCAAGAAGGACATCAGCATGGCTCTCGAACTGGAGCCGCAGAACCCAGATTGCTATATCACCCGAGCCTCGCTCTACCTCACCATGAAGAAGAAACGCCTTGCCCAGCAAGACTGCCGCACAGCCATCAGCCTCGGAGCAAGCCCGGAGCAAGTCGCGCCGATATTGGGAGCCATGCAATAAGGCAATCACAAAAGCATCTGCCAAGGAATACTAATACTTTGGCAAAAGTATGCTAATTCATGGGGCAAAGTATGCTAATTCTTCAGCCAAGGAATACTAATACTTTGAAAGAGGTACACCGATTTGGCGAAAGAGGTACACCGATTTGATAAAAGAGGTACACCGATTTGATGAGAAAGGTATACCTCTATTTTAACAGACGCTGACAGGGGAGCAAAAAGCTCCTGTTTGTTTTTATTGCATCACACACTTAAAATACCCGACGCTTTCGGCTATGCCGATGAAGGGGTCTGTCATGTCCTTCTCGTACTCGAGGCTGAGGGAGCCTTTGTAGCCCACTTTACGGAGCATCTTGACGAAACGGGGGAAGTCGATGGCGCCTCGTCCCAGCTCGATGGCGTGGCCTGCCTTGGTGCCTTCGGTGACGTCCTTCAGATGGATGTCGAAGACGCGTTTGCCGTATCGCTTCAGGTCCTTGATGGGGTCGGAACCTGCTCGCAAGTCATGTCCGATATCGAGGCAGATGCCCAGCCTCGGGTCGCGGTCCTTGACGTCGTTCCAGATGGAGGTGGCATCGGGATAGAGCGGCATATCAGGCCCATGCAGATGGATGGCATAGCGAATGCCCGTCTCCTTGACTTTCTGCTCCACGCGGTCGAGCACATCGTAGCGAGGTCCTTTGTCGCCCCAAACGCCTGGAACGCCCACTATGAGGTCCACGCCAACTCGCTGAGCATAAGCGAAAGCCTTATCGACGGCCTCTACATCTTTCATATAAATAGGTCCTACGGCATATCCGATGACATCGTGAGCAGCCAGCTTCTCCTTGAACTGGGCAATCTGCTCGGCATTGGCATCGATGGGCAGGTGGAAGTCCTTGATACAGAGGTAGTGGACGTCAATCTTCTTCATGAAGGAGAGCGTCTTGTCGATGTCGAACTTCACGAATGTGTAGCCTGCCATGCCAAGATGGAAAGCATCCTGAGCCCAAAGCATAGTGCCTTGAATCATCAGCAAAAAGGAGAAAAATAATGTTCTGAGTTTCATGATATAAATAATGTATAGTGTTTGATGCACAAAAATACAAATAATTTTTCACTTTTAATTTTTAATTATTAATTTTTTCGTATCTTTGCACAAAAAGAAGACCATGAATACGCATAAAACTTATGTTGCTTACGATGCACAAGGTGTACTAGACCACGAAAACTCGAACCTGAAGACCTTCCAGCAGCTCCATGCATGGCAGAGGATGCGTCCAGACCGCTTCCGCTTTGTCAACATGGACGAGATAAACTTTTCGAGCGAACACGATGACTTGGTGGACTCAACAGTCAAGACCCGTCTGCTTGCCTTAATGGCTCAAGCCGACAACCTGCTCGTGCTCGTCTCTCCCATCACAAATGTCGAGAGCCCCATCCTGAACTGGCAAATCAGCAAGGCAGTGAATCGTTTCCACCTGCCCGTCATCATAGCTTATGTTGGCGAAGTACAGCTCGGCGACAATTCCGTAGAAGAGAACTGGGCGAAGCTGCCCAACAAGATACGCAAGTACATCGGTCGCGACTCAGCCCGCATGTGCCACATCCCCCTCACGCAAGACAAACTGGAACGCGCCCTCGGAACCTTCTCCGTCGGTGCTCAGACATATCCTTGGAACTCGACGACGATATTTTAAAATAAGAAATTGTGATAATAAGAAAATAAGAAGAGTTTCCATCATTTCTAATTTTCTACATTTCTAATTTTCCATTCATGAACGGACAATACATCGAACGCATTGAGATAGAAGGTCTCTGGAACGGACACAAACACATCTGCTGGGACCTGCAGCCAGGAGTAAACATCCTGAGCGGCGTGAATGGTGTGGGCAAGAGCACTATCCTGAACCGTGTCATCATGCATCTTCTGGACATCGACAGAAACACACGCAAACAAGATGGCGTACACCTGACCATCTTCCCCAGCGAAGCCAAGAGTGTTGACTTCGAAGTCATTCGCTCCTTCGACAGGCCCATGCTTTCCAACGAGCTGATGAACAAGCTGACGGACAATCAGATGCAGACGGAACTGGACCTGCACATCTATCACCTCGGACGCAAATGGCTCGACTATCAGGTGAACCTCTCGAACCGAATGGTGGAACTCTTTGCCACTGGCGACCCAGAAGCAGCAGCCAAGGTGCAAGCGCTGGCACACGAGAAGACACACTTCCAAGACCTGATAGACGACCTCTTCCACGAGACTGGCAAGACTATCAAGCGCGACCAGAACGAGCTCTACTTCGACAGCTATGGCGAGACCATCTCGGCATACAAGCTCTCAAGTGGCGAAAAGCAGATGCTCATCATCCTGCTCACCGTCCTGGTGCAGAACAAGAAACCCTTCGTGCTCTTCATGGACGAACCCGAAGTCTCGCTGCATGTCGAATGGCAACAACGATTGCTCGAACTTACCATGGATCTCAACCCCAATGTCCAAATCATCCTCACCACACACAGCCCTGCCGTCATCATGAACGGATGGAGCGACAGAGTAACAGACGTAGAGGACATCGAAGTAAAGGGTGAAAAGGTGAAAAAGTAAAAAAGTGAAAAGCCCTCCTCTTAATCTTTTAAACTTTTAAATTTATAAACTTTTAAACTTTTATGTCAAAGCGTCTGCAGGAACATCTCAACTCGCAATACCTCGAACTCGCATCGAAACTGCGGCCGAAAAATGCGGCCCGCAAGATTGTCGCCTATGTCGAGAGCTACGACGATGTATTCTTCTGGCGCTCCGTACTGCAAGACTTCGAAACCGACAGAATCAAGTTCGAAGTGATGCTACCGTCGAGGCTGACACTTTCGAAGGGCAAGAAAGCAGCCATGATGAACAAGCTCGGACCTCGGCTCGGGGAATATATGATAGCATGCGTAGATGCAGATTACGACTACATAGTGCAAGGCGCCACGGAAGTAAGCAAGGCCCTGCTCTCCTCCCCCTTCATCCTGCACACCTATGCCTATGCCATCGAGAACTACCAATGCTATGCCCCCTCCCTTCATACAGCTTGCGTCATGAGCACTCTCAACGACCGGAGCATCCTCTCGCTCGAAGGCTTTATGGAAGAATACAGCAAAATCATCTGGCCTCTGTTCGTATGGAGCATCTGGGCACACAAGTTCGGGCACGCAAGCACCTATAGCATCACAGCCTTTGCCCAGACAGTCACCTTCCACGACATCAACCCATACCATCCCGAACAAGCCCTCGAGCGTCTGCGCGACCGCGTCAACAAGCAAATCGGATGGCTGCAACGGAAATATCCCAAAGCCAAAGAAGCCTACCTGAAACTCAGGAATAGCCTTCAGGAAGACCTCGGCATCAAGCCTGCAGAAACCTATTTATACATCCAGGGACATGCACTGATGGAAGGCGTCGTGCTGCCACTTCTCAATCCCATATGCAACATGCTAAGGCGGGAAAGAGAGAAGGAGATTACACAACTGGCCATGCATGGAACGCAGAAGCAGAACGAACTGTCCGGCTATCGTCACAGCCAGTCGCCTATCGACTTGATGCTCCGCAAGAGCGTCGACTTCAAACAAAGCGCTCCATACCGGCTGTTGACAGCAGACATAGAGCAACTCGTTCAGCGCATCAGCAAAAAACTTACTGCCTTTTAATTATTCAATTATTTAATTTTTAACCTTTCATATCAAGGCTCCTGCAGGTAGCTTTTGACTTCTCGTCTTTATATATTGGATTACATGCGGAAAAAAGCACATAGCCCGGGGCGAGGCCTGGGCTATGTGACAATAAATGCTAATACTTTGGCTAAAGAATACTAATACTTTGGCTAAAGAATACTAATACTTTGGCTAAAGAATACTAATACTTTGGCTAAAGAATACTAATACTTTGGCTGAAGAATTATAGTGGCTCTTACATGCGGGCAATACTGTTCTGCCGCACTCAGCAGAGCGCTTGTGTATCGAGGGCTATCATGAGTTCCTCGTCGGTGGGGATGCAGCAGACTGTCACCTTGCTGTCGTCGGCACTGAGGATGGCCTCTGTGGCGCGGCAGCTACGGTTCTTCGTCTGATCCATCTTGACACCCATGTACTCGAGGCCGTTCGTGGCTCCCTCGCGTACCTCCCACTGGTTCTCGCCTGCGCCGCCAGTGAAGAGGATGATGTCCACGCCACCCATTGCTGCTGCATAGGCACCGATGTACTTCTTGATGCGATAGGTGTACATTTCCTTTGCCAGACGAGCTTTATCGTTGCCAGCCGCGATGCCAGCCAGGATGTCGCGGAAGTCGCTGCTCAGTTCGCTCACGCCAGCCAGGCCTGACTTCTTGTTCAGCAGGTCGGAGATACCCTTTGTGTCGAGCTTGAGCTTGTTCATCAAGAAAATAACAGCTCCGGCATCAATGTTGCCTGAGCGTGTGCCCATGATGAGGCCTTCGAGCGGCGTCAGGCCCATAGAGGTGTCTACGCATTTCCCATATTTGACGGCTGCCACGGAAGCACCGTTGCCGATGTGGCAAGTGATGATTCTTTTCTCTTCTGGCTTGCAGCCGAGGAACTCGCAGACGCGCTGGCTGACGTAGCGATGACTGGTTCCGTGAAAGCCGTAACGACGCACGCCATACTCCTTGTAAAGGTTATACGGAAGTGCATACATATAGGCATAGTCGGGCATTGTCTGATGGAAAGCAGTGTCGAACACCCCCACCTGCGGAATGTCGGGCAGCAAAGCCTTGACGGCATTCACGCCCTTGATGTTAGCTGGGTTGTGGAGGGGAGCCAAGTCATTGCAAGCAGCGAAGGCTTCCATCACCTCTGGCGTGAGACGAACCGACTTGTTGAACTTCTCGCCGCCATGCACCATGCGATGTCCTACGGCGTCCAACTCCTCAAGGCTCTTCAGGACGGCATACTCGCCGCTGGTCAGCACCTCGAAGATGAACTGCACGCCCTCAGTGTGTTCCTTGATGGGGCGTTCCATCTTGTGCTTCTCGCCATTCAGCTTGACTGTTATAAACGAATCGGGCAGGCCTATCTTCTCGATGCCGCCACTGGTGATAACGGACTGGTCGTCCATGTTGTAAAGTGCATATTTTATTGAACTGCTGCCACAGTTGAGAACAAGAATTTTCATATATGTTTGAAACGAATTGGGTTATGATGTTGTATATTGAAACGAATTAGAATAATGGGAATAATTTCTCGTGGGATTGAATTAGCAGCTTCTCAACTACTAATCTGTGATGTACCACTTATAGTTGTCTTGGTTCAATAGAATAAAATCATCTTCATTGGGGAGGTATAGATAGCGTTCTGCATAAAGCCTCCTTTCTCCGAAATTGAATAGAATTCCGCGTTCTTGCTGGGCAATACGCATATAGTTCATTAGCTGAGCACGATGGTCTGAGGTAATTTCCTCGACAGACTTAAACTCAATAATTATATTCTTATAGAAGAAATCTGTATAGTAACTCTTCTCCATGAGAGTTCCCTTGTAATGTAGTCTCAGTTCTTTTTCGCGTTCAACCATCATCCCACGAAGTTTCATTTCCAAGACAAATGCTTCTTGATAGACTTGTTCTGCCATGCCTCGCCCCAAAGTCTTATGGACTTCCATGGCGACACCTACCACATCGTACATGTCCATGTACTCTTGTCTTGTCATTCTTCTGTTGTTTGCCCTCGCGAGAGATTTATTCCAATTATTCCAATTCGTTTCCCATAAGGCTGTAAACTACTTCGCATCCATGGCTTGGCAAGCTGTGATGGCTATCATCTTGTAGATGTCGTCCACGGAGCAGCCGCGGCTGAGGTCGTTGACGGGGCGGGCGATGCCTTGCAGGATGGGGCCGATGGCTTCGGCTCCGGCAAGGCGCTGGACGAGCTTGTAGCCGATGTTGCCAACTTCGAGGCAGGGCACGACGAGCACGTTGGCTTTGCCTGCGATGTGACTGCCCGGGGCTTTCTTCGCTCCTACGCTTGGCACGAGGGCAGCATCGGCCTGCAGTTCGCCGTCGATGAGCAGAGTGGGTTCCTTCTCTTGGGCAATCTTCGTGGCTTCCACAACCTTGTCCACCACCTCATGACTTGCGCTTCCCTTTGTGCTGAAGCTGAGCATGGCGACGCGCGGCTCCTTGAAGCCTGCCACGCTGCGAGCTGTCTGAGCTGTGCAGATGGCAATCTGTGCAAGCTGGTTGGCATCGGGCATCGGTGTGACAGCTACGTCGCCCATTACAAGAACACCATCTTCGCCGTATTCCTTGGCTGGCGTTATCATGAGCATAGCACCGCTGACGCAACTGACGCCAGGGGCACACTTGATGATTTGCAGGGCGGGACGAAGCGTGTCGCCAGTCGTGGAGAGTGCTCCAGAAATCTGTCCGTCGGCATCGCCGTTCTTGATGATGAGGCAGCCGTAGTAAAGAGGGTCTTTCACCTTCTCGCGAGCCTGTTCCTCGGTCATGCCTTTGTTCTTGCGAAGGTTGTAGAGGAGCTGGACGTAAGCTTCGGTCTGCGGGTGCGTCTCAGGGTCAATGATAGTTGCCTTGCTGATGTGTTTGAGGCCGAGCTTGTCGGCAAGGGCGAGGATTTCTTCTCGTTTGCCGATGAGGATGATGTCGGCCAGGTCGTCTGCCAAAGCTTTGTCGGCAGCCGTGATGGTTCGCTCCTCCAGGCTCTCAGGCAGCACAATGCGTTGCTTGTCGGACTTGGCTCGAGCGATGATTTGTTGCATTAATGACATAGTTGGATTTTAGGATTTGACTATTTTCGATTTACTATTTATGTACTATTTAACTATTTTGTAATTTATCTCCCCTTCCCTTTAGGGAGAGAGGCTTCAGAACTTTCCCTTCATGAGCAGCGTCTCGAGTTCTTCGGCAGAGAGATGCGAACGGAGCATGTCGGCATAGGCAGCGCTGATGTTGCCTGTCTCTTCGCTGACCACGATGGCAAGGGCATCGGTCTCCTTGCTGATGCCTTTTGCGGCACGGTGGCGAAGGCCGAACTCCTTGGGTATGTCGAGGTCATGGCTGATGGGCAGGATGCACGAGGCAGCTGCTATCCGGCCCTTCACGACTATCATGGCTCCGTCGTGCAGAGGGCTGTTCTTGAAGAAAATGTTCTCGATGAGCCGTTGTGTTATCTTGGCATCGACCTCCTCGCCCGTACGGATGAACTCGGTGAGGGGCAGGTCGTTCTGCAGGACGATGAGGGCACCCACGCGCTGCTTGCTCATGTTCATGCAAGCCATGACGATGGGGAAGATGGTCTCGCGCTCGTTGCGGAACTCACCTTGCTGCTTGTGCCTGTCGAGGCGGAAGAAGCGGAGGAAGCGATGAGCCTGCTGACGGGCACCGAGGTTGTAGAAGAAGCGGCGGATGTCTTCCTGGAAGAGGATGATGATAGCCAAAGCTCCGACGCTCACCAGCTGGTCGAGGATGCCGCCCAGAAGCTTCATCTCCAGTACCTTGCTGATGATAATCCAGCCACTGATGAAGAGCAGTACGCCATAGAAGATGTTCACCGAACGAGACTGCTTCATCAGCTTGTAGCAATAGTAGAGTACGATGGCTACAAGGAAAATGTCAATGAGGTCTTTGAAACTAATGTTAGGCACCGAGGTTATTTACTATTTAACGATTTACGATTTACTATTCAGTATGTTGCATATCTTTATGCACTCCCTGGCTTCCTTTACTTCGTGGACGCGAAGGATGTGAGCGCCTTTCTGCAGAGCAATGGTATTGAGGACGGAAGTGCCGTTCAGGGCTTCGTCGGGCGTTGTGTCCAGCAGTCGGTGTATCATGCTCTTGTGGCTGATGCCTATGAGCAAGGGCAACTCCAACTCGTGCAGGACCTCGAGGTTCCGCATGATGATGTAGTTCTGTTCGAGTGTCTTGCCAAAGCCGAAGCCCGGGTCGAGGATGACATCGCAGACACCCAGCTCATGGAGTGCCTCTACCCTACTGCCCAAGTCGCGCAGGAAGCGGGCCATGTATGGTGCATCTTCCGTCTCGTCGAATGTCTTGCCAGACGTCAGGACGTACGGCACGCCCAGTTCTGCCACGGTTCGGAACATCGACTCGTCCATTTCGCCACCGCTGATGTCGTTCACTATCTGCACGCCAAATTCTTCGACTGTCATCCTTGCCACCGCTGCACGAAACGTATCGACGCTGAGGACGGCATCAGGAGCCTCCTCTCGGACGATGACCAATGCTTCCCTGAGGCGCCGCATCTCCTCCTGCTCATCGACGGGCACTGAGCCGGGACGGGTGGAGCAGGCACCTATGTCGAGTATGGCAGCACCCTCGTCGAGCATCTGCCTGATGCGCAGACGCACGGCCTCGGCCCCCTCGTCGTGACGATAGAAGGAGTCGGGAGTGGCATTCAGGATGCCCATCACGACGGGCGTATCCAGCGAGAGCAGGCTTCCGCCCGCGTTGATGCTATAGGATGATGCTTCGGGCACAGATTTGCTTAAATTCCGCACAAAGATACAAAGAAAATGAAAAATGAAAAATGAAAAAATGACGTTCTCTTTGCGAATTTCCGCACGGAAAACTGCCTGCACGGACTCATCAGAAAGCCGCAAGCTACACATTATATATAATATATATGAAGTTTCAGGAGTAAGTCTGGAAGACATTACCGTTATAACAGGGGGCAAGGAGCAAGAAGCAATGGGCAAGAGAATACAATCTGCCCTTGCAATCCTCCTGCCTCTTGCCCCCATATTTCTTGCCTCGCCAGCCCAACCTGGCGTGCTGGGTTGTTTGCACATACATGTAGATGCAATTGCATGTACATGTAGATGCAATTGCATCTACATGTATGTGCAAACCCTTTGGCGAAGTATCTCAGCCTGAGCGGGCGGGACGCCCGCGTTCCCAGGGGTGCCGAATCGGGCTATTATGAGTACCGGACAAGGGGGCAAGCCCCCTTGCTTTCTTCGCTTAATTACCTTTTTTTATCCTCGCAATTGATACCATTAAAGAACACCTCTTCATTTTGAGGCTATTCCCACGCCACGAAATAGTCGTGCATTCACTTATTTGCGGCCAAATCCACACTTTCTTCACTTCTGATGCAAATGTTTCGAAAATAAAACGTAACTTTGTCATGTTTTTAATTGTCTGTATATGAAGAATCGTATCATACTATGCTGTCTGCTGATGGTGCTGTCTTCAACCGTCAGAGGACAGCTGAAGGTGAGCTCCCTGCGAGTTGAGCATTGTGTCAATCCAAGCGTGGTTGATGTTCAGAGGCCGCGTCTTTCGTGGGTCAACGAGCCTAAGAACGAACGCGTCAAAGGCCAGCGGCAGACGGCCTATCGCATCGTGGTAGCCTCCTCGGAAGAACGTCTGCGGAGGGGCGACTATGACTTGTGGGACAGTGGCCGCGTGCCATCCGACGTGAGCGTGCTTGTTCCCTACGGAGGCAAGGAGTTGACCTCCCGTCAGGACTGCTACTGGAAAGTGCAGACGTGGGACGTCAAGGGGCGTCGCTCAAAGTGGAGTCCTGTGTCGCATTGGACGATGGGGCTCCTGAAGCCCAGTGATTGGAAAGCCACCTGGATTACGGCCCGTCAGCCTGAGGGCGCTCCCATGTTCCGCAAGACATTCAACCTGAACCGTAAGGTAACGAGGGCTAAGGCCTTCGTGACGGCAGGAGGCTACTTCGAGCTCTATGTGAACGGCAAGAAAGCTCAAGGCGAGGACCTGCTGGTGCCCAACTTCACGAACTATACCACACGCGAGGGCTTGGATAAGGGGGGCATAGCTCTGGAGAACAGCTTCACGGCCTACCGCGTGCTCTACCTCTCGTACGACGTCACCGCCCTGCTCCAGCAAGGCCGGAACGCGATGGGAGCGATGTTGGGCGACGGCTTCTATCGCAGCACGAGCTACCATGTGGGCTCCTTCGGAGAGCCATGCTTCCTGTGCCAGCTCGACGTGACCTACGACGACGGAACGACGGAAAGCATCTGCACCGACGAGACTTGGCTGACCCATCCCTCGTCCATCACGCTCACAGGTGTCTATGATGGCGAGGTGTACGACGCACGGCTCGAAGTGCCCCGATGGGCAGAGGCTGATGCGGACGAAAGTAGTTGGAAACCTGTCGAGAAAGCAATCGCTCCCGTGGGAAGGCTGACGGCTCACACTTCCCCCACCGACCGCATCACGGAGGTCCTGCAACCCGTCAGCTTCGAAAGGCAGGACAGCATCTACGTCATCACTTTCGAGAAAGAGATTGCCGGTTGGATTCGCCTGAAGGACATCAAGGGCGAGAAGGGACAGAAGGTGGAAGTGGAATATGTCTGCGAGTCGCCTCTCGGAAAGGAAGCATACATATGCAAGGGTTCACAGGCAGGTGAGACATACGCCCCACGCTTCACCTGGTACGTCTTCTCGCAGGTGAAGGTGCGCGGCCTCGGCAATCTGACGGCCGGACAAGTACAGGCAGAAGCCGTGAACACCGATGTGCCGCTTGCATCAGAGTTCCGTTGCAGCCATCCCCTACTGAACCGCATCAACGCCATCTGGCAACGCTCGCAGCTGGACAACATGCATGGCTGCATCGCCAGCGACTGCCCTCACCGCGAACGCTTGCCCTATACGGGCGACGGACAGATTGCCTCCGCCATGGTGATGCTCTCCTTCGATGCCGCTGCCTTCTACCAGAAGTGGCTTCGTGATATGCGTGATGCACAGAACCCAACGAGCGGTTATGTCCCCAATGGAGCTCCCTGGCAACCCACATGCGGCGGCGGAGTGGCTTGGGGAGCCGCCATGAACGTCATTCCCTGGGAGTACTACCTGCAGTATGGCGACCTTGAGCAACTGCGGCTCTGCTACCAACCCATGCGTGACCAACTGCGTCACATGCTCACATGGCTCACGCCTGATGGGACGATGTTCCAGCAGAAACGCAACCAGGAAACGGGCGAAGTATGCTATTGGCTCAACCTGGGCGACTGGGTGCCGCCTTATGCCAACCCTTCCGACGAGATTGTCCACACCTTCTATCTCTGGCTTTGTGCCACGAACACGGCCAAGGCAGCCAAAGTTCTTGGCGACGAAGCGGGCAGGCAGGAAAGCGAGGCCGTTGCCCAAAGGACCTGGGAAGCCTTCCACAAAAAGTTCTACGACAAACAGAATGCCACCTATGGCGACTTCGGTCCCAACATTCTGGCACTCTACATGGGTGTGCCCGAAGAATGGAAAGATGCAGTCGTCGAGACGCTTCGCAAGGAAATAATGGACGTACACGGCGGTCACATCAACACGGGCTTCGTCACGACAAAGTTCTTCTTCGAGACGCTGACGGATTACGGCCTTCATGATGTCGCCACATCAGCTATCCTGAAGACCGACTATCCCAGCTACGGCCATTGGATAGAACAGGGAGCCACCGTCACATGGGAACAATGGGACGGGCAGAACTCGCACAACCATCCGATGTTCGGAGGCGGCTTAACATGGCTGCCACGCCGACTTGCCGGCGTGAACGTCACGCCTGAAGGTGCCGGCTACAAACATTTCGTCGTCAAGCCAGTTCCGGCAGTTGGCGTCGATACAGTTTACTATTCGCTCCAGACGCCACAGGGCATGCTCTCGTCGCACGTCATCAGTCACGAAGGGAAGTTGCGTTCGCTGGAAGTCAGAGTGCCCGTAGGCAGCACAGCCACCATCTGTCTGCCATCCCAAACCATCGAAGTCGAGCAAGGGAAACATCAATTCTTTGAAGATAGTTTGGCAGATTCGGAATAAAAGCGTAACTTTGCTCTCGCTAATATATAATAAGGTATGAATACAGAAGCATTATACGACATATACAAAGCGCATCCGCAGGTGACGACGGACAGTCGCAAGTGTCCCGAGGGAAGCATCTTCTTTGCCCTGAAGGGAGAAACATTCGACGGCAACAACTATGCCCTTTCTGCCCTCGGGAAAGGTTGTGCCTTCGCAATTGTTGATAATCCTGAAGTAGCAAGCGGGGACGAACGTCTCATCCTTGTTCCCGACGTGCTGAAAGCCCTGCAGGAGCTGGCTGCCTATCATCGCAAGGCATGGGGCGGAACGGTCCTGCAAGTGACGGGAACAAACGGCAAGACGACCACGAAGGAACTCATCAGCGCAGTTCTCTCAGAGGGCAAGCACGTCCTTTACACCGAGGGCAACCTCAACAACCACATCGGCGTGCCCCTCACCCTTCTTCGCATCAAGCCAGAGCATGACATAGCAGTCATCGAGACGGGGGCCAACCATCCGGGCGAGATTGCAGACCTCTGCCGTATCGTTAAGGCTGACTTCGGGCTCATCACGAACGTCGGTCGTGCCCATCTGGAAGGCTTTGGCAGTTTCGAGGGCGTAAAGCAGACGAAGGGCGAGCTCTATGACGACCTGCATCGGCGCAATGGGAAGATATTCATCAATGCCTTCGACGACGAACTCCTCGAGATGGCTCTGCATCGTGGTTTTACGCTTCATAAAGACGCTCTGCCATACGTCGAGGGACGTGTGAACAAGGTTGCACCATTTGTTGAGATGCAATGGCGTGCCGACGACAACCAGCCTTGGCATACCGTGCAGACAAACCTCATCGGGGCATACAACATTGCCAACCTGCGGGCTGCCGTCACACTGGGACTTCACTTCGGCATTGCACCCGAACAGATTGACCATGCCCTTGCTGCCTACAAGCCTACAAACAGCCGCAGCGAACTGCGAACGGTGGGAAGCAACTGCCTTATCGTCGATGCCTACAACGCCAACCCCTCGAGCATGGCAGCAGCCCTCACGAACTTCTCCTTCATGGAGAGCGAGCATAAGATGGTGATACTGGGCGACATGCGAGAGCTTGGCAAAGAAAGCCTCGAAGAACATCGTCGCATTGTGGAGCGTCTTCAAGGCATGGATTTGGAGCGTATCTGGCTCGTGGGCGAAGAGTTCGGGAAGGTAGCAACGGGAGCCATGCACGTCTTCAAAGATGTGGAAGAAGTGAAGGCCGCCTTGAAGCAGGAACCGATAAGCGACGCCACCATACTCATCAAGGGCAGCAACAGCACAAAGCTCTGGCAATTGCCCGACTTTATTTAATCTTCAGCGTCCGTTCTTCTGCATCGTAGCTGATGCCTTCTGCCTCAAGAAAACGATGGAGCGTACCGTTTTTCGTGAGCAAGGATGGTGTGCCTGATGCGATTTGACCGTCTTGAACAACCCATAGCACATCGCTCAGCTGGATAGCCATCTCCACGTCGTGCGTGCTGAGGAAGATGGTCTTGTTCGTTTCATGGGCAAGGCGAAGCATCAGCCTCAGCGTGCTGACCTTGGCATGGAAATCGAGAAAAGCCGTCGGCTCGTCGAGGAAGATGACGGGCGTCTGCTGGGCAAGGGCCTTGGCAAGCAGTGCCTTCTGGCGTTCACCGTCGCTCAGGGTGTCGATGGTTCGCTGTGCAAGGCAGCTTATCCCAACCATCTCGATGGCTTCTGTGACGATGCTCTTGTCCTCCCTACTCAGTGTACCGAAGAAACCGGTATATGGCGAACGCCCCATCCCGACGAGATCTACGACCTTCATATACGGCACTTCCACTCTTTCAGTCAGTACCACGGAGATGGATTTGCTGCGCTGGGAGAGGGAGAGAGACGTCAGGTCGCGGCCATCAAGCAATACCTCGCCGGAAAGAGGTGGCAGAAAGCCTGAAAGAGTACGCAGGATAGTGCTCTTGCCAACACCGTTTGCGCCAAGCAGACAAACCATCTGCCCAGCGCTCAACGTTTGGCTGATGTCGGAGAGAACGGCTTTCTCGCCGTAGCCGACAGTAAGATGTCTGAGTTCTATCATTCCGTAGAGGGGCAATACTTGTAGCCAAGCTTGCGATAGTTCTGCTTAAGGTTTTCGAGACGACCAAGGAACTGCTCATAGTTCTTTGCTTCCGGCTGCAGCCACTGCACTTCGCTCATGGCAGCCAGACGCGGTAGAAGCATGTATTCAACGTGGTCGGGGCTCAGCATATATTCCGTCCAGAGGTTGCACTGCACGCCCATGATGTACTTTGCTTCGTCTTTTGTAAGACCTTCAGGAACGGGTTCCATGCCATAGACTTTGCTTACGGGGACGTAGCCACCGATGCCCAAAGGCTGAGCATCGCGGTTCTTAAGCTGGTAGTAGTCGAAGTAGCAATGGGAGGTGGGCGTCATGACGACTTGATGATGCAGTTTGGCTGCTGCCGTTCCGCCTTCGTAGCCACGCCAGCTCATGACGGCAGCCTTGTCGCTCAGGCCTCCTTCGAGCGTTTCATCCCATCCAATTATCTGGCGACCGCGCTTCTGCAGGAAGGCCTCCATCTCCTTGTTGATGTACGTTTGCAGTTGCGCTTCGTCTGTAAGGCCAAGCTCCTTCATCTTCGCCTGGCACTTAGGACAAGCCTTCCAGCGCACACGTGGACTTTCGTCGCCTCCGATGTGAATCAGCTCGGAGGGAAAGACGTCGCATAGCTCGCCATAGACGGTCTTGAGGAACTCCAAGGTCTTTGGGTTGCCTGCACAGAGCACATCATTTGCCACGCCCCAGACGCCCCACACCTGGTAGGGGCCTCCCGTGCAACCCATTTCGGGATAGACGCTAAGCGCTGCAATCATGTGGCCAGGCAGGTCAATTTCCGGGACGACGGTGATGTAGCGTTCGGCAGCGTATCGAACCACCTCGCGCATCTCCTCCTGTGTGTAATAACCCGTTTCGGGCGTGTCGTCGTAAAGGGCGATGGCAGGGTCGTGAAGGCCCACGTTCTTGCCGATAATAGTATGCGGACGCACGCTCGCCTTTTCTGCCAGTTCGGGCAACGCTTTAACCTCGAAGCGCCAACCTTGGTCGTCGGTCAGATGCCAGTGGAAGCGGTTCACGCCATGCAGTGCAAGGATGTCGATGAACTTCTTGATGAAGCTGACGGGGAAGAAGTGGCGGGCGCAGTCAAGCTCTGTGCCGCGATAGCCGAAGCGGGGCTCGGCACTGATGGTTGCAAAGGGCAGACGCACTTCGCCCTGTTCGTTCATGATGCTCTTGCGGAGGGTCTGGATGCCGTAGAAGACTCCGCTCTCGCTTGCACCCTGTATGGTGATGCCTTTCCCCGTGACGCTGATGGTGTAGGCATCGGGATTGTCGTTATTCATGCCGAGTGTCAGGCTGACGTCAGCGCCTTTCTTGTCGGCAGGTTTAGGAATGAGTCCGAGGTATTCGGCAGCGAACTCGGCATTACGCTGCATCTTGGCATTGTCGGCGGGATAGGCCACAGTCATGCCCGCATCGAGGATAAGGTACTTGCCACTCCCCGCGATGTTGATATGCTGGGGCAAGGGAATGACTTGGTAGTTCACTTCGGCCGCTGCGCTCAGGCTGAAGGCGGCAGCGAGAAGGAAGGTTGAGAGGTGCTTCATAATTGCAGTATTTTAGTTTTTATTGCTTTTAAGTATGACGTGCAGGACGACGGGTGCTCCGATGAGCGGTGTGATGACGCTGATGGGGATGAGGCTGCCGTCGCGCGGAAGGGCACTCAGCAGGTTGCACATCAGGGCGAGGTTGGCGCCGATGAGCATTGTGGCGGGCATGAGGGTGCGGTGGTACGATGTTCCGAGGGCAAGGCGGGCCAGATGCGGCACGGCGAGGCCGATGAACGAGATGGGGCCGCAGAAGGCGGTGGTCGTTGCGGTGAGCAGACCTGTCACGAGCAAGAGCATTTGCCGGACGTGACCTATCTTGATGCCAAGGTTCTCGGCATAGCGGTCGCCAAGCAGAAGGGCGTCGAGAGGCTTGACGAGGAGCAACGCCAAAAGCAAGCCGACGACAGAAAGGGCGCAGAAGACGGGCAGACGCTCGATGCCGACAGACGAGAAGTTGCCCATGCCCCAGATGACGAAGCTGAAGACGCCCTGCTCCGTAGCTGAATAGTTGAGCAGTTGTATGATGCTGCCGGTGACGTAACTGATGATGACGCCGGTGATGAGGAGCATTACCTGGCTGCGCAAGAGCCTGCTAAGCAGCATCAGCAAAGCCATGATGCCGAGTGCACCGGCCATTGCCGCTATGACGACAAGCAGATGGCCACTGACAGTGAGGCTGCCTATGGAAGCCGTTCCGCCAAGCAGCAGGAGTACGATGGCAACGCCAAGATTGGCTCCGGAGTCAATGCCAAGGATGGACGGGCCTGCCAGCGGATTGCGGAATGCCGTCTGGAGAAGCAAGCCACAGGTGCCGAGGGCAGTTCCAGTGAGCAGGGCCGTCAGCATTTGCGGCACCCTACCCTCCAGGATGATGATGCTCCAAGCCGGATGTCCTTCCACCTCGCCGCCGCAGAGTATCTGCCAGACGTCCCGCAGAGGGATGTCGAGCGAACCCCATAGCACGTTGGCCACAGAAAGCAGAGCCATGCTGAGGGCCAGAAGATAGAGCTTCGTCTTCATTCTTCCAAGAGCTTAAAATAGTTCCAACGGGACGTGATGCCCAGTTCGGGGTGCAGGATGCTGATGAGGTTCTCAAGGAGTCGCTCGGGATGGAAGGGTGTCTCCTCGTAGAGAAGCGTCTGCGAAGTGTCGCACCACCAAATGGGAGCCTTGATACTGGCCAGCAGCGGTGTGTCCGACACCATCTGCCGGCGGTCCAACCTGCCGTGGTGCTTGATGAGCCAGATGTCTGCACCGATGCCTTTGTCCACGACTTTTTCTGTACTGAGTGGAATGCCTCCGTTCCCCTCGAGGTTGGCGAAGAGATAATCTGCTCCGGCATCCTCGTAGAGCTTTGTGGAGCTGCTTCCGGCACCTGGCAAGGTCCACTGTCCGCTCCAGGGCATCTCGGGCAAAAGGCGTGGCTTAGTCTTTGCATTCTTTGCCTGGGCAGCAAGCTCCTCGTAGCGTTGCTCTACGATGCTGAAGATGCTGTCAGCCTCCTCGCCCCGTCCGAAAAGACGACCATAGAAGCGCATCCACTCGGCACGGCCCAGTGGCGTGTGCTCCATGTAGTCGGCACACCAGATGATGGGAATGCCGAGTCGCTCAATGCGTCCCAGCCCGCCGCTGTTCTCGAAGGGACTGGGCATCAAGGCGTCAGGGCTGAGGTCGACAAGCTTTTCCAGGCTTGGCTGAATGCTGTTGCCAAGATTGGCAACACGTCCCACGGCCACAGCTTTCCTGAGCTCCGGCTGGTTGATATACTCCAAGTCGCAGATGCCACCGATTGCCTCGTCGGCTCCCAAGTCGTGTATCAGGGCGCAGTGGACGCTTCCGAAGACGGCTGCATTGTGGAGGGGAACGGCAACAAGCATTCTGCCGGAACCGGAGCTCTGCGAAGAGGAATTTGTTTTCCCGCTTATTGCTTTTGACTTATCCACCAAGACATAACTTGCCAGCACGCCTGTCCCGTCCCAAGGGTTGAGGAGCGTCACTTCCGTCCGGTCCGGGAACTCCACGATAGTCAGGTTGCGTGCATGGCGGAGGAGCAATGTATCGCCTGCTTCATCGGCCTGCTCGGTTCGACCGTTGCAGCTCGAAAGCAGCAGGAGAACCGGCAAAACTGCTAATATAATGTATCGCATATTTCTCATTTCGCTGCAAAGTTACGATTTTTCCGTCAAACTGCCAAACGGATAGGCTGAGGAATTGAATTTACAACACTGTTAAAATAAAATTCCAACGCGTTGCAATTGTAAATATGGCGTGTTGCAATTGGCATTACGACGTGTTGAATCTGGCTTCATGGCGTGATAATTTTGGCTTCATGGCGAGTCGGCTTCTTCTTTGCACACTTCCCCCCGAAACGGCACTACTTTTTTCGATTTTTTGCAAATAAGCAAATTTTTCTGCCCCCTGGGGTTAAAAAAACGAGGGTCTTGGTGTATATCTTAGTAGGGGGAAATAAAAGGGGGTAAGCCTAAAAGCATAAAGCCAAGTAGAAATAAAGCTTAAAGCCACTTCTACTAAGCCTTATACAGAAAGCTTCTTCTCCTTGGCAGATATACTCCAAAAGCCAAAGGGCGCAGGAGGATGCCTACTTGTCCTCGAAGTAGATGCGCTTCACGCGCGGAGCAATGCCCGTCATGATTTCGTAGGGAATGGTGCCGCAGCGCGAGGCCAGTTCCGAAGGCGTGAGTTCTTCGCCGAAGATGGTGGCAAGGTCGCCTTCCTGGCAAGGAATGTCAGTGACGTCAATCATGCAGACGTCCATACAGATATTTCCCACATAGTCAGCCCTCTGCCCATTAACGAGGCAATAGCCTTTCCTGTTACCAAGCAGCCTGTTCAGTCCGTCGGCATAGCCTATTGGCAGAGTGGCGATGCGGCTGTCGCGTTCGAGCACGGTCCTGCGGCTGTAACCTACGCTCTCGCCAGCCTTGACGTCGTGGATTTGCAGGATGGTGGTACGCAAGGTGCTGACCAGGTGGATGGTCTCGTTGTTTCGGCTGTTGATGCCGTACAGTCCAAGGCCGAGGCGCACCATCTCGAGGTGACGTCCCGGGAAGCGCTCGATGCCGGCACTGTTGCAGATGTGCCTCAGAATAGGATTGGGGAAAGCATCCTGAAGCTGCTTGGCTCCCTTTTGGAAGAGCTTCCACTGCATATCGGAGAAAGCGTCGAAGTCCTCGGAGTCGCTGCCAACGAAGTGCGAGAAGACGGAACGCGGGATGAGGGCAGTCTGACGGCGGAGGCGGTCGATGAGGGCGGGCATGTCCGTCTCTGGATTAAAGCCGAGGCGATGCATCCCGGTATCGAGCTTGATGTGGACAGGGAAGCCCAGGATGCCCTCGTGCTCTGCTGCCTTGATAAGCGCATCGAGTAGCCGGAAGCTATATATCTCGGGTTCGAGCTGATATTGGAACAATGTGCTGAAGCTGCTCATCTCTGGGTTCATGATGATGATGCCGCCAGTGATGCCGTTTTCACGCAGTGTAACGCCTTCGTCGGCCACGGCCACGGCAAGATATTCCACGCCGTGGTCCTGCAATGTCTTAGCCACCTCGACAGCTCCGGCACCATATCCGTCGGCCTTCACCATGCAGACCATCTTCGTCTCGGGCTTCATGAAGGAGCGGTAATAGTTGAGATTCTTGATGATGGCACTGAGGTTGACCTCCAGTATCGTCTCGTGCACTTTCTTCTCCAGTCGGTCGGTGATGCGCTCGAAGTGGAAACTGCGTGCGCCCTTGATGAGGATGAGCTGATGCTCAAGCGTCGTCAGAATCTCATCGCCAAGCAATGCGTCGGTGCTCGGGAAGAAGCGGCGGCTGAAAGGCAGGTGGGTGAAGCAGTCCATGTGTGCCGAAATGATACCTCCGACTGCTATCAGATTGGTGATGCCTCGTTGTTCGAGCAGTCCAGCCAGTTGCGTATAGAGCGCATGCGGTTCCACGCCACTCTGCTGGATGTCGCTGAGGATGAGCGTACGCTGTCGGCCTTCCTTCTCGGGACGCCGGTTCATGAAGTCCAAGGCGATGTCGAGGCTGTTGAGGTCGCTGTTGTAGGAGTCGTTGATGAGTGTGCAGTCGTTTACACCGTCCTTCACCTCCAGTCGCATGGCAACAGGCTCAAGGGCACGAAGTCTCTCCTCGGTGATGTCGTCGTCGAGACCCAGCTCCTTGCAGACGGCACGGCAGAGAGCCTTATTGTCCTCGAAGGCATTTCCTGTGCTTGGGCACGGAATGAGTTTGCCCTTTAAGCCAGCCTGGATAATCTGCTTCTCTATGATAGCATCGTGTTTCGGATAGATGATGACCTTTGCATCCTTCATGAGCAACAGCTTCTCCTGGCATTTCTCCTCCATCGACGAGAAATTCTCCTGGTGGGCGCTGCCCAGGCAAGTGAATATGGCGATAGTGGGCTTGATGATGCGCTCCAAGGCTGCCATTTCGTTCCGCTCCGATATAGCAGCCTCGAAGATGCCCACCTCGCTCTTCTCCCAAAGCCCCCACACGGAGAGAGGAACACCTATCTGCGAGTTGTAGCTGCGAGGGCTGCGGGTGACGGTGAAGTCGGGAGCAAGAAGCTGGTAGAGCCACTCCTTGACGAGCGTCTTGCCGTTGCTGCCCGTGATGCCTATGACGGGTATGTCGAAACGCGTCCTGTGATACGCGGCCAGCGCTTGCAGAGCCACAAGCGTGTCAGGCACGAAGAGGAAGTCGGCATCGGGGAAAGCGCCTTCCACAGCTTCGCTTACAACGAAGGCTCGGACGCCTCGCTGATAGAGGTCGGCAATGTAGCGATGGCCGTTGCCACGATATGTCTTGATGGCAAAGAAGAGTGTAGATTCCGGATAGCAAAGGCTGCGGCTGTCCGTTAGCAGCCAGTCAACATTGCGTCCACTTATTTCATTTGTCTTTGCTCCTATGACGGATGCTATTTCAAGTGTGTTGTACATTTATGTAAAGTTTCAGGTTTTAGGTTGTAAGATTTAGCTTCTTCCAGATATGCTCCACGGCAGCAGGAGCAGGGTGTATCATATCGTCGGCATAAAAGCTGTAGTCGCGCAGCTCATCGAGAAGGATCTCGTAGGCAGGGAAATAGGTTGCTCTCTCCGGGAAGCGTTTGCAGACCTCATCGACAGCAAGCAGCAACGCAGCCTTGGCAAGCTGGCTGCCATGCAACCCGTACTTCTTGTAGCGGTAGGGGCTGACGGTGAAGACGACCTGCAGCTTCGGGCACTCGGCCAAAAGCAGTTCTATCATGTCGGAAAGAATGTCTGTGCAGGTCTTAACGCTCAGCGTCACCTCCTCAAACTCGCGAGCCGGCACCTTATGGCAGTTCGCCACAATCATCCCGCTCGACTTCAACCGGTAGCAGACGTTCGTGCCCAAGGTCAGGAACAGGAAGTCGGCCTCTCGCAAGGAGTTGCCCAGATGGCGGAAGGTCTCCCCTATCCTCTCGCGGAACCTTGCCTCGTCCGAATCGCTGAGTAAAGTGTTTGCCCACCAGCTTCGCCATTTGCCGTCAAAGCAGAAGATGGAGGAGCCGAGCGCTCCGCCTTCAAGTGCCTGACGCACCTGGATGGCTATGCTTTCAGGATTGTAGGCAGCGCCCAAGGGATTGCAGACAGCACTCATCCCTTCGCTCAGGAACCGCTCACCCATGTACTGGGCAAAGCAAGAACCCAGCAGCACAAAGTGCTGGTCCTTTCGCATCGGATTGGACCATTTCGGCACTTCAACTACCGTGCGAGACACCGTTTCTTCTGCCTTCATTCTCTCTTAAGCTTTTTTTGTTGCGCAAAATTACATAAAACTCCGCTAAAATGTTTATCTTTGCACACAAAAATAATTATAAAACGTGAAAAAAGAGCCTCAAGAGCTACTTAAAGATATAAATTTCCCGTCTGACCTTAGGGCTTTACCCTTAGAAGCACTGCCTCAAGTATGTGACGAACTGCGACAGGAAATCATACGGGAAATGGCAAGCAACCCGGGCCACTTTGCCAGCAGTCTTGGCGTGGTGGAGTTGACGGTTGCCTTGCACTACGTCTTCAACACGCCCTTCGACCGCATCGTTTGGGACGTCGGGCATCAGGCAGCAGGCCACAAGATACTGACCGGCCGCAGAGAAGACTTCCACACCTATCGCCACTTTGGTGGGCTGCGTCCCTTCCCGTCGCCAGAGGAAAGCGAATACGACACCTTTGCCTGCGGACACGCCTCCAACAGCATCTCCGCTGCCCTAGGAATGGCTGTGGCTGCACATCAGCAAGGTCAGGACGAGCGGAAAGTGGTGGCAGTAATTGGCGACGGCAGCATGAGCGGCGGACTTGCCTTCGAGGGACTGAACAATGCAAGCAGCACCCCGAACAATCTCCTCATCATACTCAACGACAACAACATGAGTATCGACCGCAGTGTAGGCGGCCTGAAGCACTACCTGCACCAGTTGCATACGTCCAGCCTCTACAACTCCGTGCGTTTCCGGCTCTCCAACGGACTCGTCCGACTGGGTGTCTTAAGCGAGAAGAGACGCCAGAAGATATTGCGCTTCAACAATTCCGTGAAGGCGTTACTCGTCGGCCAACAGAATATCTTTGAAGGCCTGAACATCCGCTACTTCGGCCCGGCAGACGGACACAATGTCATAGAGCTCGTCAACACCCTTCGACAGATTAAGGACATGAAGGGTCCGAAGCTTCTGCACCTTCACACCATCAAAGGCAAAGGCTTCAAAGCAGCCGAGAAGGACCCGACCGTCTTCCATGCTCCAGGCAAATACGACCCCGAAACAGGCGAACGCCTCAAAGACAACACCGAAGGATTGCCGCCCAAATACCAAGACGTCTTCGGTGAGACACTACTTGAACTTGCACGACAGAACAAGAAGATTGTCGGTATCACGCCTGCTATGGCAACAGGTTGCAGCCTCACCATCATGATGAAGGAAATGCCAGAGCGGACCTTCGACGTCGGAATTGCCGAAGGGCATGCCGTCACCTTTGCCGGAGGACTGGCAAAGGAAGGCCTGACTCCCTTCTGCAACATCTATTCCTCGTTTTCCCAGCGTGCCTTCGACAGCATCATCCACGACGTAGCTCTATGCAAACTTCCAGTCGTCTTCTGCTTCGACAGAGCAGGACTCGTCGGACAGGACGGAGCCACACATCACGGAGCATTTGACCTCGCTGCACTACGCCCCATACCCAACCTGACAATAAGTTCTCCCATGAACGAGCACGAACTGCGCAAGCTCATGTACACAGCACAGCTTCCCGGAAAAGGACCATTCGTCATTCGCTACCCAAGAGGACGCGGCGTCCTGACTGATTGGCGCTGTCCCCTCGAGGAACTTCCCATAGGGAAAGGCCGAAAACTCTCGGAAGGGAAAGATGTGGCAGTATTAAGTCTTGGGCCAATCGGCAACGTCGTAGCAAAGGTGGTACAGGAACTGCAAAAGGAAGGACATCACGTCGCTCATTACGACATGCGTTTCCTCAAGCCCATCGACGAAGGCATCCTGCAGGAAGTCGGCACGACTTTCCGGCGCATCGTCACCGTGGAAGATGGCGTCGTCAAAGGCGGACTGGGGTCCGCTGTAATTGAATATATGTCAGACCACAACCTCCATCCACAGATTGTCCGTCTCGGCCTACCCGACCATTTCGTTGAACACGGCACTCCAGAAGAGCTCTATCACCTGGTAGGGCTTGATGCTGAAGCCATAAAGAAAACTATTATATGAAAATCGTCATAGCAGGAGCAGGAGCCGTTGGCTCACATCTCGCGGCACTCCTTTCCAGAGAGGACCAGGACATCATACTCATTGACGAGAGTCCAGAGAAGACTGCTCGCCTTCTTAACTCCGGCGACCTCGACCTGATGACACTCAACGTCTCACCCACCTCCATCAGCGGACTTCGCGAAGGAGGCGTGCATCAGTGCGACCTCTTTATAGCCGTCACTCCGGAAGAGACACGAAACATCACCTGTTGCATGCTGGCTCACACCCTTGGCGCCCGCAAGACAATTGCACGGGTTGATACTGCCGAATACACAATGCCACAGTATCGCGACCTCTTCGGGCAGATGGGTGTTGACTCCATCATCTATCCTGAAGGACTTGCCGCAAGGGAAATCCTCGATGGCATCAAGCGTTCCTGGGTCCGGCAGTACTGGGAAGTTGCAGGAGGGGCACTAGTAATGCTTGGCATCAAGCTTCGCGAGAAAGCCCGCATCACAGGCGTTGCCCTTCGTGACCTGTGCGACGCTCAGACACCTTACCGCATTGTAGCCATCAAACGAGGTGACGACACCATCATTCCTACTGGTAACGACGAGCTGAGAAACGGCGACATTGCCTACTTCATGACCACAAAACGACACATTGCATACATTCGCGAAATCGTGGGCAAAGAGGACTATGCCGACGTACGAAACGTAATGATAATGGGCGGCGGCCGAACCTCTGTCCATGTGGCTGAGGAGAAACCCGACTTCTACAACATCAAGATAATCGAGCAAAGCGAAGAGCGTTGCCGTCGCCTCAATGAAATCCTCGAAGACAGCGACATCCGCATCATTCAAGGCGACGGACGCGACACTGCCCTACTGCTCGACGAAGGGCTTTCGGACATGCACGCATTCTGTGCCCTTACGCCTGAAACAGAGACCAACATCTTAGCATGCCTTGCAGCAAAGCGAATGGGAGTCCGCAAGACGGTTGCCCTTGTTGACAACATGGACTACATCTCAATGGCCGAGAAACTTGACATCGGCACCATCATCAACAAGAAGATGATAGCAGCCGGTCGCATCTACCAGATGATGCTCGACACTGATGCCCACAACGTCAAGTGCCTCACCATCGCAAGCGCTGATGTTGCTGAAATAGTTGTCCAGGAAGGCAGCGTAGCTTGTGCAAAGCCCGTCAGCGAACTGCGTTTGCCTACAGGCGTTACGCTTGGCGGTTATGTTCGTGGCGAAGCTCAAGGTGCCTTGATTTATGGTAATACGACTTTGCAACCTGGCGACCGCGTGGTTGTATTCTGTAAGAGTGGTCTCATAAAACAGATGGACCACTATTTCTCGAAGAAAAGCGGCGGACTGCATCTGTTCTGATATGGTTTCGATAGATAATCTAAGCGTAGAGTTCAGCGCAAAGCCGCTCTTCAATGACATCAGCTATGTCATCAACAAACACGACCGAATTGCTCTCGTAGGCAAGAATGGTGCCGGCAAGAGCACGATGCTCAAAATCATTGCAGGCATCCAGCAACCCACAAGCGGAACGGTAAGCAAGCCGAAAGACATCACCATTGCCTACTTGCCGCAGGTAATGGTGCTCACCGACGAACGTACCGTCCGCGAGGAAGCAGAGCGTGCCTTCGAGCACATCACAGAGATGGAGCAAGAGCTTGGACACCTCAACAATCAACTGGCAGAACGTACTGACTACGAGAGCGAAGCATACATGGAGCTCGTGGAACGCTTCACCCACTTGAACGAGCACTTCCAGATGATGGGAGGAATGAACTATCAGGCAGAATTGGAGCGTACGCTGCAAGGCCTTGGCTTCAAGAGAGAAGACCTCGACCGCCCGACAAGCGAGTTCAGCGGAGGCTGGCGGATGCGCATCGAGCTGGCGAAGCTGCTGCTTCAGCATCCCGACGTCCTCCTCCTCGATGAGCCTACGAACCACCTCGACATCGACAGCATCCAGTGGCTCGAAAACTTCCTGCAGACAAGTGCGAATGCCGTCGTGCTGGTCAGCCACGATCGCGCGTTTATAAATAATGTAACGAACCGCACCATCGAAATCAGTTGCGGCAAGATTTACGACTACAAAGTGAAGTACGACGAGTACGTCACCCTCCATGCCGAGCGACGCGAACAGCAACTGCGTGCCCTCGAGAACCAACAGAAGGAGATTGCCGACGCAAAGGCCTTCATCGAACGCTTCCGCTACCAGGCTACGAAAGCCATTCAGGTGCAACAGAAGATAAGGCAACTGGAGAAGATTGTGCCCATCGAAGTGGACGAAGTGGACAACAGCGCTTTGCACCTCAAGTTCACCTGCTCGATGCGCAGCGGCGACTTCCCCGTCATCTGCGACGAAGTGGGCAAAAGCTACGGCGAGCACTGTGTGTTCAGCGGCGTGAACCTCACCATCAGGCGAGGCGAAAAGGTGGCCTTCGTCGGCAGAAACGGCGAGGGAAAGACCACGCTCGTGAAGTGCATCATGGGCGAGATACCCTTCGACGGCTCGCTCAAGGTGGGGCACAACGTTCAGATTGGCTACTTTGCCCAGAACCAGGCACAGCTACTGGAGGGAGAGTACACCGTGTTCGACACCATCGACCGCGTGGCAAAGGGCGACATACGTCTCAAGATTCGCGACATACTGGGTGCATTCATGTTCGGCGGAGAGGCAAGCGACAAGAAGGTGAAGTTCCTCTCGGGAGGCGAACGCACCCGTCTCGCCATGATAAAGCTCTTGCTTGAACCCGTCAACTGCCTCATCCTCGACGAGCCGACCAATCATCTCGACATGCGCTCGAAGGACGTACTGAAGGCTGCCATCCGCGACTTCGACGGAACAGTCATCGTAGTAAGTCATGACCGCGAGTTCCTCGACGGCCTCGTGACGAAGGTCTATGAGTTCGGAGGCGGCAAGGTTCGTGAGCACTTGGGCGGCATCTACGACTTCCTCAGAAGCAAGAACATCGAGAGCCTCAACCAGTTGAACACCACGACAAAGGATGTCAACACCCCGAAAGTGCAAGGAGAGGGGGCAGCTTCCTATGCCGAGCAGAAGGCATTGGCACGCGAACAGAAACGCAAGGAGAAGGCTCTGCAAGAGGCAGAGGAGAAGGTGACGCAGCTCGAAGCAGCCATCAAAATCCTTGAAGACAAGATGTCAACGCCGGAAGGCAGTCAGGACGTCTCGCTCTACGAGAAGCACGGCCGCCTGAAAGCTCAGCTCAAGCAAGCCGAAGAGGAATGGGAGGCGCTGATATAATAACAAGAAAATGACCCGACATAACGAAATAACGTCATAACAAAATAAGGAAATAAAAACAACAATGAAGAAGAATCATCTCATCACAGCCTTTGCTTTTGCGGCAATGGCTGCGGCTTGCACACCTGGTGGCAAGCAATTGGCATCCGGCATCGACCTTGCCAATCTCGACTCAACTTATCAACCCGGCACGGACTTCTACATGTTCGCAACGGGCGGCTGGCAGAAGGCTCATCCGCTGACAGCTGAGTACAGTCGCTTCGGCTCGTTCGACCAGCTGGGCGAGGACAACAACGAGCGTCTGCGTTCACTCATCGACAGCGTGGCAGCTCAGCAGAACGAGAAGGGAAGCATTGAACAGAAGATTGCCGACCTCTACAACTCGGCAATGGACAGCGTGAACCTCAATGAGCACTATTGGGGCGCCCTCGAAGGCTTCCTGCTTTGCGACGGCTACCAATGCTCACCCGAAATCACTGCGAACTGGCTGAAGGAGGTTTGGCCGCGTATGCAAAGACAGGGTGTGCCCGGGCTCTTCGGCATGTATATCGGAGCTGATGAGAAAGACTCAAAGAACAACCTCGTTTCCATCTTCCAAGGCGGACTGACACTGGGACAGAAGGATTACTATGTGGACGACGATCCAAGGACACAAGAGATTCGTAAGGCTTACCAGAAGTACATCAGTGACCTCTGCCTGCACACAGGCTTCTCGGAGAAGGATGCGCTGCGGATTGCTGAGGACGTGTTGCGCATCGAGACACGTCTGGCCGTGGCAAGCAAGAGCCGCACAGAGCTTCGCGACCCTGAGGCAAACTACAACAAGCTCACATACGCCGAGCTGAAAGAGCAGTTCCCTGGCATCGACTGGGATGCTTACTTCAGCAACTTCGGCATGGAGGGCGTGAAGGAAGTCTGCCTCGGTCAGCCCGTTGCCATTCATGAGGTGGAGAAGGTGCTGAAGGAAGAGACTCCCGAAGCCTTGCAGAACATCTATCTCTGGCACGCCATCGATATGGTTTCGTCCTTCATCGACGACGAGAGCCGCGCCCAGAACTTCGGCTTCTACGGCAAAGTGATGAGCGGTAAAAAGGAGGACCGTCCGCGCTGGAAGCGTGCCGTTGCTGCTGTTGAAGGCGGCCTTGGCGAGGCACTCGGTCAGCTCTACGTGGCAAAATACTTCCCGCCAGAAGCAAAGGCTCGCATGGAGAAGCTCATTAAGAATCTGCAGGTGGCTCTTGGCGAGCGCATCGACGTGCAGGAATGGATGAGCGACGAGACAAAGAAGGTGGCACGCGAGAAGCTCGACGCCTTCTACGTAAAGGTGGGCTATCCCAACAAGTGGAAGGATTACAGCGACCTGGAGATTGGCGACAACTACTTGAACAACATGCTTGCCGTGAGCGAGTGGGAAATCAAGGACATGGTTAGGACGAAGTTCAACAAGCCCGTTGACAAAGACGAATGGTACATGACGCCGCAGACAGTTAATGCTTACTACAACCCCACCACCAACGAGATTTGCTTCCCTGCCGGCATCCTGCAGCCTCCCTTCTTCGACATGCAGGCTGACGATGCCTTCAACTACGGAGCCATCGGTGTTGTGATTGGCCACGAGATGACGCACGGCTTCGACGACCAGGGCAGCAAGTACGACAAGACGGGCAACCTCGTCACCTGGTGGAGCGAGGAGGACACGAAGCAGTTCGAGGAACGTATCCAAGTGATGCGCGAGTTCCACGACAGCATCGAGGTGATGCCCGGACTTCATGCCAATGGCTCGCTAACCCTCGGAGAGAATATGGCCGACCACGGCGGTCTGATGGTGGCCTTCCAAGCCTTCAAGAATGCTACGGCCAAGGCACCTCTTGCTGACATCGACGGCTTCACGCCCGAGCAACGTTTCTTCCTTGCTTACGCCAACGTATGGGGTCAGAATATCCGCGACGAAGAGATTCAGAAGCGCGTCAAGAGCGACCCGCACCAGCTGGGCATGTGGCGTGTGAACGGACAGATGCCGCACATCGACGCCTGGTACGAAGCCTTCGGCATCACGGAGAACGACCCGATGTTCGTACCGAAGGAGAAGCGCGTCACCATCTGGTAAGGCTTAATCGGAAATAATGTGCTTCGCACAGGAAGTAAAATTAGGAATTATTGCTGTCCGGGGAAAAGCACCGACGGGGCGAAAAACCACAGACGGGGGTGTTCTCCGGACAGCAATAATTCTTTAGCCAAAGTATTAGTATTCTTTAGCCATAGTATTAGTATTCTTCAGCCATAGTATTAGTATTCTTCAGCCATAGTATTAGCATTCTTCAGCCATAGTATTAGCATTTATTGCTGTCCGCTTAAAACAGCCTGAAGGGCTGAAGAGCTGTTTTTACCGGACAGCAATAAAATTATTTAGCATTTTCTCGAACTTCTTCACAGCATGTTCGAGGTGTTGCTACAGTGCTACAGGAAGAAGTCAAAATTCATAAAAAACTCCCATTTTATCGATATTTCACGCACTAAGCTGGAAATGCCTCAATGAAACGTGGAATATTTTTCTGCTCCTTTGTTTGGTAGTTTCAGGAAAAAATCGTACCTTTGCACCCGCTTTTGAAGCCGTGTGATGGCGAATTAAGCACAAGAAACTTAATTTATAGTAACACAAAACAACAACAAGAAATGAAAAGTATTGACGTAAAAGGCACAGCCCGCACCGCTACAGGCAAGAAGGCTTGCCGCGACCTCCGCAAGGCAGGCGCAGTTCCCTGCAACCTCTATGGCGAAGCAAGAGAAAACGGCAAACCCGTTGCAATGAGCTTCACCGCTACTCAGGAAGAGCTCCGCAAGCTCGTCTATTCTCCCGACATCTACAGCGTGAACCTCAACATCGACGGCAAAGAGTGCAAGGCTATCATGAAGGAGCTTCAGTTCCACCCCGTGACAGACCGTCTGCTCCATGTTGACTTCTATGAAATCACCGAGAAGAAGCCCATCGTGATGGAAGTTCCCATCAAGCTGAATGGCCTGGCAGAAGGTGTCCGCGCCGGTGGTAAGCTCTCTGCAAGCGTCCGCAAGCTCAAGGTTCGCGCACCCTACACTGCTATACCCGAGAAGCTCGACATCGACGTGACCGGCCTCGCTCTCGGCAAGACCATCAAGGTGGCCGACCTCAGCTTCGAAGGTCTTGAACTGGTGACAAGCCCCAGCGTCGTTGTCTGCCAAGTTAAGATGACGAGAAGCGCAATGAGTGCAGCATCCAAGTCTGACGACGGCGGTGAAGCAGCAGCAGAATAAGCCTGAATGAAATACCTCATTGTAGGGTTGGGCAACATCGGCCCCGAGTACGATGGAACCCGCCACAATATCGGATTTAGAGTATTGGACGCCCTATCTAAGGCGTCCAATACTGCTTTTGAGGACCGTCGGTACGGCTTCGTAGCCCACATGCGCGTGAAGAACGCAGAGTTGGTGCTGCTCAAACCGTCCACCTACATGAACCTCTCGGGCAATGCCGTCCGCTACTGGCTGCTGCAGGAGAAGATACCCGTCGAGAACATGCTCGTCGTGGTGGATGACCTCAGCCTGCCGCTCGGCACTATCCGCCTCAGGCAAAACGGAAGCGACGGAGGACATAACGGCCTGAAGCATATCGCCCAGACGCTCGGCGGACAAGGATACAACCGACTTCGCTTCGGCATCGGAGGCGACTTTCCGCGAGGCTCGCAGGTGGATTTCGTGCTCAGCAGATTTAGCCCCGAAGAAGAGAAGATTGTCGACGAAAAGGCACTCGTAGCCTGCGACGCCATCAAAGCCTTCGCTTTGAGCGGCATGCAGTTCGCCATGTGCAATTACAATAATAAGTGAAAAGAGATATGGAATTAGTTGAAAGATTTCTGAAATACGTCAGTTTCGACACACAGAGCAGCGAAGAGAACGAGTCGCAATGTCCAAGCACTGAGAAGCAGTTTGCTTTGGCCGAATACCTGCGCGACGAGCTGAAGGCACTCGGCCTCACGGAAGTCGAAATGGACGAGCACGGCTACGTCTATGCCACTCTGCCTGCCAACACCGACAAGCAGGTGCCCACCATCGGCTTCATCGCCCACATGGACACAAGCCCCGACTGCAGCGGAAAGGACATCAAGCCTCGCATCATCGAGAACTACGATGGACAGGACATCGTGCTCTGTAAGGAAGATGGCATCGTGACGACCGTCAGCCAGTTCCCTGAGCTCAAAGAGCACATCGGCGAGGATCTCATCGTCACAGACGGTCACACCCTCCTCGGTGCAGACGACAAGGCAGGCATCGCTGAGATTGTAACTGCAATGACCTACCTGATGGCACATCCCGAAATCAAGCACGGCAAGATTCGCGTCGCCTTCAATCCCGACGAGGAGATTGGCGCAGGAGCTCACCTCTTCGACGTCAAGAAGTTCGGCTGCGAATGGGCCTATACGATGGACGGCAGCGAGGTAGGCGAATTGGAGTACGAGAACTTCAATGCTGCCAGCGCAAAGATACTCGTCAAGGGCTGCAACGTGCATCCTGGTTACGCCAAAGGCAAGATGAAGAACGCTTGCATCATAGCTTCAGAGTTTCAAAGCTTATTGCCTGGGAATGAGAGACCTGAGACAACAGAAGGATATGAGGGTTTCTATCACCTCACAGGCATGAGCGGCAGCGTGGAAGAGGCTCAGCTCTCCTACATCATTCGCGACCACGACACAGACATCTTCAAGCGTCGCAAGCAGGTCGTTCTCGACATTACAGAGAAGCTGAACGCAAAGTACGGAGAGGGGACGGTTAAGGCCGAAGTGAAGGACCAATATTATAATATGTTGAGCCAGCTGCAGGACAAACCTCAGATGACGGACATTGCCAAACGCGCCATCGAGGAGGCTTGCGGCTTCTGCAATGTTGTGCCCATCCGAGGCGGCACAGACGGCGCTCAGCTCAGCTTCAAAGGTCTCCCCTGCCCCAACATCTTCGCAGGCGGACTCAACTTCCACGGCAGGCATGAGTTCGTGCCCATACAGAGCATGGAGAAAGCCATGATGACCGTCGTGAACATCTGTAGATTGGTGATAGAATAGAAGAAGATAGAAGGAGATAGAAGGAGATAGATGACTTTACCACTTGAGGCCATAAACATTTGTCCTCTATCTTCGCCGCTGAAGGCGGCATATCTTCCTCTGACTACCTCTAACTACTAATAAATGAGCACAGAAGCAAGAATAGACAAATGGCTGTGGGCTGCGCGCATCTTCAAGACGCGCACCATCGCTGCTGCTGCTTGCAAGAAAGGGCAAGTAAGCTTGGGAGGTGTGCAGCTCAAAGCGAGCCGAATGATTAAGGCTGGCGATGTGGTCAGCGTTCGCAAACCGCCCATCACATACAGTTTCCGAGTGCTTCAGCCCATCGAACGTCGCGTCGGAGCCAAGCTCATTCCTGAGGTGCTGGAGAACGTCACAACACCCGACCAGTACGAACTCCTCGAGATGAGCAAGATAAGCGGCTTCGTAGGCAGAGCCAAAGGCACAGGACGCCCGACGAAGAAAGACCGCCGCAGCCTGGAGGACTTCCAGAACGAAGTGCCTGAGTTCTTTGGCGACTTTGAGTTCGACATGGACGACGAAAGCTAGACCCCCTAGTAAAAACTAGTTAAAACTAGTAACACTAGTAAAAACTATAAAGCATGATAGATAGGATTACCGTTGACAAGATATTGGATGCTGCGAACATCGTGGACGTTGTTTCCGATTTCGTGACCCTGAAGCGTGCCGGAGCCAACCTGAAAGGTCTCTGCCCCTTCCACGACGACCGCACGCCCTCGTTCATGGTGTCGCCTGCACGCAACTATTGCAAGTGCTTTGCATGTGGCGAAGGCGGCAGTCCGGTGGGGTTCATCATGAAGCACGAGCAGCTCTCCTACCCCGATGCACTTCGCTACTTGGCAAAGAAGTACGGCATCAAAATCGAAGAAAGAGAGCTTACTCCCGAAGAAATCCAATCGAGAGGCGACCGCGAGAGCATGTTCATCCTCAACGATTGGGCCAAGGAATGGTTCAGAAAGCAACTCTGGGATACGCCCGACGGCAAAGCAATCGGTCTGGCATACTTCCGTGGACGAGGCTTCAGGGATGATATTCTGGAGAAGTTCCAGGTAGGCTACTGCCCCAACAGCAAAGAGCATTCCCTCTCCAAGGATGCCCTGAAGGAAGGTTATCAGGAGCGTTACCTGGTGAACAACCAGAACGAGATGGAGCCGAGGCTTAGCATCGGAACGGGCCTGAGCTTGAAGCGCGACAATGGTGAACTGCGCGACCGCTTCTTCGGACGCGTGATGTGGCCTATCTATACCGTCAGCGGAAAGGTGGCAGGCTTCGGGGGACGCGTGCTCGATGCAGCCACGAAGGGCGTTGCCATCAAATATCAGAACTCGCCCGAAAGCATCATCTACAGCAAGAGGAAAGAACTCTTCGGCCTTTACCAAGCGCGTCAGGCCATCCGCAAGGCAGACCTCTGCTATCTTGTGGAAGGATACACCGACGTGATGGCTATGCATCAGCAGGGAATCGAGAACGTTGTGTCGTCCTCCGGAACAGCCCTTACAGCCGAACAGATACATCTCATCCACCGGATAACTGACAATATCACAGTTATTTTCGACGGCGACGAAGCAGGCATCCACGCCAGCGAGCGAGGCATCGACATGCTGCTCTCGCAGGGCATGAACGTCAAGTTGCTCCTTTTGCCTGATGGTGACGACCCGGACAGCTTTGCACGGAAGCACACTGCTACGGAATATCAGCAGTACATGCAAGAAAATCAGGTGGACTTCATCACGTATAAAGCCACCCATTCCCTCGGCGCGAAGAAAGGCGAGCCCGATGCCGAGGAGCGGCTCGTCCACAATGTGGCGGAAAGTATTGCCGTCATCCCGGACGAGATAAAGCGCACCATCTACATCCGCCACGCAGCCAAGCAGCTGAACATGCCCGAAAGACTAATAGAAAGGGCTGTCAATGCACAGAAATCCAATCGACCTTCGTCAGGGGAAGAACACAACGCACAAACTTCCGGTGCACAAGTCCCGACTTCAGCCTCCAAGATTCTGCCAGAGGATGACAGAGGCAATGAAGCCCTTATTGCTCAGATGATTATCCGCTACGGCGAGAAAATCTTCTGCACTGTTGACGACGAAGAGGGAAAGGAGGTGCCTCTGACGGTGGCCGAATACATTTCCCTGAGCCTCAAGGACGACAACATACAGCTTCAGACGCCTGTTTACCGACAGATTCTCGATGAAGCCGTTGAGCAATCGCATAGGCCAAATTTCCGTGCCGAGCAGTATTTCATCAGCCATCCCGAGGAGCAGATTCGCGACCTTTCGCTTAAACTTGGCACAGACCCCACCAATCTGAGCAAGCTGTTCGAAACGCCATCACAGACGGCTCTCCCGGGTCAAGAAGAACCTACGGAAGCCTCTTCCGACGAACGATTGGACGAGGTTGTGCCCAACCTGATTGCCAGCTACAAGCTCAACATTGTGCAAAAGTCGCTGCAGGACATCATCGAGCAGATGAAGCGTCCGGAAGTGAAGGAGGACAAGGAGACATATCGCCAGCTTATGAATGAGTTCAACGAGAAGTCCAAGCTCGTGAAGGAACTCGCCAAGATGTGCGGCGCCCGCGTAGTGCTCAAGTGAAGTTTGCAAAGTTCTGCTGTGAAGTTCGCGAAGTTCTGCTGTGAAGTTTGCGAAGTTCTGCAGTGAAGTTTGCAAAGTTCTGCAGTGAAGTTTTAGCTCGACGTCAGTCAACTCTCCCCTCCTCTGCAAAAGCCTTTCTGCAAACGACTAAAGTTTGGTTCGCTTGATGTCGAAGAGATAGGACACCTTGGCAGTTATGGTGCTGTTGGCACTACGGGCGAAGGGGTCCTTCTTTGAGTTCGCAAACATGTCGCTCAGGCCATAGAAGTAGCGGCCCTCGATGATAAAGTGATGGCCTTTCTTGGTGCTGACGTCCATTCCGAGACCGCCCGTTATGCCGTATTCAAACTTCCTCTGCACCTTCAGGTCGTGCTGATTGGAGAGTCCATCGAGCTGATAAGGGACGTAGCCTGAACCGTCGCCCGTCGTTTTCACCGTCTCGCCTATACAGAAGCCCAGCTGAGGTCCGATAACGAGAAAGCCCTTCACGCCTCCCCGTTCGCGACCGAAGCCGAGGTTGGCAAGCAACGGAATCTGTAGATAGTGGACTGTCCGCTGGTATATATTCTCGCCAGTCTCCGTGTTTTCCCTCCAGCCCGCCTGCGAATAGTTGAGCTCGCCCTGAAAAGCACAGAGCATGCTGAAGTACTTCTCGCATGTGTAACGCGCCGTAAGACCAAAAGCAGCACCCGTCTTAAACTTCTGCCTGATAGAAGGCCTAAAGGAGACTCTGTTCAGGACAAAGCTGCCGTTGACGCCAATAGCCAGATCTGTGCGAGGTTCACCTACCTGCGCTAACGCTAAATGAAAAATGAAAAATGAAAAATAAAGAATGAAGAGGCGTTTCATCGGATTAGCTCTATCTTGCTTTCGGGGGTGTAGTGAATGAACTGGACGAAGTTGTTGGAGAAGCTCAAGGACGATGCGCTGCGCTCGAAGCGGAACCAGTTTTGATATGGCTCCTGGCGAAGGCCGCTCTGCATCTGTTCGAACGTGTCGCCTTGAGTGCTGAGTCCCGTCAGGAAATAGCATCCCAGGTCGAATCCTAAGGCAGCATAGCGAGGGTTCTCCTTCATGATGTAGGCTCTGAAGTTCTTTGCATAGGTGCGTTCAAAGCGTTTCACTTTGTCATCCAGTGTATTGTAGTAATATGGGGTGAGGATATAAGCATCGGAAGCAAACAGTTCCTCCATCAGCCTCTCCGACTCTCCCTGCCACTCGGGATAGCCAATCAAGGAAAGGCGGTACTGGGGATGCTTCGAACGAAACTCCTTCAGATGCGACAGGAGCACTTCAAGGGACGGAAGGCTACAGTCGTCGAGGAGAATCATGTTGTCACGAAACTGATTGAACGCAGCTTCATAAGCAAAATCATCGCCTTCCAGGGCCAAGACTCTTGGCGTCATAGAGCGCTGGGCAAGGTTCTGTCTAAGAGCATCCGCCATAATCTTTCCCTTGACATCCGACTTGCCGCTACCTACGATGACATAGTTCCTGTCCGTATAATAGCTCACCAATTTCTGGGCAGCAGCTCCGAAGAGAACAACGCTGGAAGGTTCTGCATTATAGACAAGCGGGTATTCTTGCAGAGCCTGGCCCGTAAAGAAAGGCAAGACGAGACGTATTCCACGCTCTTTGCACGCCTCGGCCACAACTGGAATTTGCGTAGCGGAAGCAGGGCCGAAGAGAACGTCAAGCTCACTTATCTGTGGGAGCAATGCCTCTACCTGGGCAGAAGTCGTTCCGCAATCCCATGCGTGAATGTCGAGATTGACGCCACTCTTGCGAACGCTGTCTGCTGCCATCAGCAAGCCCCGATAGAATTCCACCATCTTCTTGTCGCTGAGAGGAAGCATGACACCCACTTTCAGGTCGGGAATGACTGTACGAATAATGCGCAAAGGCTTCTCGGGCACCTCGTTGGCGGGCACCAGGGTCGTCTGCTGGGGTCTCTTTGGAACAATCAGCAAAGTGCCCTTCTTCAGCTTCTGGCTCTTGACATCAGGATTTGCAGCCCGAAGGTCCATCACGGAAACACCGTAATGAGCCGACACACTCTCCCACGTCTCGCCCTTGACAACAGAATGCATGTTGTCAAGCGTCGAAAGTATGCCTTGACCGAATAAAAGTGCCGGCCAAAGACAATAAAGAAGTATTAAAATACGTTTCATCTATGCAAAGGTACGAAATAATTCATAATTCATGGTTCATAGTTCGCAATTATTTCGTAATTTTGCACAAAATATATAAAAGATGAAGCGTATTCTATTCATTTTACTATTCTTGATGCCACTATTTGCCTTGGCACAGACTCCATCGGTCGAACCAGTTGGAACTTACTATAGAATTAACGAAGAAGGCGAAGAAGAGACTGGCGATGTGAACGGCCAGATTATGAATGCACCCTTCCGCGTTGTCTTTGCAGCCAATCCCACCATCCCTGAAGGAGAGGGTTACAACAGCCACGTCCATTACGAGTGGACAATAACAAACACCAAGCTCCCTGCCGATGCATCGGAAGGTACGGAACCTACCACGACTAACATCAAACGCTACGAAGAAGAATTTGAATTGGAATTCACAGAAAGCGGAAGCTATGTCGTGAAGCTATGTGCCATCTTCTATGACGAAGAGGGCGAGAACGAAGAAAATATCCGCTACAAGATAAACGAAGACGAAGACCGCGACGAAGACCCGAAAGTAATCACCTTCTCCATTGCCGAAAGCAAACTGGAGTTCCCCAATGGCATCTCACCAAACGATGACCAAAGGAATGATGTTCTTAAGCCCAAAACAGGCTACAAGGGCATTGTGGAATTCCATGCCGCCGTCTTCAACCGCTGGGGAAAGAAACTCTATTCGTGGGACGACGTGAACGGATGCTGGGATGGGAAAGTGAACGGGAAGCCTGTGAAGGACGGAGTCTATTTCCTCCGTGTTTCGGCAAAAGGTAGCGATGGCATTGACTACAGCATCAAGAAAGCTATAAACGTCATTTCAGGTTATAATAATGGCGAGAACGAAGGCAGCACAGACACAACAGATGAGTGAAGAGCAGAAGATTTGCGTGGAAGGTGCTCGCGTGCACAACCTGAAGAACGTAGATGTAGAGATTCCACGTAACAGCCTTACGGTTTTCACGGGTCTCAGCGGCAGCGGAAAGTCGTCACTTGCCTTCGATACCATCTATGCCGAAGGTCAGCGCCGCTACATCGAAACGTTCAGCGCCTATGCCCGCAACTTCATGGGCAACATGGAACGCCCCGATGTCGATAAGATTACAGGGCTGAGCCCCGTCATCAGCATCGAGCAGAAAACCACCAACAAGAATCCAAGAAGCACCGTTGGCACAACTACGGAGATATATGATTTCCTCAGGTTGCTCTACGCAAGGACTGCAGACGCCTATTCATACGTTACGGGCGAGAAAATGGTGCGCTATACGGAAGAGCAGATCATTGACCTTCTCCTGAACGAATACGCGGGCAAACGCATCATCCTGCTTGCACCGCTCGTCAAGAACCGCAAGGGACATTACAAAGAACTCTTTGAGAACATCCGCCGCAAAGGCTATCTCTACGCCCGCATAGACGGCGAGATGCAGGAACTTGTACCCGACATGAAGCTCGACCGCTATCGCAACCATAGCATCGAGGTCGTCATCGACCGCCTTCAAGTTCAGGACAAGGATGGAGGTAGGCTCTTCCAAAGCGTCGCCATCGCCATGAAGCAAGGCGAAGGAGAGATGCTGGTCTGCGATATGGACACAAACGAAGTGCGACATTACAGCAAGCACTTGATGTGCCCCACCAGCGGCATATCCTACCACGACCCTGCACCCCACGACTTCTCGTTCAACAGCCCTCAAGGTGCTTGCCCGCGCTGCAAAGGTCTTGGATTCGTTCACGTCATCGACCGAAACAAGGTAATTCCCGACCCCTCCCTTTCGCTTCGCGACGGAGGCTTCGCTCCGCTTGGCAAGGCGAAAAGCGCCATGATATTCTGGCAAGTGGAGGCAATACTCGAAGCCTATGGATGTTCGGCCGACACACCTCTTGGCGAGGTTCCTGAAGAAGCGATAGACGAAATCCTGGAAGGCAGCCCCGAGCGTCTCAGAATTAGTTCCAGCAAGACGAAGACAACGAATGATGTCTATACGGAATTCGACGGATTGGTCAAGTACATCAACCAGATGAAGGATGCAGACGCGGGCATTGCTGCTCAGCGATGGGCCGAGCAGTTCAGCGGCACCTGTGAATGTCCCGAATGCAAAGGGCAGCGACTGAGAAAAGAGTCGCTCCACTTCCTGCTCGACGGCAAGAATATCGCCGAAGTCTCCGCCCTCGAACTCGGACAGCTCTACGATTGGCTGGAAGAACTGGACAGCCACATCAGCAAACGGCAGCAAGCCATTGCACAGGAAATCACAAAAGAAATCAAGACAAGACTCCGCTTTCTGCTCGATGTCGGACTCGACTATCTGTCGCTTTCGCGTCCCTCGTTGAGTCTTTCTGGTGGTGAAAGTCAGCGCATTCGCCTTGCAACACAGATTGGGAGTCAGCTTGTAGGCGTTCTCTACATACTCGACGAACCCAGTATCGGCCTGCATCAGCGCGACAACATCAAGCTCATCCATTCCCTTCAGGCACTTCGCGACGCAGGCAACACCGTGCTCGTCGTGGAGCATGACCGCGAGATGATGGAAAACGCCGACTATATCGTCGACATTGGTCCCCTTGCTGGTCGTCGAGGAGGCGAAGTCGTCTACCAGGGAACCTACAAGGAAATGCTGAAGAAGGACACACTGACGAGCAAATACCTGAAGAACGAACTGACCATCGACCCACCTTCCGAATACCGAAAAGGCAACGGTCTTTCGCTGACAATAAGGGGTGCGAGCGGGCACAACCTCAAGAATATCGATGTCGAAATCCCGCTTGGCAAGCTGATTTGCATCATCGGTGTGAGCGGAAGCGGCAAGAGTTCGCTCATCAGTGAAACGCTCTACCCCATCCTGAGCAAGCATTTCTACCGCTCGCTGGCTGAGCCTCTGCCCTACAAAGCCATTGAGGGACTGGAGAATATCGACAAGATAATAGACGTTGACCAGAGTCCTCTTGGCCGCACACCTCGCTCTAATCCAGCAACTTATACAGACGTCTTTACTGACATCCGCAAGCTTTTCGTGGAACTTCCTGAGGCAAGGATTCGAGGTTACAAGCCTGGCAGATTCTCCTTCAACGTGAAAGGTGGACGTTGTGAAACTTGTGGCGGCAACGGCTATCGCACCATCGAGATGAACTTCCTGCCCGATGTCTTCGTGCCTTGCGAGGAGTGTCGAGGAAAGCGCTATAACAGAGAGACGCTCGAAGTCAGGTTCCGAGGCAAGAGTATCGCGGATGTCTTGGATATGACTATCAATCAAGCGGTTGAGTTCTTTCAGAATCAGCCCACGATACTTGGTAAGATTAAGGTCTTGCAGGAAGTCGGATTGGGTTACATCAAACTTGGTCAGCCCAGCAACACCCTTTCCGGAGGCGAGAGTCAGCGCGTCAAACTGGCTGCCGAACTGGCTCGAAAAGACACTGGCCGCACGCTCTACATCCTCGACGAACCAACGACGGGACTGCATTTCGAAGACATCCGCGTCCTGCTCGAAGTGCTGGGCAAACTCGTGGACAAGGGCAACACGATTATCGTGATTGAGCACAATCCCGACATCATCCGCTCTGCCGACTGGATTATCGAAATGGGACCGGGCGGAGGACGCAATGGCGGCGAGGTTCTCTACTGCGGAATTCCGAAAGAAGAACACACCAAATGAGACGCTATACATTATTAATATTAGCGTTTGGGCATCGCGGGCACAGGACAAAGAAGTGGCTGTCCTGCTTTTCAAATACAGAAACAACTCAGCCATAGGCAAGACCTTCACGACAAATAGTCTAAGGTGTTTTTTTAACACGACGTGTCGCGTTGGCAAACACGACGTGTCGCGTTGACAAAGATGACGTGTCGCGTTGGCAAAGATGACGTGTCGCGTTGGCAAAGATGACGTGTCGCGTAGGCAAAGATGACGTGTCGCGTTGGCAACTTTCAATTCCCATCTGAAAGAAAAAGCTGTTTTTATTTTGTTTTTCTCCCACTTAATTGTATCTTTGCAGACAGTTCTACTTTTGGCACGATATTTGTAGAACAAGGACGAGTGGTAAATCGTAAAATGATAAATGATAAATGACAAATTAAATAGATGACAACAAACTTTTCACCCGATACGATGGGCATTCTGAACTTCAGCAAGGAAGAGGCCAGCAGACTTCATTGTGGCAGTGTTTCTCCATTGCATTTACTGCTTGGAATTATCCGACATACTGACAACAAAGCCAGTCAGCTCTTGGCATATTACCTGCCAGATGGAGTGTCTCAGCTCAAGAGTCAGCTCGAAATGACAGCCCGTCAGCATCAAGTGCTCATCTCTCCCACCCCTGCCGACATGAATTTCGACACGCAGGCAAACCGCATTATGCGTCTCTGCAAGCTCGAAGCAAGCCTGATGAAGTCCGAAACAATCGAACCGATTCACGTCTTGCTTGCTATTCTGAAGGCAAACGACAACGAGGCTAGCGACATCTTGCAGCGTCTCGACATCACATACGAGAAAGTCAACAGTCAGCAGACCACGAACAACAACCAGTGGTCGGGCGATGGAATGGACGATGACGACGAGGATATGGAGCCCGTTTCTGCTGGTTTGGAGGGCAATATGATTCAGGTCCGCCAGCAAAAGAAGCAGGAGAGCAAGACACCAGCCCTCGACAACTTCGGCACAGACCTTACTTATATGGCAGCAAACGACTTGCTCGACCCAGTTGTGGGACGTGAGAAAGAAATCGAGCGAGTTGCTCAAATCCTGAACCGACGCAAGAAGAACAACCCGATTCTCATTGGCGAACCTGGTGTGGGAAAGAGTGCCATCGTGGAAGGACTCGCTCAACGTATTGTGGCTCACCGTGTTAGTCGAACACTTTGGAACAAGCGAATCGTGGTGCTCGACCTTGCTAGTGTTGTGGCAGGAACGAAGTATCGCGGCCAGTTCGAAGAGCGTCTGCGCTGCATCATCAAGGAGCTTCAGCAGAATCCTGAGGTCATCGTCTTCATCGACGAGATTCACACCCTCGTTGGAGCTGGCAATGCTGCTGGCTCGATGGACGCTGCCAATATGCTGAAGCCTGCCCTGAGCAGAGGTGAGTTCCAATGTATCGGCTCCACAACTCTTGATGAGTTCCGCAAAACAATTGAGAAAGATGGAGCTCTCGAACGCCGTTTCCAGAAAGTTCTGGTCGCTCCAACGACTGCCGACGAGACCATCCAAATCCTTCAAAACCTGAGAGATAGATACGAGAAACACCATAACGTGCGCTACACGGACGAAGCCTTGCTGGCTTGCGTCAAGTTGACGGGTCGCTACATTACTGACAGGAGCTTCCCAGACAAGGCAATCGATGCCCTCGACGAAGCAGGAAGTCGTATGCGAATCCAGAATTTCCCCGTTCCTGAGGAAGTCATGAAGCTCGAGAAACTCGTTGAGGAACTCGAGGGGAAGAAGCTCGATGCTGCCGAGAAGCAAGACTTCGAAGTGGCTGCCGACCTTCGCGACCAATGCAAGCGAGTGCAGGAACAACTGGAACAAGCTAAACTGGTTTGGGAAAAGAACATCAGTGAAAGCGAGAAAAGCCTTGTGGATGAGCAAGTTGTAGCTGAGGTCATCAGCACAATGACTGGCATTCCTGTTCAGAGAATTGGTCAGGAAGAGAACCAAAGACTGCGCAACCTGAAGGAAACACTTCAGCAGAAAGTCATCGGACAGGACGAAGCCGTTGCAATGGTCTCGAGAGCCATCCAGCGTAGTCGCGTCGGACTGAAAGACCCACAAAGGCCCATCGGAACCTTCCTCTTTGTAGGTCCGACTGGTGTGGGCAAGACATATCTGGCAAAATGTCTCGCAGAAGAGCTTTTCGGCAAAGCAGATGCCATCATTCGCATCGATATGAGCGAGTACATGGAGAAGCATACCGTCAGCAGAATGGTTGGTGCTCCTCCAGGATACGTCGGCTATGACGAAGGCGGACAACTCACCGAACAAGTGCGTCGCAAGCCTTATTCCATCGTACTTCTCGATGAGATTGAGAAAGCTCACAGCGACGTCTTCAACCTATTGCTGCAAGTCATGGACGAAGGTCGTTTGACTGACGGCAACGGCAACACGATAGACTTCCGCAACACGGTCATCATCATGACCAGCAACTGCGGCTCGAAGCAGATTCGCGACTTTGGTCGAGGCGTTGGTTTCCAAAGCGAGACAGATGTTACGACTGGCAAGAAGCAGAATCGCGACATCGTGAAGAAAGCGCTCGACAAGCAGTTTGCTCCCGAGTTCATGAATCGTCTGGACAACATCGTTTACTTCGACCACCTCTCGCAAGAGGACTTGCAGAAGATTGTTGACATCGAACTCAAGCCTTTGCTCGACCGCATCAACGAGATGGGGCACAGCCTCGAAGTCAGCCCAGAAGCTCGTGAACTGCTCGGCAAGAAGGGTTACGACGTGCAATTCGGTGCTCGACCACTAAAGCGCGCCATCCAAGACCTCATCGAAGACCCGCTTTGCGAAATCCTGATGAGCGAAGGAGCGGAAGAGGGAATGCACCTGAAAGCAGAAATAGACTCAGAAAACAAAGATAAGGTTTTAATTACAAAGTAAAATATGAAACAAGGTAACATCGGGGTTACAACCGAGAATATCTTCCCCGTCATCAAAAAGTTCCTCTATAGCGACCACGAAATCTTTATTCGCGAAATCGTCAGCAATGCCGTCGATGCCACACAGAAGCTCAAGACGCTGGCAGGCAAGGGCGACTTCAAAGGCGAGATGGGTGAACTGAAGGTTCGCGTCAGCATCGACAAGGACGCCAAGACTATTACCGTTAGCGATAACGGCATCGGAATGACGGCCGACGAAATCGAGAGGTACATCAATCAGATTGCCTTCTCGGGTGCAAACGACTTCCTCGACAAGTACAAGGACGACGCCAACGCCATCATCGGACACTTCGGTCTGGGCTTCTACTCGTCCTTTATGGTCAGCAAGCAAGTCGATATCATTACGAAGAGCTATCAGGACGCGCCTGCCGTGAAGTGGACGTGCGACGGAAGTCCAAGCTTTACCCTCGAAGAGACAGAGAAGGCAGAACGCGGCACAGACATCGTGATGCACCTCGACGACGATTGCCTGGAGTTCCTCGAAAAGGACAAGATGGAAGGCCTCCTACGCAAGTACTGCCACTTCCTGCCCGTACCCATCGCTTTCGGAAAGAAGACCGAATGGAAGGACGGCAAGCAGGTGGATACTGAAGAGGACAATATAATAAATAATGTAGAGCCGCTTTGGGCCAAGAAGCCTGCCGACCTTAAGGACGAGGACTACAAGGAGTTCTATCGCCATCTCTTCCCGATGGCCGACGAGCCACTCTTCTGGATTCACCTCAACGTCGATTACCCGTTCAACCTGACAGGCATCCTCTACTTCCCGAAGATAAAGAACAACCTCGACATCCAGCGCAACAAGATACAACTCTATTGCAACCAAGTCTTCGTAACCGACGCTGTGGAGGGCATCGTGCCCGAGTTCCTGACCTTGCTGCATGGTGTCATCGACTCGCCAGACATTCCCTTGAACGTCAGCAGAAGCTACCTCCAGAGCGATGCCAACGTCAAGAAGATAAGTTCCTACATCACGAAGAAGGTGAACGACCGACTGGCCTCCATCTTCAAGAACGAACGCGAGGACTTCGAGAAGAAGTGGGACGACATCAAGATATTCATCCACTACGGACTGCTCACCGAAGAGGACTACTTCGACAAGGCAAAGACGTACTTCCTGCTGAAGGATACCGATGGCAAGCACTACACGCTTGATGAGTACCAGGCACTCATCAAGGACCAGCAGACAAACAAGGACGGGCAGCTCGTCTACCTTTATGCAAACGATGCGGACGCGCAATACACCTACATCGACGCAGCCAAACAGAAGGGTTACAACGTTCTGCTGATGAACGGACAGCTCGATGCACCGCTCGTCGGCTTGCTTGAACGCAAGCTCGAGAAGACGACATTCACGCGTGTTGATGCCGACGTCATCGACCGCCTCATTCAGAAGGAAGAGACGCAGCGCGAGAAGCTCGAGGCAGAACGCTCGGACAAGCTCTCCATTGTCTTCCGTTCGCAAGCGCCCAAGACAGAGAAGATGGACTTCAATGTCGAGGCTCAGGCACTTGGCGAGGACAGTCTGCCCGTCATGATGACACAGAGCGAGTACATGCGCCGCATGAAGGAGATGGCACGCTTGCAGCCAGGAATGGCTTTCTATGGCGAAATGCCCGACATGTACAACATCGTGCTCAACACTGACTCGCCGCTCATCCGCGAAGTCCTCGAGGATTGCGAGAAGCAGACCGAAGAAGCCCTCAAGCCCATCGAGGCAGAGTTGCGTGGCCTCAATGCACGCCAAGCCGTGCTTCGACAGGAACAGGACAAGAAGAAGCCCGAAGAGATTACGCAGGAAGAGAAGGACGACCTGAAGAAGTGCGGCGAAGACATCCGAGCTGAGCAACAGAAGCGCGACGACGTGCTCAAAGGCTATGCAGAGAAGAACGAACGTGTCCACCAACTCATCGACCTTGCCCTCTTGCAGAACGGCCTCCTCAAAGGCGAAGCCCTCACCCGTTTCGTCAAACGCAGCGTGGAAGTAATGCAAGGCAAATAAGTCATCCGGTATCGCATAACAAGCTACACCCCGAATAGAAGCCGATGTGTCTTCCCTGCGGTCATGCGCAGGGAAGATATATCGGCTCTTTTTTTTATACTGTAATATCCTATATATTAATCCGACAAATTGTTTGCAAAGAATGTGGCATTTACGTATGATTTCAGCAAACACCACAGGTGTCCGTTTTCAAGTTCTCGTGTGAAGTTTGAGAAGTTCTCGTGTGAAGTTTGAGAAGTTCTCGTGAGAAGCCAGAGTGGAAAACGAGTCAATTTTCTCTTCTTTACGATAAGAATTGCCCGTGCGGGCACATACATTCTTTTTCCTTCTTTTCTCAATTATTTTTCCTTTTCGCTTCTTTCTTTCAATTATATTTCGTAACTTTGCGTGCAAATAATAGATTGTAAATCGTCAAACAGTAAATAAACAAGATGAATCACGGATTTGTCAAAGTGGCTTCGGCCATTCCTTCGGTAAAGGTTGCTGACCCGCAGTACAATGTGGAACAAATAGAGTCGCTCATCATTCAAGCCGAGGGCAAGGGAATCGAAATCATTTGCCTGCCGGAACTATCGCTGACAGGCTATTCCTGCAGCGACCTCTTCGGGCAGCAACTCCTGCTCGACGAAGCTGAAATGGCACTCATCCACTTGATGAACAACACACGCAGCCTCAACATCATCAGCATCGTAGGTCTGCCCGTAGCTTATCGCGGCACTCTGCTCAACTGCGCAGCTGTCGTGCAACGAGGCAAGATACTGGGACTTGTGCCAAAAACTTTCCTGCCAAACTACAGGGAATTCTACGAGCGACGATGGTTCCAGAGCGGTGCCGACGTGCCCGAAGGCACAGTACTCATCTGCGGTCAGCAGGTCAAGGTGAGCACTCACCTACTCTTCTCGACGCCTTCGTGCATGTTTGGAGTTGAGATATGCGAAGACCTCTGGGCTCCCGTTCCGCCAAGCTCTATGCTTGCACTTCAGGGAGCTGACATCATCTTCAACCTCAGCGCCGACAACGACCTCGTCGGCAAATACACTTACCTGCAGAATCTCCTCTCGCAGCAGAGCGCCCGCTGCACTTGTGGCTACGTCTATAGCGCATGCGGCTTCGGCGAGAGTTCACAGGATGTAGTGTTCGGCGGCAAGGCTCTCATCTACGAGAACGGCACACTCATCGCCGAGGCAAAACGCCACCAGCTGACGCCACAGATGCTCGAGGCTGAGATTGACGTGGACAGACTCCGTGCCGAGCGACGGAGGAACACAACCTTCGCAGCATGTCAGGCAGAATGGACGCTGGCAGAAAGCAAGTGGCAGACAGTTGACACAGAACGCGTTCCAGCCAGACCATTCTCGCTGACACGCCACATCGACCCGCATCCCTTTGTTCCTACAGGCAAGAAGCTCGACGAATACTGCCAAGAGATATTCGACATCCAGACCGAAGGCTTGGCTAAGCGCATCAAGCACACCGGTGCAGAAACCGTCGTCGTGGGCATCAGCGGCGGACTGGACTCAACGCTCGCCTTGCTCGTCTGCGTGGGAACCTTCGACAAGCTTGACCTGAACCGCCGCGGCATCGTAGGCATCACCATGCCCGGGTTTGGCACGACAGACCGCACCTACACAAACGCCGTCAACCTCATGAAGTTGCTCGGCATCACCATCCGCGAGATTAGCATCAAGGAGGCCTGCATCCAGCACTTCAACGACATCGGTCACGACATAGAGAAGCGCGACACAACCTACGAGAACAGTCAGGCTCGCGAACGGACACAGATCCTCATGGACGCCGCCAACCAGATGAACGGCTTCGTCGTGGGCACAGGCGACCTTAGCGAGCTGGCGCTTGGATGGGCCACCTACAACGGCGACCACATGTCGATGTATGGTGTAAACGCTTCCGTGCCCAAGACTCTCGTCAAACATCTCGTCAGCTGGATTGCCGAAAGGACAAAGGACGAAAGCACACGGCAGACGCTCCTCGACATCGTGGAGACACCCATCTCGCCCGAGCTCATCCCTGCCGACGAGCAAGGCAACATCACCCAGAAGACCGAAGACCTCGTTGGCCCGTACGAGCTGCACGACTTCTTCCTCTACTACCTCCTGCGCTGGGGCTTCCGTCCGGCAAAGATTTATCTGCTTGCCCGGCAAGCCTTCGGCCAGACGTACGACGATGCCACCATCCGCAAATGGCTTAAGACCTTCTGCCGCCGCTTCTTCTCAGGGCAGTTCAAGCGCAGCTGCCTGCCCGACGGACCGAAAGTGGGCAGCTGCAGCCTCAGCCCCAGAGGAGACTGGCGAATGCCAAGCGATGCCTCTGCATCACTCTGGCTCAAGGAATGCGACGAACTGGGCTAATCACACCCGAAAACGTAGTAACGTAATAACGTAATAACGACAAAAAACTTACAACTAACACCATGAATGTAGAGAAAATCATGCAAGGTCTGGAGCAGAAGCATCCAGGCGAAAGAGAGTATCTTCAAGCTGTCCGCGAAGTGCTGGACAGCATCAAAGACGTTTACAACCAACACCCCGAGTTCGAGAAGGCCAAAATCATTGAGCGCCTCGTCGAGCCCGAACGCATCATCACCTTCCGTGTGCCCTGGGTGGACGACAAGGGCGAGGTACAAGTCAACCTCGGCTATCGCGTTCAGTTCAACAGCGCCATCGGTCCCTATAAGGGCGGCCTGCGCTTCCATGCATCCGTCAACCTCAGCATCCTGAAATTCCTCGGCTTCGAGCAGACCTTCAAGAATGCCCTCACCACCCTGCCCATGGGCGGAGGCAAAGGCGGCAGCGACTTCTCCCCGCGCGGTAAGAGCGACGCCGAAATCATGCGCTTCTGCGGGGCCTTTATGAGCGAGCTGTTCAAGTACATCGGTCCCGACGTGGACGTTCCCGCTGGCGACATCGGCGTAGGCGGCAGAGAGATTGGCTACCTCTTCGGCATGTACAAGAAACTCACCACGCAGTTCCATGCCGCAACCCTTACCGGCAAAGGCCTCGAATGGGGAGGAAGCATCCTTCGTCCCGAGGCAACAGGCTTCGGAGCTCTCTATTTCGTCAACCAGATGATGCAGACTCACGGCCTCGACATCAAGGGAAAGACGGTGGCCCTCTCCGGCTTCGGCAACGTGGCTTGGGGCGCTGCAAAGAAAGCAACAGAACTCGGAGCAAAGGTCATCACCATCTCAGGTCCTGACGGCTATATCTACGACCCGGCAGGCCTCGACGACGATAAGATTGAATACATGCTTGAGCTTCGTGCCAGCGGCAACGACATCTGCCAGCCCTATGCAGACAAGTTCCCAGGCTCAACCTTCTTCGAGGGCAAGAAGCCATGGGAGCAGAAGGCCGACATCTATCTGCCCTGCGCCACACAAAACGAGCTGAACGGCGAAGATGCCGACAAGATACTTGCAAACAAGCCGCTATGCGTAGCTGAGGTCAGCAACATGGGCTGCACGGCCGAGGCAGCCGAGAAGTTCATTGCCACCCGTCAGCTCTTTGCTCCCGGCAAGGCCGTCAATGCAGGTGGCGTGGCCACCTCCGGCCTCGAGATGACACAGAACTCCATGCGCCTCTCCTGGTCGGCCGAGGAAGTGGACAAACGCCTGCATCAAATCATGTCAGGCATCCACGCCCAGTGCGTCAAGTACGGCAAGGAAGGCGACTACGTCAACTACGTGAAAGGAGCCAACATCGCGGGCTTCATGAAGGTCGCCAAGGCAATGCTCGCGCAAGGCATTGTCTAAGAAACTCGACGAAGTCAAGGTCTTTTCGGGCAATGCTCGCGCAAGGCATTGTCTAAGAGTTCGACGAAGTCAAAAGTAAAGGGCAGCATCCTGATGGATGTTGCCCTTTACTTTTGTACTTAATTCCTGTTACTGCCCTGCCATGATGTTTAGGACGGCTACAACGTCAGCTATGTCCACCACGTTGTCGGCATTGACGTCGGCAGAAGGATTATCGGCATCGGATGCCATGGTGTTCAGCACAGCCACTACGTCAGCTATGTCCACCACACCGTCGTTGTTCACGTCACCCTTCTCGACGGCTGTGAAATAGCCAGGGTTCTCCGTGCCGCCATCGAGGCGGGCATAGGACTTGTCGCGGTGTGCAGCATCGAAGGTCGTGCCCTTGCCACCGATGAGGGCCGTGTAGTCGGTGAACATGCTGCCCGACTTGGCACTGCCCGTGCTCCAGTCGCCCGAGCAATAGATGGTCTGTAGCTTCGAGCAGGCGTTGAACATATAGCCAAAGTCTGTTATGTTCGTTACGTCGAACGACGATACGTTGATCTGCTGCAGGTTGGAGCAGGTGCTGAACATGGCATTCATGGTGGTCACGTTTGATGTATTGAAGGTGCTGAGGTCGAGTTCCGTCAGCAACTGGCACATGGTGAACATGCCGCTCATGTCCGTCACTGTCTCCGTGTTGAGGTTCTCCAGTCCTTCTATGCTCGTCAGGGCGGAGAGGCTCTGGAACCTGACAGGCGAGGTGCAGAGGCCGCCGTAGAACATGTTCTTCATCGAGGTTAGGGACGCACCGCTCATCGACGGATCGATGATGACCTTCACTATCTTATTATAGTAGTCGTTGAAACGCAGGGGATGGTTGGCAGGGTCGTACACCTCGGTCATACCTTTGCGGAAATCCTTCAAGCCGTCATAGTAGTAGGTCAGGGTGCCTGTGCCCTCGTCGAACTCGGTATAGCATTCACTGGGGATGAGAGACTGGAAGGTAATCGCCCAACGCGGGTCGCCCAGTACTTTGGGAGCAGTAGCCCCCTTGGCAAGCAAGAAATTGCCGCTGAAGTCGCCACCGGCTGCATCGGAGAAAGTCACCACACCATCAACGCTCTCCTGAACAATCTCGTCGGGGTCACCAGTTTCCTCTCCAGCACTCTTGTCTTCTCTGTCGCCAGTCTCACTATTGTCGAAGTTGAAGGCATTGCCCTTGATGATCCAGGTGGGGTTCGAGCCAACACCTCCACCGTTCATACCCCTAATGACCTGACCGCTCTTGCCGCAGTTCACGAAGATATTGTTCTGCACGTCGTAAGCCAACCATGTCTGGTTGTTCTGACGGTGTGTGAAGAAGTTCTTGCCAGTAGCCAGATTGTACATGGTAGAATTCTTGATGGTGAAGGTCCGTGTGCCCTCAGAATCAAACTCGGTAAGCTTCTGTCCGTTCTGTGAGCTGTAGAACGAATTGGCGATAGCCGTAGGAGCGTAGACGCTCGAGTTCTCGATGTTAAAGTTGCGTGCTACGCTACCCTTGGTGAAGTCGACGGAGGTGACGTTGGCAGCCATCTCGATGATGCAGTTGTCGATGGTCAGCCAGTTGATTAGGTAGCCCGTCTGTGTGCTGTAGAACAATGGCTTCTTCAAGCCCTTGACAGTAGCATTGTGAATGCTGATATATTCTATAGCAGGATTGGCCGTAGTAGCCATCTGGATGAAGTTGTTGTTTAGGCTGGAAGCATCGATGGTGGCACCATTGCCCTGAATCTCGAGGTTAGCGTAAGCAGTGAGCGGTCCGATGATGGTGTAGTTACCATTCTTCACCAGGTTGATGCTGATATTGCGTACCTTGACGTTCATCTCGGCGAGAATCAATGCCTCGAAGATGTCGGCACCATTCTCGGGATTGATTACGATGTCTTCAACCTTCAGACCAGAAACACCAATCTTCTTGGAGTCTGACGGGTCGAAGGTGATGGTGATGTCGTACTCGTACTCGCCGCCAATGTACTCTGGAGTGATGACCCAGTTGCCACCCGTGGGATACCAGATGTTCTCACCTTCCATGGGGGTCTTGACAACCTTGAACTCGGGCTTGCTGCTGTTGGTGACAGCGATGTTGCTGAAGGTAATCTCGAAGAGATTCGTCTCCTCGTTATACCTCATCTGGCTGGCCTCTTCGATGGTCCAGTCGGAACCAGTCAGGTTCGCAGTACCAACAACAGTGTATGTACTGTTGACGATATCCTCCCAGTAAGTCTTCTCCAGAACAATCCACAGCGTTGTCATTGACAGTCTCTGAGAGTACCAATGCACTTTCTCCTACACTGAGGTAGTTCGGAGTGCCATCAACGTCCGTGCTGATAGTAAAGAAGCCAGGCATATCCTCATACAAGTTGGCGACGGTCCACTGCTTACCATTGAAGATGTCGGCACCAGTGATGGTATAGGTCTTAGCAGCAGCATCGAAGGTGAAGGTGATGGGAGCACCCTTAGCGTCAATACCAGCCTCGGCATTAATGACAGAACCCGCATTTGCATTCATCACATAGTAAGTGCCACTGGGGATGAGGGGCTCTGCATCCGCAAAAAGAAGATAAACCTTTTCTTTTCCAACCGTCAACTGGTTCTCAAAGGCCTGAGTAGTCTCGTTGAACGTCATCTCAGTAGTAGCATCCCAGGCATCTGGAATACCCGTACCCATGATGTAGAAATTGGTGGGCTCTTCGCCCATCACATTAGAAGCCATGCTCAGAAGGGCAACCTGTAAAAGAGTACATCTTTTGTTCATATACTTTTAATTTATATTATTAATTGTTTGTCAGTTATCTGCTAAGAATCAGTCGAACATATTTTTATCTGCAGACAAAGATATGAAATTTAGTTGAGGATTGGAGAAAGAATGTTAAAATTATTGGCTTGCAGGTTCACTTTAGCTAAAATTTTACATTTCGGGATGCACCAGGTTGCAGCATGGTTTGTTTGCACATACATGTAGATGCAATTGCACATACATGTACATGCAATTGCATCTACATGTATGTGCAAACCCTCCTCCCTATCGTGTAGAGTCTCAGGCACAAGCAAAACGGATGCAGAACCATCGTTCATCGGCAGACTCGACGCCGTGCATCGCCTTCAGATACTAATCTTATTGGTGTCCGAGGAAAAGCACCGATGGTGCGAAAGACTTTAAGGTAAGCCCCCTTTATCTGCTTTTCGTCAGGAAAGTAGATGGATAGGCACATAAAATGAGGTGAGCACGATTTCCCCCGGACAGCAATAAATATTAATGGGAAAACTGCCCCCGACCACTACTCAGGCGTGGGGGCAAGCCTCTTTTGGCCGTTATGGATGTAAATGTTTTGCGGTTGTTTGTGTTTCAGCATCCGTCCGCTGAGGTCGTAGATGCCTTCCTCTCTTTCTCCGTCTGAAAGGGTCTGGGGAGAAAGGATGCCTGTCTCTTCGTCCATATCCTCGAGGATGAACTCGCCGGGAGTGGTCTTGTCGGCATAGATGTAGCTGCCCACGTTCCTCGAGTCGAAGCCCACTACCCTGCTGTTCTGCCAACCGCAACGCAGATAGGCGTTGCCTTCCACCAGTCGTTCCACCTGAATCCATCCGTTCTTGTTTGTGGGGTTGGCTGTCGCAGATATAATTCGCCAGCCAGCACTGCTGTCGTACGACATATAGTGCCCGTCGGCTTTCAGCGTATAGAAGGCTGTAAACCCGGGTACCTGGGCAAAGGTGAAGATGTAGGACTTGTCGTTTTCGTCGAAGCCCGCAAGGCAGAAGTGCCCTTCGTTGTTGTTCGTCTGGTAGTGGAGGCAAAGCCCTGACTGCTTCTCGCGAATGCGGTAGCGATGGTTTGTATTGATAGGAGAAATCCACCAGATGTTTCGTGGCGCAAGAGCCTCTGCTTCAACATAGAGCTCGGCAGCAGAGGCGTAGGCTTTGTCATCGACAACCGTCCGCACCAGGAACTTCATGTACCTGGCCTCTGGCTTACTCGGGATGCTGACCGTCTGCTTGTCCGACGTATTGTTGAATGTGCCGCTGGCAGCAGGTTCGCCCCACAGATAAGGACTCGGGCTGAAATAGACTTCGTAGCGGAGCACGCGCCCATTCGAACCATCCTTGCGCCCTTGATAGGAGAAGGAAGTAATGCGATAGGTCTGCTTCATGTCGATTACCAGCTCGTGGGGACATTCGGGAGCCGTGCCGGAGTAACGCGTGTGCCAAATCGTACTCTCGTCACCGTCTATGGCATTGGCCGCCAGTTCGTTACCACCCTGTTGACTATCGTAGCTATAGATGCTCCAGAGACTCTTGTCCACGAAGAAGCCGTAAGTCTTCTCGCCGACGATGCTTGGAGCCAAATCGCTGCGGGATGCATAGGCTTGCAGAGTGCCGCCACAGCGCATGTCGATAGGTCCGGAATATGGCTGGAAGTCGCCGCCGTCAATACCATAATAAATCATGGTGTCTTCAGGATTGTCAGAACTCAGAACTGCATATCCGTGTCCGTCGTCAGCAAAGCGCACAGGCTGGCAGACAGGCATGCCGATGCAGCCTCTCTGCGTCAGTATGGTGTCGGAACAAGCTTCCTGAATCGGCATTATCATGAAGCAGAAAGGCGTTTGCGTGAGTTTACGCTCGTACTTGTCGAGCACGTCAGGTCCGCAGCTTGCATTGCCGAGAGCACGGTTCCAAGCATCGAGCGAGACAACGGTAGCCCTGGGGAACGTCACCTCATAAGGATGTCCCTTGCGATTGCTGCGGCTTGTATAAATCTCCTCAGCTCTCCAATGTCCGACGGTTGCAGCCATTCCGCTTGGAGCGGCATAGAGGAGGCCCTTGCCTGCATTCGTCGTGACTGCCAGCCAACGCACATCTTCCTTGTTGCCAGTCTCTTGCGGACGAATATGATTGGTCCATTGCTCGGTGACAGTACTGTGCCAGATGCCCAGATGAGCCGCATAGTTACGGTCGCGATAACTATCGAAGGGACCTCTGCCAAGCCAAGTGATGTTCTCTGCCGTATTAGGCATCTCGAAACGGAAGCCCAGCTTCGGCAAGACAGCGCCTTCCACATTGGGCATCGTCACGGTGCTTACGCTGATTGCTCCGTCGGGATAGACGCGAAACTGCTTGTTGACGGTAAAGGTCAAGGCCGAAGTGCTGGTCTTGTAGGTATCTGTTATCGAGAGCTGTACCCACCTGTTTGCATCGTCCTGCTCTATTTCCCAGCTACCTGCGGTCATGGTCAACGAGCGGACGCCAAGCGTCTCCCAATTGCTTTCCTGTGCCTTGTCGTTTTCTGTAGGCACGCGGAAGGTGTTGAGCTTGATGGGCTGATTGATGAGGGTCGTGCCAGCAAGGACATACCTCGAGAGCGTACCGCCTGAGAAAGTCACGGTGAAGTTTTCGCCCTTGACCGTCCTGCTGGCTCCTGTGCCGCTGACGGAGAGGGTGTCCGTTCCTTCGTATTGATAAGGCTGCAGAGCCGTTGCCTCCCTGATGACAGCTTCCGAGGCCGCAACTTCATAGCCAGCTTCTGCCCAAGGCGTTGCTTCGCGAAGGGTCGTGGAGAAGCGAATCGTGTAGCGGGAAGAGGGCTTGAAAGTGATGCCGTCATATGGGACGGTAATCGTTATACTGTCCCATGAAGCGGTGTCCAAGTCGGGCAGAGTGCCGTCGGAAACCTTTATGCCATCCTCGCTTATAACATACTGGACATCATAACCGTTGAAGCGAATCTGCTGGAGTTTATTTTTAAGTTTGAATTTCCCTTGTTCTGCATTGAGAGGCAGGATGTCGATTGGCTGATAGACGCCCTTCATATTGAAGCTCTTTGCGGTCGGTGTGCCGTCTGCCAAGACGACACCATTGCAGCAGAAACTGCCGTCGTTCGGATAGTCGCCAAAATCACCGCCATAGGCCCAGTAGTATTGATTCGACTTACCCGGAACGGGCATCTTGATGCCCTGGTCTTTCCAGTCCCACACGAACTCGCCCGCCATCGCGGGATAGGGTTCGTAGATGTCGCGGAAGTAATCTATCTGGTTGCCCATCGCGTTGCCCATGGCATGGGTGTTCTCGCACTGGATGTGAGGCCGCTGCCCTGTCTTCCCCATACGGCTCTTGGCCGTAGAGAGCATGTTGGCATAGCTGCCGTACATCGTACTGGAAACGTCGCTCCATTGGCTGTTCCCTTCATAGTGTGTGACGCGAGAGGTGTCAAGCGCCTTGATAGCTTTCATCACGCTCTCAAAGTTGTTGCCGCCGCCGCTCTCATTGCCTGCGCTCCAACCGAAGATACAAACATGGTTGCGAAGGGTGCGGACCTGTCTTTCGTTGCGTTCCACCATAGGCTGACGGAAGAGTTCCACGCTGCTCAGACCTGTGTTCCCATGACATTCCACGTCTGCTTCGGCCAAGACATAGAGTCCGTACTGGTCGCAAAGTTCATAGAAATATGGATTGTTGGGATAGTGGCTCGTGCGGACGGCATTCACATTCAGCCGTTTCATCATCAGGACGTCCTGCAACATCTCCTCTCGGCTGACTGTCCTGCCTGTCTCTTGGCTGAAGTCGTGGCGGTCAACACCATGAACCACAAGGCGTTTGCCATTGATGAGAAGCGCGCCGTCCGTGCGGATGCTCACCGTGCGGAAGCCTATCTTGCAAGCTCTCAAATCGACCAAATTGCCGTCGGAATCCAGCAGGCGGAGAGTCAGGTCATAGAGTTTGGGGTGCTCTGCGCTCCAACATTCCACGCCTGAGAATGAGATGGTTTGGCTGACGCTGGTCGAGGAAGTAAGGGACTTGGTTGTTTCCTTCACGATGGTTGCCCCGTCGGTGACTGTCGTTTGCAACTTCATGCCGCTCGGCGAACCACCCTCCAGGGTGACTTGCAACTGAGCTCTGCCGGAGGTACCTGTAGAAGAAAGGTATGTTGTCTGAAAGAAGAAATCGCCGATTCGCTTGTCTGGAGCCGACCATAGATACACGTCACGCGTGATGCCGGTCAGTCGCCAATAGTCCTGGCACTCGAGGAACGAGCCGCTCGTAAAGCGGTAGCTCTGCACCGAGACATTGTTCTCGCCCTCGCGGACGAAGTCGCTGATGTCGAAATCGCTTGGCAGATAAGAGTCTTCGGCATAACCCACGAACTGGCCGTTCACCCAAACGTAGTAGCCGTGACCCGCTCCGTTGAAACGGATGAACGTTTTCCTGCCCAGCCAGCCCTCGGGAAGCGTGAAGCTGCGGCGGTACTGGCCAACCGGGTTCTTCATTTGTTCGTTGTAGGTATAATTGTCTGGGCGCGAAGCCATCACAGAGTAGTCGCTCGTATAGGTAAATGGATAGTGCGTGTTGATGTAGAGAGGCTTGTCCCAGCTTTTGCCATGCCGGATGCCATACACCTGCCATGGCATGGGCACCGTGATGTCGTCCCACGAACTGACATCGAAGCCGTCGGCATAGAAACCGGCAGAGGCCTTGCTTGGCAATGCACTCCAACGGAACTTCCATGTGCCGTTCAGGTCGAGGAAGTATGGCGACTTCGACATATCCAAGGAGCGAGCATCTTCGGCCTCATCGAAGGGAATACTGAGGTCGTGGCTCTGAATGCGGTTCAAACTGGTGACGCTGACATCGTCCCATTCCGTCATCGACTGCGAGTAAACAGCAAGTGTGACGAGGCTAAGCAAAAGAGAAAAAATCTTTTTCATTATCGTTAATACAAATATTTGCGGCGCAAAGTTAAGGAAAATAATTGAATGTAGAAAAACTTCTGCTGAGAACTTTGCAAACTTCTGCAGAGAAGTTGACAAACTTCTGCAGAGAAGTTGGTGAACTTCTGCAGAGAAGCTTTAGCTCGACGCCAGTCAACCTTTAGGTCGACGATAGTCAAGTTGGTGAACTTCTGCAGAGAAGCTTTAGCTCGACGCCAGTCAAGTTGGTGAACTTCTGCAGTCAACCTTTAGGTCGACGCCAGTCAAGTTGACAAGCTTCTGCTAAACTGAAGGTCGGCGAGGTGACAAAAAAGAGGTCTGCCACATAAAGCGACAAACCTCAACATGAATTAACCTTGTGGAGAATATCGGGCTCGAACCGATGACCTCTTGCATGCCATGCAAGCGCTCTAGCCAGCTGAGCTAATCCCCCTTAATGGCTTTTGCGGTGCAAAATTACTCACTTTATGCCGAACCTGCAAATAAATCGCCTATTTTTTTGCATTAAAAGCTAAAAAATCGTACTTTTGCACGCGAAACTATACACAGAATTGCATGAAACGATACATTTTAGGTCTTCTTCTTGCCATCCTGACGCTATGGGCTTCTGCCGTTCCGGCATTAAGGATTCGCCGCATCGTGACCCTCGATGACGGCCGAACCGTTATGGCAACAGCCTACGGCAACGAGGACTTCGACTATTTGGTGAGCGATGACGGCGAGGTAATCCTCGCCCAGGATACGGTCTTCCATGCCACAGGTCTCACTCGCGAGGAATACTTTGCCTCTATCCCCCAAAAGCCCCGTTATGCCAGGCAACGGGTGGGCAGCGTAGCATCGGCACTCGTGAAGCCATGGGGCAAGAAGAAGATTCCCGTCATCCTGGCCGCTTTCAAGGACAAGAAGTTCACAGTTGCTGCAACGGACGAGAAGGTGAATGCCTTCTACGACGACTTCTTCAACGGCACAAAGGACTACACCGCTACGGGCACCTACGATGCTGCCAGCAATCTGGGCTGCGTCAGACAGTACTTCATCGACCAAAGCCAAGGACAGTTCGAACCTGATTTCACCATAATCGGACCCGTAGACCTCGACAGCGTCTACAGCTACTATGGCGGCGACAGAAACGTCAACAACAAAGACACATGCTACTCTAAGTTCGTCGAGCACTCCTTTACCAAAGCTCTGACCCAGCACGAAAACTGGTCGGAATTCGACAACGATGGCGACGGAGATGTCGATATGTGCGTTATCACCTTTGCCGGCCTGGGCCAAAACTACACGAACTCCTATGGCGACAAGAGCACCATCTGGCCTCAGGAGAGACCCACAAGCTACACTATCAACGGCAGGAAACTTTCCGGATGCTCTTCCAGCTGCGAAATGCGGCCTCTGGCAGCCGAGAACGGACGCATCACGGCATGGCAAGCCGACGGCATCGGTGTCGTAGTACATGAAATCAGCCATGCCCTGGGGCTGCCAGACTTTTACGACACGAAGTCCGTTGCCTTCGGACTGGACTACTGGAGCCTCATGGATTACGGCATGTACACAAGGCAAGCCAAGGTTCCCGTCGGATATACAGCCTACGAACGCGAGTTCATGGGATGGCAACAGACAGAAGTCATCGATGGCCCAAGAACGCTTCGCCTCTATCCCTTCGCCAGAGGTGGCAAGGGGTACAAACTTGTCAACGATGCCAACCCCAATGAGTACTACATCCTGGACAATCGGCAGGCAGAAAGCTGGGACTGGGGACTTTGCAGCAATCGCGGGCACGGTATGCTGGTCTATCATGTTGACTTCAACCAGGGTGTCTGGAATCTCAACAACGTCAACGTCAACCCAAGTCACCAGTACCTAACCATCATCCCAGCCAACAACACTCTCATCGGCTCCAACAACGCCACATCGAGCGACCAGTGGAAAACAAGCTTGCTTGGCAATCCCTATCCTGGCCTCACAGAAAACCACGAGCTGACCGACGAGACCATTCCTGCAAGCACGGTCTTCAAGGGTGGTCTCATGTCCAAACCGCTCGTCGATATAGAGGAGACGGAAGATGGCGTCATCATCGTCAAGGCGATGCCTCTCGGAACACTTGACGCCCCAACGGGCCTGACCTTTGAAGACTCTACGCCGGGCAGCACCATTGCCGTCTGGGAACCGGTGGAGGAAGCAGAATTCTACAATCTGCAGCTGTGGCGCGAAGGCGAACTTGTGATGGAACAAGACAGCATCGCGACCAACTCCTTCAGACTTGACGACCTGCAAGCCGACGTAGATTACTCCTTTGCTGTTCAAACCATCAGCGATGCCTATCGCAACAGTAACTGGACGGAAAGCGAGACGTTCAGAATTGATCCTGATGCCATCTCCGAGATTACCGAAAGCGGTGAACTGGTGCGCATCTATAGTATAAGCGGACGTTTCGTTGGCGAATGCTATGCCGACCAACTTCGCAGGTTTTCTCTCCGACATGGCATCTTCGTTGTCAAGCATGCCAATGGAAAGATAAAGAAACTAACGATTCAATAACCCCTGTTTGAGATGCCAAGGGTCTTGTCGTTTCTTCTGTTTGTTATCTATTCATGGATGGCTTATGCCGTTCCTGCTTTGCGGGAACGTTGCTCCTTGAGACTTGCAGACGGCACTGTCGTCGAAGCAACATGGATGGGCGACGAGACGACGCATTTCTACCAAACCGACGACGGCAGGTGTCTGAAATGCGACGACAACGGCATTGCTTATTTCGTTGATGCCGAGAAGCTTCATCAGGCATGGAAGGCAAGAGCACTAAAGCGGCAAACTGGTCATGCAAGACGTTATGCCCTGAGACAAAGGAAGGGCAGCGGGGCTATCACCGGCAGCAAGCATGGGCTGGTCATTCTGGTACAGTTCCCGAAAGTCCCTTTCCATTTCACCAAGCAAGACTTCGACGACCTCTTCAACAAAGAAAACTACACCGACGACATTAACATAGGTTCTGTTCACGACTACTTCCGCGATGCCAGTTACGGCAAGTTCGACTTCTCCTTCGATGTCATCGGTCCTATCACGATGAGCAATCCCCTGTCCTATTACGGCGACAACAACGACAACGACGACGACGTGCATCCTGCCGTCATGGTCAGGGAAGCCGTCCAGATGATTGACGAAGAAGTGGACTTCAGCCAGTATGACTGGAATGGTGACGGCGAGGTGGAACAAATCTTCATCATACATTCGGGATACGATGAGGCACAGAGCCACACGAATGCCGATATATGGTCGCATGCCTGGACGCTCGCCGAAGCTCTGGAAGAAGGCGACGGCGAAGGGACTCTCGTCGTGGACGGAGTAACCGTAAACAGCTATGCCACAAGTGCCGAGTTGCGAGGCAAGACAGGAACATTCATTACTGGAATCGGTACGGCCTGCCACGAGTTCGCACATTGCTTCGGACTTCCAGACTTCTATGACACAGACGGGAAAAACTTCGGAATGAGCACCTGGAGCATTATGGATTATGGCGAATACAACGGAAACGGAGGCTGCCCAGCTGGCTTCACCAGCTACGAGCGCATGTTCTGCGGATGGCTTGAGCCGACAGAACTCATTGAGCCTGTATACATCAACGACATGCCTGACCTCACATCAGAACCAGTCTGCTATCTTTTAAGGAATAGCGGCAAGGCAGACGAGTACTACCTCCTCGAGAACCGTCAGAAAAAGAGTTGGGACAGATACCTCGACGGGCACGGGATGCTCATCCTGCACGTCGATTACGATGAAACGGCATGGGCTTTCAATATGGTCAACACCATTCGGTCGCATCAGCGCATGACCATCATCCCTGCCGACAACATCCTATATGCCGCAACCCTGGCTGGCGACCCTTGGCCCGGGACTTCTAAGAAGACAGAACTGCACGAATCGTCTGTCCCTGCTGCCACTCTCTACAACCTCAATGCCGAGGGAGACAAACTGATGCACCACTCCATCTCGCAGATAAGCGAATCGGACGACGGACTGATTAGCTTCATCTTCGATGAGGATGCGACAGGAATAAGCTTCACCACCGCCCGCTCTCCCATGGGTGAAGGAAGAATCTACAACACTGCCGGCCAGGTGGTAAACGATATATGGTCTAATGTAAAACCAATCGGTCTTTACATACATAACGGAAAAAAGATTTTGATACGATGAAAAAGACGCTTGTACTATTACTACTGCTCCTTGCACCTTATGCCTTGTTCCCAGCCACCATTGCACGCTACAGCGGCATGCGCATCTTCTGGGACTCGCGTTCTCCCGTCACCATATTCGACGGCGGAGGCTACGCACGGCTCATTGAGCTAAGCGACGGCCGGCTCATGGCTTGCTGCGAGAGTGGCGGCATTAAGGTCAGCACGTCTGTCAACCAGGGCAGGACATGGTCCGCACCCACACTTATCGCTCCTAACAGCAACAACACGCCCAACTGCGTTCCCGACCTCATCCAGCTCTCCGACGGCACCATCATCGTGGGCTACAATCCGCGTCCCTCCACACCCTATACAGAGGACCGACGCTTCGGCATCCGCCTGCGACGCAGCACCAATGGCGGCAAGACATGGAGCGACGAGATATTTGTCTATGATGCTGACTACACCTTCGAGAACGGATGCTGGGAACCCTCCTTCCTCGAGCTGCCGAGCGGCGAGCTGCAACTCTACTTTGCCGACGAGAGCCCATACACCACCACCAGCGAACAGCAGATATCGCTCTGCCGAAGTTTCGACGGAGGACTCACCTGGACAGAACCACAGCGCGTTTCCTACCGTAGCGGCTCGCGCGACGGCATGCCCGTTCCCGTCCTCCTCAGCGACGGCAAGACCATCGTCGTGGCCATCGAAGACAACGGATGGAGCGGCATCGGCGACTTCGTGCCCACTACAGTACGCATTCCTCTCTCCAACAATTGGAAGAACAACAACTACATCAGTGGTACCAGTTCACAGCGCAATCAATCCGTCAACTACAACTACTGCCCCATGGCCAAGGGCGGAGCTCCCTACCTGCGCATCCTGCCAAGCGGTCTCTCCGTCCTCTCCCACCAGTCCACCTATGGCGAGGGCGACAATATGAAGATGTACGTCTATGCAGGCAACAAACAGGCAAAGGACTTCAAGGCCATGTCGCGCCCCTTCTATCTGGGCACCACGCATGGCAGCTGGTGGAACTCTGTGGCTGTCATCGACACTGGCATCGTTGTCGCTGTAGGCGGAATAGACGGCAAAGTCTGTATGACTAAGGGCTATCCCATGACGCAGTTCCACGCGCCCTATGCCTCGCCCCATGTTGACGGCCGCTTCGAAGCCGACGATGCCTACTACCATGCCTCTGCACACCAAGTGCCTATGGGCAGCGAGACGGGAACATTTTCTTATACCGACTTCGCCTACGACCTCGACAGTCTCTATCTCATCAGCCTCGTCTATCGTCGCAAGGCACGCTCCGAGGAGCCTTTTCCTGACGGCATCACGTTCTACATGGAGAGCATCGGTCGCAACACCGACAGGCCCATGAACACGGCCTACCGCTACCGTCTGTTGCCCGACGGCACACTCTCCGTGGACAGAGGCAACGGCTCGACGTGGGTAGAGACCACTGCTGCCGATGTACACGTGGCGAGCAACCTTACCTCCACCTACTACCGCATTGAAATGGCCATACCCTGGACTTCCGTCGGTCTCACTTCTGCCCCCATCGGACAAAGAGTCGCCGTCGCCATCGAGATACTCACAGGCGATGGCACACAGCAGCTTGTGGAGAGTATTGCCGACGCGTCACCTCAGAAGCCCGCCACGTGGATGCCGCTCGTCCTCGTCGAACCCGACCCAACAGGGAACCCCTTCGTCCCAATGAGGAAGCAAGAAAGGATAACATACAACTTATCGGGGCAACAGGTATCGCCCTACTCTCGAGGCATCATCATCCGGGATGGAAAAAAGAGCTTAATGCGTTAAGCAATTATCTTGCCGTCCTGCATGCATATCTTGCGGTCGGCAAGGTCGGCAAGTTGTTCGTCGTGTGTGACGATGACAAAGGTCTGGCCCATCTGGTCGCGGAGGTCGAAGAACAGGCGGTGCAGTTCCTGCTTGTTCTGGCTGTCGAGCGAACCGCTGGGCTCGTCGGCAAAGACAACATCGGGCTTGTTGACAAGAGCACGGCAGACAGCCACACGTTGTTTCTCGCCACCGGAGAGTTCGCTGGGCTTGTGCGACGCACGCTGGGAGAGTCCCATGAAGGCCAGCAACTCTTCTGCCCTGCGTCTTGCCTGCTGCCATGATGTGCCACAGATGAGAGCAGGCATCATGACATTCTCCAGTGCCGTGAACTCGGCCAGCAACTGATGGAATTGGAAGACAAGCCCCAGGTGCTTGCCACGAAAGGTGGAACGCTTGGCATCGCTAAGCTTCATGACATCAATGCCGTCGATGATGACGCTGCCGCTGTCGGCACGGTCCAGGGTGCCCATTATCTGCAGGAGTGTCGTCTTACCCGCACCGCTTGGTCCGACGATGCTGACCACTTCGCCTCGCTGAATCTGGAGGTCGATTCCCTTCAGCACTTCAAGGCTGCCGAAGCTTTTACGTATGTTGCGTACTTCTATCATCTCAAAAACTTTTTTCCTTTTGTTATTTTGATGCCCTGAAACATTTGGCGATTTGACAATTTACGCCCGTTGAGGTCATAAGCCTCCTCTAAATCTCCCCCTGAAGGGTGAGACTTTAAGTCCTCCCCTTCAGGGGAGGGTTTGGGAGAGGCTATTCCATCAGGATGTTCCAGCAGGTACATGAGTCCTGCCTCAGCGTCTATCTCGCCGTAGCCATAGTCATTGTTTGGGTAGACGAGCGAAGGGTCGTGGCGTCGGCAGGTGGCCTTAAAGGCTTCTATGACTTGTTCTCTGGTCAGGGTGGGAACGGCCTCGAGCCATTGGGCTATGATGCCGGCTGCTATGGGACATGCCATGCTGGTTCCTGCCTGCGAAGACCATGAGTAGTTGCGGTCGCGGAAAGTATAGCGGGCCACGTCATAGCTTGCCATTGCATCGCCCGGATTGTGCTCAGCATAGTAGCTATTGAAGGCAGCCACGATATTGGTGCCAGGTGCAAGCACTTCTGGCTTGACGTGACCGGCGAGCGTGGGGCCTCGGCTGCTGTATTCTCCCACTTCGCCATTTCTGCCCCAGTCCTTCTTCACCCAATTGCCGTCGGCATCCGTGAAGCCAGTCCTGTAGGCTGTTGCTCCGACGCAGATGACGTTGGGGTCGGTGGCAGGGAAGAGGATGTTATGGGTCTTCTCGGCATCCTGATAGTCGGGATAAATGGTCTGTTTGCTGAGGTGCCCTATCTCCTGAAAGACTTCCACCTCTGCCTCCTTGCCGCTTACGCCTATACCCATCTGCACGGAGAGGATGTTGCCTTTGCCTATCTTGTTTATCACGACGTCGGTGGCAAGCTGACTATCGTCGTAGCAGCAGTCATAAGTGCCGAAGATGAGTTCGAACGTGAGGCCGCCTGCCGTGACGGTATCGACGAGGAGGCTGTCCTCAGTGGCAAGGATGTCGTCGAGCGAGACTTCATAATTCAAGAGTTTCTCGGTGGGAGACTGCATGAAGTCGAGCTGCAGGTTGAAGTCGCCACGGCTACGAAGCAACATATACGTTGTGTTGCCGGAAGGCGAGATGAGCGATGCGGAACGCTCCTTCCCGACGGGTTTCTGCATGTAGGTATAGTAGATGCTCTGGTTGCCGGCTGCAGTGCAGATGATGCGCCCCGGGCGAACCAGGCTGTCGAGCACGGTGCCAAAGAGTTGTGCCTCGCCCCACAGGTCCTCGTGGGAGCCTTCGCTGAAGCTGATGACGCAGGGCTTGTTCACCTGATCGGCATAGCGGAAGATGTATTCAAAGCCCAGCATGTCAATGACCGGACCATACATGTCCCACAGCGAATCGGGCACCAGCTCCTTGTCGTCCGAGACTGCATTCGAAACGAGACAGATGTCGGCATCGGGTGCCATGCCGATGTAGGGAGAGTCGTACCCGCTGCCTGCTGCTGTTGTGGCCGTATGCGACCCATGATATTGCAGCCTGCTGTCGGAGGAGCATGCCTTGCGCAGGATGCTTTCCTCCGAGGTATAGGCTGCTCCGACGGGCAGCTCCATATCTACCTCGTCGCCTTGTCCTTCGTAGTCGAGCATGTCCCAGAATGACTTGATGCGATAGGAGCTGAGGTCGCGGCTGTAGAAGGAGGGATTGGTCAGGTCGAAACCGATGTCCATCACACCCACCACGACACCCTTTCCCGTATAGGACGAGCGATAAGGAGTGGCCGTACGAAGGAGGTCGGAACGTGTGATGATGGCCGACGTGTCGGTCTGGGCATCGCAAACCCTGCCACTTTCGATGCGCGTCACTTCCTTCCGAAGCGAAAGCGCCGCAAGTTCTCTCTTGGGGACCTTGGCTGCATAGATGTCTCCCCACTTTGAATAGATGCGGCAGCCATGTTGCCTGAGGGTCTCTTCGCTGCTGCATTGAATGAGGGTAAGCATGTTCCCTCCTCGCTCCGCCGTTGGGGAAGCGCTCTTCTGGCGAGTGCCACCAAGTCCTGAACTTTGCGTTTTGTATTCATTCATGGCCGCATATCTCACCATCGGCGACATCTTGTCGAACCTGGGCCGCTGGGCTGCGGCAAGGATAGGCAACGTGAGTGCCAGCAAGACCATTGCCGAACGCCTGGCCGTAAAGAAGAGGCGACGTATCAAGCCGCCCAGGGAGCGCGGCTGGCGCTGTACTGCCGTGCCGTTAGGCGTGAAGACGGAGATGCTTTCCTGCGGCTCGCCCCACTGGTCGGGGAATAGAAGCATGACGCTCGTATGGCTGAAGTAGCGGTGAATGAGCAGGGGAAGCTCCTCGAAGCTGTTCTGATAGGAGATGAAACCGGGCCTTGCCGTCACGGCGACAAGCATGCAGCCAAGGCCCATGTCGTGCCTTAGGTTGAGGAACTGCATCCATCGGTTCATCTCGAAGTAATGCGAGCGGACGTGACTGTGCTTCTGCTCCATGTATCCTTTTATGTAGGGCATTGTGTCGGCATGTGCATGGTATTCCAGATGGCAGTCGAGTTCCTCGCCTATTCTGCAGATATGCTCCAGCCATTTGTAGAAACCCACTTCGTATTCGGCTTTCTGGGGAACGGCAACAACAACGCGCCTGATGGTGCCCGGAGGCACGATGCTGCGGACTGCCATCACTTCGCGGTGGGTGCCGTTGACGACGTTGTCTATCACGCTTCCCAGCGAGGACTTCGGCATGCCGGATGTCCTGTCGTTCAGGCATACGATGACCTCGCCGCAGTCATACTCGTTCATCGTATGGAGGATGCCGCCCGCTATGTTCGTGCTCATGCGGTTGAGGACTGCCATCGGCACGTCGGCAGCTGCGGCTATCATCTGTGCCTGCTCCAGCAACCTGTGTCCCAAGGCCTGCCCTTTAAGGGAAGGTTTGGAAGGGTCTTCATAGGAGACGCACAATCCCATGAGGCTGTCGGGTATGAAGGGGTTGCGGATGAGGATGGCAAGCTGTGTCATCACGTCCACGTTATCCTCCTGGCTGTAGGTGATGAGGCACTTACCGTGATACGAACCCCTGTTGTCCTCGAGCGCAGTATCACTCAAGGCGAGTCCCTTAGCCCCTTGGGTTGTAGCAAAGGCACTAATCAGGCAGCTGAAGAGGATGAGCATCACGGTGCCACCCAGCACTTCGTCGTTCATGAGGCCGACGCCAGGGGCCGTGCCGATGGTGACGATAGCGAGGGCTCCTGCTGCATGGGCATTGGTCAGACCGAACATCAGCCACATGCTGTTCCGGCCCTCACCCATCGTCCAAGCCATGATGGCGGAAGCTATCAGCTTGGAGAGCGTACCCGTCACAACCATGACCGCTATCAGCCAAAACGTTTCGGGATGACGGACCAAGATGCCGATGTCGATTATCATACCGACACCTATCAGGAAGTACGGAATGAAGAGCGCGTTGCCAACGAACTCGAGACGCGACATCAAGGGACTCGTCTTGGGAATGAGACGGTTGACAATCAAGCCGGCGAGGAACGCTCCGAGCAGGCCTTCCAGCCCCACCATCTTCGCCAGCGAAGCACTGAGGAAGACGAGCGTCAGGATGAAGATGAACTGCATGACGCCGTCTTCATAGCGACGCAGGAACCAGCGGCCCACGCGGGGGAACACCAGTATGGCGAAGGTGACATAGAGGGCGCACTTCAGGCCAAAGAGAAGCCAGGTGGCCCAAGATGTGTCAGGACTCTGGCCACCCACCACCAATGCCAGGACAAGCAGGGCAACGAAGAGGGCGATGGCTGTGGCGACTACGCTGACAACCACCGACCTGTGACGGTTCAGGCCGTAGCGTCCCACGATTGGATACGTCACGAGCGTATGGCTGGCATAGATGCAGGCCAGCAGGAGGCTGGTGGAGAGTCCGAAGCCAAGCAGCCAGACACTCGTGGCAATGCCCAGGACGAAGGGTATCGAAAAGGTGAGGATGCCGAAGCTGAAGCCCTTCCGACCGTACAGCTCCACGCTTCCCATCTCAAGCTCAAGGCCGGCAAGGAACATGATGTAGTAAATGCCCACCTGTCCGAAGAGCTCGAACGAGCGGTCATGTGCCAGTAGGTTGAAGCCGTACTGACCGACGAGGATGCCTGCAATGATGAGTCCCACCACTGGCGGAATGCGAAGCCTCCGGAACAGCAATGGTGCAAACAGAATGATGGCCAGCACCACCGAGAAACTCCAAGTAGGGTCGGTGATGAGAGCCGTAGTAGGAACGGCTTGCAGGAGACTGAATAACATCATTTGTTGCACATTATTATATAAATCGGGAGCAAAGTTACGAAAAAACGAGGGAAATACAAAAGGAAAACCTGCTTTTTCTTTTCAATTCCTCCGTTCGGACGGATTTGTAATCCGGCCGGAGGTAATATAGGGATTTGCAATCCCGCAACAACTCTGTTCGGACGGAGTTGACTCAGCCTGCACCTGCGCCTGCTCCGCATCTTAACAGCGCGCCTTTGTGCTAAAGCATCAAAGATTACCTACTGGAGCGCAAGAATCCGACCGGAATTAATCCAGGGATTTATTGCTTTTCTAAATATGACATTTTGCTACTAATTTCAGTTTTTTGCTTACACCAGCAATTTTCGGAAATGCGTCAGAATCGCTTAAAATCGTCCGGGTGGCACTTTATGACCCCTGAGGCAATTTGATGCGCTTAGAACGAAAGCGTTTTGTAACCGTCTGATTTTAAATGGGAATTTTATAATCGAGAATGTTGGGTGATGAGTTGAGAATCGCCAAATTGCCATCTAGACATGTCATTTCCGGCTATTTTATCGTTTTTTGCACACTTTTTCGTCTGCAAGAAACACCAAAAGAACTATAGGGGATTCGCTCATGAAGTATAGTTCTTTGGCCAAAGAACTATAGTACCTTGACCAAAGACCCATGCCGAGTGGGACGATTCGCCGTAATAAATGCCCTTTTTCGGCCTGTTTCATAGTGTGCAATTTCTGACATTCTGACACAGATATGGTGCATTTACCTTACATTCTGCCACTCCTTACCTATGTAAAATAGTGTGTTGCCTTCCGGCCAAGACAAGCAGGAAAAACGCCCCGCAACCTTTGACATTTGTCAAAAACATCCGCCAAAGCAAAAAACTTTAAACACTAAACTTTAAACTTTGAACTTTTTATCGTACCTTTGCACCCGCAAATAAATTATTAACATAAATAATAAAAAACTTCTCCCTTGATGGGGGAGGTTTGGAGGAGGCTTTATGAGAGTTGCAATAGTAGGTGCAAGCGGTGCCGTAGGACAGGAGTTCCTGCGAGTGCTCAACGAGAGAAATTTCCCCATTGACGAACTGCTGCTGTTCGGCAGCCAACGCAGTGCAGGACGTAAATACACATTCCGAGGCAAGGAGATTGAAGTGAAGCTCCTGCAGCATAACGACGACTTCCGAGGCGTGGACATTGCCTTCACCAGTGCCGGAGGCGGCACGAGCAAGGAGTTTGCCGAGACCATCACGAAGCATGGAGCCGTGATGATAGACAATTCCAGCGCTTTCCGCATGGACGAGGACGTGCCCCTGGTGGTGCCCGAATGCAATGCCGAGGACGCACTCAACCGCCCGCGTGGCATCATCGCCAACCCCAACTGCACCACCATCATGATGGTAGTCGCACTGCAGGCACTCGAGAACCTGTCGCACATCAAGCGCGTACACGTCGCCAGCTACCAGGCTGCCAGCGGAGCCGGAGCAGCGGCAATGGCAGAGCTCTACGAACAGTACCGCCAAGTCCTTGCAGGCGAGAAGCCCACAGTCGAGAAGTTTGCCTATCAGCTCGCCTTCAACGTCATACCGCAGATTGACGTCTTCTGCGACAACGGCTACACGAAGGAGGAGATGAAGATGTACAACGAGACGAAGAAAATCATGCACACGGACTGCGAAGTCAGCGCCATGTGCGTCCGCGTGCCCAGTCTCCGCTGCCACAGCGAAAGCGTCTGGGCAGAGACAGAACGTCCCGTCAGCGTAGAAGAGTTCCAGCAAGCCGTCCGCCAAGGCAAGGGATTGCAGCTGGAAGACAGGAAGACCCCCTCTAACTCCCCCTTAAAGGGGGAGAAAACAGTCGAAGCTTCAACAAAGGAAGCCTCCCCTTTAAGGGGAGGTTTGGAAGGGTCCGGACTTCCCTACCCCATGCCTCTCTTCCACGAAGGCTGCGACGATGTCTTCGTAGGCCGTGTCAGGAAGGACCTTGCCAATCCCAACGGCATCACATTCTGGCTCGTCAGCGACCAGATAAAGAAAGGCGCCGCACTCAACGCCGTACAGATTGCCGAGTACCTCATCAAGGTAGGTAATATATAATAAGGTATGTTAATACACCCCATCAAGCCCTCTTGCACATTTCGCATGATGCAAGAGGGCTTACTTTTTGCACTTAAACATCCTTTCCCCCTGGCAATTTTGACATAAAGCGCAAAAAAAACAAAGAAAAGTTTGCATCGTATTCAATAATTGTATAACTTTGAGGCAGAATATGTATAAAATTAACCTATTTTATTAACTAAATATTACAAGTATGAAGAAACATTTATTAATTCTCGCTTCGCTTGTGCTTGGCTTCGGACAGCTATTCGCTGACGAGGTCACGTTTGATGCAAGCGTATTGTGGCAAAAACTGGGAGGTACTGGCGTTGAGGCTCAGATTGTCACTACGCCCTACACATGGAAGGCATCGCCCTACTATGTGGCAGTAACATTTGATGGCGAAGGAAGCCAAAAAGTCAACACAGCTAGCATTCCCTTTTCTGGGGCGGAATCATTTACTATAGCTGCTGCCACCACTGGCACCACTATCACAAAAGTTACCTTCACAATTGCAAAGTCCGGCCAGCGCAACAACGTGGGTGCGCCATCTGGCACTTACAGTGCATCCAATTCTACTGGAACTTGGACACCTGAGGAAGGTACAACTCCTTCTTCTGTAACTTTCACCACAACAAACAATTTTGAGGTAAAAACTATCGTCGTGGAGTACACTCCTGGTGAAGATCCTGACCCTGTAGTCGAACCCGTTGTGCCCAGTGCTCCTAAGCTAAAGGTTGTTGCCAATGCCGCTCACTACTACGGTGGCACGGAACCCTTCATCAAGGACTACCTGAATGGCGACATCTACGCCTACAACAACAAGGGTCAGTACGAGAAGTGGGGCGTCATGGACGCTGTCAACGACCTGGAAAGCGTAACAACCTATGAAGGCAAGCTCGTCATCCTCAACAGCGACAACTGCGAGTACAAGTACGTTGACGGTGCCTGGAAGAACATTGGCTCTACCCAGCCTGTGGAAATCACGACGTCTGCCAACTACAAGAACATGACCAACTACAACGAAACGAGCAATCCTAACGGTGGTTGGCATTGCCGCTTTGGATACGCGAACACCTTCAACAGGTTCACCTATGACGCCGGAGTCAACACCGTTAATCCCTACGAAGGCGCGGGTGACTGGGAACCTTACCAGAGCAAGAAGATTGATGGCTTAACCCCAGGCGGCACCTACAAGCTGACATTTAAGTATACTAGTGCCGAATGGTTCTCTTGGGGAAGCAAAACCCAATTCACGACATTGCCATTCATGGTAATGGATATAGAAGATTTTGGTCGACAGGAAAGAGGCACAACCATTGGTGGCAATATCCTTGCTGTAGCACCACTGCCCAACACCGCGACGACAAACAAGGAATACACCTTGCAGTTTGTGGCAACAACTGACTTCTGCGTTCTCGCAATCCAGTTCGGTGTTGTTGACGACGGTAGCCACAACCCCGCATTCTCTTTCAGCTTTGCCGACCTCAAGATTGAGAGCGTGCCCATCGTAGAGGAATACGACTCAAGCATCTTCGAAATTGACAATACTGACAACCACACTTACAGCCCGCTTGCATACATCGAGAGTACCGGTGCAGCACGCGAGAACGTGTTCACGCTGCCCTACATCGCTAATGCACAAACAGAGGTTGGAACCAAGTTCCAAGGCTACTCCGACAACGGATGGGCTGCCATCTTTAGCGGACGTAACGGTTCCGATGCCGGTACGGGTATCTCACTCTACAAACATGGTGGTGTTGACAAGTTCGGCTACTTTGTTGGTGGCTACCGCAACGATGACTTCGCCGATTTCCCCGGCTTCAATCAAGACATCACTGTCGAGGCTTCGCTTAGCGGACTGGTTGTCAACGGCGGAGAAAAGGTTGAGACAGGCCGCACGGAATTCAACGCTTCCACACGCGCCATTTCCCTCTTCGCTAACCCCGAATGGGATAATGCTTTCCGCGGCCGCATCTACTACTGCACCATCAAAGAAGGCGAAGAGACCAAGTACGACTTCAAGCCCGTAATGCGTAACGATGGTGTCTTCGGCTACTACGACACAGCATCAAAGATCTTCGTTCAGCCTCTGCTGAACTACAACGGCTACGGCTACGGTCTCCTTGAGGATGGCAGCTACATCTATTTCCCAAAAGAAGATCGCACCGTATTCGTTGGCTTCACAGAGAAGTTCGAGCCCACAGTGCAGAACATCGAGACAACTCCTTCGTTCACCTGGACTTCTTCTGACGAAAGCATTGCTACTGTAGCTGCAGACGGTACTGTTACCGGCGTGGCAAGAGGTACTGTCACCATCACCGCTACTGATGCCAACAGCAGCTGGGTGGCAAGTTATGTGCTTACAGTTGAGCCTGCTGTAGTTGCAGCTGACAATATTGAGGTATGGGACGGCACAAGCGATGCCATCCTTGGCTCAATTCGCATTGGTGGCGACCAATACAAGCCCGCCTACACCATGACATTCGACTCCGGTCATGGCTTTGGCGATGGGAACACAAGCAACCCCAACTACAATGTTATCGCCGGCGTACCCACTAACGACGAAAATGACAAGGCTTGGTATGAGAAAGAATTCATCATGACCAATGTGCCTGGAGAAATCTGGAGCTACAACAACACAGTTCTGCCCAATGGTTGGCCTGAGAATCCTGGCGAAGTATATGTCCGCCGCTACTTCAAGGCTCAAGGCGAACTGCCCACACAGCTCTACATGCCCGCAGCTCATGACGACGCTCCCTGCGAATACTACATCAATGGCACACTCGTTTGGAGCCGCACAGGTACAGAACCTGGCGTCAACGGCTGGTACGAAGATGAAGTTGTCAAGCTCACCAGCGAGCAGCGCGCCCTCATCAAGACCGACGGCACAGTCAACGTCTTCGCTTACCACGTTCACCAGAACTGGGGCGGTCGCTATGCCGATGGCGGCATCTATGGCAACAGCATGGCTGAGAACTCTCCCAGCGCAAGATTCGAGAACAATGAGAATCGCCTCCGCCTCGTATCTGCTATTGCACAGGCTGAAAAGGTAACAGGCATCGATGCCGACGTCCTCGCCTATGCAAAGAACATAAGCAACTCACAACTGCAGGACGTAGGCCGTGCTCTCGGTCTCGTTCGCTACGAACTCCGCAAGGCTCTCTCTCCGCGTCACAACTACGAGATGGCTTCTGCTGAACCTGCTGACAATCTGGAATGCTGGCTCTACAACGTAGGTGCCGGTCAGTTCCTCGCCGGCAGCAATGACTGGGGCACTCACGCTTCTCTTGACTACAACATCAGCGCATGGCCTATGATTCTTCGTGCCAACAGCAGCGGCGAGAATCGTTTCGCTATCCAGACCAACCTGCCTAACGGCGTGCGTGGCGGAAACGATGGCCTCGGTCACAATGGTTACGTTGACTGCGGCTATGGCGACGACTTCACGACTAACGAAGGCTGGGCTTGGACATTCGAAGCTATCGGCGACGGCAACTATCGCATCATCCAGAGCGGCACTGACCGCTACCTTGGCATGACTGAGGACGAGCGCTATCAGGTTGACACCGACAAGACTGGTGCCGACAATCCTTACAACCACTGGAAGGTCATCACTCGCGAGCAGTTCGAAGCTCTTGCAGCAGCTGCTACTCCTGAGAACCCTGCTGACGTCAGCTACTACATCCATCAGAATACTTTCAGCCAGAACGATTTCGACGGCAATGACAAGGGTGCTGCCAACGCCGACCTCAACGATTCGAAGTGGGAACGCAACGCCGGCTCTATCTGGAACTGGAAGGGTAACAACGCCAACGGTGACTATGTATATGAGATGTGGAACACAGCCGGAACAGGCAAAGTTTACCTCAAGCAGACCATCGAAGGCCTGCCCGCAGGTCAGTACATAGTAGAGTGCACCGGTTACTATCGTGACGGCACTTGGGAAGATGCCATCGCTGGCAACGCCCGCAAGCTGGCTTACCTCTATGCAGGCAGCGAGGAGAACAGCGTAGAGCTGCCCAACATCCTCGAAGGTGCTAACCAGGGCGCAGGCTACGGCCGCCTCCACAGCGAGACAATGATTGCCGACGGCTGCGCTCAGGCTCCCCGCTTCTTCAAGCTCGGTGCATACACCGTTCAGGCTCCTGTTGTTACCGTTGGAAATGACGGCAAGCTCGAGATTGGTGTTTACCGCGACGCAGAAGACGTTAAGGAAAAAGACTGGATTGTCCTCGACAACTTCCGTCTCTATCGCATCGGACAGGCCGTCACCATCGGCGATGCTCTCTATGCCACATACGTTGCTCCCGCCGACGTCGACTTCTCTGGCAGCGAGGTAAGTGCATTTGCCGCTCAGACGAAGGAAGACTACGTTCACCTCGAGCCCGTGACCACCGTTCCCGCCGGCACTGCTGTTGTCGTGAAGGCTGATGCAGCTGGCACATACGCCATCAATGGCACAACACGTGCAAGCCTCGGCACTGAAAACGAACTCATCGCTGCAACTGCTGATGTTACTGCCGACGGCACTCAGTACATCCTTTCTAAGGAGGATGAAGGTGTTGGCTTCTACAAGGCAACAACTGGCAGCACCATCAATGCAGGCAAGGGCTACCTCGTTATCGAAGGCAGCGCCGGTGTCAAGGGCTTCTACGGCTTCGACGAAGATGCTACCGGCATCAACGTTGTTGAGATTGCTAACGAAAATGCACCCGTCTATAATGTTGCAGGCCAACGTCTCCAGAAGATGCAGAAGGGCATCAACATCGTAGGTGGCAAGAAGGTGCTGAAGTAAGAAGTCTTTCCTCGTTCCCCTCCTCATAGCAGGAGGAGAACGAGGAACTTATAAATATTAATAATGTACAAACAACCAAAAAACACTAAAGATATGAAGTACATCGCACCATCCATTAAGACAGAGGAAGCTCAGGCAGCTCAGATGTTGGCTGAGAGTTTGAACATCGTCGGTGACAAGACCGTCGACGGCAACAAGGCACTGGTTAAGGAAGACAACGCTTGGGACATCTGGGGCGAATAATCAACCTCTTTCCAAAACTTGTCTTTTGACAGAATAACGAGAAATCCCCGATGCACGAATGTGCGTCGGGGATTTTTCTCTTTACAAGAAGGAAAACCTCACACGTTAAGTTGATAATTTCGACGTGTCGCGTTGGAGGATTCGACGTGTCGCGTTGGAGGATTCGACGTGTCGCGTTGGCGGATTCGACGTGTCGCGTTTGCGAAGTTAACGTGGATTGCTGAAGGTCACGGTGCTGCAGATGCTGTCTTTGATTAGGTTATGGACGGACACGACGAGTTTTCCGTCCCTGACCTCACCTTCGATTACTGTGGCGAAGTGCGGATTGTCCCAGTCGGAGATGTGCGGTCCGCCACCCACAATCTGGTACCACGTGTGCTTGTCGTTCGGCATGTCGAGACGATAGCGATGCTGATGGGCGGTGATGAGGATGTGGCATCCTGCCTCGGAAAGGAGCGGTCCCCAGAGCTTAGCACAAGTCCGCTGCCATGCAGCGAAGTTGCTGTCGTAGTCGGGACTGACGTCTGCAGGATGCAGGTCGCCAGGGTTCGCCTTCTTTCTGGGGTCGAAGAGTGGTATGTGGCAAAAGGCAACGAGATAGGGTGCGCTGGCTATCTCCGGACGATTCAATGCGTCCCTCAGCCAGTCCTGTTGTGCTCGGCGGTATGGTTCGCTCACGAAGAGGTTGCAGAACTTGGGGTTCGTGTCGAGCTTGTCCTCGCCTGTATCGAGGCCAACGAGTGCCACGTCGCCCATGCGGACGGCAAAGTTGCGGCCCAGGTCCCAGTCGCGAGGCTGACGCTCTTCTGCCTGCCGGTACATCCAGACGCGCTCCAGATGACGGTTCGCCATGCCTCGGTTGTCGTGATTGCCTGGGCAGAAGAGGTAGGGAATGTGGGCTGCATAGTCCTTCCTCTCTATCTCAGGCTTGAAGAAGATGCGTTTCTGTGCCGCTATCGTCTCTTCTGTGTTGCAGGCATCACCGTTCCAAATGACACACGAGGGCTGCAACGCCAGCACTTTGTCGATGGCAGGCCCGAAGGCTTCCCACGTGGCATGCGTGTCATTGATGACACAGAAATGCGCTTTCGTTTCCATGCCTGCAGTGCGGAATGAGTAAACGGTGGGCTTCTCCTCGTTGCCCGTAATGCGGATATGATAGCCGTCCTTGTACTCGATGCGGTCTGCTCCTATCTTATAATAATATAATGTGGAAGGCTTCAGGCCAGTGAGACGGACCTGAATCACTTCGTTATCCATCGCCGTCATACGATAGCCGCCGCACCATACCTTTCTGCCGTCGCTCAGGTCGGGCTTCTCGCCATAGATGACATAGCCGTTTGCCCAGTCCGTCACGCTGAAGGCAATGCCCATGCTCGTCTCGGCAAAGTTCTGCAGGACAGGCTCGCTGTCAATGAGAGCACGACTTCCGTCTCCTCCACGGCCCCCCTCTAACTCCCCCTTGTAGGGGGAGGAACATAGTGTTGACGCCACTGCGTTACTGCCGATGCCACTCGTTGCCGCCACGATGGCAGCATTTCGTATAAACTCTCTTCTTTTCATAGTATTGTTTCTCTAAAGCATTACAAAGATAACATTATTTGCCCTTTTATGGCATCACATTAGTGTAAATAACGTGCTTTTAGGCATCTTTGAGGCAAAAATAATATCATTTGCAATAAGTTTTAAGCAAAGATATTGCATAATATAGTAATAATTACTATCTTTGCACGAAGAAAACTATGAACTACAAACTATGAATCCCGAACAGAAAAAGACTAACTATCGTTGGGTCATCTGTGGCATGCTCTTCCTGGCAACCACAATCAACTACATGGACCGCCAAGTGCTTTCCCTCACTTGGAAAGACTTCATTGCGCCCGAGTTCCATTGGACGGATGCCGACTACGGTCGCATCGCCGCCATCTTCTCCATTGTCTATGCCATCGGCAACCTCTTCAGCGGACGCTTCATGGACTGGATAGGCACCAAGAAAGGCTATCTTTGGGCCATCGGCATCTGGTCGCTTGGAGCCTGCATGCACGCCTTCTGCGGCACGGCAACTGCTGCGTGGCTGGGGTTGGAAGGCAAGGAAGACCTCATCAATGCCGTCGGCACAAGCACAGCCGTCATTGCGTCCGTCAGCACATGGTTCTTCATCATTTGCCGCATCGTGCTCGGCTTGGGCGAGAGCGGCAACTTCCCCTGCGCCATCAAGGTAACGGCTGAGTACTTCCCGAAGAAGGACCGCGCCTTCCCCACCGCCATCTTCAACAGCGGCAGCACCATCGGCGCACTCATCGCACCCGTCTGCATCCCCCTCATTGCCAAGTATTATGGCTGGGAGATGGCTTTCATCATCATCGGTGCGCTTGGCTTCGTATGGCTCGGCCTCTGGGTGTTCGTCTATAAGAAGCCCGAAGAGAGCAAGCACGTCAACGAGGCCGAACTGGCTTACATACAGCAGGATAGCCTCACCCCCCAGCCCCTCCCCCGAGGAGGAGGGGAGGAAGGAAGCCGCACACTCAGCGAAGAAAGCCTCCCTCCTCGGGGGGAGGTTGGAGGGGGGCTACCTTTCCTCAAGTTCCTCACCTTCCCTCAGACGTGGGGCATCTTCCTGGCAAAGTTCATCACCGACGGTGTGTGGTGGTTCTTCCTCTTCTGGACGCCGGCCTACATCAGCGATGTCTATGGCCTGAAGAGCGATAATCCCACGGCCATGCTCCTCATCTTTGTGCTCTATGCCATCACGATGCTCTCCATCTACGGTGGTAAGCTGCCTACGATTATCGTCAATAAGACGGGGCTGCATCCCTACGACGCACGCCTCAAAGCTATGTTCATCTTCACGCTGTTCCCCTTGCTGACGCTCTTTGCACAACCCTTGGGAGCCTACAGCTACTGGTTCCCCATCGTCCTCATCGGTTTGGCAGGAGCGGCACATCAGAGCTGGTCGGCCAATCTCTTCTCGGTGGGCAGCGACCTCTTCCCCAAGAACGCTGTCGGCACTATGACAGGCATCAACGGCATGGCTGGCGGTATAAGCTCGTTTCTCATAAACTGGATTAGCGGCTATCTCTTCGACTATGCCGACCAGACGCAGATGCACTTCCTCGGCTTCACAGGCAAACCGGCCGGCTACTTCATCATCTTCATCTACTGCGCCGTGGCCTATCTGCTCGGATGGCTGGTGCTCAAGGCTTTCGTACCTAAGTACAAAGCCGTTTCCAATGAATAACTTAGTCATGTCGTTATAACGTCATAACGTTATATCGTTATAACAAAATTAATAGAATCACAATGAAAGACTTATTTGACATCAAAGGGAAAGTCGTCGTGCTGACAGGCGGCTGCGGCATCCTTGGCAGGAACATCGCCCACTACCTCGTGGAGCAAGGCGCAAAGGTGGTTGTCCTGGACCGCATCGAGGACCAGGGAAAAGAACTTGAGGCAGAGTTGAACAAGAAGGGAGAGGCACTCTTCCTCGTCACAGATGTACTGAAGAAGGAAGTTCTTGAGCAGAACCGTGACGCCATCGTCCGTCGCTTTGGCACCATCGACGTACTGCTCAATGCCGCCGGTGGCAATATGGCTGGAGCCACCATCGCTCCCGACAAGACCTTCCTCGACTTGGACCTCGACGCTTTCCGCAAGGTGGTTGAGCTCAACCTCTTCGGCACAGTCATCCCGACACAAGTGTTCGTGCCCGTCATGGCCAAGAATGAGAAGGGCGCCATCGTGAACTTCTGCAGCGAAAGTGCGTTGCGTCCGCTCACTCGCGTCGTAGGTTATGGAGCTGCGAAGGCTGCCATCGGCAACTACACGAAGTACATGGCCACCGAACTCGCCACGAAGTTCAGCCCCGGCCTGCGCGTGAATGCCATCGTTCCGGGCTTCCTCCTGACCAATCAGAACCGTGCTCTCCTGACCAACGAGGACGGCTCGCTGACCGACAGAGCCAAGACCATCATCGCTCACACGCCGGCTGGTCGCTTCGCAGAACCAGAGGAGCTCTTCGGCACGATACACTATCTCATCAGCGACGCCAGCAGTTTCGTCACCGGAGTCCTCTCCGTTGTCGATGGCGGATTTGACGCCTTCTCCATTTAAATCCCATTTAACCCATTAGCCCTATTAGCCCCATTAGCCCCATGACTTATCTCTGCGAACAAAGTTTCCGTTGGTATGGACCAAACGACCCTGTGAGCCTGCAGGACATCAGGCAGGCGGGTGCCACTGGCATCGTCACCGCTCTCCATCACATCCCCAATGGCGAGGTGTGGACAAAAGAGGAAATCCTGAAGCGAAAGCAAGTGATAGAAGACGCCGGACTGCGTTGGGCGGCCGTGGAGAGCGTGCCTGTCCACGAACACATCAAGACGCAGACGGGCGACTTCCAACGCTACATCGACAATTACAAGCAGAGCCTGCTGAACCTGGGCGAGTGTGGTGTGGACGTCGTGACATATAACTTCATGCCTGTCCTCGACTGGACACGAACCAACCTGGCCTTCGAGATGCCCGACGGTAGCCGTGCCCTTCGCTTCGAGAGGGCAGCCTTCGTGGCTTTCGACCTGTTCATCCTCAAGCGTCCTGGCGCAGAGAAAGACTACAGCGATGCAGAGAAAGCGAAGGCCAAGGCACGCTACGAGCATATGGACGAAGCGGAGAAGCAGCTCATCACACGCAACATGATTGCCGGACTTCCCGGCTCGGAGGAGAGCTTCACGCTGGAGCAGTTCCAGCAAGAGCTTGACCGCTACAGGGACATCACGCCCGAGCGCCTACGCGCGAACCTTATATATTTCCTTAAAGAGGTGTGCCCCGCAGCCGAACAGGCCGGGGTTCGTCTGGTCATTCACCCCGACGACCCACCCATGTCAATACTGGGTCTGCCGCGTATCCTCAGTACTGCCGAGGACTTCCAGGCACTCGTCGATGCCGTGCCAAGCCCTGCCAATGGCCTCTGTCTCTGCACGGGTTCGTTTGGCGTCCGTGCCGACAACGACCTGCCTGCCATGATGCGTCGCTTCTGGGACCGCATCGATTTTGTTCATCTCCGCAGCACTCAGCGCGACAGCGAAGGGAACTTCCACGAGGCGAACCACCTTGAAGGCGACGTGCCGATGTATGAAGTGATGAAGGCCTTCCTTGAGATTCAGCAGAAACGGCACAAGAGCATCGTCATGCGACCTGACCACGGCCACCAGATGTGCGACGACCTCCACAAGAAGACCAACCCTGGCTACAGCTGCATAGGCAGGCTCCGTGGCCTGGCCGAGCTGCGAGGACTGGAACTTGGCATCGCCAAGAGCATGGAGAGGTTAGGGGTTAGAGGTTAGGGGTTGGAGGATACCATTAGCTCCTGACCACCTGCCCAAGCATTCCTCTAACCACTAACCGCTAACCTCTAACCACATAACAAGAACTCATGAAAGCATTCATGGACCAGAACTTCCTGTTGCAGTCGGCGACGGCGCAGGACCTTTATCACAACCACGCAGCACATCTGCCCATCATCGACTACCATTGTCATCTCAATCCGAAGGAGGTGGCGGAGGACCATCGCTTCCGGAACATCACGGAGCTCTGGCTTGGAGGCGACCACTACAAGTGGCGTGCCATGCGGAGCAACGGCGTGGAGGAGAAATACATCACTGGCGATGCCTCCGATTGGGAGAAGTTCCAGAAGTGGGCCGAAACGATGCCCTACTGCATGCGGAACCCTCTCTACCACTGGACACACCTCGAACTCCGCACAGCCTTCGGCATAACGAAGCTGCTGAATGCTGCCACGGCACGCGAGATATACGAGGAATGCAACGAGAAACTGCAGCAGCCCGAGTTCTCAGCGCGTGGTTTGATGCGCCGCTACAACGTGGAAGTCGCCTGCACAACCGACGACCCGGCGGACACTTTGGAGTATCACAAAAACCTCTCCCCCAGCCCCTCTCCCGTAGGAGAGGGGAGTCTCAGCGAGGTTTCGGCGCAGTCCCCCTCTCCCACGGGAGAGGGGTTAGGGGTGAGGCTTCTGCCCACCTGGCGTCCCGACAAAGCAATGGCCATCGACAACCCAACGGCTTATCGTGCTTACATCGAGACGCTCGGAGCCTCTGCAGAGCAGGAAATCCGCTCCTATACTGACCTGCTCGACGTCCTGCAGAAGCGTCATGACTTCTTCGCTTCAGTCGGTTGCCGCCTTTCCGACCATGGTGTCAACGAGTTTTATGCCGACGACTTCACCGAGACGGAACTGAACGTCATCTTCCGCAAAGTGATGGACGGGCAGATGCCTACAGAAGAAGAGGTCCGCAAGTTCCGTTCCGCCCTCATGCTCGAAGGCGGTCGTATGGACGCGAAGGCTGGCTGGGCACAGCAGTTCCACTACGGCCCGATGCGCAACAACAATTCGCGAATGTTCAAGAAGCTCGGTCCTGATGCCGGCTACGACAGCATCGGAACCTGGAACACCAGCGAGTCTTTGTCGCACTTCCTCGACAAGCTGGACAGCGAAGGCAACCTCGCCAAGACCATCCTCTACCCCATCAACCCGTCGGACAACGAGATGATTGCCACCATGATAGGCAACTTCCAGGAAGGTCCCACGCCGGGCAAGATACAGATGGGCAGCGGATGGTGGTTCAACGACCAGCTCGACGGCATGGAGCGCCAGATGAACTGCCTCTCGCAGCTCGGTCTGCTGAGCCGCTTCGTAGGCATGCTGACCGACAGCCGCTCGTTCCTCTCCTACCCCCGCCACGAGTATTTCCGCCGCTGCCTCTGCAACCTCATCGGCCGCGACGTGGAGGAAGGCAAACTGCCACGAGAGGAGTTGCCCTTCATCCGACAGATGGTGGAAGACATCAGCTACTTTAACGCCAAAAGATACTTCGGTTTCTGAGTCCAAACAACACGCCTCGTCACACAAAATGACGGGGCGTTTTTTCATCTCCGCCATTGCAAGTTGATTGCATCAACATGTAGATGCAATTGCATTTACATGTATGTGCAATTGCATCTACATGTTGATGCAATCAACCCATGCTGGAGAGTTGGGCATGTAGCCACGACAAGGCGGGCGGAAAAGACCGACGAATTGAGAGGCGAATGCAGGCGAATTCGACGTTTTTCTGTGCCCGACGGATTATTTTATGCCTTAACATTTGGCAGAAAGGAAAAGAAAGCGTACATTTGCAGAAGGAATAGAGAAACAACATAAAACTCACAGACAAATAAGACTCACTATGAAAAGGAATTTCATCATGACCATGCTGGCCGCCATCTGCCTGGTGGCTTGTGCTGAGACAAAGACAGAAATCAAGGTGACGGGCGACCTGGGCGACCCGAAACCCACGTTCCTGACGAACATGTTCAACCGTCAGAGCCTTGCCGAAGGACAGGTTGGCGACGGCGTAGTCACATTCACCGTAGATACAGTTGAGCCCGTCATCGCCATAATAGGCCGCAGTGCCGACGGGCGCCAGCCTCTTTGTGCTGTCATCATCGACGGTAAGCCCATCGAAGTGACCATCAAAGACGGCAACGCAGAAGTGACGAAAGGCTCGGAAAGCAACATGCGTCTGACGGAAGCCATGGAACGGGTCAACATGGCAGGCAGCCCGATGGAAGACCTCATGAACGAGTACGGAGAGGCACACAGGAAGTATAACGGCCAGGTACCCGACTCGCTGATGCAAGGCTTCAACAAGCGCTACGAAGACATCGCAGCCGACATCACCGCCACACAAAAACAAATCATTCAGGAGAACAAGGACAACCTGGTGCCCATATACTTCCTGCGCACCGGTGGCGACTCCTTTGACGTGGAGTTCGTGGAAGCCTTCCTGAAGGACTACAAGTACAAGGACAGCAAGATGCTCGAGCCTGTGGTGGCCTCCATCAGCGGCGAGAAGAACAAACTGCCAGGCGCTCCCGTCGTGGATTTCGTGGGTAAAGACCTCAACGGCAAGGAGTGTCATCTTACCGACTACGTAGGCAAAGGCAAGTACGTCCTCGTGGACTTCTGGGCAAGCTGGTGCGGTCCCTGCCGTGCCGAAATGCCAAACGTGAAAGCCAACTACGAGAAGTACAAGGACAAAGGCTTCGAAGTGGTAGGCATCTCCTTCGACAACGACAAGGCAGCCTGGGAGAAAGGCGTCAAGGACCTTGGCATCACCTGGCCCCAGATAAGCGACCTGAAGGGTTGGGAGTGCGCTGCAAGCGACCTCTACAACATCAAAGGCATCCCCGCAACAGTCTTCTTCGGTCCCGACGGTAAGGTCATCAAGGCCAACCTCCGTGGCGAAGAACTCGGCAAGACACTGGCAGAATACCTCGACAAATAACCGAGGTCACAAGCCTCACCATTCTTGGCACACTCTCCACCTTAAGGAATGCGGTGGAGAGTGTGTCGTTAAATCTGACAACACACCATTCAAACGATGCATCGACATAAAACTCTCCTTTTCCTCTCGCTACTCATCCCACTCTATGCCATAGCAGGCATCCCCGAAGGCTACTACACCAATGCCAACGGAAAGAAGAAGACGGCGCTGAAAGCTGCGCTGCACGACATCATACGCCCCTTGAAGGCAAACGAGAAAAGCTACGGCAGCGGCAACAACAGTACATGGAGCGGCTTCTATGTAACCGACAGAATTGCATCAACCAACCAGGTCATTGACCGCTACAGCTACGACAAACGCTACTTCTCCTCGAGCGATAATGCCAACTATGCTGATGCCATCTCTGGCATGAACATCGAGCATTCGTTTGCTAAATCATGGTGGGGAGGCTCGAAGAACGAGGCATATCAGGACCTCTTCAACCTCATGCCGTGCGAGTCGGGCATCAACACATCAAAGAGCAACTACGCTATGGGCAAGGTGACAAACGTCAAGACGACAAACGGCTGCACCAAAGTGGGCACGGGGCCTACCTCATCGGGGAACACGAAAAACTTGTGGGAACCAGCCGACGAATGGAAGGGTGACTTTGCACGCGACTATTTTTATATGGTGACAGCTTACAGCGACCTCAGCTGGACATCCAATGGCCTTGACATGCTCGAGAAAAATGACTGGCCAACCTTGCAGGAATGGGCTTACACACTCTTCTTGCAATGGGCAAAGGATGACCCCGTTGATGAGATGGAACGGGCTCGCAACGATGCCGTCTATGGCATTCAGAAGAACCGCAACCCATTCATCGATTTCCCTAACCTTGCAGAATACATCTGGGGCGACAGCGTGGACTTTGCCTTTAGCATAGACGGCACATCTACTGGAGGCGGCGGTGGCACCATTGACCCGACACCAGACTTAGCGACTCTGGTTGACTGCTCGATGAAGGCAGGACTCGATCCTTTCTTCGTCCGCACTTATGAAGGATGCGAAGGCGAGGTTTGGACAAGCGATGCGACCTATGGCGCTAAGGCAAACGCCTTTAACATATCAAGCAAAGAAGCAGACGAATACCTAATGGTTAACCTCGACCTCTCGCTTGCAACAGAGGCAACACTGACATTCCAACACGCTACAGGCTACAATGGTTCCACTGCTGTAAAGGATACCTACTTCCAAGTTCTTGTCACAGACAACTACGACGGAGTTCCGGAAGATGCGACTTGGGACCTCCTCGACGTAACATTCCCGTCACTCCCATCAAGCAGCAGTTTCACAAGCTTTGTTTCTTCTGGTGATGTAAGGCTCGATGATTACTGCGGGAAGAACGTCACCTTGGCGTTCCGATACACCAGCAACAGTTCTGCTTGCTACTGTTGGGAGATACAAAATGTCAAGGTAACGACCCATACAGACCCGGATGCTCTGCCACTCATCGCAGAAGATATCGAGACAAGGCAAGTCATCACATACGACCTGATGGGTCGCCGGGTTCCCAACGACACGAAGGGTCTCGTCATCAGAAACGGCAAAAAGATACTGCAACGATAATGTTTAAGTTATGAGGTCGAAGGTTCTTTTCCTGCTCATCGCACTTTGCTCTTCGCTTCTTGCTCAAGAGCAATACTATCGCAAGGCTGAAGGTCTGCGTGGCACACAGCTCAAGGAAGCGCTGCACGACCTCATCCAGCCAAGCTATGTGCTTGCTTATGGCGGTGGAGTCGGCAAGACTTGGACCGGTTTCTGGTACACCGACCAGATGGAAAACATGCAGGTTCGCGACCGCTACAGCAATGTCGTTCGCTACCTCAACCCCGACATGAGTGCCGTCAGCAACATGAACATCGAGCACATCTGGGCAAACAGTTGGTGGGGACACATCAAGAACAATGCCTACTGCGACCTCTTCAACCTTTATCCTGCCGATGCTACGGCAAATGGACGCAAGAGCAACAATCCTATCGGCATCGTGGATGGCACGGTCTCTTACACAAATGGTGTCACGAAGGTGGGCAAGAGCAGCAGTTATCGTGCCGACAGTCTCATTACAGCATGGGAGCCTGCCGACCAATGGAAGGGCGACTTCGCGCGTACATATTTCTATATGGCCACTTGCTACAGCCACATGACTTCGCTTTGGACAACAACCGAAGGCTTGCTGACTGTTGACCCGAACAGCCCTTTACTGATGCGACCTTGGGTTTATAACCTGATGCTCGAATGGGCAGAAGCCGACCCGCTCGATGAAATTGAGCAGCAAAGATGTGATGCCATCTATGAGATACAAGGCAATCGCAACCCTTTCGTCGATTATCCTGAGCTATGTTACTACATTTGGGGCAACAAGTCGGACGAGCAATTCTATTGCAGCGATGAACATGGCGCGGAGATATTTGTGCCTGCAGCAAGCGAGGAGATTGACTTTGGCTTGCATCCCCTCTCGCGTCCCTTTTCTGCAAAGGTGCAAGTGCGAGGCAGAGGATTGAACGAGGGTGCCAGTCTTGCTGTAACTGACGAGTACTTTACCCTCGACAAAGCCACTCTCTCTGCCAACGAAATTCATGAAGGCACGGATGTCAGCATATCAGTAACACCTACAGAAGAAGGCACCTACACCACGATGCTCTTGCTCGAAGGTAGCGGCTATGTGCAGCAGACACCTTTGACGGTCTCCTTTGTGGACGGCATACCTGCCTATCCTGCCACAGATATCGTTTGTGCCGTTAGTAGCCGGCGTTTCAATGCAAATTGGATGAACTATCAGCCAGACGCAACCTACACGCTCGATGTCTATACCAAGGACGCGAATGGACAGCCCAAAGCCTTTGGCACTTACACGACAACCGACACAACCTATCAGGTTAAGAATGTCTTGGCAAACACCACATATTATTATAAGGTAAGCATCATCGAGGACGGTCAACCCACCATCAACAGCAACGAGGTAAAGGTCGAGATGCCCGAAGTTGCTCCGGTCTTCTCTGTTAGCACAGAAGATATTGCTTTCACAGCAACACCAGGTAAGCCAAGCGCTCCAGCACAAGTTTCTGTTACTGCAATGGCAGTTCCCAAATATGTGATGGAGGTTAGCACAAGTGCTCCATTTGAAATAAGCAGCGATGGCGAAACATGGTCGCAAGAACTTACGCTCAAAGGACAGAATGTTTCATTCTTCGTTCGCTTTGGCGGAGGTATAGAAGAAGGAGATTATGAAGGCGAGGTTATTGTAAGTACAGAAGGAATGGACGACAAAGTCATTTCCGTAAGCTGCAACGTAGATGCCACCAAGTCGTTCTTCGAGGACTTCGAGACTGGTACAAAGGGAGGCTATGCTGCGGCGGAAGTTACATGTAACGCTGCTACTTGGGAGATGAGCAATGCCTTGCTTGCAGGTGATGATAATGCCCTCGACAAGAAGTGTGTCCGCATGAAAGGTTATGTCAAGACCGGCTCAACCATCACTACTCCAGCCCATATCATGATGACTACAGACAAGGTGAATGGTTGCGACAGCCTTTGGTTCTATGCAGGCAGTTACGGCAACGACACAGGCGTGAAGATAACGGTCAGCTGTAGTGTTGATGCAGGAAAGACTTGGACGAATGTTGTCACTTCTCTTCCAGTTGCAGAGATGAAGCGATACGGCTACAAGATTAACATGGATGGTAATATCCGCCTCAAGTTCGAGAGCGAGAATACTGGCAACAAGCGTGTCAATATCGACAATGTGCAGATGAGTGACTGGGAAGACCCGACCTCCATCCAAGACCTTAAAGTCTCTAAGGACCTTAAAGACCTTAATGACTCTATGTACGACCTTAGTGGCCGCAAGGTTATGAATCGCAAATCGGCAGGTCCTGTCATCGTTGAACAAGGCAAAAAGACACTACACAATCGTTAAGTAATGCGCTTCTTCATCACGCTTTCCTACGACGGTACGCGCTATCATGGCTGGCAAATTCAGCCTAATGGCAATAGCATTCAGCAAGAATTGCAGCAAGCCCTCTCTACCCTGCTTCGCCAACCCATCGAGGTTGTTGGGGCAGGAAGAACTGATACGGGTGTGCATGCAAAGATGATGGTAGCGCATTTCGATTTAGACCCTACCCAACCTCCCCTTAAAGGGGAGGAGTTCTCTCCCTTCAAGGGAGAATTAGAGAGGGTCCTGGCCTACAAACTCAACAAGTTGCTGCCTACGGACATTGCAGTTCAGGAAGTTCGACAGGTAGATGAAGAGATGCACGCACGTTTCTCTGCCACTTCGCGAACCTATCATTACTTCATCCACACTCGCAAAGACCCATTCCTGCAAGCCTACAGTTGGCAGATTCCTTACGCGCTCGACTTCGAGAAGATGAACGAAGCAGCAAAGGTTTTGCTTGAATATAAAGACTTTACAAGCTTTTCGAAAGTGGGCACGGACGTTAAGACGAACCTTTGCGACCTGAGGGAAGCCTTTTGGGAAGAGGTTGCTCCAGGACGTTGGCGCTTCACCATTACGGCCAATCGTTTCCTTCGCAACATGGTTCGAGCAATCGTTGGAACGCTTATTGAGGTTGGCAGAGACAGGATAAGCATTGAGGAAATGCGGCAAATCATCGAAGCGAAAGACCGTTGCCAAGCTGGCGAAAGTGTTCCAGCCAAAGCCCTATTTCTTGTTGATATAAAGTATTGAGATGTGGTTAGCCTTTGCATTTCTTAGTGCCTTCCTGCTGGGGTTCTATGATGTTTCGAAGAAGTATTCGCTCAAGGACAATGCGGTTATCCCCATCCTGTTTCTCAACACGCTTTTCTGTTCGATTATCTTCCTGCCATTAGCTTTCCAGACGCCTTTCGGAGGATGGGAGGTGCAACGCTATATTGTGCTGAAAGCCTTTATTGTGCTGAGCAGCTGGTTGCTCGGCTATATCGGCATGAAATACCTGCCCCTTACGATTGTCGGCCCCATCAATGCCACTCGGCCTGTCATGGTCTTGGTGGGAGCGCTGCTCATCTTCGGTGAAAGGCTGAACCTTCTGCAGTGGGCTGGCGTACTGATTGCCATCCTGAGCTTCTTCCTACTGAGCAGAAGCGGCAGGAAAGAGGGCATCGACTTCAAGCACAACCGCTGGATTCTCTGCACGGTGGGCGCTGCCATACTGGGGGCCATAAGCGGTCTGTACGACAAGTACCTAATGGCAACGGAAGGGGGCTTGGGCTTATCACGGCTGACCGTGCAGTGCTGGTACAACTTCTACCAGTGCCTCATGATGGGAGCGATACTTCTGTTCCATTGGAAAGGTCTTCTCCCCGCTAAACAGAGAAACCTTGCCGACAATAGGCACTCCCTCCCCCTAAAGGGGGCGGGGGGTCTTGGAGCGGGGAGGGAGCTTTTCCAGTGGCGATGGAGCATCCTGCTCATCAGCATCTTCCTGAGCATTGCCGACTACGTCTATTTCTACAGCCTTTCGCTGGACGGGGCTTTGGTGAGCGTGATAAGCATGGTCAGACGGAGCAGCGTGCTGGTGAGCTTCATGCTTGGTGCCCTACTCTTCCACGAGAAGAACCTCCGCAGCAAGGCCATCGACCTTGCCCTTGTCCTGCTCAGCATGCTTCTGCTTTGGCTTGGGAAGGAATAGTAACTATTCAGCGATTGGGCAACAGGTATCTTATTATTAGGAAACGAATTAAAATAATGGTAATAATAAACTTGCGAAAAGGTTTATTCTTTTTCGCGTATTAAGATTTATTCTAATTATTCCAATTCGTTTCTTTTCACTTCATCGGTTATATGCTGAAGCTATTCGCTGAATAGTTACCAGGAATAAGACATTCTTTTAAATGCAAATTGTACGAATTATGCTCGAACAAAGAGAAAACATGAACTTTCGTACATTTTTTCTTTAAAAGTTTGTGACATAATCATATTTTACTTATCTTTGCAACGGATTCGGGGAGAAATCCCGAACCGCAGATGCATTAGCTTATTATTTCGCACTTACCGAAAAGACCTCGGAAATCTCTTTTGGAATAGTTCGATATAAGAAGCAGAGGGAAAGCTTAAGGAAGCGGTCCCCTCGTCTAACGATGTAGCTATGCACACGCCATGTTGGCGTGGAGCATTCTTATATGTTAGACAGGGGTTCCAATCCGAGGTCTGCCCCTCAGGTAAGTGCATAAGAGTGGCCACGCCATTTTTGTGTCCGTACCATTTTGCTGACAACAAGTATAACTACCAGTTTTCTATAACTTAAAACCGATGGGCCGATGGAATATAACAGGCAATAAGTGATAATGAGTAATAAACATCGCCACATTCAGGATTCTGATGTTACCCCAACAGAAGCCACTAAAAATATCAATGATTGGATTAATTCCGACATTCCATCTAGTACAAGGCAAGACGAGGATAGATATGGTAGCCACGTTCACTATCAACTTCTTGAGGATGATAACAGAACTGTAAAACCAGATTCAACAGGGCAAACCGACATCGTACAGAGAATTAAATGGCCAGAATAATAGTAGGAAACACTGAGTTCAATAATAAACTCAAGAATATGAACACCACAAAGAGTTATTTGTTGATTGCACTGATGGCGGTGCTATCAACTTCTTTAGCGTATGCTCAACCTCAAGAACCAGAAGACCCACTAAAAGAGTTTAAGCAACCTCCCCTTCCAGCAGAAAAAATTATAGGGGAAGTCACGGATGAGATATATTTGGGAAACGTCTACATTGTTTTTTCCAAGAATCGTAGGGGAATTTATACTGAAGAAGAGAAACAAGTGAATAATGTACGTGACCGCTCAGATTCAGAACTTATAGAATCTCTTTTGGAGAAAGCTAAGAAACTATATGGAGGGAAGTATCCCAATTTTTCTTTAAGAAACTATAAGAGTTCATTGCGGTATGATTATGTAGGCGGTGATGGTCCTATTAAAGGAGAGTGCAAGTGGTACTGTAATTATTCTGCAAACGTTGTAGTATTTGATCCTACAGACAAAGAGTACCTTTCCAAGCTAATAGAAAAAGCTATGAAAAATGTCCCCCAGGATTCAAGAGTATCTATAGATCAAATTGAAGTAATAAGTGGAATCAACGAAAATAATTATAAGGATTATTTGATAGAATTGCTTCTTGACAAAGGATACAAGGTGGTAGCAAAAGAATTCATGCAACGTCTATATGAAGAGCAGAAACAGCAACAAACTGGCGTTTATAATGAAGAGACAACGGTGCAGGAAAATAATTTTTCAGCAGTTGGCTACTACGTTAATATCCGAATGACAGAAAAAGGCTTGAGAATGCAAATCGTCAATGTGTCTACTGGAGAATATGAAGGGAATGCAAGTATTAACTATTAATTTACTAATTTATGGAAAGTCTTAAGGGATTTTTATGCCTAAGTATGGCAACATTGTTGTGTATTGGTTCATTTGCACAAGAGAATTTAACTCTGGCGCAAAAGAAACCACGACAGAATGAGAAAGTACTTGTTCAGAATGCCGCTACTGCTAATGGCTATAATTCTGTTCAGACTGCATATAACGGAGCTTTACGCGAGGCAAAAACAAAATTCGCTGGCAAATCTGTTGATGTTCGCAACTTGGCAAAGGGAGAAGTATATTTTACAAGTGATGGTATGGCAGCAAACTATTACAACTATACCATTGTTGAACTTCCCGATGCAACCACACTTGCCCTTTCTATGGCTCTCACTAAGGCACTGGCAGAAGTGGAAGAAGATAGCAAATTTGCTATCAACAAGATTGTTATCACTTCCGAAGATGTTGACAAAGCCAAGATAAAAGGCGAGGTTATAGACCTACTGAATAAGAAAGGACATAAGGTAGTGGCAAAAGAATATCTGGAAAAGCTATATGCAGAACAGCAGACCTCAAAGAGCGAAACCTTTAATCAGAAGACTGCTGTAAAAGGCAACAACTTCTCTGCAACGGGTTATTACATCAATATAAGCATCACAGATGATTATCTTCAAGCACAAATAATCAATGTCAGCACAGGAGAATATGACGGCAATGCAATCGTGAATTTCTAAGCAGAGTCCCTTTTGACAAACAACGTTTTACGAGGTGTGCCGAATCAAACGGCACACCTTTTTCTTGTTTTACAGATATTGTAGATAGTTTTCTGGTGTGACAACAATAGCATTTGCCAGGAGGTAGGTTTGGCTTACAATTCCTTTGTTATCTCGTGTATCTTGCCTTCAACTTGCTTCCGTTGTTCTTTGGTCAGTTCGGAGGTTTGCAGTTCGAAGGTGATGGTGTTGTCTTCTTCTGAAAGGGAGGCTTTGATGAGGGGCAGGGCTTCGAGGGCGAGGCGGGTGTCTGTGTCGATATCGTCGCTGAGGAAGTCACTGACGGAAGGTTGCTCTATGACGGAAGGCTGCTCTTGCCAAGCGGCATTGAAGAAGCGGATGCGGCTGTCGGGAGCTGGAGCATTATAGGTCTGCACCATGCAAATAGTGCTGTCGCTGAGCAGTCGCATCTCGACAAGGCAATGCTTGGAGAGCTGTAGCCTGAGGTAGCGGTCGGTGAGGACGAGCAATTCCGCATGGGCATCGAACTTATTCTTCACGTCTGCCTTCATGTTGTTTTCGCGAAAATCAATCTGGTCGAGGCGGTTGTTCTTGGTCAACAAGGGGAAAATGCTATCGGGAGCAGCGGCATAGATGTCGCGGATACAGACCCCCCGTCCCCCTTTAGGGGGAGTAACAGCCCCTTCATCCGCCCTTAGGGGAAGAAAAGGAACAAGGAACAATATTACTGCTATCAGTTGGTATCTCATCGTTGACTTTTATTCATTTCAATTCCCCCTAAAGGGGGTTAGGGGGTCTTTACTTCAGCTTCCAGTCGGAAAGGTAGAAACTCTTCTCCACGGCGTTCTCAATATCGTCGGGCAGGTTGCAGAAGAAGTCGATGCCGGTGCGTCGCTCCAGTTCGTCAATGGTGATGGCGTAGTTTGAACTGACTGCGTCCCAATTCGCTTTATGTTCCATCCAAAAGGCGATGGCGTAGTATCCGCCGTTTGTCTTGGCATACTTCTTGGCGTAGGCAAGTATGGCCATGTAGAAGTACTTGGGACAGACGAGCTGGTTGTTGCTTCCCCTCCTTGTGTAGTTGCCTTCGGATATGGTTCCGCCCTTCACCACATAGAGGGTGTCGCGGAAGGTGGACTGGTCGTAAGTGCTGCGAAGGAAGCTCTCCAGCTCCCACCAGATGCCGTGCTCGTTGAAGTCCTTCATCTGCGGCATGATGTTGCTTAGGTAGAAGGTCTGACCGTTGGCCTCCTTCGAGTTGAGGCGGTCGGCACTGCCAAGCATGTGTCCACGCTGGTAGCCCCAATCGTCGTAATCCGACGAGGTGAGACGCACGTCGGCCGGAAGCAAAGGGTCTGGCTGGAAGGGGTCGCCCGAGCCACCATAGCCGTTGAAGTACTCGCCTTGACGCCAACGGTTGCGGTTCCAAGACTTATTGTTCGACGAGAAGCCAGCATACCACTTGAACGCTGTCCAGCAATTGGCCTTGAGCGTCGTGTTGTAGCCGATGCAATAGTTGAGCCTTCCGTCGGGCAGTGTGTGGACGATGAAGGAATTAGCAGTCCCTGTCGAGAGGGATGGAATCTCCAAGCTATGCGGAGCCTGGTTCTTGACGTCTTTAGGGGTCGTCGTTTCAGTATAGAGAGGCAACGAGAGTGTCTTATTGGCATTCGCATTGACACCGGACGAGTCGGGCGAGCCGGTACCGTCGTCACCACAACCTGCAAGCAGAAGTAAAACAAAAAGAGATGCAGACAACATGATGTATCTGCATCTCTTATATTTTAATGTTTTATTCATCGACCGTTGCTCCCCCTTAAGGGGGCTGGGGGGTCTTTATTTCTTCATGCGAGCGTAACGGCTCATGAACTTATCTACGCGACCAGCTGTATCGACGAGCTTGCTCTTACCCGTATAGAAGGGGTGAGAGGTGTTCGAGATTTCAAGCTTGAAGAGGGGATAAGTCTCGCCTTCGAACTCGATAGTTTCAGTTGTCTTGGCAGTCGAGCGGCTCAGGAAGCAGTCGCCGTTGCTCATGTCTTTGAATACTACAGGACGGTAGTTTTCGGGATGAAGTCCTTTTTTCATTTCTTGTTTCTCCTTTTCTTTGTGCCCCCGAGTTTCCTTCATTGGAAGTAGATAAGGGGCGGGTTAATATTTTTTAGCGGGTGCAAAGGTACGACTATTTTTTGAATGCTGCAAATTTTTAGGACGATAAATCACAAACAATTATGAATTATGAAGTGTGAATTATGTTCTCGCCCAGTCAATGATGAGCCTATAGGCAATGGATGAAGGGTCGGGCAGGTAGGGAAGATTGTCCCGTTTGTACCAGCCGCCGTCGCTGAGTTCCGACTTCTGCAACTCGATTTCGCCAGAGAGGTAGTCGGCCGTGAAGCCTACCATGAGGCCGCTGGGATAGGGCCATGGCTGCGAGGCGAAGTAGCGGATGTTGGTGATGCGGAGGTGCGTTTCTTCCCAAACTTCGCGCTCCACGCATTCCTCCAGCGTCTCGCCTGTCTCGACAAAACCTGCCACGAGGCCGTAATGACGGTCGCGGAAGGTGTGGGCATGAACCATGAGTATCTCATCGCCACGAGTGATGCGTACGATAATGGCGGTTGCCAGGCTTGGCCAAAGTTCCTTGCCGCACTCCTTGCATTGCTTGCTGATTTCCGTCTGCCAACGCATCTCGCCACCGCAAACGCCGCAGAACTTCGAGTTCTGATGGAAATAGACCAACTCGGCGCACTTTCCTGCCAGCTGGTAATCCTCGGCAGAAAGGACGTGGAACGACTTTCGGAGCGGCATCATTTGCAGGTCTTCCCTATCCGAAACGGGATGGGGAAGAGAGGCAACGACGACCTGACCGCCCTGCAACTCCGTTACCTTTTCCCAAGGTTTCAACTCGATGGGACATTCGCCAAAGGGGACAGTCCCCTCTTTCGTGAGCAGAATGTCCCCCTGACAGTAAATGAAGTATTTCTTATTCTTCACTTTTCACTCTTCACTCTTCACTTTAGAGCCTCATCGACTTCTTAATCTCCTCGACTTTCTTCAGGGCCTTCTCTACGCAGCCTGCATAGCAGTTAGCGCAGCCCATCGTATCCTTGATTTCGAGGTAGAACTTAATCTTGGGCTCGGTGCCACTGGGACGGACGCTGACCTTCGTGCCGTCTTCGCAGAAGTACTGCAGCACGTTGCTCGTTGCTGGCATGTCGAGAGCTGTTTCCTTGCCTTCGCCGTCACGAGCCTTGAGGGTCTTGAAGTCCTTTGCCAGAACGACTTTGCTGCCAGCAATCTCGGTGATGGGATTGTTGCGGAAGTCTTCCATCATGGCCTTGATTTCGTCGGCACCGCTCTTGCCGGGCTTAACCACATTGATGGTGTGCTCGTAGCTGAAGCCGTATTCGAGGTAGATTTGCATGAGGAGGTCGTAGAGCGTCATGCCGTTGTCGCGAGCCCAAGCTGCAATCTCGCAAATGAGGCAGATAGAGGCCGGGGCGTCCTTGTCGCGCACCTTGTCGAAGGGCAGGAAGCCGAAGCTCTCCTCGCCGCCGCCGATGTATTTCTGCTTGCCTTCGCTGATGGCAATCTCGTGGGCAATCCACTTGAAGCCCGTGTAGCAGTCGCGCAGCTCGATGTTGTTCTTCTGTGCCATCTTTGTGATGACCTCGGTCGTGACGATGGTCTTGACGAGGAAATCGGTGGGCTTGAGCTGGCCGAGGGCAATCTTGTTCTTGATGATGTAGTAGCAGAACATCATGCAGGTCTGGTTTCCGTTGATGATAATCCACTCGCCCTTGTTGTCGCGGCAGACGATAGCGAGACGGTCGGCATCCGGGTCGCTTGCAATAACGAGGTCGGCATTGAGCTTCGTGCCGAGCTTCATGCCAAGGGTCATGGCCTCGGCATTCTCGGGATTGGGGCTGACCACCGTCGGGAAGTTGCCGTCGATGACCATCTGTTCGGGCACGACGTGGATGTTCTGGAAGCCCCAGCTGCGCAGGCACAAAGGCACGATGACGCGACCCGTGCCGTGCATGGCACTATAGACGATGTTGAGGTCTTTCTGGCGAAGGATGACGTCCTGGTCAATCATGGCTTCCTTGACGGCAGTCATGTAGTCGAAGTCCATCTCACCGCCGATGATTTCGATGAGGTCGGGGTTGCCCTCGAACTTCACGTCCTCGATACGTACCTTGTTCACCTCGTCGATGATGCCCGTGTCGTGTGGAGAGAGCACTTGTGCGCCATCCTCCCAATAAGCCTTGTAGCCGTTGTATTCCTTCGGGTTGTGGCTGGCCGTCACGTTCACGCCTGCCTTTGCGCCAAGCTGACGGATGGCGAAGCTGACCTCGGGCGTGGGACGAAGGCTCTCGAAGAGATAGACCTTGATTCCGTTGGCAGAGAAGATGTTGGCAACGGTCTCAGCGAAGAGACGGCCATTGTTGCGGCAGTCGTGACCGACTACGACCGACAGTCCCTTCTGTCCGGGGAAAGCCTTGTTGATGTAATTTGCAAAACCCTGAGTAGCCATGCCGACGATGTATTTGTTCATGCGATTGGTTCCAGCGCCCATAATGCCGCGCAGACCGCCCGTTCCGAACTCCAAACTCTGATAAAAAGCATCTATGAGGGCTGTTTTGTCCTCATTCTGCATCATTTCGCGGATTTCCGCCTTGGTTTCTGCATCATAATAAGGCGAATCGAGCCATGCCTGGGCCTTTGCTTCGCAATCTTTAATCAATTGTATGTCCATATTTTAATGTATTTGAAGTTGAAATTATGCTGCAAATTTACAAAAAAACAGGCAAAGGACAAAGAAAATGCCTGGATTTTTCATTAAGTTTTCAATCAGGCAGAGCTTCAACGATTTTTGGCGAAGGGTCAAATTTCTCGATGAAATGGGCGATTTTTGCAACTTCGGAGTTTTTTTTCTGTATGAGAGTCACGAAAACATTACAACACTACAAACATTACACCGTTTTTTTGAGAGGAAAAAGCGGCCTATATCTTTTATATATTATAATTAACGTGAGTTCGATGAAATATAATTGTCTATAAATTTGGTGATTAGCGAAAATTGTTGTACCTTTATAGTGCTCAATTACAAAGTAGTACAAACAATAATCGCTATGTTCACCGAAGACAAAGTTACAGAAATTTT
>JAFUGG010000012.1 GCA_017469525.1 Bacteroidaceae bacterium | reverse complement strand
CATTTGATGCGGATGAAATAATCAAACACAAAGTCACAAAGACACTAAGTAACTCCCCATGTTGTAAAGACACAAAGGTTCTGGACGGGGCAGCTTTGTGTCTTCTGTTCAGTGGCGTAGATCTTCGTCTCTTCGTGTCTTGGTGTTCCATTAAATAAAATTTGTGTCAATTAGTGTCATCCGTGGTCGAAGATAACGGTTTTGATGTTCTATCATTATTTTTGAATTTAATAATTTTGGATTTTGAATTAAAACTCCTATCTTTGTCCGCAGAAACATACAAAACAGACAATAATTAACCCCAAAATCATAATATTATGAAGAAACTCTTTACCCTCATTTCCATTCTAACGTTATGTTTCGGTACTGTTTATGCTACCGATGGTGCTTTGATTGGTACATTCACCATCAATAAACAAGGCGACAAGGTGGTTTTCTCTAGAGGCAACCTGCAGTATCAGCCCAGCACAAACACATGGCGCTTCGCAGAACATCAGTATGACTTTGTGGGCGATGATTATTTTGGCAATGTGTACATAGGCTCAGAAAAGTGCAATAATGCCTTAATTAGCGATACCTATTCGGGTTGGATAGACTTGTTCGGCTGGGGCACAGGAAGATACCCCACCAAAACTACAGATGAGATAAGTGCCTACTCCGAATATGTTGAATGGGGACGAAACAAGATATTAAATGGTGGAAATGAACAATTTCTATGGAGGACATTAACATATGACGAATGGGATTTTGTAAATTCACGTTGGTATTATTTAAATTTAGATCATGTAGCTAGAGCATGTGCTACTGTGAATAATGTACCTGGTTATATCTTATTACCAGATTATTGGCCAGCTCCTTTAGGAATATATTTAGAGAATAGTTCAGATGATTACACAATAAATGTTTATAATGCCACGCAATGGGCAGCGATGGAGGCAGCAGGTGCTGTATTCTTACCGGCAGCTGGTGACCGTTCCTCTTTTAAAGACAAAGTAACAATTTATGATTTAGAAAAGAAAGGTAGTTATTGGAGCTCAACACCTAGTGAAGTCAGCAATTGGGCAAAGTATTTTTCTGTTCACTACCCATGGGAATCAGGGCGTCAAGTCGGCCGTTCTGTTCGTCTTGTGCAGGATTACACTCCTCGGCCCGAAGTATATACTGTATTCGACGAAGCGACAGGCACGCTGACCTATTACTACGACATGAATATGTCTTCCCGCTCGGGTGTGACTGAAGTGTACGACCCCGTAAACAACCCCGATGCTGTTCGCTTCACTGGCTACTACAAGAAGGTGCTCAAGGCCGTCATTGATCCGTCGATGAAAGACGCGCCCCTGACTTCAATGAGGAGTATGTTCTATGGCGGCTTCCATCCCGAAACATTCGTAATGCAATCACTGAGGAACATGACGAGTATCGAAGGACTGGAGAACCTCAACACATCCACCGTCACGGACATGAACAATATGTTTGGCTTGTGCCAGTCGCTGACGACACTCGACCTTAGCTCGTTCAACACTTCCAAGGTGACAACTTTCAATGGCATGTTCCAGGGTTGCGAGAATCTGAAGATGGCGGATGTCAGCTCGTTCGATATCAACAAAGTGAGGGACATGGGCATGATGTTCTTGGGCTGCACAAAGCTGACGACTATCTGTTGCGATAAAGACTGGAGCAACAGCACCGCCGAGTCCGGCTACATGTTCTCTGGCTGCAAAAAACTTGTAGGCGGCAACGGAACGGCATTCGACAGCAATGTCATAGACGCCACCTATGCCCGTCCCGATGGCGGCACATCAAGCCCAGGCTACTTCACTGCCGACACGATGACAGGAATTGAGTCAATTCATAATTCACAATTCATAATTCATAATGAAGAGGCCATCTATAATCTTGCCGGACAGCGCCTGAGCAAAACGCAACGTGGTATCTACATCGTTGGCGGACGAAAAGTCGTGATAAAGTAAGAAAGTAAAAGACAGAAAGTGCATGGAAGCTCCTAAATGTTCGCATTTGGGGGCTTTCATGTTATTGTTTAGGCTCTCTTTTCCCTTTATATAAAGCTGAAGCTGCACAAAAGCGAAAATAATTCTTCATTCTTCATCCTTCATTCTTCATTTTTTCGTATCTTTGCGCCGCATTATAAAATAGTAAATAGTAAATCGTTAAATAGTAAATAATGATAGTGGACAAAATTAGCTATGCACTTGGCCTTGGTATCGGCCAACAGATAAAGAGCATGAACATTGAGAACTTCAACATCGAGGACTTCGCAAAGAGCATCACCGATGTGATTGAGGGCAAGGAAACGGCCTTCTCCGCTCGCGAGGCACAGATGATGCTGCAAGAGTATTTCACCAAGAAGCAGAAGGAAGAGGCTCAGGCTCACATTGCCGAGGGCAAGGCTTACCTCGACGCAAATGCCAAGAAGCCCGGCGTAACCGTCACGAAGAGCGGCCTGCAGTATGAAGTCCTTCAGGAAGGAACGGGCAAGAGTCCCAAGGCTACCGACACCGTTCGCTGCCATTACGAGGGACGTCTGCTCGACGGCACTGTCTTCGATAGCAGCTACAAGCGTGGCGAGCCCGCCGACTTCGGACTGAATCAGGTCATTACAGGCTGGACCGAAGGCGTGCAACTCATGAAGGAAGGCGCTAAGTTCCGCTTCACGATTCCTTATCTTTTGGCTTACGGAGAGCAGGGCGCAGGAGCAAGCATTCCGCCATTCAGCACGCTCATCTTCGACGTAGAGCTCATCAAGGTGCTTTGACAAATTCAAAAATCAAAATTAATAAATTCAAAATTAAACAAACAACATGAAAAAGTTTTCTATTCTCGCAGCCGTTGTAGTGGCTGCTATCATGGGAAGTTGCACAAACGGCACTCCCAAAGCTAACTTGAAGGACGATGTTGACACGCTGACCTATGCTGTCGGTGTGGCTCAGACGAATGGACTGAAAGAGTATCTGACCCAGCGCATGGGCGTCGACACAACCTACATGGACGAGTTCTTCAAGGGCTTGACAGAAGCTGCCAATGCTGGCGACAGCAAGAAGAAGGCTGCCTACTATGCAGGTCTGCAGATGGGTCAGCAGATTGCTCAGCAGTGGATTCCCGGCCTTAGCTACGAAATCTTCGGTGAGGACAGCACTCGCCAGGTGAGCCTTCAGAACCTTCTGGCTGGCTTCATCTCAGGTGCAAGCGGCAAGGACTGCCTGATGACTCCCGACGAAGCTGTTCAGACCATGCAGACCATGATGCAGACCGTCAAGGCAAGAGTAATGGCCGAGAAGTATGGCGACTGGAAGAAGGAGTGCGAGGACTACATGGCCAAGATTGCCAAGAAGGAAGGCATCAAGGAGCTGGGCGACGGCATTTACTACGAAGTGCTGACCGAAGGCACAGGTGCTGTTCCTGCCGACACCAACAAGGTTAGCGTGAACTACGAGGGCAAGCTCCTCAACGACACTATCTTCGACAGCAGCTATCAGCGCAACGAGCCTGCCAAGTTCCGTTGCGACCAGGTTATCCCAGGTTGGAAGAAGGCTCTGACCAACATGCCTGTAGGTTCCACCTGGATGGTTTACATCCCTCAGGAGCAGGCTTACGGCGAGCGTGAAACTGGCAAGATTACTCCGTTCTCTTGCCTTATCTTCAAGATTGAACTGCTTGGCATCGAAAAATAAAACAATGAAGAAGTATATCCTGTTTGCACTCTGTGCCTGCATTTCCCTGGGCATGAGTGCCGCTAAGAAAAACAGCAAGAAGAAGAAATCAAAGGCTCCCGTCGAGGTGGTCGACACTGTTAGTGTAGATACCTTCAGCTACCACTTCGGTCGCGCCAACTCCAACGGACTGAAGATGTATCTGGCTCAGCGCATGGGCATCGACACAACCTACGTCGTCGATTTCCTGAAAGGCTTCGAGCAGAAGACACTCAGCGAGGGCGACAAGCGCGAGAAGGCTCGTCTGGCCGGCGTCGAGATACGTCAGCAGGTGGAGGAGCAGGTCTATCCCGGAGCCTCCAAGCAAGTGAACGACAGCACCGACATCCTGAACAAGGAGCTCTTCATCAAGGGCTTCCGCGAGGGCTTTGCCGGCGTGAACAATACCATCCCGATGGACAGCACCCAGGCGCTCGTGAAGAAGCAGATGGAGTACTACCACAAGGTGAACATGGAGAAGAAGTACGGTGCCAACCGCATCGAGGGCGAGGAGTTCCTCAAGGCCAATGCCAAGAAGGACAGCGTGAAGGTGACGCCCAGCGGCCTCCAGTACAAGATCCTGACACAGGGCACTGGCGAGATTCCCACGAAGGAGTCGAAAGTGAAGGTGAACTATGAAGGCCACCTCATCAACGGCACCGAGTTCGACAGCTCCTATAAGCGCAACAAGCCCGTGTCGTTCCCCGTCAGCGGCGTCATTCCCGGATGGACCGAGGCCCTCTGCATGATGCCCGTCGGAAGCAAGTGGGAGCTCTATGTTCCGCAGGAACTCGCATACAAGGACCGCGAGCAGGCTAAGATTCCTCCCTTCTCCTGCCTCATCTTCACCGTTGAGCTCCTGGAGATCGAAAAGGAAGCTTCGAAGAATTAGGAACGGGGCATCAGCCACTCCCATACAGGGCACCTGTGAGACGCATTATAGTGCGTCGCCCAAGACATACTATTACCTTCGCCAAAGAATACTATTACCTTCGCCAAAGAAGGCTATTACCTTGGGGGAAGCAATAGTATGTCTTGGACGAAGCACTATAATGCGTTTTGAGACATTCACTACCATAATGATATATTAACTAAAACCTACAACATGAAGAAGTCTCTTTTCTTTGCGGCACTGCTCATACTGAGTCTTGCCACGCATGCGCAGAAACAAGTCAGCGCAACAAGTCCCGACGGGCAGACAAAGGTGACGGTAACAGTCGCCGACCGTATCTACTACGACGTGGAGAGCCACGGCGAACTGCTCTTCAGGCAGAACCACATCGGCATGACCCTCCGCGACCGCACCCTCGGAGAGAAGCCCGCGCTCAAGGGCAAAAAGATACAGAAGGTCAGCGAGACCATCACGCCCATCCACCCCCTCAAGTTCAGCAAGGTAGAAAACAGCTATACGCTGCTCACGCTGACCTTTGGCGGAGGCTACAAGGTGGAGTGGCGCGTCTATGACGACGGCGTGGCCTACCGCTTCATCACGGCCCTGAAGGGCGACATCGAAGTGATGGGCGAGGACGGTACATGGCAGCTTGCCACACCGGCAAAGCTCGTCCTGCAGCAGCCTGGCGCTTTCAAGACGAGCTGCGAGGAGAACTATTCCGTCGTCGCAAGCAATGAATGGAAGGCAGACGACAAGATGAGCGAACTGCCCATCCTCGTCATGGGCGAGAAGCAAAAGGTCCTCATCTCGGAGTTCGACCTGTTCGACTACGCAGGCGTCTTCCTTAAGTCAGCAGGCGAAGGCACCAACGCCTTCTCCATCATCCAGCCGAAGTGCCCCACCGAATACGAGGACGACGGCGACCGTCGGCACAAGATTCTCAAGGAAGCCGACTATGTCGCCAAGACCAGCGGCACCCGCTCGTTCCCCTGGCGCTATATGCTCATCACACAACGCGACGGACAGCTGGCCGAGAGCACGATGCCCGTACGCCTCGCACCCGCCAACGCCATCGGCGATACCGACTGGATTAAGGTGGGACAGACTTGCTGGGATTGGCTCAACGGCATCCCCTTCGGTCCGGACGTAACGTTCAAGTCGGGCATCAACCTCGACACCTACAAATACTTCATCGACTTCGCAGCCCGCAACGGCGTAGGCTACATCCTCATCGACGAGGGCTGGGCACTCAACACGCGCAACCCCTTCGAGACAAATCCCGAGGTGCATCTGCCCGAGATTATCGCCTACGGCAAGAGCAAAGGCGTGGGCGTCATCCTGTGGCTGCCGTGGCTCACGGTGGAGCATCACATGGACCTCTTCCAGAAATTCGAGGAGTGGGGCATCAAGGGTACGAAGATTGACTTCATGGACCGTCAGGACCATTGGATGGTAAACTTCTACGAGCGCGTGGCCAAGGAGGCTGCCAAGCATCACATCTTTGTCGATTTCCACGGCGCATTCCATCCCAGCGGCTTGGATTATAAGTATCCCAACGTGCTGACCTACGAAGGCGTGCGCGGCATGGAGTACAACGGCAGCTGCAAACCCGACAACAGTGTGTGGCTTCCCTTCATCAGGAATGCCGTCGGGCCCATGGACTACACGCCCGGCTCCATGCTGAACTACCAGCCCGAACGCCATCACGGCAACCGACCTATCTGTGCAGGTGTAGGCACGAAAGCCTTCAACCTGGCCATCTTCGTACTGGCTGAGAGCAACCTCCAGATGCTGATGGACAACCCGTGCCGCTATGACCAGTGGCCCGACTGCCGCGACTTCCTCACCAGCGTGCCTGTGAATTGGGACGAGACACGCGTCCTGCTGGCCGAAGCCGGTCAGTACATCGTCACAGCCAAGCGTAAGGGCGACCAGTGGTTCGTAGGCGGCATCACCAACAGCAACGAGCGCGACCTGCAGCTCCGGCTCGACTTCCTGCCCGCAGGCAAGCAGTACAAGATGACGAGCTTCAAGGATGGCGTCAACGCCCACATCATCGCCATGGACTATCTCCGCGAGGAGAATAACGTCGACAGCCAGACCGTCCTGCCCATCCACATGGTGCGCAACGGTGGCTGGTGTGCACGTATCGAACTGGCAAAGTGAAGTGCTGGCGAAATAAGAGAATATAAAATATTATAGCTGTCCGGGGAAAAGCTCCGATAATAGTTTTTTATTGCTGTCTGCTAAAATATCTAAGACATCCCTTGTCCCTTTGAAAGCGAGGGCCTTTCCTGGTTCAACTCTCACTGAATGGGGCTTGAAAATGCCTGAGGTGCATAAAGCCTGGAAGGCTTCACTTTGAGTAACCGGGGGCGAAGCCCTCGGACAAAGTTTGAAGCCCTCCCCTGCTCCTGCCTGGAAGGCAGTACTATGAGGCAGCAGTGGTACTGCCTTCCAGGCAGGAGAAAGCAAGTCGTGCGCTGATTCCGAGGGCTTCGCCCACGGTTACTCAAGGTGAAGCCTTCCAGGCTTAGGATGCCTGACTGACTTTACCGGACATCAAAATATAGGAAATAAGAAAGGAGCCCGCTTGTGCCTCACGGCATGGGCGGGCTTTTCCATATGCCTGCGTCGGGGCATGAACTGGGACGGACAAGGTCATTTTTGCCGCCTTTTTACTCTGCACAACAGCATGGGGAGTTTGCATATACATGTAAATGCAATTGCACATACATGTAGATGCAATTGCATGTACATGTAGATGCAAACACTCCCCTATGGGAACATAGGCAACGCAGTATGGAAAATCGTGTGAAGTAAATGTGAAGTTGTACCGTTTTTTAGGTTTTGTACCAAAATTTTATGCTCGGGAACATATTTTGGAAGAAAATAACAAGAAAAGGGCCTAATTTTGGAAGATTTTAACAAGTGCCCTTCGAAAGAATAGCCGTAACTTTGCAGCAGAAATTTCAACATAAATTGTCATGGCACTATCCGAGAAACAAAAAGCGGCCCATCAGCTTGCAGCGGAATACCTCGGCTTCCTCTCTCAGCAGGAGGCTGAGATGGACAGGTTGTTCGAGCGCAAATGGAAGGACATAGAGCCTTGGCTGGAGAAGATGATAGACCAGAAGATTAAGGAAAGGCTTGCTCAGTAAGAAGGTAATTCGTATCTTTACATATACATTATTAATATATAATAAAAACACACAACTATGAAAACGAGACAGACATTAGCGAGAATCACGTTGGCACTGGCCACCGTGATGTTCCCGTTCCTGCACGCTCACAGCTGGGATTGGGAATGGACTGACACCTGGAACGAAGCCGTTGCCACCTGCGGAGAATGCGGCGAGGAGTACACCTTCTATGCCGAAAGCTCCAGCGAAGCCGAAGAGATTGCCGCAGAATTCTTCTGCGAGTGCGGCTCTTGCTTAGCGGATGTCAACGAGGAATGCTATCAGGAACACCATTGCGAGTTCTGCGATAACTGCATCGAAGAGGGCGAATACCACGACGGAGTGTACAATCTGCTTGATGTGAGACTCTGCTACGACTGTGCAGACGAGATGATTGAGGCCGGCTTAATTCCTGCCTGCCATTATTGTCACGAACTCTTCGGTGAAGGCGCCGAAGAGTGCGACTGCGAATACTCAATGATAACACCACACTGTACAGACTGTGCCGAGGAGCAATGCGAGAAGTGCGGCATCTGCATGGTCATCGCAGGAGAAGAGACGGAGGCCGTGCAAGGCGATGCATGCCTGGACCATCTCATCTGCAACCCTTGCATGGACGATGCTGCCGCAGACGACCTCATCCATTGTCGCCAGTGCTTCATGTGCGACGAGGAGGTCTGCTCCGAATGCGGCATGTGTGAAAGTTGTGCCATATACGAGGAGCATTGCCCAGAATGCGGAACCTGCTTCGGAGGCGAGATAGAGTGGTGCAAAGATGGCGGCGAGCACTGCATCCACTGCTGCGAAGATAACGACTGGATTTGCCAGTTCTGCAACAGATGTATGGGCGCGACAGGTCTCGACCAGTGCTCCGACTGCGAGCTTTGCGAAGAGTGCTGCCACGAACTCGCAGAGTCGGAAGGCTGCGAACATGGCTACTGCCTCGCTTCCTCTGACTATGAAGACCACCTCTGCCCCGAATGCGGACAATGCCCGCAGGACGAGGAATGCGAATACTGCGGACTCTGTGCCGACTGCCAGACCGACTATCACTGCGAGCATGAGCTCTGCCCCGACGGCTCCGAATGGGACGACCACGTCTGCCCCGACTGCGGCGAATGCTTCGACGAAGGCGAGCTCTGCGAATACTGCGGCCTGTGCGAGGACTGCCGTGAGCATTGCGACCACGACGTCTGTCCAGAGAATGACGATGCCGACGGCCACTTCATCTGCGACCAGTGCGGCGATTGCTACGAAGGCGAGGACCGTTGCGACGTCTGCGAGCTCTGCCTCGACTGCTGTGCCGACAACACATCCTCGATGGGTTGCGACCACGACCTCTGCATCGAGAGCGACGAGTTCACAGAGCATTGGTGCTATGAAGACGACCAATGCCTCGAGCTCTGCCAGCACGAAGAAGACTGCGAGCACCTGAACGTCACCACGGCATGGAACATCAACAACAATGCCCACTGGCTCGTCTGCGAAGACTGTGGCATAGCCGTCAACAAGGCTCTCCACACAGGAGGCGAACCCGTCACGCTGACATCGCCCAACGCCGCCACCCACACCAACGGCACGGCACAGGTGAACTGCTCTGTCTGCGACTACAAGATGGGCATCATCCCCATCCCATACGTCGAAGCTCCTGCCGACGGCAGCCCGTACATCATCACCCAGCCAACCGACTACACAGGCCGAACCAACACCGGAGCTTGGAGAGAGGAAGACGGCGATCGCTACACCACATTCAAGGTGAAGGCAGGCGGCGAAGGGCTCTCCTATCAGTGGTATTGTCGCTACGGCACCGGCAGCGGCACTAAACTCAGCGACGACAGCTACACAGTAGGCACGCAGACGCCGACACTCAAGACGTTGGTTTATGGCGACGACTGCGAAAGGCAGGACCGTAACATCTATTGTATAGTAAGCAACAGCAAGGGTAGCGTCACCTCCGACGCCGCCTACTTCAAGGCAGAACATGTCTTCGGGCGCTATACCAAGAAGGACAATGAAACACATGAGAACCACTGCTTCGGCGAAGGATGCAGCGTCGTGAAGAGCGTCTCCAAGCATCGCTTCTCGGAGTGGACGCTTGTCCGTGCAGCCACTTCCGACGAGACTGGCCTGCGCGAACAGCAGTGCATGGACTGCAACTTCAAGAACAGCGAGAGCATCCCGAAGGTAGAGCCAGACCATGTGCATAGCTTCGACATGGCACGCTACAGCCTCACCCAGCACTGGTTCGTCTGCTCCTGCGGCATCGCAAGCACAGAGCCTCGTGCCGACCACAGCTTCGACCAGACGGAAGTCGTCACCCCGGCCACCGAGACGGCAAAGGGCGAGAACAAGATCATCTGCTCCGCCTGTGGCTACTTCAAGACAGAGAAGACCGACAAGCTGCCGCATGAGCACGTCTGGTACACATTCAGTGAAATAAGAATAGTGTTGCCAAACGGTCATACGGGTCCTGACCGAACGAAGGGCTCCTACGGACCTAATTCGCACACCATCAAGTGCAAAGGCTGCAACGAGAGGAAGACCGAGAAGCACACCTGGGGCATGTTTGAATGCAGGAGGGATGCCAAGGTTCAAGGTAACGACACCATACCGGGAAGGATTGTCCGTGCCTGCGAGGTATGCAGCTACGACGAAGAGAAGTTCTATCCCCTCGGTTCATGGCCCATCATGATTGGCGGCGGCACAGCATATAAAGGACTCAAGAATAGCGCCGGTCAGATAATAAGATGGATAACTGCTGCTTATGCCAAAAAGGGCGATATCATACAGGTTGTGTACGACCCGATGTCTGCCAGGACGCTGGATGGCTCCGGCTTCAATCTGCCTCAGAAGTTCAAGAGTTGGACGGACGGCACAGGCTACACGGGCGAAACGAACATTCCTTGGGACAACGGCCGCAGCAGCATCGACCTGCCTCGCCTCACCTTCCGCTTCAACCGTACCACTCGCCAGTATCAATTCACAATGCCCGACGGCCCTGCAACCATCTTCGCTGTTACCGAGGAATGTACGCACACCGGCAGCACCAAGCAAAGCGATCGCGTGGAGGCAACCTGCAGCAGCAGTGGTCACGAACCACACACGCTCTGCGCTGACTGTGACGAGATACTTGTGGAAGGCGCACGCATCCCTGCCCTCGGACATGACCTGCCCAGCACGCCGATTGCTGGCACAGCCGTCGTGGAGTACTGCATGAAATATACGACTAAGTATTACGGCTATTTCCCGAACGATGCGACGCATGGCTTCACCGGCGACTTCGTCTGCAACCGCTGCGGCGAAACCGTCAAAGGCAAGAGGACTCCCCTGCAACATGGCGTCTATGACCCGTGGGGCACAAGGACTAACTACAACTGGCCGAAGGTGGAGAATGCTGTCGATGCAACCTGCACCACCGACGGACGCACAGGCGATTTGTATTGCAGGTTCTGCAACATGCTTGTCGAAAGAAGCGAGAAGGAACTGCGCTACGGACACGAGTGGAGCGACTGGGAAGTCGTCCGCGAAGCCACCACGAAGATGAAGGGCATGGAGAAGCGCGTCTGCCTCCGAAACGAAAGTCACGTCGAGACACGCATCACCGACTACAGCGGTCCCGACTATTCGCTCAAGCCTGACAAGACAAAACTCCGCTTCGAGTGGGTATATGGTCAGGAGCCTCCCACGCAGGTCATCACCTTCAAGTCCACTGGCCGTGACAGCATCCTGGCCATCACCGATGCCGACGAGCCGTCTTATGGCGACGTGCTCCACGTCAGCACCGACGGTATGAAAGTCTACCTCAGACCAAACATAAACGGCTCGCATACGCCCTGGATGAGATCGGATGAGGTACTGGATGTGGGCATCAACAAGGTACTGACGAAAGAAGGAGAGACCTGGAACTTCACCGTACCAGAGATTCTCTTCACCTGCGACATCAAGAACACGGCAGAGAAGTACACGCTGACCATCGAGAACGGACTGGCATCGACTTTAATAAGTAACGGACACTATTTAGTGCCGAGCACGACGAGGGGCAGCAAGCTGCAGATTCGCGGTGGCGAGAGATTCCAGCTGGAGCCTGAGGACGAATGGAAGAAGGACTTCCTGCGCTGGGAGATTGTCAAGGATGCCAGCGGCATGACACAAAAGGATTGGGAGGGCCGCGCCACAAGCAAGAATGCCTGGCTGCAAATGTCGCCCAACGATGTCACCATCCGCGCCATCTACAAGAAGAACGAGCCCAGCATGACGTTCAGCCAGACGGAAGTGACGGCAACCATGGATGCACTGGACGTTACGCCCAAGCTGCGCACCTCGCCCGGCAATCTGCCTGTCACCTACCGCAGCTCCGACGAAACGGTTGCCAAGGTAGATGCCAAGACGGGAGCCGTCACCTACCTGAAGGCTGGCATCGCGACCATCACTGCTTCCTTCAGCGGCAATGACCACTACTCGCCTGCCACGGCATCCTACTCGTTGAGGATTACCCAAGACTTCATCGACGGCGTAGGCAGCCTCACCCCCGACCCCTCTCCAAGGAGAGAAGAGACGTATAATGTCTCTGGTCAGCGCGTAGGCAAGCACTACAGGGGCATCGTCGTCAGAAAGGGACACAAGGAACTAAGGAAGTAAGTAAGTTAATAAATAAGTGGGAGTCCGCCTGTGCTTTGATGAGCATGGGCGGGCTTTTTGTGTGTTTGGCAGGCAAAGGGGAGCAGAAAGGCAGGAAGGCTTCACTTTGAGTAACCGGGGGGCGGAGCCGTTCGGACGGATTTGAACTCCGCCTGCGCCTGACCGAGGGGAAGAACGTCCCTGGGCTGATAGCTCTTCAGCAGGCTGTTTTTATCGGACAGCAATACCGCTAAATACCTTTTGAGTCAAAGAGGTATACCTCTTGAGCCAAAGAGGTAGTGCTCTTGAGCTAAAGAGGTAGCGCTCTTGAAATTATTGCTGTCTGTGGCCTTTCGCACCGTCGGTGCTTTTCCCCGGACAGCAATATTTTTTTCGCATTACAAATGCTCATATTCAATACTGCCGGAGGGCAAATCCGGCAGGACGGAAAGTAATGCATTCCAATCTTTTTTTACCGGAAAGAAATATATAAAGTTAAGTAAAAAAGGACAATTTGCAGGTAAAACATTTGCGAAAACGGCGGAAAATTTGTAATTTTGCACGCAGATAAACCAACTCTCTTTATTATATAATCATGAAACAGATGAGACAATTACTTGTGCTCCTTGTTGCAGCAGCGGGGAGCGTTTGTTCGTATGCCGACACGTTCACGGTGGACGGCATTGAGTACGTGACCGAATACTCGAGCACGGTGAACGTTGCGCCCAGCTCTGCAGTAAACCAAGCACTTGCCGGCGCCGTGACGATACCCGATGCCATAGAGTACGACGGCTCGACGTACACAGTGACACGAGTGGGCAGTCAGGCCTTCAAGGACAACATGAAAATCACGTCGGTGACGGTGGGCAACAACGTCGCCGCCATCGACGAGAGTGCCTTCCAGGGCTGTATGAACCTGACGTCCGCCACGTTTGGCACGGGACTGGTGCGCATCGACAACCTGGCTTTCCAAGGCTGTACGGCACTCACTGCCCTAGCGTTTCCCGAGGGCTTCAAGTACTTCGGCCGCTCTGCTTTTGCAGGCTCGGGACTGAACGGTGACATCGTCCTGCCCGGAAGCCTCACCAACGTAGGTGAACAGGCATTTGCCTGGACTTCCATCAAGTCGGTCACACTCCGGTCGAATGCAGAGATAAAGGCGGGCGCCTTCGATTACTGCCAGGACATCACCGACTACTATTTCTCGCCCGCCGTGCTCAAGCCTGTCCTCTACAGCAACTCGTCCTACGGCTCACCGATGACCGTCAACGACGGCACCAAAATCCATGTCTCTCAGGCAACCCTCTCGATGCTCGAGAACAATTGGTACACCTCGTCGCCGTTGCAGAACTACTACAACGGCGCTCCTAGTACATTCGTGGCTTACGGGAGCACAGAAGGCGCACTTATCATGAAGCAGATAAGCGTGGCTGACACCAACGGCGGCGATGCCGGCTCGCTGGCTTTGTGCTTCACGATAACGGGCACCGATGCGGCGCACCCCACGGCTGCGCTCTACTGTCCGCCAGCCACCGGCTACAATGCCGAAGACCTTCTGAAGACAGGCGCAAATGCAGTCATCAAGAACGACCTCAGCGCTGAAGGCAGGCTCGAAATCCCCGCAACAGTCACCGACCGCGACGGCACAACGTACACGGTGAACGTCATCGGCGCCGGAGCCTTTGGCGAATATGCCACCACATATTATAATAATATAGCAGGTCTGAAGTTTCCGACCACACTGACGCACATCGGCGTTCAGGCATTCAGATACTTGCAGGGGCTGAAGGGTAACCTGATAATCCCCGCATCGGTGCAGCAAATCGGCCATCCCGACGTGCCGAAAGCAGACTTGTTCTATTCGGACAACTACGGCGAAGTGAAAGTGCCCGGAGTCTATATGATGCACACCACGGCCAACGGCATCGATTGGTACGAGACAGAGGCCTACAACTACTTCGCATACAACTACAGCGGCACTCAGACATCACTGAACGTCTGCCAAGAGATATACGACAAGGCATACGGATACAACGGAGCCGAGATGTATCCGAAGACATCTGCATTCTGGTCGTGGCACTATCCGAAAAACTGGCTGGGCAACAGCAATCAGGTAAAGCTCTTCGACCCTGCTTCTCTGGGACTGGCATGGACAACGGCGCAGACCGTCGTGGACATCAGCGGAGAGTATGACGCACCCGAACTCGTCAATCCCTTCGAGCTGCCAGTGACATATAGCAGCTCCAACCCCGCCGTGGCAACCATCGATGCTGACGGCAACATCACCCTGGGCACAGCAGAAGGCACGACGACGCTGACCGCCACCTTCGCCGGCAACGATGAATATGACGGTCCGGCCTATGCAGAGACCGTCATCATCCGCAGAGGCGAGCCCATGCTTGCCGAAGACCAGGAGAACCATAACCCCTACAACACCTGCCAGGCCTTGACAAAAGTGACCCGCTGGACGCCGACTCCGGAGTTGTACATGGAGAACTACATGTGGGGAATGCCCCACATGATGGACGGTAACTTCTACGTCTCGGCCTTCTGGCAATCAAACAACAGCTACGAACAGAGCGAATGGTTCTATTGGGAAAACCCGCAATATCTGCAGCTGTGCTATACGCCGGCCTTTATATCGCCAAACTACGGTTTGTACTATGACGAGGTCGGCCACGACCAACAGCCCGGCAATACGGTGGGAAGCTTCATCTGCTTCAAGGTGAAGGGTCCCGGAACAATCATCGTCCGCGGCTATACCGAATCAGACAATGCCAAGATGGGCATCTGCGTCCAGGGAAATGTACCCATGCTCTTCTCAGGCACTGAGGACCGCGAGATTGCTTACGACTATACCCTCGACGCCGAGGAAGAAGCCTACGCCTATGTCTATGGCGCCAGCCTCTCGCCCAATGGACGCCATGGCTACATCCGCTACATCAAGTTCATCCCCGAAGGCACAGTAATGGCCGATGTCAGCGTGGGCGGCATCGCCATCGAGGAAGAGAGCGACGACGTTCTTGGCGACGGAGGCTCCATCGGTTTCGAATGGCGCGAGGATGAGAACGGCGGCGACATAGGCGGAGGCGACGAGCCGGCAGGCGTAAAGAAATACATTGGCGGCGAGGACGGCGACATGCCTATAGGGCCATCGCGCTACCCGGTGCTCATCCTCAACAATGCCACGCTCATCAGCGAGAACGGTCCTGCCATAGAAGTCAACAGCCACGACCGCTTCCTCATCGAACTGCGCGGACAGAACACCATCCAGTCGCTCAACGGCAATGCTGCCATCTCGATGGGCACGTTGCAGTCAGAAGATTGGGGCGGCGGCACCATCAGCATCGTCGGACTCGATGACGAGGCTTCCCTCACCATTCCATCATCGGAAGGCGTAGAGAACGGCATCTATCTCGCAGAGTCGGCACTCTACATGGAGAACTTCGACGGCGACATCTCCGGCACAAGCTATGGCGTACACTTCCAGGGCTACGACCAGAACGACTGGAACAGCTGTACCATGAACTTCGGCAAAGGCATGACGCTCAAGATGCGTGGCGGCGAGGCTGCACTCAGCGGCTTCAACCCGCAGTCGATGAACAACCTCGGCTACTACGACGAGGAGAAGGAAGAATGGACGGAATACGTCCTGCTGGAGTCGGATATGGAATATCCCGATATAATCTGGGGCGACAGAGGCGGCTCCTATGGCACACAGATATGGGTGGACGACGTCGACCCCGAGAATCCCGAAGGCTATGGCGAGGGCTACTTCAAGATTCTGCCTGCCAAGTACCTCCACTTCGGCGTGCGTCCCGAAAGCATCGACATCTCTATAGGAAGCTTCGGCATGACGACCTTCTGCAGTACACAACCGCTCAACTTCACCGACGTGGACGGCGTGAAGGCTTACGTCGCTTCTGAGTTCGACGCCGAAGATGGTACGCTGACAATGACACAGGTTTACGAAGTACCCGAGAGAACGGGCATCGTCATCTGCGGCGCGGAAGGGACATACAGCGTGCCGGTGGAGATGAATTATGAATACTACGAGAACCTGCTCGTGGGTTGCACCGTTGATACCTACATTCAACCCGAAGAGAACATCTATACTAACTTCGTCCTGTCCAGACAGCCCTCAGAAGACTTCCTCGGCTTCTATCGCTTCACGACATCGAACCCGATGGGTCGCCTCCTGGAAGCCGGCAAAGCCTATCTGCAGATAGAGACAGAACAGCTCAGCAACGAGACCGGCGCCAAAGGATTCCGCATGGCTTTCGACGACGACGAGACCACTGGAATTAAAGACCTTAAGGACCTTAAGGACTCTAAGGACCTTATCTATAATCTCTCCGGCCAGCGCATCCAGAAGCTACAGAAAGGCATCAACATCGTGAACGGTAAAAAGATACTGAAGTAAAAACCAAGGACCTTAGGGTCTCTAAGGACTTTAGGGACCTTAAGGACTTTAATCAGAAAAAGAAGATGAAAAAGACATATCAGCAGCCCGAACTCTGCATCATTACGGTAAATGTGGAGACTCTTATCGCAGAAAGCCCGGTAAAGATTGTTGCAGACCCGACGAAGCCGCCAGTAGATGACGATTCGCCCAATTACGCCAAGAGCAGCAGCCTTTGGGACGACTGGGACGAATAGGACCGGTCATCCCATCATACAAGGGGGTGAGTCAATACACAACACAATATAATAAAACAACGGATTTCACGGATTTCACGGATTTAGGCCATGCTGATGATCAGCACATAAGACAATCCGTAAAATCCGTGAAATCCGTTGTCGTTAATTATGACACAGCCTCTTTTGTCCCATTCAAGGCAAAGTTATTGGGAACAAAGGACTGTCCGTGTGCTCACGATGCACGATGCCGATGAGCTCGGAGAGTTTGTCGGGATACATAGCACTGAGGTCGTAGTCCTCATGGATGTCGGTCTTGAGGTTATAAAGGAACGTCTTGCCCTGACTGACCACGAGCTTCCAATCGCCCTGCCGCACACCGATGACCTCCGTTCCGCCATCGCTCATCTCCCAATAGAGAAAGTCATGCTTCCGTTGCTTCCTATCCTTGCCGAGCAACGTCGGACAGAATGAAATACCATCGAATACAGAACCAGCCCCTCTCCCTACCTCCGCGCATGAGAAGCGCGCCTTGGTGCAAGAGCATCCAAGAAGGGAGAGCTTGGGAGAGGGTCCGGTTGTGAGGCTATGTTCCCTTATTTCCTTCTTCGAGAAAGCGCCGCTGTACTCCATAAAAGTTGGCATCAGGTCGTAGAAAGCCAGCTGGTGATTGCTGACCGTACCCTTTGGGATGCCCGCTCCCCAGCAGATGAACGGGATGCGGATGCCGCCTTCATAGGTACTTCGCTTGATGCCGCGCAGTTTGCCGTCGCGTCCGAAGAACGAAGGGTCTGCCCCGCCTTCCTCATGAGGACCGTTGTCGCTGGTGAAGATGACGAGTGTGTTCCCACCAAGTCCCTTGTCTTTCAGTTTCTCCAATATCTCGCCGACGTAGCAGTCGAGCCTTGTTATCATAGCAGCAAACTGGGCGTGCTTGTCGTCGCCGCCATAGTACCAGCTCCATGGGTTGGTCTTGTAGGAACGTTCCCCATCTGCGGGGAAGACACCGTGATAGTGCTCCACGATGGAGTCGTTAGGCTGCCAAAGCTCGGCGTGCGGCAAGGTGTAGGTGAAGATGCCGAGGAAAGGTTCGTCCTTCGTCTGGCGGTCGAGCCACTCGAGGGCATAGCGATGGATGAGGTCGGCAGAATATTGAGGCCGGCCTTCGTATTCCTTGCTGCCAGTATTCACGCCTGGATACTTGATGTTCTCTTCCATGACCTCCGCCACAAGGTGCGTATCGCCTCTACCCTCGGGGTCGTAACGGTTCAGGAAGTTAGGATAATAGGTGTGAGCCTGGAACTGGCAGACAGGACCGTAGTAGCAGTCAATGCCTCGGAGATTGGGCAGGGAGAGCGACGAACTCTCGCGGCTTCGGCTGGTGTCCGTATTGCCGTCGGGCAACTTGGCGTATGTGTCGGGGTAGTCATAGTTCCAGTAGCCGCCGGCCCACTTGCCGAACATGCCGGTGCGATAGCCTTTGGCCTTGAAGAGCTCGGGTATGATGGGGTGCGTCATGTCGTAAGGTTCCTGCCCGATGACGTAGTAGTCGGCATTCGCACCAAACATATTCTGCCTTAGCGCCTGGCCCCAGTACTCGCGGTTGCCGCGTATCTTAGCATGACCGGTGTGCTGCCCCGTCATGAACGAACAGCGGCTGGGCGCGCTCACGGGACAGCCTGCGTAGGCGTCGGTGAAGCGCATCCCTTCCTCGGCCATGCGGTCGATGTTGGGAGTCTCGATGTATTTCTGACCATAGCAACCCAGGTCGCCGTAGCCCATGTCGTCACACATTATATATATTATATTAGGGTGGCGCGACCCGGCAAGCGCTACCAGAGGCAAACTGCCAAACAATGGCAAAAGTCGCTTGGTATTCATGGATAACACACTTTTCGCATGGCAAAGATACGAAAAGATTAGGGATTAGGAATTAAGGATTAAGGGAAAATGAGCAAAAACGAGAATAAAACCAATAATTTTTTCGCTTTTCATTTTCACTTTTCATTTTTTATCGTACCTTTGCAGGCGTTTTAGGCTCCGATGGCGGAATCGGTAGACGCGTCGGTCTCAAACACCGATAGGGAAACCTGTGCCGGTTCGACCCCGGCTCGGAGTACAGCTTAAGACATAAGGAAAACCGTCTGGTCAGTGCGACCGGGCGGTTTTTTCGTATGACGCAGCAGCCTCAACCGCCCCGCGCACAGCATCAGATGGGGCATCGCACCATGTCGGGGGCTTTGCACATACATGTAGATGCAATTGCATGTACATGTAGATGCAATTGCATCTACATGTACGTGCAATGAACATAGCCTGCCATGTTGTACGAAACGGACTGGAGCGAGACCTCGGTCAATGTGTTATTTTTCGTGAAAGAACACAAATAATTTTGAATTATGGCATGCCGCGTCGTTTTTTTTTGTATCTTTGTAGGCACAAAAACGACTAACAGCGTTCCCAATGACTCATCTGGTCCTTCCCACAGACGAAACGCGACGCCTGAGCTTCTATCTGGCTATGGAGGAGTATGCGGCAGAGACCCTCTCTAACTCCCCCTTAAAGGGGGAGGACTTTGGGCAGGAAGCCTCCCCTTTAAGGGGAGGTTTGGAGGGGTCTGGGGGTGGACTCTTCTTCCTCTGGCAAGTGCGGCCTACGGTCATCTTCGGCAGGAACCAGGTCATCGAGAACGAGGTGAACGTGGACTATTGTCGCGAGCACGGCATCGAGTTCTACCGCCGCAAGAGCGGAGGCGGCTGCGTCTATGCCGACCAGTCGAACGTCATGATGAGCTACATCACGCGCTCCGACCAGGTGCAGACCACGTTCCGCGAATACATGCAGATGGTCTGCGACATGCTCCGGGCACTCGGCCTGGAGGCGACCTCCACGGAGAACAACGACGTACTCATCGGCGGCCGCAAGGTCTCGGGCAATGCCTACTACCACAAAGCCGGCTGGAGCATCGTACACGGCACCATGCTCTTCGACACCGACATGCAGCACATGCTCACGGCCATCACGCCGCCCAAGCAGAAGCTCACGAAGCATGGCGTGGAAAGCGTACGCCAGCGCATCACGCTTCTCAAGGAGCATACCTCGCTCACCATCGACGAGTTCAAGCGATTCGCAGTAGAGAGACTCTGCTCCGACACGCTCCGGCTCACCGACGAGGACGTCAGGAACATCGAAACAATAGAACAAGAAACATATCTAAACCCTGAATTTATCTATGGAAAAGAAAACATGTCTGTATGACCGCCACGTGGCACTCGGCGCACTCATGTCACCCTTCGGCGGCTTCATCATGCCCATCCAGTACTCGAACATCACCGACGAACACATGGCCGTACGTCAGCATTGCGGCGTCTTCGACGTGAGTCACATGGGCGAAGTGCGCATCACGGGTCCAGATGCAGAGCGCTACGTCCAGCACATCTTCACGAATGACGTCAGCGGTGCGCCCGTCGGACAGATATATTATGGTATGATGCTCTACCCGGGCGGCGGCACGGTCGATGACCTGCTCGTCTATAAGATGGGCGAACAGGACTTCTTCCTCGTCATCAACGCTGCCAACATCGACAAAGATGTGGCTTGGATGAAGGAGCACACCGAGGGCTTCGACATCAAGCTCGACCATCAGAGCGACTTCTATGGGCAGCTGGCAGTGCAAGGCCCCGAGGCTGAGGCCGTCGTGGAAGAGGTGCTCGGCATCCCCTGCAGCGAGCTGAAGTTCTACACGGCAAAGACTGTGGGCGACATCATCGTAAGCCGCACAGGTTACACAGGCGAGGACGGCTTCGAAATCTACGGCTCGCATGAGTTCACACAGCAGGCCTGGGACAAGCTCATCCAGAGCGGGCGCTGCAAACCCTGCGGCCTCGGCTGCCGCGACACCTTGCGCTTCGAAGTTGGTCTGCCACTCTACGGCGACGAACTCAGTGCAGACATCTCCCCCGTCATGGCTGGTCTGTCGATGTTCTGCAAACTGGATAAAGAGGAATTCATCGGCAAGGAAGCCCTCGCAGAGCAGAAGGCGAACGGCGTCGCACAGAAGCTCGTCGGCATTGAACTTGTGGATAAGGCCATCCCCCGCCACGGCTATCCCGTCCTCAACATGGAGGGCGAGCAGGTGGGCGAAGTGACGACTGGCTACCATTGCCTCAGCGTGGACAAGAGCGTCTGCATGGCCCTCGTCAAGACCGACTTTGCAAAGCTCGACACGCCCCTGCAAGTGCAGATCCGCAAGAAGGTCTTCGCAGGCAAAGTGGTTAAGAAGAAGTTCTACGACAAACACTATAAAAAGTAAAGACCCACCCCCTGCCCCTCCCTTGCAGGGAGGGGAGCTATTACCATTAGCAAACATTTAAAACATATTTATAAACTTAAAAGAATGACCCTATAACCTCTTCCGCTCAAACACATACTTCTCTCCCCCTGCAAGGGGGAGCGGGGAGGGGGTCCGACTATTATGGCTAAATTTGAAGAAGGACTCCGTTACAGCGAGTCACACGAGTACATTCGCGTAGAAGGCGAATACGGTTACATTGGTATCTCCGACTATGCCCAGCACGCGCTCGGCAATGTGGTTTACGTCGACATGCCCGAAGTGGACGACGAGGTAACAGCAGGCGAAGAGTTCGGCGCCGTGGAGAGCGTCAAGGCAGCCAGTGACCTCATCTCTCCCGTAAGCGGCACCGTCGTCGAAGTCAACGAAGCTCTCGAGGACAAGCCCGAGCTTCTGAACGAAGACGCCTTTGCCAACTGGATCATCAAAGTGCAGCTCTCCGACCCCTCGGAACTCGACGCCCTCATGGACGCAAAAACGTATGCTACGTTTTGTGAAGAATGAAAAAATGAAATAATGAGAGAATGAAAAGTCAAGGCAAAGCATGACGCACGATAATATACTATATGACCTTAGTAAGAAATTTGCGTTGAGGGTGATAAAGCTATATCCTTTTCTATGTAACGAAAAGAGTGAATTCATCATCTCAAAGCAGATTTACCGAAGCGGTACAAGTATTGGTGCGAATATTGCAGAGAGTATGAATGCTCAAAGCAAAGCCGATTTCGTCAACAAGCTAAGCATCTCTCTTAAAGAAGCAACTGAGACAAAGTATTGGCTTGAGCTATTGCACGAATCAGATAATCTAAGTTCTACACAATTTGATTCTCTCATTAACGACTTGAATATAATAATAGGAACATTAGTAACAACCATTAAAAATACCAAGAGGAATGGAGGCAATGAATAACATTTCATTTTTCATTCTTTCATTTTTTCATTTTTAAACTTATGTATAAGTTTTTCCCTCACACCGAGGAGGACTTGCAGGAGATGCTCAAGGCAGTGGGCGTGAAGTCGGTTCACGACCTCTTTGCCGACGTGCCCGAGGCTGCGCTGTTCAAGAAAGACTACGAACTGCCCGAATCGCTCTCGGAGATTGACCTGCGACTCTTCTTCGAACAACTCACCGAACCTGCCTACGCGCAGCAGCTCGTCTGCTTTGCCGGGGCAGGATGCTACGACCACTATGCGCCCAGCGTAGTGCAAAACCTCATTCAGCGCTCGGAGTTCCTGACGTCCTACACGCCCTATCAGGCTGAGATATCACAGGGCACGCTCCACTACATCTTTGAATATCAGTCGATGATTGCCGAGCTGACGGGCATGGACATTGCCAACGCCTCTATGTACGACGGCGCAACCGCCACGGCGGAGGCTGCCATGATGGCTTGGGGCAATGCCAAGAAAGCCACTCGCGTCCTGGTGAGCGAGACGGTGGACCCAAAGGTTCGCCGCGTCGTAGAGACCTATGCACACTTCCACGGCTTCCCTATCAAGCTCGTGCCTGCTGCTGACGGAGCCATCGACCGCAACGCTCTCGACAAGGAACTTGCTGAGGGCGGCGTGGCCGGACTCATCGTGCAGCAGCCCAACTACTACGGCATCGTCGAAGACTATACAGGTATCGCCGACGCCCTTCACGATCAGAAAGGCATCTTCGTAGTGAACGCCAACCCATCCGACCTGGCTATCCTGAAGACGCCAGCCGAGTGGGGAGCCGACGTGGCAGTAGGCGAAGGCCAGAGCCTCGGCATTCCCATGACCTTCGGAGGCCCCGGCGTGGGCTACATGGCTTGCGTGGAGAAGCTGATGCGAAAGCTTCCCGGACGCATCGTGGGACAGACCCTCGACAATCGCGGCCAGCGGGCTTTCGTCCTGACGCTGCAGGCTCGCGAACAGCACATACGTCGCCAGAAGGCAACCTCCAATATCTGTTCCAACCAGAGCCTCATGGCGCTCTACGTCACGATATACCTCAGCCTCATGGGCAAAGAGGGACTTCGCGAAGTGGCGGAGATGAGCTATGCCGGCGCACACAGCCTCCGCGACAAACTCATCGCGACGGGCAAGTTCAAGGATACTTTCCCGGGACAGCCCTTCTTCAATGAGTTCTGCGTCGATTACGAGGGAGACCTCGAAGCGCTCCTCGACGAATGCACCGCCAATGGCTACCTCGCAGGTGTTCAGGTCGGCGAGAAGACACTCATGCTGGCTGTCACGGAGCAGCGCTCAACAGAGGAAATCGACGAACTCGTCGAGATTATTCAGCAATTTAAGGAAGAGGAGGCAAAGGCATGAACAGGACATTATATGGAAACCTTATCTTCGAGTTGTCGAAGAAAGGACGCAAGGGTTACTCCCTTCCCCAGGACTATGACCGCACACACACAACGGCGGAACTGCCCGAAGCACTTCGCCGCAAGGAAGCTGCAAGGTTGCCCGAGTGCGACGAGCTGACCGTGGTGCGTCACTACACGAACCTCAGCCACAACAATTTCGGCGTGAACGACGGCTTCTATCCGCTCGGCTCATGCACGATGAAGTACAATCCCGTCATCAACGAAGAGATTGCCGGGCTGAAGGCCTTCGCCGGACTGCATCCCCTGCAACCCGCCGAGACCTGCCAAGGTGCGCTGGAGGTCTATTACAACCTGCAAGAGTCGCTTGCCGAGCTTGCCGGCCTGAGCGAGTTCACGCTGAATCCCTGTGCCGGCGCACATGGCGAGCTGACTGGCTTGATGGTCATCCGTGCTTATCACGAAAGCCGAGGTGACGTCAGGACTAAGGTTCTCATTCCCGACTCGGCACACGGCACGAACCCAGCCTCTGCAGCAGTCTGCGGCCTGGAGGTCGTCGAGGTGAAGAGCAACGCCAACGGCACCGTCGATCTAGAAGACCTAGAGCGTCTAGTTCAGCTAGAAGGCCCGAACATCGCAGCCATGATGATGACCAACCCCAACACGCTGGGCATCTTCGAGCCGAACGTTTTGGAGATTACCGAGATGGTCCACAAGGCAGGCGGCCTCATGTACTACGACGGCGCGAACCTCAACGCCCTGCTCGGCGAATGCCGTCCCGGCGACATGGGCTTCGATGTGATGCACATCAACCTGCACAAGACATTCTCCACGCCTCATGGCGGCGGCGGCCCCGGCAGCGGTCCGGTCGGTGTCCGCAAGGGCTTGGAGCAGTTCCTGCCGATGCCCCGTGTGGTGCAAGTGCCTGCTGAGAAAGAAGGCGAAGAGAGCTTCAAAGTGGATTGGGGAACGTCCGTCGATGGCGAACGCGGCAAGGAGATTGCCGTCGGCAGCTTCTTTGGCAACTTCGGCGTGATGCTGAAAGCCTACGCCTACATTCTGTCGCTCGGACGCGAACACGTTAAGGAAGTCGGTCCGCTGGCTGTGCTCAATGCCAACTACATCAAGGAATGTCTGAAGGATGACTACTTGCTGCCCATCGGCGGGCTGTGCAAGCACGAGGTGGTCTTCGACGGTCTAGTGGACAAGAGCACTGGCGTGACGACGATGGACGTAGCGAAGCGACTGCTCGACTATGGCTATCATGCACCCACCATCTACTTCCCGCTCCTCTTCCACGAGAGCCTCATGATAGAGCCCACCGAGAATGAGAGCAAGGAGACGCTGGACAGCTTCATCGACGTGATGCACCGCATCGCCCAGGAAGCCAAGACTGATCCCGAACTGGTCAAGACGGCTCCGCACGACACACCCATAGGCCGCGTGGACGACGTGCTGGCTGCAAAGCAACCTATCACAACCTATTGGAAGACCTTAGATAAATGAAAGGAGTTAAAGGAGTAAAGGGAGTTAAAGGAGTTAAAGACGATAGTTCTTTCAACTCCAATGCTTCTCAAGCAGCAAAGGCAATGTCCTTAACTCCTTTAACTCCCTTAACTTCTTTAACTCCCCTAAAAGAATACAATGAATTATAGTTCTGACCTTATCATCATCGGTGCCGGCCCTGGAGGCTATAAGGCAGCGGTCTATGCAGCGAAGAAGGGCCTGAAGGTTACTATCTTCGAGGACGTCAACGTGGGCGGCACGTGCCTCAACGTGGGCTGCATCCCGACGAAGACCTACGTACATTCCAAGGACTTCAAGGAAGCCGTAGAGCGTCAGCCACAAGTGGTCGAGGCACTACGCAGCGGCGTGGAGACACTACTCTCCCACCCCAACATCACTTTGGTACGCGAGAAGGGCGTCTTCATCAACGCTAATACGGTGAGCGGCGTAACGGCTCCCAACATCATCGTCGCCACAGGTAGCAGCGCAAAGATGCTGCCCATCCCGGGTGCTGACGGACAGAACGTAGGCTCATCCACCGAGTTGCTCGGCCTGAAGGAACTGCCCAAGCGGCTCTGCATCATAGGCGCTGGCGTCATCGGCATGGAGTTTGCAAGCGTCTTCCAGAAGTTCGGAAGCGAGGTGACCGTCGTGGAGTACCTCAAGGAGTGCCTGCCTATGGTGGATAGCGACATCGCCAAGCGCCTGCGCAAACTCCTGGAGAAGCGCGGCATCACCTTCTACATGGGGGCTGGCGTGAAGAGCATCGACGGCTCGACTGTCCTGTTTGAGCAGAAAGGCAAGGAGGTCGCAGTAGAAGCCGACTACATCCTGATGGCAACAGGTCGCAAGCCAAACGTGTCGCCGGACTTCGCCAATGCGGGCTTTGAATACGACGAGCGCAAGGGCATCGCCGTGGACGAGAACTTCGAGACGAACGTGAAAGGCATCTACGCCATCGGCGACGTCAACGGACGACAGATGCTGGCTCATGCGGCTGAGATGCAGGGCATTCACGTCGTGAACCGCATCCTCGGCATCGAAGACAAGATACGTTTCGACGTGATGCCTGCTGCGATATTCACCGAGCCTGAAGCCGCTTGCGTCGGTTCCACGGAGGACCAGCTGAAGGAACAGGGCGTGCCGTTCGAGTGCCACAAGAGTTTCTACCGTGCCAACGGCAAGGCACTGGCCATGAACGAGACCGAGGGAATGGTCAAGCTCTGCTGCGAACCCGGCGAAGGCCGGCTGCTCAGTGCCCACGTCTTCGGCGCCCATGCTGCCGACATCGTACAGGAAGTGACGGCCTACATCACGCTTGGCGCCACGCTCCGCCAGCTTCGCGAGACCGTACACATCCATCCCACGCTCTCCGAAGTTCTGATAGAAGTGAACTGACGGCCCGTCTCACCCATCGCTCCTGCGAGCATCAACACAATCCGCGTGCTACGATACCCATCGAGGCACGCGGATTTTCTTTGTCCGACCTGTCGCGACAGCCAACATAACGAGGCAAATTCGTTGCATGTACATGTATGTGCAATTGCATCTACATGTACGTGCAATTGCATCTACATGTAGATGCAATGGAATGGACACGAGAATTCTGGTCCATAGTCACGAGAAACAGGGCAAAAGGACAGGTAAACAAAAAGAGCCCGACGCATTGCATCGGACTCTCAACCAATAAAACGTTTACGCTATGGTTCCTTACAGCAGCTTCTCTTTCAGCTTTGCGAGCATGTCCTTGGTCATCTCGTCGAGTCCGAACTTGTGTTCCCAGTCCCATTCGCGGCGGGCGCAGGAGTCGTCCATCATGTCGGGCCACGACTCGGCAATCGACTGCTTGAGGGGATCGACGTCATAGACCATCTCGAACTCGGGCTTGTGCTTCTTGATGGCAGCATAGATGGTTTCGGGGTCGAAGCTCATGGCTGCGATGTTGAAACCGTTGCGATGGACGAGTCGGCTCGGGTCGGCCTCCATCAGCATCTGTGCTGCGTGCAGGGCATCGGGCATATACATCATGTCCATACGTGTGCCGGCCTTGATGGGGCAGGTGAAGCGTTCGCCACGCACAGCATAGTAATAGATGTCGACAGCATAGTCGGTGGTGCCGCCGCCGGGAGGCGTGACGTAGGAGATGATGCCGGGGAAGCGGACAGAACGCGTGTCGACGCCGTACTTGTGGAAGTACCAGTCGCTGAGCAGTTCAGTCGTCACCTTCGACACACCATAGATGGTGCGGGGCCTCTGGACGGTGTCCTGGGGCGTCATGTCGTGGGGCGTCTCCAGTCCGAACGAGCCGATGGAGCTGGGAGTGAACACGGCGCACTTGTTCTCGCGCGCAATCTCCAGGATGTTCCACAGGCCGTCGATGCCGATCTGCCATGCCAGACGGGGCTTCGACTCTGCAACTACCGACAGCAGGGCTGCAAGGTTGTAGATGGTGTCTATGTTGTACTTCTTCACAGCCTCAGCAATCGTGTCGGCCTTGATGACGTCGCAGACAGCCGACGGACCGCTCTCCAGCAGTTCGCCCTTCGGTTCTGCTCCGGGGATGTAGCCTGCCACAACGTGTTCGTTTCCGTAGAGACTTCTAAGGTGCATAGTCAGCTCAGAACCAATCTGTCCTGTCGAGCCGATGATAAGTATGTTCTTCATTTGTTCTTGGGTTGAGTTTAGTTTTAGCGAGCACAAAGTTACAAAATAATTATAACATTGCGTTCTTTTGCGTTTAATTATTTTGATATTTGTTTTATAGTTCGTAATTTTGCACTTGTGAACGTGATTACGAAGAGACATATCTCTGCCTGGTTGCTGCTCTCGGTGTATTTGCCGATGCTCTTCCTCTCGTCGCTCCACATCCACGATGCTGGTGTGGAGAGAGAAGCGACGTGCCACGAGTGCGTGCAGCATCAGTGTCACGGCCACCTTTCGCAGTTCTCGGGCGACCTGCACCAATGTGTGCTCTGCCAGATTCTCACGTTGACGTACGTCGCCACGGCTGCCGGAGCGATGCTTTTTCTCCTGCCGAAGCGGCTTGTCGGCTACGCCAGGTTCAGCCAGGCCACGTGCCTCAGGAGCTGCCACTCCGTGCGGCTTCGCGGACCTCCTTCTGCTTAATGGGAACATGTCAAACGGACTAAGGGAAAACGCCCCATGGTTCGCGGCTTTGTCTCACGTGTGAGACAAGCTTGTCTCATGCATGAGAAAATGTTTTCTCACGTGTGAGAAACCTCTTTCCCATGTATGGGAAAAATTCTCACCCTGAGATAACCTGGCTCTCTATTGTCTTTAACTCCTTTAACTTCCTTAACTCCTTTAACTCTCATAACACACGAAACATGCGACACATTATTATATATATAGGAGCGTGCCTCCTGGCCGTCTCCCAAACCATATTAGCCCAAGTCCACCAGCACAGCGACTGTCTGGAGGACAGTATCAACCCGATGAAGGATGCCATCCTGAGCGAAGTGACTGTGCAAGGCATTGCCGGTGTGCAGCGGCTCAAGGACGCGGCCTCGCCCTTCATGGTAGTCTCGCCAAAACAACTACACGCCTCTGTGGGCACGAACCTCGTCGATGCCGTCGGCAACCTGCCCGGCCTCTCGCAGATAAGCACGGGAGCAGGCATCTCGAAGCCCGTCATCCGTGGCCTCGGCTACAACCGCGTGGTCGTCGTGGACCAAGGCATCCGGCAGGAAGGACAGCAATGGGGCGACGAGCACGGACTGGAAGTCGATGAGCAAGGCGTGCATTCCGTGGAAGTCCTGAAGGGGCCTGCCTCGCTCATGTACGGCAGCGACGCCATCGCCGGCGTGATGATTCTGCATCCGGAACGTCCTCTGGAGGAAGGCACGATGCAGGTAAAGGTCGGCGGACAATACCAATCGAACAACGGACTCTACGACTATCACGTCGGCTTCGCAGGCAACGTGGACGGATGGCTCTGGAACTGGCACTTCCTCGACAAGCATGCGCACGACTACAAGAACCGCGCCGACGGCTACGTCCCCGGTTCATTCTTCAAGGAACGCGACATCCAGGGCATGCTCGGGCTGAACCGTTCGTGGGGACACAGCTGGCTTCGCTTCTCGCGCGTCAACTTCACGCCTGGCATCATCAATGGTCAATGGTCAATGGTCAATGAAGATGGTTGTAGTTACGGCATCGTCGCGCCCTATCAGAAGGTGCTCCACACGAAGGCCGTCAGCGACAATGCCTGGTACTTCGGCAACGGTACGCTCAAGGCCATCATTGGCTATCAGCAGAACTATCGCCGTGAGTTCGAGGAGGAAGAGGAGGCAGAGCTGGCCATGCGACTGCATACCGTCAACTACGACATCAGGTATCTCCACTCGCTTCCCCACGACTGGAAGCTCTCCACAGGCATCGGCGGCATGTGGCAAAGGAACATCAATCAGGGCGAAGAATACCTCATCCCCGACCATCACCTCTTCGACTTCGGCTTCTTCGCCACGGCCGAATGGGAATGGCGGAAGTGGCACTTCTCCGGCGGAGCACGCATCGACAACCGACACCTCAGCACGTCGTCGCTCATGGAGGACGATGCGTTGCGCTTCGAGGCTCTGTCCAGGAACTTCACAGGCGCTACGGGAAGCCTCGGAGCCGTGTGGAACCTGACCGACCGACTCAACCTGCGACTCAACGCGGCACGTGGCTTTCGGGCCCCGACGGTGAGCGAACTCTCGTCGAACGGCGTGCATGAAGGCAGCATACAGTACGAGCTTGGCAACGCCGACCTCAGTCCGGAGAAGAGCACACAAATAGACTTCGGCCTCGACTATACGTCCCGCATCGTCAGCCTCCAAGCGTCGCTCTTCTGCAACTGGATAAACGATTACATCTTCCTCGCACGCCTTCCCTACCGGACCGAAGGCTTCCGCACCTATCAGTACCAGCAAGGCGATGCCCGACTCATGGGCGGCGAGGTGTCGCTCGACCTGCATCCCGTCAATCCGCTCCACATCGAGAACGCCTTCAGCTATGTCCGAGGCGTACAACTTCATCAGGAGGCCGATGCCAGGTCCCTGCCCATGATGCCTGCCCCTCGCTGGACCTGCAACGTACGCTACGAGCTGCCCGACCTCGTCCGAAAGCATTTGCGGCGCACCTTCCTCAGCGCAGGCATGGAATGCAACCTTAGGCAAAGCAAGTTCTATGCCGTCGATGACACCGAGACAGCCACACCCGGCTATGCCATCTTCAATATCTCCGCAGGCACGGACCTGCACATCTTCGGCCACAACTGCATAGAACTCACCTTCTCATGCCAGAACCTCCTCGACAAAGTCTATCAGCCGCACCTCTCCCGACTGAAGTATGTCGATACGAATCCCCTGCTCGACAGGCAAGGCATCTCGGCCATGGGAAGGAATTTCTGCATCAAAGTGAACGTCCCCATCGACATTCATTTGAAATAATTCCTAATTCATCATCACAATTAAGATTTATTTCGTATCTTTGCAGGGAAAATGTTATCACGTCATAACGAAAAAACCTAAACGACTAAACGACTAAACGACCAAACGACTAAACAACTAAACGACTAAACTATGTACGGAAAGATGAAAGAACATCTCAGCCAGACGCTCGCTGAGATACGTGAAGCTGGCCTTTACAAGGAAGAGCGTCTCATCGAAAGCCCACAGCGGGCTGCCATTCAAGTGAAGGGCAAGGAAGTCTTGAACTTCTGTGCCAACAACTACCTCGGCCTCTCCGACCATCCGCGCCTCATTGAAGGTGCTACGAAGATGATGGCAGAGCGCGGCTTCGGTATGTCGAGCGTCCGCTTCATCTGCGGCACACAGGACATCCACAAGCAACTCGAGGCAGCCATCTCTGACTACTTCCACACGGAGGACACCATCCTCTATGCCGCTTGCTTCGATGCCAACGGCGGTGTCTTCGAACCTCTCTTTACAGAGGAGGATGCCATCATCAGTGATGCCCTGAACCATGCCAGCATCATCGACGGCGTGCGTCTGTGCAAGGCAAAGCGCTACCGCTACGCCAACGCCAACATGGAGGAGCTGGAGAAGTGCCTGCAAGAGGCACAGGCCCAACGCTTCCGCATCATCGTGACCGACGGCGTCTTCTCGATGGACGGCAACGTCGCACCGATGGATAAGATTTGCGACCTCGCCGAGAAGTACGACGCACTCGTCATGGTCGATGAGAGTCACTCGGCTGGCGTCGTAGGCAAGACAGGTCACGGCGTAAGCGAACTGACCGACACCTACGGACGCGTCGATATCTATACCGGCACCTTGGGCAAAGCCTTTGGCGGCGCACTGGGCGGCTTCACCACAGGTCGCAAGGAGATTATCGACCTGCTCCGTCAGCGTTCACGTCCCTACCTCTTCTCCAACTCATTGGCTCCCTGCATCATCGGCGCTTCCCTCGAAGTGTTCAAGATGCTCAAGGAAAGTAACGAACTGCACGACCGCCTCGTGGAGAACGTCAATTACTTCCGCGACAAGATGATGGCAGCAGGCTTCGACATCAAGCCCACGCAGAGCGCCATCTGCGCCGTGATGCTTTATGACGCCAAACTTTCGCAGGTCTTCGCTGCCAAGATGCAGGAAGAAGGCATCTACGTCACCGGCTTCTACTATCCCGTCGTGCCGAAGGGCGAGGCCCGCATCCGCGTCCAGCTCTCCGCCGGCCACAAGCGTGAGCACCTCGACAAGTGCATCGCCGCCTTCATAAAAGTAGGTAAAGAATTGGGAGTGCTGAAGTAAGAACGTCACTCAAACAAAGAAGCCCCCTGCAGTTATCTTGCAGAGGGCTTCTTTATATTATTGCCTATTATTGCTGTTCATGGGAACTATTTCAAGTCAGAAATCATTCTGTCGATGACCTTTTTCAACTGAGGAATGTCCTCTTGTATAGTACGAAAAACGACATCAACATCAATCTCAAAATAATGGTGAGCTATCTTGTCACGCATTCGCATAACACCACTCCAATACATTTCCGGGTATTGAGGAAGCAATTCCCCATGTGTCTGCTTGTCAAGACCTTTTACTGCCTCACCTAAAGCTATCAGATTCATGCAGATGGCATCTAAACGCATCATGCCACCTGCAGAGCACAACAATTCATTAGGACTCTTGACAGCAGATGCGCGTTCCGTTATCGTATCAACAGCTATGCTGATTTTTTGTAAGATGTCTCTTGCAATCACTGAATCATACATAAAGGCCCTCCTTCTTTATGCGTTGTTGCAGCAGGCTGTTTACATCCTTGCGGATTCGTACCAAATCAACATGGCAATCAAACATCTCTTCCAAATCGTTCTGTATGCGGTCAATCGTCAAGAGAGAGGGTACACGTCCATCGTAGCACACGTCCACATCGCTACTCTCTGTCTGCTCACCACGTGCCACAGAACCGAAGATACCTATGCGGGTCAGACCATATTTGCTCTTTGCTGTAGGTTTATAAAGTTTCAGCAAATGCAGTATTTCTGCCTTCGTTTTCATTTTGACGTCATTTTGCCTCGTTTTCTGCTGCAAAGTTAGCGATTCTTTCCTAAACTGCAAAACTTTTCCTAAAGAAAAAGCACAGAGGCAAGGAATGGTTCCCTGCCTCTGTGCTCTTTAACCGTTAAACGTTATCACTCCTCCCCCTAAAGGGGGTCGGGGGTCCTACCACTCGTTGTCCCAGAGGGACTTGCTCTCCTTTGTCAGACCTACGCCTGAGGCATTATCGTCATATACAGTTCCTACTATGTTACCGCCATCCTCATGAAGATCAGAACCGCAAATGATATTTACAGTGCCCAGGCGAACTTCCAGTATTGCTGGTGTGATATATGTCTTTTTCATCTTCGTTTCTTGTTTTAAAGTCCTTAAGGTCCCTAAAGTCCTTAGAGACCTTAAGGTCTTTGTTTTTACTTCAATATCTTTTTACCATTCACGATGTTAACGCCCTTTTGCATCTTGCTGATACGCTGGCCTGCGAGATTGTAAATATTCTCGCCCTTTAAGGGAGAGTCAGAGAGGGTCTTTATGCCCGTTGCATCGTCGTCGAAGTCAATGGTGAAGCCCTTCACGCCGTTACCAACAGCAGCGGGAATGTATGCCTTGTGGGCACCGAGCGTTGTGAATGAGCCGGCCTTGTAGAAGCCTACACCGTCATTAATCTTATTCAGGATGTAGTCGTTGCTGTTTATAGTTGTCTCTACGTTCACACCGACGAGGCAGTTTTCTGCTATTGCTGAAGCAGATGCAATGACAGGCACATCCTCCGTCTTACCGCCTTCATAGACAAGCAGCAAACCAGTGTTAGCAGGAACCTGAGTGATAGGAGTGAAGGTCAACTTGTCGCCAGTCTTAGTTCCGACGTATGCCTTGATGTCTTTACCTGTGAAGTCGAGAGCATTCTCGCTGCAATAAGTAGCATAGCCGGCGCTGGTAATAGTAACAGACTCAGATGTAGGACCGAGATAAGTCAGGCGGAAGTTATCGGCGGCAAGCCAGTCGTATGGTGTGAAGTCGGCAGCATCACGCTTCACGCCGATGGTAAGTTCGCCATCTGAGCCAACTGCCACCCGAACCTTATTCTTATATAAACCTGTCTGGAAGGCTTCTATCGCCTTTTCATCAGTGCCAAGTGTCGTATATTGGGGTATTTTATTTATCTCAGCTTTTACGCCTTTAATTATCGTCTCCTCATTGTTTGCAAAGAGTTTGGCATAACTCTCACCATCATCCTCACTATCACCGCCATGACGGTAACATGCTTGTACGCCCACCTCATAGAGACCAGGCATAAGACCTGTTATCACCTGTTCAATACGATAATTTTCTTTTGTATTACCATTGTCCTTTTCATTCCACCCTGATACTACAAAATCGCTCTTTTGCTGACCACGATTATTAACAGCCATATCTTCTGACAACGTCCAGTTACTGATTGACCAACGCTGGTCAAAGCCTGGATTGTCTATGTAATAGGTGGCATCTATCGGATTGTCTGGCGTTGCATCAGTTAGCAGAGCATCACGTTCCGCCTTGGTCACAAGTTTCCATTGATTGGTAGCACCTGTTGTTGTTTTGCAATTGGTAGATACCTGATTAACTGTAGGCGACTCATAGCCTAAAAGACGAGTATTATCCGAGGCAAGCTTTATATTATAGTTGCCGTCAATTGTAGCAAACATCCATGTGTCTCCCGTCGTGTCCACATAACCGTTTTCGCCAAGGAAATCGTTAGTTCCTTCAGTGCCATTGGGCAAATGTGTTTGGATTTTATACCCCCCATCTACTTGATGCAGAGTTACAAAATGTGCTGCAAATCCAAGCGATGCATGGGTGCCCCAATCGTTGCCACCGCAGAGAAATTTCTTCTCGCCCACATTATAAAGATAGCACTCAAGGCCATCTGCTGGAGCTGTACCTATAAACTCCTCAACAACTTTTTCTGCATTATGACGCTTGCGGGCGACAACAAGGTCGTTGAAACGATTAGTCGTATTCTGTAACATATTTTGATGTGCCTTGGCATTGTCAATAGCTGTCTGGAAACTAGCATCATTTGTTGTATTTTCTGTCTCGCAGAGGGCAATGAGGGCATCAATAGCAGGGTAGTTGTCTGTAAACTGTTTTGATGGGCTTCCTGCTGTTCCAGCGTCTCCATAAAGACCACCGTCAGCATAACGTCCGCCCCAGTTCTGGTGGACATGGAAAGCAAACACATTCACGGTACCGTCTGTCTTGATGAGTGCCTTTTGCTCATTTGTCAGGCGTATAACTTCACCTTCATACCAACCATTTGCTATTCCATATTTCTCTGTAGCATCTGCACCGATAGCTAGTTCATCGCCCGTGCGGCTCCATACAAGCGTGCCGTTGATATAGTATTCGCAAGGCGCGTCGTCGTGCGGCGCAGGCATATAGACAGTGCTAGGAAGCGATGCATTATTTGCTATAATAAATTGGCGTCGCACATAGATATCACCCATGTCTGATGACCAACTGTTTGGCAAGACGCTGTTCCCAAATTGCCATTCAGAACTTGGCGCATAGTCCGTTTCATACCACTTCTTCCCGCTAATTTCCGCCGGAGTGCCTGCTATTATGTTATAATCCTCATCTGCCCAACCATGTCCTAAATCTTTTGTCCATGTATAAGCACTATATGAGCCGCCATACTTAATAGAAGGCAGGATAGCGTCGCCAGTGCTCCATGTGGTAAAGGTCTGAACAGTAGTACTAGCGTCAAAGTTCTTGGAAGTTTCAGAAGTGACAAAAGAACCCGTCTTCAAGTCATACAATCCCGGCTTGTTATCGTTGTCCCGCTTTACAGGGACATAGTAATGTACGAGGTCATCGCCCTCGTATATTCTGAAGTTGTAGAGTTTCATGTAGCTACGGCTTCCGTCGGGGTGCAGACCTTCACTACCAGTGGTATTCGTGTCAAAGATATAGATTGGCTTGTGAGATGCGCCAACTGATGCGTTTGCTTCTGGAGTGCTAATAGTGGTAACATCGGAATTATCACTTACCTTTTTAATTGTAACGGAACCCGGGTTGGCAAGCACCTTTATGCGCTCATCTTTAGGAATAGAATTACTACCAGCTTTTTCTCCATCACCTCTATTATAACAGCCAACATTACTTCCGTTCGTTCTCCAGAAGAAGACAAACGCTCCGTTTGTCGTGTTACCGTCACCATTTCGGGTACCGAAGAGAGCTTCCCAGTTTTCTTGCTCCGCAGTTATGGCACACTCCATTTCAATCTTTGTGTTGGCCTTGTGTACATAGCCTGTGTTGATGTAGGGAACATTGGCATTGCTGTCGCCGTCCTTCATTGATGTTGTCGTGGCAATGTACTCCACAGGCGTGTAGGTGTCTGCCCATGCGCCTATAGTCAGCATGGACAGCATGAGGAATAGTAATCCTTTCTTCATAATGATATTTGTTAAGTTAATAATTACGTTGTGATTTCCTTTTTACCTTATTATTCCTTTTTACCTTATTATATAATACGCGCGCGTATGTATGTACGTGCACTTTTCGGTGCAAAGGTAAACATTATTTAGTAATCTCCCCCCCCCATTTGTTAATTCATGTTAAAGATGGTGAATTTGGCACAAATTGAGGGCAAAATGAAGCAAAGTCCTGCCTGAGTGGTGTACTTTTATATACCCTCTCTTGTTATTGCCTGTACCTCTTTAGGCGAAGAGGTATACCTCCTTGACCAAATCGGTGTACCTCCTTGACTGAAGAGGTATACCTCTTTGAGCAAATCGGCATACCTCTTTCAAAGTATTAGCATGCCTTGCCCGAAGAATTAGTATACTGAAGTTACGGAAGTTCAGTATACTATTGCTGTCGGGGGAAAATATATGTTATCTAACACAAAGAAACGAAGACACGAAGTGCTACGCTGCAGGATTGAAGACACAAAAATTCCCACCGAATAGCAATAATAGTCATTAAAGTCTTGGCTCTCTTTGGGGCGTTTCTTCTATTCTCTTGCTCCTTGCTCCCTGCACTTCGCTCCTTTATCAGTTGGCGTTCTCGGAGAGGAACTTGATGCGTACGAGCTTTATCTCCTCCTCGGTGTATTCGTCTTCGTCGTCGGCAAATTCATCGAGTGCTTCGTCTATGTCGGGGTCTTCTGCCTCGCGGAAGTAGTCGTAGATGTCCTGCATGTGGTCGTCGTCCATGACCTCGCGGATGTAGTAGTCGAGGTTGAGCCGTGTGCCGCTATCGACGATGGTGTAGATTTCGTCGAGCAGTTCGGAGAGGGTGAGCCCTTTGGTGCGGGCTATCTCGTCGAGGTCCACCTGGCGGTCGATGGATGTGATGATGCTTATCTTGTCGGCACTCTTGTTGGCCGGGGTGCGGATGCGGAAGTCTTCGAAGCGGTCTATCTCGTTTTCTTCGCAGTAGCGTGCTATGAGTTGGCAGAACTCGGCTCCGTAGCGTACGGCCTTCCCAGCTCCCACTCCCTTGATGTTCTTGAGTTCTTCGACCGTCGTGGGATAGGATGTGGCCATGTCCTCGAGGGACGGGTCCTGGAAGATGACGTACGGCGGCAGGTTCTTGCGTCGTGCCACGTCGCGCCGCAGGTCCTTGAGCATGGCGAAGAGTGTCTCGTCGAGCACGGATGTGCCTTCGCCTGCTGCGTCGTTGAAGTCGTCGAACTCACGGTCTTCGGTGATGTAGAACTCTTCTGGCTCTTTCATGTAGTTGCGTCCCTCGGGTGTGATGCTGAGAAGGCCGTAGTTCTCGATGCCTTTCTGTATGTAGCCCGATATCATGGCCTGACGTATGACGGCGTTCCAGAATGATTCCTCATGGTCGTCGCCACAGCCGAAGCAGTTGAGGAGTTCGTGGCGATGTGCTATGACATCGTCCGTCTCGTTGCCTACGAGGATGTCGATGACATGCTGCGTCTTGAAGCTTTCCTTGACGGCATTGATGACCTTGAGCACCTGCAGCAGTTCGCTGACGGCACGGATGCGTTCGCGCGGATGGAGGCAGTTGTCGCACTTGCCGCAGTTGTCGGGTTCGTATTCCTCGCCGAAGTAGTGGAGCAGGAACTTGCGTCGGCAGACGGATGTCTCGGCGTATGCTGCCGTCTCCTGCAGGAGCTGTCGGCCGATGTCTTGCTCTGCCACGGGTTTGCCCTGCATGAATTTCTCGAGCTTTCGCAGGTCGTGGGGCGAGAAGAATGTGATGCAGAGTCCTTCTCCGCCGTCTCGTCCGGCGCGTCCCGTTTCTTGGTAATAGCCTTCGAGGCTCTTGGGTATGTCGTAGTGGATGACGTATCGGACGTCGGGTTTGTCGATGCCCATGCCGAAAGCTATGGTGGCGACGATGACGTCGATGCGTTCCATGAGGAAGTCGTCCTGTGTCTCGGCTCTGTCTGCCGACTCCATTCCGGCATGGTAGGCGCGAGCCTTGATGTTGTTGGCCTGCAGCATCTCAGCCAGTTCTTCCACGCGGCGGCGGCTCAGACAGTAGATGATGCCGCTCTTGCCTTTGTTCTGGAGCACGAAGCGCGTGATGTCCTTATCGACATCCTTCGTCTTGGGACGTATCTCGTAGTAGAGGTTGGGGCGGTTGAAAGAGCTCTTGAACTCTGTGGCATCAGGGATGCCGAGGTTTTTCTTGATGTCGGTGCGCACCTTGTCGGTGGCCGTGGCGGTCAGGGCAATGATGGGTGCCTTGCCTATCTGCTCCACGAGGGGGCGGATGTTGCGGTACTCGGGACGGAAGTCGTGACCCCACTCCGAGATGCAATGTGCCTCATCGACGGCATAGAACGATATCTTCGTTGCGGAGAGGAAGCGAATGTTCTCCTCCTTGGTCAGCGACTCGGGTGCCACGTAGAGCAGCTTCGTGCGTCCGGCAATGACGTCGTCCTTCACGGCATCTATCTGCGCCTTGCTGAGCGAGGAGTTGAGATAGTGTGCAATGCCGTCGTCGTCGGTCACCTGACGTATGGCGTCCACCTGGTTCTTCATGAGAGCGATGAGCGGAGAGACCACGATGGCCGTGCCTTCGCTGATGAGAGCCGGCAACTGATAGCACAGGGACTTGCCGCCGCCAGTAGGCATCAGCACGAAGGTGTCCTTGCCGTCGAGAAGGTTACGGATGATAGCTTCCTGGTCGCCCTTGAAGGTGTCGAAGCCAAAGTAATGCTTTAGTTGGTCAGTCAGGTTAATCTCTGTCATTTGGGTGGCATTAGAACATAGCTAAAGACAAAGTTACGTCTTTTTGCGCAAACTACCAAATGTTTTGAGATAAAAATGAAGAAATGAAAGAATGAAAGAATGAAAGAACCGTGAAAAGAAGGCCTTCTCAATCTTTCATTCTTTCATTCCCTCATTTTTTCATTCCTTCATTTTCTCATTCCTTCATTTCTTCATTCCTTCATTTTCTCACTCTTTGCAATCTGCTGCTCTGCGTACTGGCGAGTGATGACGAGTTCCTTCTCCTTTCCCGAGGGGGCGCTGTACTGCGCTTCTATCATGATGGTCTCCATGATGCTGCGCAGGCCGCGTGCACCGAGCTTGTACTCTACGGCTTTGTCGACAATGTAGTCGAGCGCGTCGTCGTCGAAGCTGAGCTTGATGCCGTCCATCTGGAAGAGCTTCACTTGCTGCTTGACGAGCGAATTCTTGGGTTCGGTCAGGATGTTTCGCAAGGCTTCCCTGTCGAGCTGGTCGAGGTATGTCAGTACAGGCAGGCGTCCGATGATTTCGGGAATGAGGCCGAAGCTCTTGAGGTCCTGCGGCACGATGTACTTCATGAGGTCTTTCGTGTCGATCTTCTGCTGGTTCTGCACGCTGTCGTAACCCACGACGTGGGTGTTCAGTCGCTGTGCTATCTTGCGCTCGATGCCGTCGAAGGCACCGCCGCAAATAAAGAGGATGTTGCGGGTATCAACGTGAATGTAGTCCTGGTCAGGATGCTTGCGGCCTCCCTTTGGCGGTACGTTGACGATGGAGCCCTCGAGGAGTTTGAGCAGTCCCTGCTGCACACCCTCGCCGCTCACATCGCGCGTGATGCTGGGATTGTCCTGCTTACGGGCTATCTTGTCAATCTCGTCGATGAAGACGATGCCTCGTTCGGTGGCAGCCACGTCGTAGTCGGCCACCTGCAAAAGCCTTGTCAGGATGCTCTCGACGTCTTCTCCCACATAGCCAGCCTCGGTGAAGATGGTGGCATCAACGATGGTGAAGGGCACCTTGAGCTGCTTCGCAATGGTGCGGGCCAGCAGAGTCTTGCCTGTACCCGTCGGGCCTACCATGATGATGTTGCTTTTCTCTATCTCGACGCCGTCGTCGTCCACCTTCTGCGAAAGACGCTTGTAGTGGTTATAGACGGCAACAGAGAGGTAACGCTTGGCAGAGTCCTGACCGATGACGTACTGGTCGAGGAAGGCCTTGATGTCGCGAGGCTTGGGCAGCTTGTCCATGTCGAGGCCGGCATCATTGCCAGCCGCCGGCCGGCGTACGCCTTCGCCCATGCTTTCGCGGACTATCTGTTCTGCCTGACGAACGCAATCGTTGCAGATGAAGCCGTTCATGCCCGTCAAGAGCAAAGCCACCTCGTCTTCACTGCGTCCGCAGAAGGAGCAACGGTTCTTACGTTTGCCTGTCATACTGTTCCCTAATCCTCCTTACGCATCATCACGCGGTCGATCATGCCATACTCCTTGGCCTCTTCCGCTGTCATCCAGTAGTCGCGGTCGCTGTCTGCCCAGACCTTGTCGAAGTCGGTGTGGGAGTGCTCGGCGATGATGGTGTAGAGCTCCTTCTTGAGCTTCTGAATCTCGCGGGCTGTTATCTCGATGTCGCTGGCCTGACCCTGTGCACCGCCCATCGGCTGGTGTATCATGACACGGCTGTGCTTCAGTGCGCTGCGCTTTCCTTCCTTGCCTGCCACGAGCAGAACGGCAGCCATGCTGGCAGCCATGCCTGTGCAGATGGTGGCGACGTCGCTTGAGATGAACTGCATCGTATCGTAGATGCCGAGTCCTGCGTGCACACTTCCGCCAGGGCTGTTGACGTAGATGCTGATGTCCTTACCCGGGTCGCTGCTGTCGAGGAAGAGAAGCTGAGCCTGCAGCGTGTTGGCAGTGTAGTCGTCAATTTGTGTGCCGAGGAAGATGATGCGGTCCATCATGAGTCGGCTGAAGACGTCCATCTGCGTGACATTCAACTGGCGTTCCTCAAGGATGTAGGGATTGAGGTACTGATTTTGCATGCTGATGACGTCGTCGAGCACCATGCTGTTCATTCCCAGATGACGGGTTGCGAACTTGCGAAATTCGTTCTCCATATTGTTGTGTTTGCCTTATATATACATTATATATAATAATGCGCGCGCACGCATACGCGCTCGCACGCACTACCTTCTATATCTTCTTACTGAAGATTCGGAAGTAAAAGAGGAAGTAAAAATGGAAGTCAACTCGCTTTCACTCGTGGAAGTTATAAAAGGACAATACTTAAGCAGGTGACTTCCAAAGCTATTGTCCAGCACGCAGTGCTTTACTTCCAGCCAGCATAACTGGCTTAACTCCCTATTTAACTCCATTCTTTAACTTCCTAAAGCTAAATTGTCTTACTTCTTCTCCGTGAGCTTGCGGAACTCTTCGATGGTCACTTCCTTCGTCTTGAGCGTGACGGCTTCCTTGGCCTTTGCGGCCATGAGGTTCTCGACGGTGCGCTCCACGAGGCCTTGTGCCTGCTGCTCGTTCTTGAGCATCTCAGCAGCGTACTTGGTGATGGACTCGTCGGGGATGTTCACCATGCCGTACTGAGCGAACTGCAGGCGTGTGTAGTGCTTGGCTGTCTCGAGGACATCCTCATGCTGAACCTTCACCTCGAGCTGGTCGCAGATTTGTTCCTTAGCGAGGTGCCAGAGCAGTTCGGGCAGGCTCTTCTCGAAGTTGTCGTCGACGTACTGCTCGCCCTTGTCCTGATTGCGAAGCTTCATGAAGCGCTTCAGGAGTGCTTCGGGGAACTCTACCTTGCCTACACGGCCCAGGATATACTCGCGGAGGTCTTGAGTGAACTGATACTCAGCCTCGCCGTTGAAGTTCTTCTTGATGTCGTCGGCGATGAACTTGCGGAACTCCTCCTCGCTCTTGACGACGTCTTTGCCGAGCACCTGGTCGAAGAGCTCCTGAGTGACCTTGGCGGGCTCGTAGTGCAGTATCTCGCTTACCTGGAAGTTGAAGTTGGACTTCATGCCCTCAGCCTCTTCCTTTGTGATGTGGAGCAGGCTGGCGAGTTCAGTGGCATTGTCGCCGTGAGCCTTAGCGGGGTTGAAGGTGATGACATCGCCCAGCTTAGCGCCTTCGAACTTTGCCTTCTCCTTCTTGTCCTTCATGTACTCGGGGAGCATCATGGCATCCTCGACGACCAGGCCGTCCTTGAGGGTGTTGTTCTTTGTATTGAGCTGAGTGAGCGTGCCCTTCACCATGTCGCCTGCAGTGTACTCCTCTGCCTTGACCTGCTGACCGCCACGCTGGCAGTAGCTCTGCACCTGCTGGTCGACGATGGCGTCGTCCACCTTGATGTCGTAGTACGTCAGTTTGTCTTTCTTGGAGAGCTTAGCGTCGAAGTCGGGAGCGAGCGCGATGTCGAAGGCGAAGGTGAAGTCGTCCTGCGTCTCGAAGTCCATGGCGGGCGTTTTCTCCTCGTTGGGCATGGGCTCTGCGAGCATGTTCACTTTGTTCTCGCGGATGTACTTGTTGATTTCCTCGCCGAGGAGCTTATTGATTTCCTCTGCCTTTATTTCAGCGCCGAAGCGCTTCTGGATGAGTGATGCGGGCACTTTTCCCGGGCGGAAGCCGGGCAAACTTGCCCTGTGGCTAAAGTCCTTCAGGGCTTTCTTTACTTTCTCTTCGTAGTCAGCCTTCTCGATGTTCAGGGTAAGCAGGGCGCTCACCTTGTCGACGTTCTCAAATGATATCTTCATTGTCTATATTTGTGTTTAAAAATTGTCCTTTTCTTCTAAAGCGGGTGCAAAGGTACGACAAATAGTTCAAAGTTCAAAGTTTAGAGTTGAAAGTTTTTCTCTTTCCAAGTGGAAATACTTTCGCATAGAAGCAAAAGGGCACACAGAACTCAGCCTGCGTACCCTCTAACCGTTGTTTCGTCTGTTAATAATTAGTTGCTGCTAAAAGTGATGTCTATGGTGAAGTCAAAGTCATTCCAACCAAGTTCTGTTCTACACTTCATGGCCTGCTTCCCGAATTTCACAGTCTTGCTGTAAACGCCGTCGGCCTCCATCGTCCGTCCCTGTGCTATTAGGGAGGTGACAGCTTTCCAAAGCGTGGACATGTCCACACCGAGGTTGCTATTCAGCGTCAGGGTACCATACGCTTTTGTAGGCATGGCAGAGGACCACCCATAACCATCGCTGATAACCTGTTCCGTCGTGAACCACCCATCATCGACAGTCTCTGTATGTGTCTTTTCTTCTGCCAATACGCCATCATAAGTCAACCTTATGCTACCATTCAATGCCCCATCATTGATATTCTGGTCAAAGCTAACAGAACTGCTATAATGAAAATCATCTAATGACAAATTGGCTATGCCCGCAAGTTCTGCCACTGTCATAGGTTTCTCGAAGGCACCTATTCGTTCCACCAATGCAGCTGCCAATGCATCAACATTAACATACATAACATAATAATCGCCCGAACTAGTTTTGTAGTCATCGAAGTCCGCGACCTCCTTGCCGTTGCTCCCCACAAGTGCCCACGTGCTACCATCTTGGGTGAGATAGTAACTGCCCACCTTATAGGCAGAGATATACTCATAATCAAAGTTCAGGACGGTTTCGTCCTTGGCATCAACAACGCCCCATTTGTCACTCTTCTTGGCTGCGAACTCACCATGACCCAAGTTCCATATATCGACATACTTCGTACGGATGACATTTTCGCCTTTGTCATTAGCCACACCAAATTTCTCGTCACTGCTCCTGAAAACAAGGTAGCCATCCATATAGCATGACCACGTACTGGAAGATTTCTTTATATCAAAAAGCTTTTTCCCCGTCTTGTCCAAAGCAACAACGCTTCTTTTATCAATGCTCGTATTTGCTACTATCATACCATTATCAGAGATACTGAAAGAACTGTATTTTCCTGTGTCTATTTTACCTAACTGATGTCCTTTGTAGTCGGTTATCTGAAAATTTTTGTCCTCTTCTCCTTTCTTCACGATGATATAGTCACTGCCCATCGCTTCTATGTTGAAAAATTCTGGTTTCAATATTATCTTGCCGTTAACGTTGATGATACCGTGCTTTTTATCCTGGGTCACAAACTCTGCATAGCCTGCAGAATTGAAGGGGAAGCAACCACATACGTCTTTACCCAGCTGAGCTACGGTCTTGCCCTTGGTGTCAATAATTCGTATGGGTTCGTTTGGATTTGACACGACTGCACGTCCACAACGAAAGTTCGTCGCCCATTTGAACTCTTCGTCAATGATAGGCTGCTTGGGGTGGTCGATACTGAATAGCT
>JAFUGG010000011.1 GCA_017469525.1 Bacteroidaceae bacterium | reverse complement strand
GCCGTTGGCATCGATGTCGAAGGTCACTTCAATCTGAGGTACGCCGCGACGAGCGGGAGCGATGCCGTCGAGGTTGAACTGGCCGACGCTCTTGTTCTGGCTTGCCATGGGACGTTCGCCTTGCAGGACGTGGATGGTGACGGCTGTCTGGTTGTCGGCTGCGGTGGAGAAGATTTCGCTCTTCTTGCAGGGGATGGTCGAGTTGGCTTCGATGAGACGTGTCATGACACCGCCCATCGTCTCGATACCCATTGACAGAGGTGTGACGTCAAGCAGAACGATGTCGCTCTTGTCGCCTGTGAGGACTGCGCCCTGAATGCTTGCACCGATGGCCACTACCTCGTCGGGGTTGACGCCCTTGCTGGGCTCTTTGCCGAAGAAGTCGGCCACGAGTTTCTGCACGGCAGGGATACGGCTGGAACCACCCACGAGGATAACCTCGTTGATGTCGCTGTTGCTGAGTCCTGCGTCCTGCATAGCCTTCTGACAAGGCACCTTACAAGCCTGGATGAGGCTGTCGGCGAGTTGCTCGAACTTAGCGCGAGTGAGGCTCTTTACAAGGTGTTTGGGCACACCGCCTACTGCTGTGATGTATGGCAGATTAGTCTCTGTCGTTGTGCTACTAGAGAGTTCTATCTTCGCTTTCTCTGCTGCTTCCTTCAGTCTCTGCAGCGCCATCGGGTCTTGCTTCAGGTCGATACCTTCCTCGCTCTTGAACTCATCGGCCAGCCAATCGATGATAACCTGGTCGAAGTCATCGCCTCCGAGGTGTGTGTCGCCATTGGTGCTGAGCACTTCGAACACGCCGCCACCGAACTCGAGGATGGAGATATCAAATGTTCCACCACCCAGGTCGAACACGGCAATCTTCATGTCTTTGTTCGCTTTATCAACGCCGTAAGCCAATGCAGCTGCAGTAGGTTCGTTGACGATACGCTTTACGTCGAGACCTGCAATCTGTCCTGCCTCCTTAGTTGCCTGACGCTGAGAGTCGGAGAAGTAGGCCGGAACGGTGATGACGGCTTCCGTGACTTCCTGTCCGAGGTAGTCTTCTGCGGTCTTCTTCATCTTCTGAAGAATCATTGCGCTGATTTCCTGCGGTGTGTACTGGCGGCCGTCTATCTCGACGCGAGGTGTGTTGTTGTCGCCCTTAACTACCGAATAAGGTACGCGCGCTATTTCTTTCTGCACCTGGTCGTAGGTTTCGCCCATGAATCTCTTGATAGAGAAGATGGTCTTCTTCGGGTTAGTGATGGCCTGACGCTTGGCAGGATCGCCTACCTTACGCTCGCCGCCATCGACGAATGCCACTACGGAAGGCGTTGTGCGCTTGCCTTCGCTGTTGGCAATAACTACGGGCTCGTTGCCCTCGAATACGGATACGCACGAGTTGGTGGTACCCAAGTCAATTCCAATAATCTTTCCCATAATGATATTTGATGATTTAATGATTTGACGATTTAATGATTTTCTTTTTCTCTCGTTTCTTTTTGGTGTCAATGTGACACCCTTATCATACAAAGGTCGTGCCAAAGTGTGCCATGCTGACAGGTTTATGACAAAAGCGGACACAGGGAGGCTGCTGTTCCTGTCAGGGGAGCAGGAAACGAGAAGCCCGAAGCAACAGATTGCCTCGGGCTTCCTCTCTAATAGTCAACTGAACTACATCATGCCAAACTACACGTTAGTAAACTGCCAATTACACGTTAGTAAATTGCCAATTACACGTTAGTTGTTTCCATGCAGCTTGTTTACTTCTCAATCCAAACTATAGTTCCTTTAGTTGTTAATGCTCCTATTTAACCATTACCTTGAGCTAAAGCTCGAGCTCGTTCTTCGCTCGGTAAAGCATGAACAAGCTCATGCTTTACACTCACTTAACTACGACCTTCTTGCCGTTCTTGATATAGATGCCGGCCTTTGCGGGCTTGCTTATCCTGATGCCGTTCAGTGTGTACCATACGTCGGGCACGGAAGGCTTGCTCGTGATGACTTCATCAACGGCTGTGACAGCATCTTCCTGAATCGAGGCGAACCACTCTGTCCAGGGCGACACATTGTAAACTTCCTTGCAGCCTGCCGGAACGTGCAGTGTAGCGTTCTCAAGGCCGTCGAAGGCATACGTGTCGGCCACCGGTGACGGGCCGTTTCCATCGTTCCAGTCGGGGCCGGCGGGAGGTGTGGTGGCATTGATGTGTACGTCCTTCAGGTTCCACAGGTTGGCGAAGCAGTAGCTGCCCAGTGTCTTGATGGTGCTCGGAAGCACAACGGTATTCAACTCATCGCAACCATCGCTGAGGCCATCGCCAATGTACTCAGTACCAATGGCGAACTCAGCCAAGTTCAGCTGCCTGCAGCCACGGTAGGCCTCGCTTGCCGTGCCTATCACGTTGTAGCCTCGTGCCGTAGTGGGAACCGTCACGCAACCCCTGGTGTCGGTCGGTATGCCAGTGTAGAAGATGCCCGCCACGCCCGTCTCCGGGTCAACGTAGAATGGGTCGCCCCTATCGCCGTACACCTCGCAGATGTTGCGGTCGAGGCTGAGAACGCGATACGTTACGGGCACACCTTCAACCGTAGGCTCTGTGAAGATGACGTCCTCGATGACGTTCACCGTGATGTCAACGGTTGGCGGTTCGGGTGCATTCATCGGATCGTTCCCCATTTCGTAGTCCATCAGGGTAATCTTCACGTTGACCGTGCCCGTACCCATTCCTGTAGGCACGATGTTGAAGTTGTACCAGTCCATCTCGTAGGTCTGCGGGTCGAAGGTGTTGCCGACATTCACAAGGGTGTCATTGTCACATTCCACAATGAAGCTGCGCGAGGTGGAGTTGGCAGGTGTCAGCTGCACCGAGAACTGTGGCAGGTCGGTAGTCTGCGAGCGCATCACAGTGAAAGTCTTTTTGCTCGCATCGAAGCCGGTGGCAAGTATCTCCTCTTGGTATTCGTCGGGGTCGGTGATGTAGAACACTGCTGCATCCCACTTGTTGGAGCCGTCCACGGTAGTTGCGGTAATCTCCACCTCGCCTTCCGTCGGATAGCCGACCACCGTGACGAGACCATTCTGATCGACCCTAGCGACAGACTCGTCAGACGAGGTCCACTTCACACCGAGGTTCGTCGCATTGGCGGGGCTGACAGTGGCTTTCAACTGACAGGTGAAGCTGCCCAGCTCGTTCTTGTGCACTTGGAGCGTCTTGAACTTCGGGTCAACGACAACCTGTGTCGCCATGATGGTGCCTGGCCTACGTGTCGGCAGGTCGGCTACGATGTGTGGGAACCAGTCCCAGCGAGAATCATTCTTATACTTCCGAAGTGTTCCCTCGAAGTCAATGACATGAAGCGTCGTGCCGTTGGCAAGGATGGAGGCCTTGTCGAAGGTGCCACCATCATCGCTTGTAGCAATGGCGGGAGGCTCGGGAGCAAAGCAATAGACATCCTTCAAGCCTGTGTAGCGCATCGCATTATACTCGATTTGCTCCACGTCTGAACCAATCTCGACGGTCTTGACGAGGTCATAGGTGCCTGCATCTGCGTTGGTGTTGGTAATGTCATGGGTAATGGAGGTGATGCCGTCGCTATAGACAACGTTCTCGATGAACAGTATCCAAGGATCGAAGATGGCGAACCAGTTGTGATTGTCAGGACTTGCATAAGGCATTGCACCCTGGCCGTCGATGGTCAATGTGTAGTTCCTGTCAATCTCCCATGAACCGATTTCGCCCAAGGAACCGCTCACGGGAAGCATCGGCTCGCACTGCGACGAGTCGGCCAGTATGTTCATGTCTTTCCAGATGGCAGCATTCTTGTAGAGACGAATGACATCGGCAGGCACGTAAGCCGTGATGCTGCTCAGGTCGAGATCGCCAAACGAGCCGTTCAATGCCTTTGGAGGTGTGGGACGGGAGCAGAAGATGGTCCTCATGCCTGTACCTGCAAACGCTCCGGGATAGATGTAGCGGCACTGGTCCTTGAGGTCGATGATCTGCAGCGATTTGCAGTCCTTGAACATGTTGGTGCTTACGTCCCAGTTGTCGAAGACGACCGTCTCCAAGGCAGTACAGCCCTCGAAGGCACCGCTGTTGTTGCTGTTGATGTGCAGACCGCTGATGTCGATGCTCTTGAGCGAGGAGCAGCCCACGAAGGCACCGTAGCCAAGCATCAGGTCAGCTGTCGTGATTTCCACTTCGGTAAGGCTGGTGCAGCCATCGAAAGCATGAGTACCAATCTGGTCAGCCCTCTTCAGGTTTACCTTCTCCAGGGCAGTACAGCCCATGAAGCTGCGGACGCCGATGGTGTCAACGTTCTCCAGGTTGATGCTCTTCAGCTTTGTGCAGTTCTTGAAGTACTCAGAGCCAATATTCTTGACTCTTTCGCCCAGCACGACTTCCTCCAGGTTGGGGAAGTTGCTGAAGGTAGAAATGCCGAGCTCATCTGAGTTGCCTTTGAACTCGATGCGCTTCACAGCCTCTCTCGGCGAGAAGAAGTCAACCTCTCCCTCCTTCGTATCGGAGCTGGCAATGAGTGTGCCGTCTTCATAGATGACCCAATAGCCATCGTAGTACCTGCCGCTGCCAATAATGTTGCCGCGTTCGCCGTCACAAGCATAGGCGAGGCTCTTCCATCCGTCGGCAATCAAGTACTTCGTGAGTGACTGCTCGGGAACGGTGCAAAGCACATTTATCGTGCGTGCAGCCTTTCTGCGGTGCTGTGGTGCGGCGTAAGACGTGGAGCCTATTGCTGCGAAGGTATTGTCCGTGGCAATGCCGGGTTCCTTCGTCATGTTCTCGATGGTGTTAAGATTGACGCAACCGCGGAACACGTAGTCGCCCATCTGGGTGATGTCGCTGCCAAGCTCGACGGCTTCCAGTGCGGAGCAGCCCTCGAAGGCCTGGTCGCGTATCTTCTGTATCTTGTAGAGGTAGATGTTTACCAGCGAGGAGCAGCCCTTGAAGGCGCACTTGCCGATGGTGGTGCAGACGCGTGGTACGCTGACGCTCCTCACATTCGCCATGTCGCAGAAGGCATAGTCACCGATTTCAATGCCGGCATCGACGATGATGTCGCGTACATATTCACGATAGGCGTACCAGGGAGCATCTTCTGGCTTCTCGAAGCCCTTGTTCACCTGTTCCACCTTCAGTGTGCCTTCGCTGCTGAGCGACCAGACGCCGTCCTTGATGGGGAAATCCGGGAGTTGCTTGTTCAACTTGAATTTGTTCCAGGGAGCCACGGCATATTCGTCGCCATATTTGGCAGGGATGAAGAGAGTGACGGTTTCCGCTACGCCGCTGAAGGCATCGGAGGCTGTCTCGGGTCTGCGGCAGTTCATGTAGATACTGCCGTACGTACGCATGCCATTCTCGAATGCCTTGCTGCCGATGATCTCTACATCGTCCATATCTATCCTTCCGAAGTCGCATCCCGAGAAGGCACGGGCGCCGATCTGCCTTGCACACTTAAGATTTAAATCGTAGAGCTTCGTGCATCCGTTGAAGGCGTCGTCTCCAATGATGGAGGGATATTCATATATGGATTTATTCGACAAGCTCTGTGTGCCGTAAGACCATAACTTCGTGCATCCATAGAATGCCTTCTCGCCGATGGGATAGACGTAATCATGTCCCCAAATTTTGATATCGCCACTCATGGACGTCACTTGTACCACCTCGAGGTTGGTGCAGCCGTTGAAGCAGTTCTTGCCTGGAGCTTCATGCAGTTTGACTGAGGTGATTTGATTGCGCAACCCATGCCATGGTCTGTCCTCGGGACTGTCGAAGTTTTTGGTCTCGAACAGATGGAAGCGTTTGCTTTGGCTATCCCAGCTCCAACCATTGCTTCCTATTGGGAGGTTGATGTGGGAGCCTTTCAGCCTGGTCATCAGGCCATTGAACTTTACCTCGTCGTCGAGATAAATCTCGTAGGGCACGGTGATATCCATCGGGTCAAGGTTCTCACCATAATACTTGTACTGATACTCCCACACGTTTTTTGCGAAGTTAACCATACAACTCTCCATGAGATAATCCATCTCCTTGTCAAGCACAATGCCGTGCTTATACATATTCCTTGCTGTAGTAGATATGTCGAACGCATCAGGATGCATGTATTCCAGAGCGGGGAAATGGGTATTAAACGCAGGTGTATAATAGAAGGCATGATCGCCAATCTCCTGTACCGAATGGAAGTCGAACTCGTCGAGAAGGTAGTTGTTCTCGAACGCCCCATCAAGGATTTTCACGGGCGTGTTGCCTTCGAAGGTTACCCTTTGCACTCCGTACGACTCATCTACATACCAGCCCTCGTGCTTTCCTTGCCAATAGGATTCATGCCGATATTCCCCATCTTTCGCATTTTCTTGGTCCCATTTGTATTTGTCGTACCAGAGTCCGGCAAAGGCCCATGTGCCGATGGTCTTCACCTTGGAAGAAAAGCGTATGCTCACGATGTCAGCTCGGTATTCCCACCATGGGGCATTGGTCTTATAATAGGTTTCCTCATCGTCGCAATTGACGATCAATAAACCCGCCAAAAACCATTCGTGATGTTTCTTGGTATTCTCCCACATGTGGTAGTTAGGCACGGTCTCTGCATCGATGTAGAGTTCGCCCGTCTCGGTGTCGAGCCTCCATGTGCCACCTGTCGAAAAGGTGCCTGACTTCACCTTTCCGCTTGCTCCCATCGTCACCAACAGACAGAGGAGCAGAAGTAGTCGTTTCTTCATAATGCTAATGAATTAAGTTAATAAATAAAGTTAATTAAGTTGTTTGTTATTTTGGAGTTTTGATATATTTGTGTAATTTTGCATGCAGAAACCAAAGTTATTGAGCACTATGACAGCAGTACAGTTGAATGCGCAGATATTGCGCGACATGGCCGAGATAGCCGACAGCGAGCCGCTGATGAAGCAGCTGGGCAGGTACCTCAGGAAGCTTGTAGCCAAGAAGGAAGACCAGACGCTTGTGACGAAGGAGGAGTTCTTCCGTCGCGTGGATGAGGCGAGAGAACAGATTCGCCGAGGTGAAGGCATCAGGATGCTGCCTGATGAGTCGTTGGAGGATTTTCTTAAGAGGGTTGGGTAATGTACGAAATCATCTATTCTCCCAATGCTAAGGAAGACCTCTTGAAGCTTCAGCGCAGCGAGCCCGCTGCCTTCAAGAAAGTTGCCAAGTTTATTGAGGAGCTGAGGGTTCACCCCAAGACGGGAACAGGCCATCCCGAACCATTGACGGGTGACCGTGCTGGGCAATGGAGCCGCCATATCTCGAAGAAGCATCGTCTGATATACGAGATATTTGAGCGCGAGGTTTATGTTGACGTGCTCTCGGCTTACGGGCATTACGACGACAAATGACCTGCTGCTTGCAGCACACCACGACCTCATCCCCTGCACAGTCTTTCGCCTTGCGGGGGATTGCTGTATCTGTATGTCTGCCGTACTGTTTACCATTTACTATTTATTGTGTTTATCATTTCGTCGATGATGTTGATTCGTTTCCAGGGACCGCGGACGTCTCGCCCGCATTTATCTGAGAGCGCGGGCGTCCCGCCCGCATTCGCATTTAGCGTCGTTGAGGCGGACGATGACGTCCGCGTTTCCAGGGAGGAACGCCCGCGCTCCTGAGTTTTTTCATTCCTTCATTTTTTCATTTCTCATTCTTTCCTCGTTCTCGTCTTCACTTCTGTCGGTGTGATGCCGAAGAAGTTTGTGAAGGCCCTCGAGAAGTTGGGCACCTGCGAGTAGCCGCACTTGTAGGCCACCTCGGCGACGTTTATGTCGCGGTGGCTCTGCAGCATGGACATGGCCTTCTGCAGGCGCATCCTT
>JAFUGG010000010.1 GCA_017469525.1 Bacteroidaceae bacterium | reverse complement strand
GCATCCCCGTCTATCAGGACACGCAGGACAACATCAAGGGCGTGCTCTACATCAAGGACCTGCTGCCTCATCTGGGCAAGCCTCAAGGGTTCCGATGGCAGACGCTGATTCGTCCCGCTTACTTCGTGCCGGAGACAAAGATGGTAGACGACTTGCTGCGCGACTTCCAGTCGAACAAGGTTCACATCGCCATCGTGGTCGACGAGTTCGGGGGCACAAGCGGCATCGTCACGATGGAAGACATTCTGGAGGAAATCGTCGGGGAGATAAACGACGAATACGACGACGAGGAGAAGCCTTACCAGCGCCTCAACCAGAATACTTACATCTTTGAGGCCAAGACACTCATCTCAGACTTCACAAAAATACTTGGGCTCGACGACGACTACTTCGAGACGGTGGAGGGCGAGGCCGAGACGCTGGCAGGCCTTCTGCTTGAGATAAAGGGCGAGTTCCCGACGCAAGGGGAACGCATCGAATACAAGCGGTTCACCTTCGACGTGCTGGAGGTAGAGAAACGACGCATCGTCAAAGTAAAGGTGATTGTTCATAACGACTAAAAAGAAATATTACTGTCCGGTAAAAACAGCTCTTCTGCCCAACAGGCTGTTTTAAGCCGACAGCAATAAATACTAATACTTTGGCTGAAGAATATTAATACTTTGGCTGAAGAATACTAATACTTTGGCTAAAGAATACTAATACTTTGGCTAAAGAATACTAATACTTTGGCTGAAGAATTATTGCTATCCCGGGAAAAGCACCGACGGTGCGAAAGACGGAGTACCCCCCGTCTGTAGTCTTTCGTATCTTCGAGACTTTAGGGGTTCCGCTGAGCCCGAAGAAGCCCCGTTATTTGCTTTTCGTTAGGAAAGCCGATGGATAGGCACATAAATTGAGGTGAGCACGATTTTCCCCGGACAGCAATAAAAAAAGAAAGGAAGCTTCGCTTGTGATGTGACCCCGAAAAGTTGGACACTAAATTAAACATTAATTATTCAACTCTCTATAGTAGTGAGCTCGGTATTGTACCGGGCTCATTCCTTTTAATCTCAATTTTAGTCTTTTATTGTTAAACCAATCAATATATTTTCTTAGGGCTCTTTCAAAGTCCTCTATACTTTCAAACTTGTTAGCATATAAGAGTTCATTTTTCATCAGCCCAAAGAAATTCTCCATCATTGCATTGTCCAGACAGTTACCTTTACGTGACATGCTTTGTGTGATGTCATGGTCTTTAAGCATCTTCTGGTACATACCATGCTGATAATGCCAGCCTTGATCTGAGTGAAGGGTGAGACCGTTTAGTCGTGGATACTTCCTAAAGGCCTTCTTAAGCATTGATATGACCATCTGCAAGTTGGGACTGGCAGAAATTGTGTAGGATATAATACCGCCATCAAACATATCCAATATGGGCGACAAGTACAGCTTTCTGTCATTTATGCATACCTGGGTAACATCAGTAGCCCATTTCTGATTGGGTCTGTCTGCACAGAAATCACGTTCCAGTACATTGGGAGCAATCTTGCCTATCTCCCCCTTATAGGAGTGATAGTGCCGTTTCTTGGTCATTGCTTTAAGTCCCATCTGATTCATCAGCTTCTGTACTGTCTTGTGATTAATTATTGAACCTTCATTGCGCAGTTCCATACAAATTCGCCTGTACCCGTAGCGCCTGTGATTCTTGTTATATATCTGCTTTATACGTTCTCTGATTCCATCATATCCATCGCCGTCGTCCATATGTGACATATGGTAATAGAACACAGAACGAGCCATCTTCATCCGATGCAACATAAACTGCAGAGGATGTCCTTCACGCCTTAGTTCTCCGATGGCCCGTGCCCAATTTCGCGTAGTCGGGCATTCCTTTCCTCGACTAAGGCTCTCACTTTTTTTAGCAGGGCATTCTCTGTCCTGAGTTCCTGCACTTCCTTACGAAGTCTTTCAAGTTCTGTAAGCGGCTTGCTATTCTTTCTCGGTCTTCCCATTCCTGGTGGTCTGCCTCGCTTCTTTATCCTCTCTAATGCCAGCAGCCCTCCGTCCCGGTAGGCTTTCAGCCATACAGACATACGCTGGGAACTGGCACCGTATTTTAGCGAAGCTGCGTGCAAAGTTAAGTGATTTTCTTCAATATCAAGCACGATTTTTCTCTTTAATGCAAAATCTGCCCTGATATTCTTTCTCTTAAATAAACCAGAACGACCCTCTGACTGATAGCGATCCCATAATACATGAAGGCGAACTTCATTTATGCCATACTTCATGTGGATAGCATGAATGGATGTTCCTTCTTCGAGCATTTGCATGTACTTCAGACATTCTGCATAACCATGCTTCTTCCTCTTTTGCATAATAAACCCCGAAAGTTTTTTGTCTAACTTTCGGGGTTCACTTCATTGAGGCTTCCTTGTCTTGCAATTTCCTTAATGGTTTCCTATTGCTTCTGGTTAAGCAGTCTGTCAATCTCCGTAAACTCGTCTCCGAGGTTAAGATTGAGGTAGATACGATAGAGTGGCGACGCCCAGCGGTCCATCTTTTCCGGCTGCAGCTTGCGAACCATCTCCATGCAGGGACGAGCCTGCCGATAGTATTCCAGAACGACTTGTTTGGCATCAAAATAATCAGGATGATTTACATCTTGGGGGCATGATTCCTGAGCGACTACAGCCATATTGAGATAGGCAATCCCTTTGTTGTAATAGGCATCGGCAAAGTCCTGCTGAAGGGCAATACAACTGTCCGCATAAGCTATGCAGGAATCGTATTTCTCTTCGGACAGATAGCTCTTCGACTTGGCATAATGATAAATAGGCTTGTTACCCACTTGAGCAATGAGTCTGTCTGCCAACCGTCTCTCGACGTCAAACCGCCTCTGACGATTACACCAGTCTGAAAGCTGCACGAAGAACCAGTCGTGACGCGGATACCTGATGACTCCGTCCTTCAGCGAGGCAAGCCAGGCACTGTCATTACCCAGAGCTCCATAGGAACGGACCTTATACTCCTGCAGGATAGCAGCAGTAGATGAGTCAGAATAAGAGATTGCGGCATCGGCATGCTTCACCGTTCCTGCATAGTTATCTACGAGGAATGCGCAGAGCGTTGCCCAGAGTGTCGAATTCGAATCAGGGGAGATGCTGCAGTAGTTGTCGAAGAAGGGATAGGCTGCCGCATAGTTCTTCTTGGCAAGAAAGAACTTTCCGCCGCCCAGGATGTTGCGAAGGTGCTTGAGGCGCAGGGAGTGTGTCCTATGCCTATATGCAGGATGCAGTCGTCCCTTAGCGTCAGGAAGGACATCCACACTGTCGCAAAGGCGAAGCTGACCATACATGTCGCATAGCTTATTGAAGAACTTTGCTGTATCATAAGGCTGCTTGAGGTAAGCCTTCTGGTTCTCCACGGCATTGAGAGACTCCTCGAGCAAGGCAGCAGAATAATAAATCTTAGCCCGCTGCTTATTGCGCAACTCGGGACGACTCAGAGCACCAAGCAGAGCATCACGTGCTCCGTCTTGGTTCTTCATATTCTTTACTGCATTTCTTGCATTCTTGAAGAGCGTAGAAAGCTTCTCCTGCTTTGGCTTATCCGCCTGTGCCTTCTTGGCAGAACTGAGCGTCAGGAAAGCCGGAAGCAAGAAAGTAAGGAACAATGCCCACCTCATAACATTGCGATAGTGTGTATTGCCGGATTATAACAACTTGTCCATCTCGGCAGCCTTTGCTGCCTGACCTGTCACGGAATAGCACTGACGAAGCTCGAAGGCCCACTTCATGGGTTCGTCTGGAGCACATTCGCGAGCTTTCTCGAAGAAAGGAATTGCCTCGCCAAAGAGGCCCCTTGTCTTCTCGAGCGTCTTCTTTGCTTCGACTTGATTCTTGATGGTGCTGACCGTTGCATTCAAGGCCAGAGCCTTACGATACTTGCAAAGGCCTGCCTGATACCAGCCTTCGTAGTTGTCGCTCTGGAGCTCCGTGCACTTGATGTAGGCGTCGAATGCCTCGTCATATTTCTCCTGTTCAAAGAACTTGTATGCCTTTCCGTATTGGGCAATGTAGATATTGGGGTCTTTAGCAAGAACCTCGTCAACATATTGTATCGTCAGATTGCTCTCAGGACCTGCTTGCTTGTCCTGCTTGAGGTAATAAGAAATCAGTATCTGAACGAAGTCTTCGTTTTCCTTAGGCTCCTTGACTGTCAAGTCGCGAATATACTTCGCCCAAGCGATTGTGTCCCCACGTTCACGATAGGACTCAGCCATCACCTGCTTTGTTCCGGCAGCACCATCAGCAAACTGGATAGCTTTCTCATAAAGCCCGTCCATCTTGTCGTAGAGCTTGCCCTCGTGTGCCGTATGGAATGCATAGTAAGCTATCTGCTCGGCAGGAATACGAAGTTCTGCCTTGCCTGCCACCTCAGGATATATCTGAGTATAGTTCATAGCTGTCTCAAAAGACTCGAGAGCTTTGTCGTACTTCTTGCATTCGCCATTGAACTGGGCTGCATAGATGTAGTAGTCACCACTCTGAGCCAAATTAACAAGGCGCGTCTTGAGGTGAGCTTCGTTGCCTGCCTCGCCCTTCGTGACCTTGGTGTTCTTGATTTCACCCTGCAGAGCATTGGTCATGTTCTTGAGGTTGGAATAGAAGAATGCTGTGTCGAAAGGCGTCTTATCGACAGCATGCTTGAGCATGATGTTGTGAGGCTGGAACGTCAGTTCTACGAAAGTCTTATAGGCTTCGCCGAGCTTATTCTCGGCAATTCCGCCCCCTTTGATGGCCTTGCGGATGAGGGCCTGACCTTTCTTGCACTCGGACAGGATTTCTTCTTCTGTTGCGGTCTTCTCGTTTATCTTGGCTGTAATGGCTTCGTTTATCCTCTGTGCTTCTGCCATTTCTGCCTTTGCTTCCTTTTGTAGGGCCTTAAGGGCAGCCTTGTCGACTACTTGTCCCATGATGGTACCGACGCTGAGGAGCAGTGCCATCGAAATGATAATCTTTTTCATGTCTTATAATATATTATAATGTATAAAACTGCTTATTGCTGATCTGCTGTCTCGTTTGTTTCTGCTTCGCCTTCTTCAGACTGAACCTCGGGCTCCTCGTCGGCACGGGGCACTACGCTGAGATGAGAGATGACGTCGTTGCGTTTCTTTATCTCGATGAGTTTAGTACCTTGCGTGACGCGGCTCTTCGTCTCCTTGACGACGTCGGCATGCAGGCGGATTGTCGTGCCGCTCTTGTTGATAATCATCAGGTCGTCTTCGTCCTTGATGACGGTAAGGGCAACGAGGTAGCCAGTCTTCTCTGTGATGTCGAGCGTCTTGACGCCTTTTGCGTGACGGCTTGTCTTGCGATAGACGTCTTCATCATCGCACCTTACCTTGGTGCGTTTGCCGAAGCCGTTCTCGCTGAGCACCATGATGCTTTCGGTCTCAGGGTCGTTGATGATGCACATGCCTACTACGCCGTCGCGCGGGTCATCGTCGAGGACGATGCTCTGCACACCTGTTGCCATACGTCCCATGGGACGGACCTGTGTCTCGTCAAAGCGGACAGCACGACCTCCGGCGTTGGCGATGATGATTTCGTTCTTGCCATTGGTGAGTTCTACGCCGATTACCTGGTCGTCTTCTCGAATGTTGATGGCGTTGATGCCATTCGAGCGAACGCGACTGTAGTTCGAGAGTTCCGTCTTCTTGATGATGCCCTTCTTGGTGCAGAACACGACGAAGTGGCTCTGGCAGAACTCGGGGTCGCTGAGTTTACGGATGCAGAGGCAGGCGCGTACTGCATCGCCTGGTTCGATGTTGAGCATGTTCTGTATGGCACGTCCCTTGCCTTGCTTGTTGCCGTCGGGTATGTCGTAAACCTTAAGCCAGTAGCAGCGTCCGCGGTCTGTGAAGAAGAGCATGGTGTTGTGCATCGTGGCTGGATAAATCTTCTCGATGAAGTCGTTATCGCGCGTAGAGCTTGCCTTGACGCCGATGCCTCCACGACCTTGTGCCTTGAACTCTGCCAGAGGAACTCGCTTGATGTAGCCCATGTGCGACATGGTGATGACCACCTCGTCGTCGGCATAGAAGTCCTCGGCATTGAATTCCTCGGCGCTGGGCAGTATCTCGGTGCGACGTGCGTCGCCATACTGAGCCTTTATCTCGAGAAGTTCGTCCTTCATCACTTTGCGACAAAGCTCGTCGTCGGTGAGGATTTGATTGAAGTATTTAATCTTCTCCAGGAGGTCGTTGTACTCGTTGTGGAGGTCTTCCTGACGAAGGCCAGTGAGTGCGGAGAGGCGCATATCGACGATGGCCTTGCTCTGCAGTTCGTCCAGTTCGAAGCGGGCTTCGAGGTTGCGCTGTGCATCTTGCGGAGTCTTGCTTGCGCGGATGATGTGTACGACTTCGTCAATGTTGTCCGAAGCGATGATGAGTCCTTTCAGGATGTGAGCCCTCTCCTCAGCCTTGCGCAGGTCGTATTTGGTACGACGTATGGTCACGTCGTGACGGTGCTCCACAAAGTTACTGATGAAGTCCTTCAGGGTAAGGAGTTGCGGACGGCCTTTGACCAGGGCAATGCTGTTCACGCTGAAGCTGGTCTGCAGCGGTGTCATCTTAAAGAGCTTGTTCAGGACGACACGAGCGTTTGCATCACGTTTCAGGTCAATCACGATTCGCATGCCTTCGCTGTCGCTCTCGTCGTTGACGTTGCTGATGCCGTCTATCTTCTTGTCGCCAACCAGCTGGGCGATGTACTCGATGAGTTGCTGCTTGTTGACGCCGTAGGGAATTTCGCTGACGATAATCTTGTCGTGCGTGTCACCGTTCTCTATCTCGGCCTTGGCACGGATGACAACACGTCCGCGGCCAGTCTCGTAAGCATCGCGGATGCCCTGCATGCCCATGATGTAGGCACCAGTCGGGAAGTCGGGACCTTTCACGTACTGCATCAAGTCCTCCACCTCGAGGTTATTGTTATCGACATAAGCCACACAAGCGTCAATCACCTCGCTGAGGTTGTGCGTAGGTATGTTCGTTGCCATACCAACGGCTATGCCGGTGGCGCCATTGACGAGCAGGTTGGGAATCTTAGTGGGCATGACGGTAGGCTCCTGCAGCGTATCGTCGAAGTTGTTGGTCATATCGACGGTCTCTTTCTCCAGGTCGTCCATCATCGCCTCGCCCATCAGGCTGAGGCGGGCCTCCGTGTAACGCATGGCAGCAGGCGAGTCACCATCGACAGAGCCGAAGTTGCCTTGGCCGTCCACCAGCGTGTAGCGCATTGCCCACTCCTGGGCCATACGAACCAGAGCCATATATACTGAGCTGTCGCCGTGAGGGTGGTACTTACCAAGCACCTCGCCCACGATACGGGCGCACTTCTTGTAGGGACTACTGTGGAAATTCCTGAGCTCACGCATACCATATAAGATACGACGGTGAACGGGTTTGAAACCATCTCTTACATCAGGCAGGGCACGAGCCACGATGACCGACATTGAGTAGTCGATGTAACTCTTCTTCATCTCCTGCTGGATGTCAACTTTGATTATTCTTTCTTGATCTTCCATTTGGGTTTAGTTGTCTGTTTGTCAAACCATAGGTTTGGTTATTCTTTTTTCGGGCACAAAGTTACAAAAAAATGGGAGAAAAACAAAATATATTTGAATTTATTTGCGCCCACAAGCCAAAACTTAACAACTTGAAACAATAAGGGTAATACATCCCTTTTGCATACCTTTGCGCAAGCAATAGTATTCTTTGGGCAAAGAATTAGTATTCCTTGGGCAAAGAAATAGCATTCTTTGGGCAAAGAATTAGTATTCCTTGGACAAGGCTTCACGTCACCCCTGGCCGGAATGCAGGCTAAGCTTGAGGATGCGCTTCGTCGTGTCCGTCACACGATAACGGTTGTCGCTGCGATGACCTATGAGCCAGATGATGTTGTCGCCTTGAGTCGCCACGTAAGTCTCTGCTTTCTCGAAGCGGTTCAACTTGATGTCTGTAAGGAAATCGCTTACTAACTTCCTGCCTTTCATGCCAAACGGGACAAAAACATCGCCCTTGCGAACAAGTCGGACTTCAATAGGCTGCGTAACCAAATCAGCATCAAAGTATGCAACATACGGTCCGGTCTCGCCAATGCAAGACACCACTTCCTGCCGTATGTCCGGCAGGTTCTTGGCCCCTGGGCTATGAATCTCGGTTAGCAACAATGCCTCACGGTCCCGCAGAACCTTATGGGTCTTCGAAAACCACATCTTGCCCACCTCACTCTTGGCTGCCGAAAGCATCTCTTCTTCCTGATCAGAATTAAAGCCCTTGCCTGTAAGCCATTCATGAAATAGAGTTTGATAACGGAAATCGAGAGCATGTAGTGGGAAACATACTTCTGTGATATTAAACTCTCTGAAAGCTGCCTCGATGCCTTTCCAATAATAGGGCAAGCTGTCTCGGACATTGTCCTGCGCAAGACAAAGGTGCTCGACTGCAGCAGGATTGATTTCCCGAAGCAAAGGAATGACATCCAAACGGATGCGGTTCCTCTGGTAAGTACGTTCGGAATTCGTGCTGTCCGTAACATACGACTGCCCTTTGGACTTCAGAAACGCCAGGATCTCCTCACGACTCATGCAAAGCAACGGACGCACGATACTGTCGTTTTTAGGCCACATTCCAGCCAAACCGCGCAATCCAGTTCCTCTTAGTAAATTAAGAAGCAACGTCTCTGCTTGGTCATCACGATGATGGGCCACGGCAACAAAAGCTCCGGCCGAATCTGTATTACATTTTGAATCTTGTATCTTGAATCGTTCCAACTCCTCCCTGAACCAGCTGTAACGAAGGTCTCTGGCAGCCATTTCTATGCTCACACCTTGCTGCTTCGCATAGGCTTCCGTTTCGAAGTGACGGACAGACAGGGGCACGTCGTTCTGCCTGCATAGTTCCTCTACAAATGTTTGGTCGCGGTTCGACTCCTCACCGCGTAAATGGAAATTGCAATGCAAGGCTTGGAGCCTGCAACCAAGTTCCTTCATAATGAGTAGAAGAGCTGTCGAGTCAGCACCTCCGCTCAGTGCAATGAAGACCGTGGCATGTGGATTAAGCCCAATCTCCCTGTCGATATATGCCTTGACTCGTTCTATCATTTTCCCTGTAACAGTTGTCGTGCATTCTCTTTGGCAGCTTCGGTGACAGTGTTGCCGCTAAGCATGTGGGCAAGCTCCGTGATTCGGCCTTCCCTGTCGAGTTGTTTGATATGCGACAGAGTGCGATTCCCTGCATCCTGTTTATAGACGAAGTAATGCACGACACCCTTTGCAGCAATCTGTGGGAGGTGTGTGATGGCAAGGACTTGCTGACCTGTACCTTCGCTCATCTGTACCATAATCTGTGCCATCGAGCTTGCCACCTTGCCGCTGACGCCCGTATCTATCTCATCGAAAATAATGGTCGGCAGGTGCATCTTCTTGCTTGTCAGAGCCTTCAATGCAAGCATCACCCTCGACATCTCACCACCGCTTGCCACGTCGGCCAGCGGTCGGGGACTCATATTCTTATTGGCCGAGAACAGGAAGGTCACATTGTCCATGCCTGAAGGCAACAGTTCATCCGACGTTGCAATGTCAGCACTGAACTTTGCAGCTGGCATATCCATCGCCACAAGCGCCTCTGCCACAAGCTTCTCCACTTGCCTTGCTGCCTTCTGGCGACCCGCTGAAAGTTTCTCGGCAAGCTTCATTGCTTTCTCTGTCTCCACATCTATCTGCTGCCGGAGCTCCTTTATGTTATCCTCCGAATCAGTAAGTAGCGAGAGCTGCGAACGAATATCGTCGGCAAGGGCAATAAGTTCTTCTGCTGAACCGACATGATGCTTTTGTTCAAGAGAATAGAGATTATCAAGCCGTTCGTTAACCTCCTGAAGGCGAGATGGATTATATTCAACATCTTCAACAAGACTTTCAATGTCACTTGCAATATCCTTCAGCTCTATCAGAACACTTTCAACACGTTCCTCGTAGCCTTCTATAGTAGGATAAACCTTTGCAATCTGCTGCATCGTTTGACTCGTGCGATGCAAGGCATCGATGGCTCCTACCCCACCTTCGCTGTCGTTTCCATTGAGCAACGCATCTATGCCGGAGAGCGCTATCTTGATATCCTCGGCATGAGAAAGCGTGCTCTGCAACTCCTTCAACTCATCATCCTCACCTGGCAGAGGCTTAAACTCGTCGAGCTGTTCAAGCTGGAAGCGCAGGTAATCCTCGTCGCTCTGCCGCTTCGCCAGATTCTCCTCGAGTTCCTTGAGCTTACGACGTGCCTCAACAATCCGAGCATAACCGTCACGATACTGGTTCAACAGTTCCTGATGCCCTGCCACAGTATCTACGATGCCCAGTTGAAAGGCAGGATTCTCGAGCAACAGGTTGCTGTGCTGCGAGTGAATGTCGAGCAAGCGAAGGGCTATCTGGCGGAGAACAGAAGCACTGACGGGACTGTCGTTGACGAATGCACGGCTCTTGCCATTCGACGAAACCTCCCTGCGAAGGATGCACTCCGATGGCTCGTAATCCAGTTCGTTCTCATCGAAGAGGCTTTGCATATCGTAGCCTTCGATGTTGAAGATGCCTTCCACAGTACATTTAGCAGCTCCAGGCATAATGGCACCCGTATCTGCTCGTCCGCCCATCAGCAGCCCTAAGGCTCCAAGAATGATGGACTTACCTGCACCTGTCTCGCCTGTCATGACAGAAAAGCCAGGCTGGAAGTCGATGTCGAGCGACTCGATGAGAACGTAGTTATTAATGGTCAGATGCGTTAGCATAGCTTATAGTGTTTATCTGTTTCATAATACCGACGGCTTCGGAAATGGTGTTGACGTCGTCGATGAGGAGGCTCATCTTGCCTTTATCGAGCTTGAAGTGGCATCGATAGGCATTAGCTTTTGCGAAGTCCACGACCTGTCCGAAGACACGTCCGTTGTAGAAAGGATTGTCGGCATCAGGTCCGAAGAAGAGTCTTGCGTGACCAGCCTTTAGGACAAAGCGCTCGCAACCAAAATGCTTGCCCAGGCGACGAAGCGTCACGACTTTCAGCAAGTCGTCTGCTTCCGGCGGGAGAGGACCGAAGCGGTCAATGAGCCGCTGCCTGAACTGCTCCACGTCCTCGTCTCTCTCCATGGCATCAAGCTCTCTGTAAAGGAGCATCCGTTCGCTTGACGTCGGAACATACTCCTCGCTGAAGTACATGGGCAGATTGCTGTCCAGCTGACAGTCATCTACTACCTCTGTGCTTTCCACGACGTTACCATCGCGAACTTCTTCTGCGTAAAGGTCATGGAACTCATCATTGCGAAGCTCCGTAACGGCTTGCGAGAGTATCTTCTGATAGGTCTCGTAACCAAGGTCGGCTATGAAGCCGCTTTGCTCCGCTCCAAGCAAATTGCCGGCGCCACGTATGTCGAGGTCTTGCATGGCGATATGTATGCCGCTGCCCAAGTCGCTGAAGTTCTCGATGGCTTGCAGGCGACGACGTGCATCAATGTTCAGTGCGGAGAGCGGTGGCGCCAGGAGATAGCAGAACGCCTTTTTGTTAGAGCGCCCTACCCTGCCTCGCATCTGGTGAAGGTCGGAGAGGCCGAAGTTGTGCGCACCGTTGATGATGATGGTGTTGGCATTGGGGATGTCCAGGCCGCTCTCGATGATAGTCGTAGAGATAAGCACGTCGTAATCATAGTTCATGAAATCGACCATAATCTTCTCCAGCTCCTCGGGCGGCATCTTGCCGTAAGCCACAGCTACTCGGCAATCAGGCACATGTTTGCGAACCAGTTCGGCCAGTTCGGGCAGTTGGCTGATGCGGTTGTTGACGAAGAACACCTGTCCGCCTCTGCTCATCTCGAACTCGATGGCTTCGGCAATGACTTCGGCACTGAACTGGCAAAGCTGCGTCTGGATGGGATAGCGGTTGGGGGGAGGTGTCTGGATGACGCTCAAGTCCCTCGCTCCCATCAAGGAGAACTGCAACGTGCGGGGTATCGGGGTTGCCGTTAGGGTTAGGGTATCGACATTGGTCTTCAGCTGGCGAAGCTTCTCTTTTGTCGAGACGCCGAACTTCTGCTCTTCGTCGATAATAAGGAGCCCTAGGTCCTTGAAATGCACTGTCTTGCCGATGAGCTTATGCGTACCGATGATGATATTGACGGTGCCATTCTTCAAGTCTTCGAGCACCTGTTTTATTTGTTGAGGTGTACGGGCACGCGTCAGATATTCTATTCTGACGGGAAAGTCTTTCAGGCGGCTCTGGAAGGTCTGGTAGTGCTGATATGCCAGAACGGTAGTCGGCACAAGGACAGCCACTTGCTTGTTGTCGACACAGGCCTTGAAAGCAGCCCTGACTGCCACTTCCGTCTTGCCGAAACCAACGTCGCCACAGACAAGCCTGTCCATCGGCCTTTGACGTTCCATATCGGATTTGACGTCCTGAGTGGCTTTGAGTTGGTCGGGCGTATCTTCATAGAGGAAGCTTGCCTCGAGCTCGTGTTGCATGAAACTGTCGCGGCTGAAGGCAAAGCCTTTCTCCTCCCGACGACGGGAGTAGAGCAGGATGAGGTCGCGAGCTATGTCCTTTATCTTCTTCTTCGTCCGCTCCTTCATGCGCTCCCAAGCACCTGTACCAAGACGGCTGACGCGAGGCGGCTCGCCTTCCTTGCCCTTGTACTTGGAAACCTTGTGCAGGGAATGGATGGAGACATAGACATTGTCGTTTCCCGAAAACGTTATCTTGATGACTTCCTGCAGCTGGCCGCCATTCTGCATCTGCACCAGTCCTCCGAAACGCCCTACGCCATAGTCGATATGAACCACATAATCTCCTATCTCGAACTGCTGCAATTCCTTGAGCGTCAAGGCCACTTTGCCTCCTGCGGCCTTGTCACTGCGGAGGTTGTAACGATGGAAACGGTCGAATATCTGATGGTCGGTGAAGATGGCCACCTTGAGGTCGTCGTCGATGAAGCCAGCATGCAGAGCCTGGTTGACGGGAGTGAACCTTATGCCCGACTCCTTATCGTGGAAGATACTTTCCAGACGGTCCGTCTGCTTCTGACTGTCGGCCAGGATGTAGAGGTCTGTGCCATCTTCCTGTAGCTTCTGGAAAGCTGAGATGAGCAGGTCGAAGTTCTTGTGGAAGATGGGCTGCGGGTGAGTGTTGAATTGGATTAAGGAATAAGGATTAGAGATTAAAGCAGCTGACGCCTTCAACTCTATGCGGCGGAAGCCGACAACCTGCCTCTTGAACTCTTCCGGTTCTACAAGCACCTCCTCCCGCGACAGGGTTTCGGACGTCTCTTCCTGCTGCACGGTTATGGCCGGCTGACTGAAGCCTTCGTCGTACGTCTTTTCTATCGTTTCGCAGAGGAAGAGCAGGTCTTTCGTGACAAGCACGGCATCCTCGGGAAGGAACGAAAGGAAACTCTCGCGGCTGAGGTCCTTCCCATCCATTTCCGGCACGATTGAGATACTGTCCTGACGGTCATGGCTTAGCTGGCTATGCACTTCGAAGGTGCGGATGCTGTCCACTTCATCGCCGAAGAAGTCGATACGATAAGGCAGTTCGTGCGAGAAGGAATAGACGTCGATGATGCTGCCACGAACAGCAAACTGTCCTGGCTCGTAGACATAGTCCGTCCTGTTGAAGCCGAAGTTGAGCAACGTCTCCTGAACGAACACGATATCAACGCGTTCTCCTACTCTCAGACTCAAGGTCTGTTCGCTGAGTTTCTGTTTCGTCACCACAAGTTCGGAGAGGGCTTGTGGATGCGATACGATAAAGAGAGGTAAACTACCTGTCGAGAGTCTGGACAGCACCTCCGTGCGCAATATTTCCTGCCCGGCATTACGCTGCCCGAACTTGATGGCACGCTTGTAGCTGCTCGGGAAGAAGAGCACCTGCTCGTCGCCTAACAAACGCGTCAGGTCGTGGTAGAAATAGCCGGCCTCTTCCTCGCCGTCGAGCACAAAGACATAAGGTACGTTCAGCACCTGCGGGGCACGTTCAGCAAGCGAAGCAAACACAAGGGCAGCCTCACTTCCCTGCAATCCGGAAAGTTGTATCGTCTTGTCAGTCCCCTTTTGCAGTTCGGCAGCAAGGGCTTTCACGCCTGGATGCCTCCCCCAGAGGCCCAGCAGTTTCTGTATCTCCATTTGCGGGTGCAAAGGTACATTTTTTTCAGTTAAGCCTCAAATAAAAACTCGTTTTTTTATGTTTAAACGGAAAAAGGCCTAAAGTAAAGACAAACAGATTGTCAGCAAGACAGGCCGTTCCGCTTTCTTTTTGACAGAATGATTTTTGACGTGATACGTGAGCGTTTTGATAAAAACACGGCTCGAAAGCAGACTTCAAACATGAAGTTCCTCAACTTCTCACGTGAAGTTTTCAAACGCGACACGTGAAGTTTTCAAACGCGACACGTCGCGTTTCCCTGCTTCACACGTCATTTTTTGTATTTCGACGCATTCAATTCCCTGCAAAAACTGGTCTAATCGTCCACTTTGTTGTCCAAAATCGGACCATTTTTCTGCATTGTTAGGGAGCCTAATTTTGTAAACCAAACAGAATCAACACATTACTAAAACGCGAAAAATTGGCGTTCTTTTGAGCCTCGACACAAGTTAAGCATTTTCGCGCCATTCTCAGCGAGTCCGGAGAAAGCATTGCGTAAGCAAACAGCCTGAATTTGGTTACATTTTGTCAAACAAGAAAGTTCGAAAACAATTTCGCCGATAAACAAGGAACATGTGCAGAAAATGCAAAATAACATGAAAGTTTTGGGCTTTTCCCTTGCGGGGTCGGAAAAAAATTGTACCTTTGACCTTTGATTATACCTCATACATATAATAGGCTTATGAAACGTAAAGACCTGAAAAAACACATCAACTATCTTTGTGGCGAACTGCTGGCCGAGTGTATGGCCGCTTCAGACTTCTCGAAGAAGGACAACAAGCAGGACGTAGAGAATGTGATGCTCGGCATCATGAAGATGCAAAACGACCTGATTTGCCGTCTCTCGCACATAGAGCCCGGCAGCGAGGAACTCTTCTTCAAGAAGCTTCGCGAGGACATGCAGAAGCGCACTGACGAGATTATCGACCAAATCCAGAACCTGTAATGTTTAATAAACTTGCCGGAAAGATTCTGTTCGGATGGTTCCACTTCACGGAAACCATTACTGAACCTTTGCCCGATAAATGCATCATAGCCCTTGCTCCGCACACGAGCAACTGGGACTTCATCGTCGGCAATCTCTACAGCCGGGCAAAAGGCTTTCATTGCGACTTCCTGATGAAGAAGGAATGGTTCTTCTGGCCCATGGGCATCCTGATGCAAAGGCTTGGAGGCATACCTGTCTATCGCAGCAAACAGATGCACTCCACAGACATCATCGCTGAGCAGGCGAAACAGGCCAAGACCTTCCGGCTCTGCATCACTCCCGAAGGCACACGCAAGGCACAGCCGGAATGGAAAAAGGGGTTCTACTACATCGCCCTCAAAGCAGAGATTCCCATTCTGCTCTACGGCCTCGACTTCGCTGAGAGGAAAATCGTCTGTACCAAAACCATCGTCCCCAACGGAGACATCGAAGCACAAATGAAGGAAATAAAGGAATACTACTCGGGCTTCAAGGGACTGCACCCAACGCAATTTACGATTTGACAATTTACAATTTACGATTATATGAAACGCATATTATATCTCATCTTTTACCTTTTCACCTTTTCACCTTTTCACCTTTTATTGGCCCAGAACGACGGCTATCAAAACCTGCGCGATTACTTCGCAAACTACAACAACCCAAGTTTCCCCAACCTCAAGAATGTCAAGGTTGAAGACATCATAACAAATACTAACGAGAAGCACCTCACCATCGTGCTGAGCGACAACTTCATTGCCCAGCCCCTTACGCCGCTTGTCGTGGGCGACCTCTACAACGAGGTGAAGCGGCTCCTGCCGATGCCCTACAACACCTACGACGTCAGCCTCTTTGCAAAAGACACGCCCATCGAGCAACTCATCCCGACAAGCATGATGGACAGGGCAGACACCGCACGCGTCTATAAAAAGGAACTCTACAAAGGCAACCCGTGGGTGACACCGCTGAGCCGTCCCTACAACATCAAGAAAGGCTTGCAAGGCCGTCACCTCAGCGTTTGCCACAGCCACGGGAAGTACTACAACTTCGACAAGCAGGAATGGGTATGGCAACGCCCAAGGCTGTTCTGCACGACAGAGGACCTGTTCACACAAACCTTCGTGGTACCTTATCTCGTCCCGATGCTGCAGAATGCAGGAGCCGTCGTCTTTACTCCAAGAGAGCGAGACTGGCAGAAGCAAGAAATCATCATCGACAACGACTTCATCTGGGACGGCAGCCGATACGAGGAACGCGTCAGCAACTACCATTGGCAATATGGTGGCGTAGGCTTCGGACACAATGAAGAAGGCTATGAGAACGGCGTGAATCCCTTCAAGAGAGGAACCTACCGCATGATCGAGGCAACACAGAACAAACGCATGACGAGCGAAGTGGTATGGTTCCCAGAAGTGCTTGTCGAGGACGATTACGCCGTCTATGTTGCCTATCAGACCGTACCCGGCAGTGTGTCGGACGCCACTTATACCGTCAAGCACGGTGGCGTGGAGAGCCAGTTCCGCGTCAATCAGCAGATGGGTGGCGGCACATGGGTGTATCTGGGAACGTTCCATTTCACAAAAGACAAAACAGACGACAACTACATTTCCCTCACCAACCTGAGCAACTACAAGGGTGTCGTGACAGCAGATGCCGTACGTCTTGGCGGTGGCATGGGCAACGTTGTTCGTGGCGACACGACGATGACCCTGCCCATCAGCAGTGATTTGCCACGATGCCTCGAGGCAGCCCGCTACTCGGCACAATGGTATGGCATGCCGGACAGCGTCTATTCCCGTCGCGGAAACGACGACGGCAAGGACGACGTCAACAGTCGTCCCTTCACGCTCAACCACGTAACGCGCGGCAGCAACTACCTCAAGGGAGACAGCGGAATGAATGTCCCCATCGAACTTTATGTTTCTGTTCATAGCGATGCTGGCTACAGGACGGACAACACACTCGTCGGTTCGCTCGGCATCTACTCTTCCGACTTCTACGACGGCAAGACGGCCGCAGGACTTTCAAGACTTGTCAGTCGCGACTTGGCCGACATGGTGATGACGCAAGTCACGAATGACTTGTCGAGGGAACTGGGCTTCTGGAACAGAAGAGACCTCTACGACAGGAACTATGGCGAGACACGCGACCCGCAGGTGCCCGCCATCATCTTCGAGATGCTGAGCCATCAGAACTGGGCAGACCTGCGCTTCGGCCACGACCCCTACTTCAAGTTCCTCATGTCGCGTGCCATCTACAAAGCTATGCTTCGCTTCGTCGCCACCACCCACGGCGTTAAGAATGTCGTGGTTCAGCCCCTTCCTGTGGCCGGCCTTAGTGCCGAGCCCAACAAGGAGACAAACGAAATCACCGTTCGATGGACACCTACCGGAGACCCCTCTGAGCCTACGGCAAAACCCGACGGCTACATTGTTTATGTAAAGAAAGCCGGCAAGGACTTCGACAACGGACATTACGTGAGTGGACACGACGACTGCACATTCAAGACGGAAGCCATCCCGGGCGTGCTCTACAGTTTCCGTGTGGAAGCTGTCAACGAGGGCGGAGCAAGCTTGCCGAGCGACGAGGTTTGTGCCGTGATTGCAGAGACAGAGAATGCTCCGACCATCCTGCTCGTCGATGCCTTCCAGAGATTGGCCAGCCCCCTGCCCTTCGACAACGAGAAGACAGGCGGCTTTGACTTCAACACTGACCCGGGGGTCATCGACGTGAAGTCGCCTGGCTTCTGCGGACCTCAGATATGTTTCGACAAGGTTAACTACGGCAAGGAGACGGACGACGGCTTTGGCGTGAGCGGTGATGACTTCGAGGGACTCTTCCTCGTCGGCAACACCCACGACTACAGCGTTCGCTATGCTGCTGACATCCTCGCAAAGCATCCCGATTGCAACATCAGCAGTTGCACGCCAATCCAACTGCCGAACCTCGACCTCCGCAGCTATCGTGTGGCAAACTTTATCCTCGGCGCACAAAAGGACGACGGCTACTCGTTGACGCGTCGCAAAGCCTTTACCGACGAGATGCTGAGCGCCATCTCACAGCTCACGCTACAGAACACGTCTATCATGGTGAGCGGAGCCTTCATTGGAAGTGATGTGCACAATGCCAAACAAGATGCTTTCGTGGCAGAGAAACTGAAGTATCGCTTCGCATCCAGTGCCCCCACAGACAGCATCTGTGCCGTGCAAGGTCTGAACAACACAGCCAACATCTTCTGCAATCCCAGCGAAGTGAACTATTGGGTAAAAAGCACAGATGTCATAGAAGGTGTGAACGGAGCCTTCAGCACGATGGTTTACACCGCAGGCAATCACTCGGCAGCCATTGCCTATCCAGGCCCTGGCTATCGTGTCCTGGCATTTGGCTTCCCGCTTGAGTGCATAAAGCAAACCGAGGCTCGACAGAACATCATCGGCATCGCCATTGACTTCCTGCTAGGGAAATAAAACCAGTCTCAATTCTTCATTCTTAATTCTTAATTTAGAAGATGTACACTATACTTTGCAACATGAAGGGCTCTCGGCAACTTTCTGTCGAAGAATCCCACTTGAATACCATCGACCGCTATTCCCTCTTCTCCGACTTGCTCGACAGCAACGGCATTGTTGAGGAGAGTGTTCTCGAGAAGCTGCGGCTCAACGTGCGAGGCTTGCTCTCCAACGACAAGCCAGACCCAGAACTGCTCGACCTCTGCGAGCACATACTCTTTCACAACGACATGAAAGCCTTCGGACTGCACCAGCTCATCCTGCTCTTCATTGATTGGAAGAGAGAACAGGCCGAGGCGCAAAAAGAGGAATAAGGGACAAAAGGAAGATGGCAAACCTGACGGATTGGCTACCGACGACACGCAAGGAGATGGACCTGCGCGGGTGGGACTATGCTGACGTGATACTCTTCAGCGGCGATGCCTACGTGGACCATCCTGCCTTCGGGGCTTCCGTAATAGGCAGACTCCTTGAGGCAGAAGGATTGCGCGTCTGTATCGTGCCTCAACCCGACTGGCATGGCGACTTCCGCGACTTCAAGAAGCTTGGCCGTCCACGTCTCTTCTTCGGCATCTCGCCAGGTGCAATGGACTCGATGGTCAACAAGTACACAGCTGCACGCCGCTTGAGAAGCGAGGACGCATACAGTCCCGACGGGCGGCACGACCTTCGTCCCGAATACCCGACCATCGTCTATACCGACATCCTGCGCAAGCTTTTTCCCGATGTGCCCATTGTGCTCGGAGGCATAGAGGCAAGCCTGCGCAGAGTGATGCACTACGACTATTGGCAGGAACGCTTTCGCCCAAGCATCCTGTGCGACTGCGATGCTGACCTCATCACCTACGGCATGGGCGAAAAGCCGACGCTCGAACTGGTTCGTCTCCTTGTTGAGGCCATCAATGACTTCCACCCCTTGCTTCATTACGACGAGAATGGCGAGCCGTGCATCACGCGCCAGTTGCTTCGCGAAGTGGCAAAAGACTTGCCGCAAACCGTATGGCTGTTTGACAAGGACGACATTCCCGGAGGCATCAAGCCAGACGACATCGTGCTCCACAGCTACGAGGATTGTTTGAAACAGCCCAAGCTTCATGCCGAGAACTTCCGCCACATCGAAGAAGAAAGCAACAAGATGCACGCCCGGCGGCTCTTGCAAATGGTCAATGGTCAATGGTCAATGGTCAATCCTCCCTACCCGCCTCTCACGACCGAAGAGCTCGACCACAGCTTCGACCTGCCTTACACACGTCTGCCGCATCCTAAATATAAAGGCAAACGCATTCCCGCCTTCGAGATGATACGCTTCAGCGTGACGCTCCATCGCGGCTGCTTCGGCGGCTGTGCTTTCTGCACCATCAGTGCGCACCAAGGGAAGTTCATCGTGAGTCGTTCGAAGGAAAGCGTCTTACGTGAAGTGAAAGCCATCACGCAGATGCCCGACTTCAAAGGCTATCTCAGCGACCTCGGAGGACCGAGCGCCAACATGTACATGATGAGGGGCAAGCGGCAGGAGGTCTGCGAGAAGTGCAAACGACCTTCTTGCATTCACCCCGCCATCTGTCCGAACCTGAACGGCGACCATCGTCCCCTGCTCGACATCTATCGAAGTGTCGACGCCCTGCCAGGCATCAAGAAGAGCTTCATCGGCAGCGGCGTCCGATACGACATGCTCCTGCACGACTGGAAAGACGAAGCACTCAACCGTTCTGCACGAGAATATACGAAAGAGCTCATCACACGGCACGTCAGCGGACGCCTGAAGGTCGCGCCCGAGCACACCAGCGACGCCGTCCTAAACATCATGCGGAAGCCCTCGTTCAGCCTCTTCCGCGAGTTCAAGAACATCTTCGACGCTACCTGCCGCAAGGCAGGACTGAAGCAACAGCTCATCCCCTACTTCATCAGCTCACACCCTGGCTGTAAGGAGCAAGACATGGCCCAGCTCGCCAAACTAACCAAGGAGATGAGCTACAAGCTGGAGCAAGTGCAGGACTTCACACCCACGCCACTCACAGTAAGCACAACATGCTGGGCAACAGGCTATCATCCCTACACCATGGAGAAGATATTCAGCGCCAAGACACCCGAAGAGAAACGAAGGCAGAATAGCTACTTCTTCTGGTACAAAAAAAGTGAAAAGTTAAAAAATAAGAACTAATAATTATGCAAAGCGAATGGTTTGAATGCAAGGTCCGTTACGACAAGACCTTGGAGAGCGGTCTCATCAAGAAGACCACAGAGACATACTTAGTTGACGCCCTCAGTTTCACTGAGGCAGAGAAGCGTTTCATCGAGGAGATAACGCCTTTCATGTCGGGCGAGTTCATCGTGACAGACATCAAGCGGGCACGCCTCTCCGACCTCTTCGACAGCGACGACCTGAACGACGACCACTGGTTCAAAGCACGCATCGCCTATATCTCGCTCGACGAGAAGACGGGCGTCGAGAAGCGTACCACACAGACGGCACTCGTTCAGGCAAACGACTTCCATCGCGCCCTGGCCCGTCTCGACGAGGGCATGAAGGGAACGCTGGGCGAATGGGTCATCGTCTCCATCGCAGAAACTGCCATCATTGACGTCTTCAAGTTCAAGAGCCTCACCCCAGCCCTCTCCGATGGAGAGGGAGAAAAAGAAAAAGGGAATGGTAAAGGAAAGAATAAATAGCATCCTGCGCGAGCTGCCCGAAGGTGTCCGCCTCGTTGCCGTCAGCAAGTACCATCCTGCCTCTATGATACAAGAAGCCTACGACGGCGGCCAGCGCATCTTCGGCGAGAGCCATGTGCAGGAACTCGTCGGGAAGTACGAGGCATTGCCGAAGGACATAGAGTGGCACTTCATCGGTCACTTGCAGACAAACAAGGTGAAGTACATCGCCCCGTTCGTCAGCCTGATTCATGCTGTCGATAGCGACCACCTTTTGAAAGAAATAGACAAGCAGGCGAAACGTTGCGGCCGCATTATCCCCGTGCTCATGCAGGTACATGTGGCGAAGGAGGAGACGAAGTTCGGGTTCGCGCCCGACGAACTCCTGGCATACATGCAGAGCGGCGCATGGCGCGAATACACGAACGTCAGCATCCAGGGCCTCATGTGCATGGCTACGAACACCGACAACGATGCACAGATAGCCAGCGAATTCGAACAAGCCAAGCAATTGTTTGAAATGGTAAATGGTAAATGGCTAAATGGTCAATGGAAGACTCGTTCCTGGGGCATGTCGGACGACTACCCCATCGCCGTCCGACACGGCTCCAACATGGTCCGAATTGGCAGTCTTATCTTCGGAGAAAGAGTTTGACTCTCTCAAGGTAGCCGCACTCACAGCTTTCCTGACGAAAAGCAGATGGATAGGCACATAAATTGAGGTGAGCACGATTCTCCCCTGACAGCAATAATTTCAAGAGCACTACCTCTTTAGCTCAAGAGCACTACCTCTTTGGCTCAAAAGGTATACCTCTTTGGCTCAAAAGGTATACCTCTTTGACTCAAAAGGTATTTAGCGGTATTGCTGTCCGATAAAAACAGCCTGCTGAAGAGCTGTCAGCCCAGGGACGTTCTTCCCTTCGGTCAGGCGCAGGCGGATGCCAAGCCCCCAACAAGGAAGGTTGGTTCCAAATGCCCATGTAATCAAAGAAGCAAGGATTCATGATTTGCTTTCATGTCTGTTTCTGTTTTGTTTTAATTTCCCCGGACACCAATAAATAATAATAAATAATGTGCGCGAAGGGAATTTGTTGCATAAGAAGTGTGGAGATGTGGATAATTTTTCGTACCTTTGCAGCCCGAATGATATAAAACAAAACAGAAACAGACATGAAAGCATTTGTATTTCCCGGTCAGGGAGCACAATTTACGGGTATGGGCAAAGAGCTCTACGACACGAACCCAAAGGCGAAAGAACTTTTCGAAAAGGCAAACGAGATACTTGGTTTCCGCATCACGGACATTATGTTCGAGGGCGCTGAGGAAGAATTGAAGCAGACGAAGGTGACCCAACCTGCCGTCTTCCTCCATAGTGTCATCACGGCAATCTGCATGGGCGAAGCCTTCAAGCCCGATATGGTTGGCGGTCACAGCTTGGGCGAGTTCAGCGCTCTCGTAGCTGCCGGAGCACTTTCATTTGAGGATGGTCTGCGTCTTGTCCATGCTCGTGCCATGGCGATGCAGAAGGCATGCGAAGCCGCTCCTGGCACAATGGCTGCCATCATCAACCTCCCCGACGAGACGGTAGAACAGGTCTGCAAGGAGGTGACGGCAGCAGGCAAGGGCGTCGTAGTGCCTGCCAACTACAATTGCCCAGGCCAATTGGTCATCAGCGGCAATGTAGAAGAGGTGAACGCTGCATGCGAGAAGCTGAAGGAAGCCGGTGCCAAGCGCGCCCTGGTACTCCCTGTGGGCGGTGCTTTCCACAGTCCACTCATGCAGCCTGCCAAGGACGAGCTCCAGGCAGCCATTGAGCAGACAGAATTCCACACGCCCACATGCCCCATCTATCAGAATGTAGATGCCAAGGCTCACACGGATGCAGCTGAGATTAAGCAGAACCTCATCGCTCAATTGACGGCTTCTGTTCGCTGGACATACGAGGTGCAGAACATGCTTGCCGCTGGTGCAACAGAGTTCACAGAATGTGGCCCTGGTCGCACTCTGCAGGGAATGATTACGAAGATTGCCAAAGGCATCGAAGGCATCACAATCGAAGGCATCCAGTAAGATGACCATCTATCAGGTCTTCACCCGTCTGTTCGGTAACGACAAGGCAGTCTGCATTCCAAATGGAACCAAGCAGCAGAATGGGTGCGGCCTGATGCAAGACTTTACAGCCAAGGCTTTGGAGCACATCCGAGCACTTGGCTGTACCCATATTTGGTACACAGGAATCATCGAGCACGCAAGCAAGACGGATTATTCTGCCATAGGTATTCCTGCCGACAACCCTGATGTAGTGAAGGGCGAAGCAGGCAGTCCGTATGCAATTCGCGACTATTATGACGTTGACCCTGACCTCGCGAAAGACCCCTCGAAGCGCATCCGCGAGTTCGAACGCTTGGTGGAACGGACGCATAAAGCAGGCCTGAAAGTCATCATCGACTTCGTGCCCAATCATGTTGCCCGTCAGTATCATTCGGACGCAAAGCCAAAAGGTGTTCGCGACCTTGGAGAGGACGACGACACAACACTCCCCTACTCGCCCGACAACAACTTCTACTATCTGCCAGAACCGCTCTGTCTCGACAACATCCTGCAGGGAAGTACCTATCAGGAAATTCCTGCAAAAGCAACAGGCAACGACAGGTTCACCTCTACGCCATCGAAAGACGACTGGTACGAAACGGTGAAACTTAACTATGGCCCAAACACCTATCACAAGATGCTTGACATCCTGATGTATTGGGCCTCGAAGGGAATCGACGGATTCCGTTGCGATATGGCCGAGATGGTGCCCGTCGAGTTCTGGGAATGGGCTTTGCCTCAGGTGAAAGAACGTTTTCCGAACATCATTTTCATAGCAGAAGTCTATAATCCCAGCCTCTATCGCGACTACATTCATCGCGGTCATTTCGACTATCTCTACGATAAAGTAGGGCTCTACGACACGCTACTGAATGTCTGCCGAGGCCAAAGCACGCACAGCATAACAGCCTGCTGGCAAGCTGTTGACGACATTCGCAGCCACATGCTTAACTTCCTCGAGAACCACGACGAACAGCGACTGGCTAGCGACTTCTTGCTTGGTGATGCGAAGAAAGCCTTGCCGGCATTGCTGGTCAGCAGCCTCATGCCCAATCCATTCATGCTCTATTTCGGTCAGGAACTGGGCGAGCGAGGTATGGATGCAGAGGGTTTCAGCGGCAGGGACGGACGAACAACTATCTTTGACTATTGGAGTGTGCCAACCATACGACGTTGGCGCAACAAAGGTCGCTTCGACGGAAAACTGCTAACAGCAGAGGAATTGTCACTACAAAAGACATATCAGAGCATTCTTCAGCTTCGAGAGCAAGCACTTTTTGCGGAAGGGGACTTCTACGACCTGATGTATGCCAACCCGCATCTGCAGCGACAATATGCCTTCATCCGTCATTCAGAAAAGAAGTTTGCGCTTGTTGTTGCCAACTTCTCCGATCAGGAAGAGACCATTTCACTTTGCGTGCCGAAGCATTTCTTTGAGTTTACAGGCATCCGGGAAAAGAGCAAAGTCACCTTGACCGACATGTTGAGCGGCACAAAGACTACCCAGCCCTTCACTTCCGAAGCACCTTTAACTATTTCCTTACCAGCCAACCTCGGCATCATCTTGATATGATTCTGAAACAATCCTTTTCAAAACGTAAAATAATTATGAAACACTTCCTCTTCGTCATCGGAATAGTATTCAGCGTAGTGCAACACCTGAATGCCCAGGTAGAGACACCAACGATGGGTTGGAGCTCATGGAACACGTTTTCCGTGAACATCTCGGAAGACATCATCAAAGGACAAGCCGATGCAATGGTCTCGCAAGGATTGAAGGACGTCGGCTACCAGTACATCAACATCGACGATGGTTTCCAATATGGCCGGACAGCTCAAGGGAAAGTGCGCATTCATCCGCAACGCTTTCCCAACGGGCTCAAGGCAGTAAGCGACTACATTCATTCCAAAGGCCTCAAGGCCGGCATCTACAGCGACGCAGGCGATTGCACATGCGGCAGCATCAGCAATGGCGACACAAAGAACACCAACGTTGGCTTCTACGGCTATGAGCAGGTGGATGCCGACTACTACTTCAAGGAACTTGAGTTCGACTTCATCAAGGTCGATTATTGCGGTGGGAATCATGCAGGGCTGAACGAGCAGGAACAATACACGGCCATCCATAATGCCATCGTCAACACAGGAAAAGACGTGCGCTACAACCTTTGCCGCTGGGCTTATCCAGGAACTTGGTGCCACGACATCTCTACATCATGGCGAACCACAGGCGACATCTACGACGGCTGGGCCTCGGTAAAGGGCATTCTGAACGAGAACCTCTATCCGTCGGCATACTGCTACGGCGGTTGTTACAACGACATGGACATGCTGGAAGTGGGACGTTCGATGACCGAAGAGGAAGACAAGACGCATTTTGGCATGTGGTGCATCATGTCGAGCCCCTTGCTTATTGGCTGCAACATGGCCACCCTCAAGGAACAACCGCTTGCCCTCCTGAAGAACGAGGAGCTCATTGCCCTGAACCAAGACCCGCTTGGCTTGCAGGCTTATGTGGTGCAACACATAGGCGAGACCTACGTGCTGGCAAAAGACATCCTGTCTCTCCATGCTGGTACCCGGGCTGTGGCCCTCTACAATCCCTCCGACCGAGAAGAAGAGATGTGCCTAAGCTTCAGCGAAGTGGACCTCGGCGGAAAGGTGGCAGTACGTGACCTCTTCGAACACAAGGACCTAGGGACCATGGAAGGAGCCATGTCGGTAGTTGTACCGCCTCATGCCACCCGCATCTACAAACTCGTGGCAGAGAAACGGCTCGAACGGTACATCTACGAGGCAGAAACCGCCTACCTGCACGACTACCAGGAAATCTACAACAATCAGTCGGCCGGAACAGCCATCTACGAGAAAACATCCTCTGCCAGCGGCGGCGCTTTTGCAGGATGGCTTGGAGGTCGCCGAAGCAATTCCCTGGAATGGAGAGACGTATATGTTGATGAAGCAGGTGACTATACCGTCCATTTCTCTGCCGCCTCAAAAGAAAGCCGTCCCTTCACCGTTGTCCTGAACGAAGAAGAGGTACACACCTTCACGGTACAAACCACGGATTGGGCAGCATTCAAGGAATACAACATGACGCTCCACCTGAATGCCGGCCAGAACTCCATCCTGCTCTTTAACGAGAATGGCTGGATGCCCAACATAGATTACATGAGTCTGGAGAAGGTCGGTGAGAACACCATTCTGAGTCGGAGGTTGGAGGAGACAAGAAGCCAGCTGGAAGTGATGGCCAGGAACAGCCTTCTGCCCGACAAACTGCGTCAGAACATAGAACGTTTGCTTGAAAGAACAAAAGCAGCAAGCCTCACAGATACACAAATAAAGTCGATACTCAACGAGACCAAGACCCTGCAGAACACCATCAAAGATATTACCCCCTCGTGCGAGGAATACCGCTACTGGCGGAATTATTCCAACAGGAGTGTCGAGGCAAGCTTGGAATCGACGCCACTCACCTCATTCAAGACAAAGATAAGCAGGTGCGATGTCACCTTCTCGAAAGCTACGACACAGGCACAGGTCAGCAATGCCGCTACCACCCTTAAGACAGCACTCACCACATATCTGAAAGCAGATGGAGCCGTGCCCAGACAGGGAGAGTATTTCGACATGACGCTCTTCATCTCCAACCCCGATTTCTCGCAAACGGACGGATGGGAAGGAGAACCCACTTATCGCTCCGGCTGCGGCGAGGAATACGACAAGGCGTTCGACCTCTATCAGACGCTACCGGACATGAAGGCTGGCATCTATGTCGTCAAATGCAACGCCCTGTTCAGACCTAAGAGCAACGACGGTGGATCGGCTTACAGGTCTGGGACGGAAAACAATCAGGCCTACCTCTATGTGAACAACAAGAAGGTGAAGGTGAAGTCGCTCTATTCCGAGACATGGCCCGATGCCTCGACGTATGGCTCCATCGACAACCAAAACGGATATCCCCATAGCATGCATGCAGCTGGCATACGCTTTTCTGAAGGCTGTTACCAAAACGAGATAGAATACAATCAGACCGAGAAGGGTGAACTCAGGTTTGGTCTTAAATGCGACAGATATACAGGCGACAGCTGGTGCTGCTTCGACAATTTCGAGCTATACTATCAAGCCCTACCCGACTTCTACGATGGAGTTGAAGCTATTCGTGCGTCGAAAAAGACGAGCAGAAACGAGACCTTCGACCTAAGCGGCCGCAAAGTCTCTAACGGCAAGACTCACAAGGGTATCGTCATTCGCGATGGCGTGAAAGTGCTTCGTTAGCGATTGTCTTCACCTTCTGTATAGCTTTCCAAAAAGAGCTGCTCTCCGTCATAGACGGCATAGGTGAACTGGGAAATCCAATCGCCCAGGATGATGAGTCGTGTCTGCCGGCTCAAGGCAAGGTCGAGCTCGATGTGGCGATGACCGAAGATGAAGAAATCCACGTCGGGATGTTCCTTCAGGTATTGCTTTGCAAAGATAACAAGCGGCTCCTCTGCCTCGCCCTTATAGGGAGGCTCTTCGCTGTGCTTCATGCGGCTGTGCTTCGCCCAGTTAAGTCCGAAAGGCATACCGAAGGCTGGATGCAGCCAGCGGAACATCCATTGGCAAACCTTGTTGTGGAAGACGCTGCGTATTAGTTTGAACTTCCAATCCCTGTCGCCCAAGCCGTCGCCGTGAGCAAGCCGGAATGTCTTGTCGCCTATCTCGAGGGTAAGAGGCTGACGATGAAGCGTCACCCCACATTCTTTTTCCAAGTAGTCGAGGCACCAGATGTCGTGATTGCCCGTGAAATAGTGAACTTCGATGCCCATATCGGTCAGTTCGCTTATCTTGCCAAGAAAACGTGTATAACCTTTGGGCACAACGGTCTGATATTCGAACCAGAAGTCGAACATATCGCCGAGCATGTAGATGGCTTCGGCCTTGTCCTTTATCTCGTCGAGGAAACGCACCAGCCTTCGCTCCTGCTGGCGACGATGCGGAATGGCAAGACTGCCCAGATGGGCATCGGCTATAAAGTAGATGTTCCTCATTGCTCAATGATTTTTTACCTTTTCAACCTTTTACCTTTTAACCTTTTCACAGGAATCCCAGTTCCATCTTTGCTTCTTCGCTCATCATGTTCTTGTCCCATTCGGGCTCGAAGACCAGGTTAACTTCAACCTTTTCGATGCCCGTGATGGTCTCAAGTTTCTGTTTGACGTCCTCGACAATAAAGTCGGCGGCAGGACAATTGGGAGCCGTCAGCGTCATATCTACTGCAAGTGCCGTATTTTCTTCGCTGAGCTCAATGCGATAGATGAGCCCGAGGTCGTATATGTTGACAGGAATCTCAGGGTCGAAGACTGTCTTGAGCACCTCAATAACCCTTTCCTGCAGGTCAAGTTCGCTGTTCATATCTTTCCGTTTTCGTGGTAACTATAGTATTCGTCACCTGCAAAGATGACGTGGTCGATGAGTCGGATGCCGACAGCATTGCAGGCTTCATTCACCTTTCTGGTCAAATTGTCGTCGTCGCGACTTGGTTGCTTGCGTCCGCTGGGATGGTTGTGGCAAAGCACCACGGAGACTGCCTGTCCGAGAATGGCATGGCGAAGGAGGCAACGTACATCAACCGAAGCACCCGCAATGCCGCCTCTGCTCAGCAAAGCTGAACCTTTGACGGCCATCCCTTGGTCAAGCAGAAGCAGATGGCATTCCTCTATCTGGAGGTCTTGCATGATGGGTCGGAAGTACTCCACCGTATCCATCGTGCTGGTGATGTGCATCTTCTTTGGCAGAGCTTCCTTGAGACGCTGGTTGGCGAGCTGGCAGGCGGCGATAATGGTCACGGCCTTCGCCTCGCCGATGCCTTCGTATCTCATCAATTCTTGAACAGATGCCTTGCCAAGCATCATGAGGCTGTCGCCATAATCGGCAAGAATGGTGCGCATGATATCGACTGCAGACTTGCCCGGCACGCCGCTACCAATGAGGATGGCAAGCAGTTCCGCCTTGCTCAAAGTCCCTGCGCCATTGGCAAGCAATCGCTCGCGGGGACGGTCCTCCGGTGCCCAATTCTTTATCGCCTTCATTTGTAGAAATTGTCTTTAAACGCTTGCAACTCCTCATTTCTTCTGCATACACACCTCAACCACCATGCCCGCAGGAAGCCTGTCCCGTAGCCGATGAGTTGGATGAAGCTTGCCCAGATAGACAAGAAGCCTATCTTGATGCTCCTGTTGCGAATGGAACTGTCGATGAAGACGAGGAGCGAGAAAAGCAGAAGCGGCAGCAGGAAAAGCAACATCCCGCCGAAGCCTACTATGATGCAAAGCATTGGTCCGTTCGTACAACCAGGTTTCTGCATTCCCCATAAACCAACGAGTCCCAAAAGGGCAAGCAGCAGGAACATGAATGCAAAGAGCAGGCAAGCGAAGGTTCCAAGGGTAAAGAGCATCGGCAGCAGGTGTACGAACTTCAAACTGCCAGGGTGCCGCTTCATCAGATTGATGCGGGCAATGCCGCTGTTGTGTACCTGCTTGAAGAACTTCCTAAAGTCTGTCCGGCGTTTATGCCAAACCCATGCCTCGGGGAAGAGTCGGCAAGTGGCCCCGCTCTCATAGATGCGTATGCTGAGGTCGATGTCTTCACCGAAACGCATGATCGAGAAACCGCCCAACTGCCTGTAAAGACTGCGGCGAACGCCAAGGTTGAAGGAGCGCGGATAGAACTTCTTATCCATCTGCTTCTTGCCGCCACGAATGCCGCCTGTCGTGAGGAAGGAGGTCATGCTGTAGTTGATGGCCTTCTGCACGGGTGTGAAACTCTCATGAGCACGGTCTGGACCGCCCCAAGCATCGCACTCCTTTCGGGTCAACTCGGCATCAACTTCTTTCAGAAAGTCTGGCGGAATGACGCAATCGCTGTCCAGGAAGATGAGGAAATCGCCTTGGCTATGCTCCGCACCGAAGTTACGGGTAGGTCCAGGGCCGCTGTTCTCTTTCGTATAATAGCGGAGCTGAAGTTTACCGGCATAGCGGCGAACAACTTCTTCGCATGGATGCAACGAGCCGTCCTCGACGATGATGACTTCCATGTCACGGAAGGTCTGACGGGACAGGCTTTGCAGCAACTCGTCCACTTCATCGGGGCGATTATATACGGGAACTACGATGGAGTATTTCATACTATTTATTTATAAGGAAGATGGCAGGCACCTTACTTAAATCAGGCAGTTTTATTTTCTTCCATTCCGAGACATGTAGAGTTCGGATATATTCGCCGGCAGTCGTAATGCCTGCCGCGATGCAGAGGCGTGTCTGCGGGCGAAGAGTCGTCAGTAACGACTGGAACATCTTCTGGTTGCGGTAGGGTGTTTCTATGAAGAGCTGTGTCTGCCCTTCCGCCCATGCTCTCGTCTCGAGAGCTTTCAGACGTTTTGCCCGGTCGGATGGCTCCACGGGAAGATAGCCGTTGAAGGCAAAGCTCTGTCCACCAAGCCCGCTACTCATTACGGCCATAATCATGCTGTTCGGTCCGACGAGCGGCACGACAGGCAAGCCTTCCCTTTGGGCGATGCTGACGATATCGGCTCCCGGGTCGGCAACAGCTGGGCAACCGGCTTCACTGATGACGCCAACGGGCATTCCATCCCTGAGAGGTTGCAGGTAGCGGCTGAAGAGTTTCTCGTCGGCATGCTTGCCCATCTCGTAGAACGTGCTGTCGTCGATGGGGAACTCCCTGTCTGTCTGACGTAGGAAGCGACGGGCCGAGCGGATGTTCTCCACAATGAAGTGGCGGATGCCCATGATGACCTCGTGGTTGTACGAAGGCAGGACTTGCTCGACAGGCGTGTCGCCAAGCGTGACTGGAATGAGGTACAGGGCCGCAGGCATTTCCTTAGTTAAGAGTTAAGAGTTAAGAATTAAGAGTTATGAGTTGATGGATGCTGCGATGTCTTCCGGAGCGACGAGTTTCTGTTCGCCTGTGGTCATGTTCTTGAGCATCACCTTTCCCTCGGCCATTTCCGTCTCGCCGGTCATGACGACGAAGGGTATGCCTTTCTGGTTCGCATACTGCATCTGCTTCTTCATCTTGCTGGCATCGGGATAGATTTCGCAGCGGATGCCTTGTCCTCGAAGCTGCGAAATGATGGGCAACGAGTAGTCTGTCTCCTTCTCGCCGAAGTTGATGAAGAGCACTTGAGTTGCCTTCGTGACGGCTTCCGGGTAGAGTTCGAGCTGGTTCAGCACATCGTAGATGCGGTCGGCACCGAAGCTGATGCCCACGCCACTCAGCCCTGGCATACCGAAGATGCCTGTCAGGTTGTCATAACGACCGCCTCCCGTGATGCTGCCTATCTCAACGTCGAGGGCTTTCACCTCAAAGATGCAGCCTGTGTAGTAGTTGAGACCGCGAGCGAGGGTCAGGTCAAGTTCGAGTTGAGAGTTGAGAGTTGAGAGTTTAGAGATGACGTATTCCACCTCGTCAATGCCTTTCTGTCCTATCTCGCTGCCAGCCAAAGCCTCGCGCATGGTCTGTATCTTCTCCTCGTTCGAGCCGCTGAGCTTGATGATGGGCTGCAGCTTCTGGATGGCTTCCTCGCTGATGCCGTCCTCGCAGAGCTCTTCGTTCACAGCGTCAAGGCCTATCTTGTCGAGCTTGTCGATGGCGACCGTGATGTCCACAATCTTGTCTGCCTCGCCAATCATCTCTGCGATGCCGGAAAGAATCTTGCGGTTGTTGATCTTGATACAAACACGAATACCGAACCTGCGGAACACTTCATCTATGATTTGCATTAGTTCCACCTCGCAGAGCAGCGAGTCGCTTCCCACCACATCGGCATCGCATTGATAGAACTCGCGATAGCGTCCTTTCTGCGGACGGTCGGCTCGCCAAACGGGTTGAATCTGATAACGACGGAAAGGCAAAGCCAGTTCCTCACGATGTTGCACGACATAACGAGCGAAGGGAACAGTCAAGTCGTATCTGAGACCCTTTTCGCAAAGCTGGGCAGCAAGGTGTCCCGTGGCGCCGCCATTGAGGTCGTCGGGTGAGATGCCCCGCAGGAAGTCGCCGCTGTTCAGTATCTTGAAGAGCAGTTTGTCGCCCTCCTCGCCGTACTTGCCCATGAGCGTCGAGAGGTTTTCCATGGCCGGCGTCTCGATTTGCTCAAATCCGTAGAGCGAATAGACCTCACGAATGGTGTTGAAGATATAGTTTCTGCGCGACATCTCCTGCGGGCCGAAGTCGCGTGTCCCCTTGGGGATGCTTGGTTTCTGTGCCATAGTCTTGTCTTCCTAATTATATATTTGCAGGTGCAAAATTACAACTAAAAATCGATATTCCCAAATAAAAACGGAAAATAGTAAATGAAGGCAGACGATACGCATCATGCTGTATCGGGCAACGGCACATGACACCTTTGTGCTGCCGACCAACGCCTGTGACGATTCTTGCCTCTCTGCCTCCCATTTTTCTTTTTTAATTTTCAATTATCAATTCTTTTTCGTACCTTTGCAGGCGCAAATGACACGACAATCATGAATTTCTTCAAGAAGAAGGACAGGGAAGAGCCCAAGCCGGTGGAGCAAGAGAGTCCGCGCCAAGAGGCCGTTGCTGCGTCTGTTCCTACCGAGAAGGGCATCAACTTCATCATAGAGGAGACGAGCGGCAGCACGCGCTCTCGCCGTGACTCACGCATCCTGAACTCCACACAACTGCAACGCGTCAAGGATGCTAAACGGCTGGCAGAAACAAAGTTGCAGGGGTTGGAAGAAAGCCTGACGCGCCTGCAGAAGCAGCTCGCCTGGCTCAGACGATACAACGAGACAAGCATGATCTTGGAACGGGAGAAGAAGCATCTCTTCGAACTCGGCAAGGAGAAGGCCACCATGGCAAAGGAGCAGAGCATGCTGGATCGTTACGACCTTTTCGAAGGCATACATGGCGTTTATCAGAAGCTCGCCGTGGTGAAGGAACAGATAGGCAGGGACAAGCGGGGGCTGAGCCTGCTGGAACGCGAGGCTGACGAGTTCCGACAGAAGACTGCGGAGCAAGAGAAACGCCAGACACAGGCTGGCGAACTCTACAAGAATGCCACACAAAGCCTGCTCGACACCTTCGACCGCGTCTCGAACGCTGCTCAACTGACAGGGAACAATGAGTCACTCGACAACGAGACGGTCTTCCTGACCGACTATATTAATAAGGTAAGGGAGGAGGCAAAGGCTCTCTCCTCCATGATTGCCGAGAAGGAGAAAGAGACCGAAGCGTTGCAAGACATTCTGGAAAAGCTTTGCTGCAAGCGCCAGAGCATGGAGATACACGAAAGCATGCTTCAACATGGCGAAGCTGTCCTGCTGCAACTCAAATACTTGGAGGAAAGAGAGAAGCGCAGGGCAGAACTTCAGCTGAAACGTCAGCAGGCCATCAAAAGCCAGAACGAGGAGAACGAACTGCTCGGCAAGGCATTTGCCCAGTTCCAGGACCTCGTCTCGAAGGCTGAGACAACCGAGGCAGAACTGAGTATGCACCGCTCCTACATTCAAGGTCAGGACGGCCTGATGCTTCAGGAAAGGGCCCTGCAACTGAAGGGCCGCAGGCAGATGCTGCATTCTGCACTATCGCTCTGGAAACGCATCAGCACAGGCTACGAGAGCATAGAGGAGAAGAGCAAGAAGGTGACGCAGCTCCGTCTGGACATTGGGCATCTGGAAGATGGTGTCCGCCAACTCGAAGAAGAAACTGGAAAGGTACAAAGGCTCTGCAAGGAAAAGGAATACACCTACCTCCTCAGCAAGGGCCAGGACATCATCCAGCTGCGGGCAGACCTCAAGGAAGGCGTCAGCTGCTCCGTCTGCGGTGCTACGCATCACCCCTACCACAGCGACACGATGCTCGACCAGAGCAAACTCATCAGCGAGATGAAGTCCGACTATGAGATGCTTGCCTCAGAGGCGAAAGCCAAGGCACAGCAGCTCTCTGAGATGCAAATAGAACTGGCAATGGCGCAGGGACAGCTCAGTGCTGAAGAGGAAGCGCTCAACGCCATCCGAATCCGACAGAACGAGGATGTGCTCGAATGGAAACTCTATGCCCAGCTCGACCCAACCTTCGCCGAATGCTCCGAAAACACGAACCTCGAGGCAAGGATGGCTTTGCTGCGACAATTCATCGAGAACGTGAGCCGCGACGCAGAGACGGCCGAGAAGGAACTCGAGACATTCACCTTCCACCAGAGCAGCATCGCCAAACTCGGCGAGGAGCTCCAGAAGATTGAGCAGAAGAAGAGCGAAGTAAACGTACGCCTAAGCGAACTCAACACGGGTCTGCAAGTTTTCAGCCGCGAAGTGGAACAGATTGTGGAACGACTCGAAAACATCAACAAACAGTACACGCGCCTCTACGAGAACATGATGCAAACTGTCACCATCAAAGACTGGTACGCCATCTGGCAGAGAAATCCCGAACAGCTCTACGAACAGATACAGAAGCTCATCACCGAGTGGTTCGCTACGGAAGAGGACATAGCCCGGAAGCAGGCAAGTCTGAACGTGGAGAACGCCAACCTGGAAGGAATGAGGTCACTGCTTAATTCGCTCACCAGAACATCGACCATCGCCCAAAAGCGCAAGGAAGACGTGGAGGAACGCAAGGCAGAGAATATCAAGGCATACCAGCAGATGATTCCGGACATGGACGCCAAGAGCCTCCACCAGAAGCATCTGCAGAATGTGAGGGATGCAAAGGAACGCTTCGAGCAAGAGCGAAGCCTCTCGGACAGCATTCGTCACGACAACGACATAATGCAAGGCCGACACGACTATTACATGAGCCATATCGAGATACTGGAAGCCGAACAGAAGGAGCTGGGCGAAAAGCTCGACCTGTGGATGCATGCCTTCAACCTGCAACACCCTCCCGTTCAGCGAGGTGAGCTCGACGAGGTATTCGCCGACGGTAAGGACTGGGCCGGGATACGCAGCAGCCTGAAACAGATAAACAAGGACATACTTCTATGTCAAGCAAAAGTGGATGACCTGAACAGCCGCATCATTGCACTCGAGGCTGAGGACGGACGCTGCAGTGCCCAGTCACCAGACATACAGGAAAGTATCACCGCCAACTGGCAAACCCTGGCCAAGCAAAGAAGCGAGACGATGAAGCAGATAGCACGCCTCGCCGTCCAACTCGAGGACCACGAGCGTGCCGTCGCTGCCGAACGCAACTCTGCAGAGATGTCGGCAAAAAGCCAACCAGAGGTAAACCTAACATAAATCAGCATAAATTCTAACTCTTAATTCTTATCACAAAAATGAAACGTTCACTTATCTTTATTCTTGCCGCTGCTTTTGCAGTCGGCATTCAGGCGCAGGCCATTTACAAAGCCACCAAGTACCACGCTCCCATAAAGATTGAGAAGAAGTGGAAGGGCTACAACCCGGGCGACGTGGAGTTCCACGACGAGGCTCCCGAGAGCGAGGGCTCCAGAATCTATCACAACATCATCCCCAATCCCGCTCCCTACATTCAGGAGAATGCCCTTCGCGTCCTGCAAACCCTCTATTGGGGACCGAAAGACCCGAACGTGCCTCGTCTGAAGCGCATCGTCTATACCATCAAGGACTACAACGGCATCAGCGAGAAGTATGGCGCAGGCGACTATGTCGGCATCCGCTATTCCACGAACTGGATTGAACGCTGCTTTGCCGGAAACGACACTCTTCGCCTCGACTACGAGACGCGTGGCGTGCTCTATCATGAGCTCACCCATGCCTACCAGCTCTCGCCCGAAGGATGCGGGCAGTATGACGGCAAGAGCGAGTACTGGCTCTTCATCGAAGGCCTGGCCGATGCCGTTCGCGTGGCTTGCGGATGCTTCGACCAAGACTTCAGCAGCAAGGACCGCACACGTGGCGACTCATGGCGCAAGGGCTATCGCGTGACGGGTTACTTCCTCTACTGGCTGCAGCTCAACAAGGACAAGGACTTCATCCGCAAGTTCAACCGCTCGGCAGTAGAGCTCAAGCCCTGGTCGTGGGACAAAGCCATGAAGCACATCCTGGGCGACAAGCCCGAGATTACCACCGACGCCCTTTGGCAGGAATACATGAAGGCTGTAGGCGATTGACCACAAGCCCCACCCCTAGCAGCCTCACCCCTAACCCCTCTCCCGTGGGAGAGGGGGACTTTAAATAGGAAAAAAGTAGTAAATAGTAAATAGTCAAATCGTAAATTAAGTAGATGAGTAGCGCACTCGTAGTTCTTTCCGGTGGACAAGACTCCACCACTTGCCTCTATTGGGCTCTCAAACATTTCGACAAGGTATCGGCCCTCAGTTTCCGTTATGGGCAGAGGCATGCCGTTGAAGTAGAGATAGCGAAGCAACTTTGCGAAGAGGCCGGAGTGCTTTGGGAATGTATGGACATCAGCTTCATCTCGCAGCTCAGCCCCACCTGCAGCCTGACGAACAAGGACCTCGACATCGAGGCAGAGAAGAAGGAAAGCGACCCCTACCCCACCACATTCGTGCCGGGCCGCAACCTCTTCTTCATCTCCGTTGCAGCCATCTATGCCCGCAACCATGGCATCTACGACATCATCACGGGAGTGGGACAAGCCGACTTCAGCGGCTATCCCGATTGTCGCGATGGCTTCATCAAGAGCCTGAACACAACGCTCAACCTTGCCATGGACGAGCAGTTCCGCCTCCACACGCCGCTCATGTGGCTCGACAAGCAACAGACATGGGCACTGGCCGACGAGTTGGGCGTACTCGATACCATCCGCTACCGGACGCTCACCTGCTACAACGGCATCGTGGGCGACGGCTGCGGACATTGTCCGTCGTGCAAGCTGCGCCGCGAAGGATTGAAGAAATATTTGGAAAAAAGGAGTTAAAGGAGTTAAAGGAGTTCAAGGAGTTAAAGGAGTTAAAGACAATACCAACCTCCCCAAACAATCGTCCTTAACTTCCTTAACTCCCTTAACTCCCTTAACTCCTTTAACTCCCCCCAATAAAACCAAAACTAAAAGTCTGACAATATGGAAAACAGAAAAGAGGAGGGCCTCAAAGCCCTTGGCAAGAAGACAGAATACAGGCAGGACTATGCACCCGAGGTGCTGGAAGCCTTCGAGAACAAACATCCCGAGAACGACTACTGGGTGCGCTTCAACTGCCCCGAGTTCACGGCGCTCTGCCCCATCACAGGGCAGCCAGACTTTGCAGAGATACGCATCAGCTATCTGCCCGACCGTCGTATGGTGGAGAGCAAGAGCCTCAAGCTCTACCTCTTCTCCTTCCGCAACCACGGCAGCTTCCACGAGGACTGCGTCAACATCATCATGAAGGACCTCATCCGCCTCATGGAACCCAAGTACATCGAGGTAACAGGCATCTTCGTGCCCCGTGGCGGCATCAGCATCTATCCCTATGCCAACTACGGCAAGCCAGACACAAAGTACGAGGAAATGGCTCAGTACCGCCTCCTGCATCACGATCTGTAATACGGAAAAAGAACACATAAGATAAGGCGGCAGCCGCTCAATGTAGCGTGACTGCCGCCTTATCTTCTTATCTTCTTATTTTCCTATTATCTTAAAACTTTCGGCGTATAGGTCATTTTGCAGGATAGTTTAGTAGTACTTTGTTTCAATGGGTCAAATTGCAGGATAAGAAAAATCCGTTTTTATTTGTCCATGTCTTCCGTATTGAGTATCTTTGCTCCGCAGTCTGAAGCATAGTGGAGC
>JAFUGG010000009.1 GCA_017469525.1 Bacteroidaceae bacterium | reverse complement strand
TGCCGTCAGACTATACCGTCTGTCTGCACAAAGACTGCCCTGTGGCAGCAACCTGTCTGCATCAGATTGCCTATTCCACGCTGCAAAAGAGCAAGGCAATCCTGAATCTCATCAACCCGGAAACATGCACAAAAAGCAGTCGCTGCCAGTTCTATCGCGACTCGAAACCGGTGAAATATGCCTACGGATTCACAGGTTTCCAGAAGAGGATGTTCCCAGCACAATATAAGACTTTCATGAATTCCCTCATCATGGAGTTCGGACGGAACGAATACTTTGCCTATCGTCGCGGCGAGACGCCCCTCTCGCCCCAGTATCAAGAGACTGTCATCGCGGCACTACGGAAAGTCGGCATCACGGAAGACCTGCCCTTCGACCGTTACGAGGAACATATCAACTACTGTGACTAAGCCAGTACTCACGTGTGAAAACTCCAGTACTCACGTGTGAGTACTGGAGTTTTCTCGTGTAAGTACTGGAAACGTGACGTGAGGCGTTGGACGACACCACTCAGCGATTGACGTCTGTCGTCACATTTAATCGGGGGATTACACCTCCGCCTGTGGTCTTGCCAACACTTCGGGTTGCTCGTTCTTCCGCGTCGAATCAGGGCTTTTAACAAGAAATAACGGGCATTTTTTTGTTGTATCCTCACTTTTTCGTAACTTTGCAAAGCAAATATACACTAAAATTTTCTATATCATGACAAAAAGACTCTTTTCCACATTGCTTGCTGCGTTCATCGCAAGCACATTTTGCCTTATGGCTCAGGACTTTGACCCCAAACAAGGATACCGCCTCGAGATTGGCGACGGACTGGCCCTCGACAACCTGAGCGGCACTATAACTTTCTCGCCCGTCAACAAGAAATCGCAGACTCAGGTATGGCGCATCCAGAAGAGCAACAAGCCCGGTTACTGGTGCTTCTACAGCCCGAGTGGTGATGTGGCGCTCGACAATGGCAATCACGGCTCGCAAGAGGGCGAAGTGCTCACTTGGCCGCTCGAGACAAGAAACGCCAACCAGCAGTGGCTCATCGAGAAGAGCGGAGCCGAGACCTACGTCCTGACCTGCGCTGCAGGCGGTCTGAAGCTCGGATATAACGACACTTGTCAGCCTGGCGGGCACGTTTGGCAGCTTCGCGGAACGAACCAAAGCGAGTATCTTCAGTGGCGACTCGTCAAGACGAACCTCGAGATAAAGACCAGCGAGCAGGGTGCCGCCAGCACGAACGACTGGGAGAACGAGGCCATCTACGGCATCAACAAGGAGCCCGGACGCGCCACTATGTTGCTCTATGCCAGCGAGAAAGAGATGAAGAGCGACGCTGCGTACCAGCAGCCTTGGCTTTGGCCGAACTCTTCTCTCAGGCTGATGTTGAACGGCACGTGGCAGTTCAATTGGGTTCCGAAACCCGAAGACCGTCCGAAAGACTTTTATAAGACGAACTTCGACGCTTCCTCGTGGAAGACTATTCCTGTGCCTTCGTGCATGGAAATGCAGGGATATGGCACGCCCATCTACACCAACGTGACCTATCCATTTAAGAATCAGCCGCCTTTCATCAAGGGTCAGGAGGGATATACCGTAGTGAAAGAACCCAACGCAGTAGGCAGCTATCGTCGCACCATCACGGTTCCCGCCTCTTGGAACGGCAGGGAAATCTATCTCCACTTCAACGGCATCTACAGCGCAGCCTATGTTTGGGTGAACGGACAAAAGGTCGGCTACACGCAGGCCCCCAATGTGGATGCCGAGTTCGACGTGACGAAATACATCAAGCCAGGCATCGAGAACCTCGTTTGTGTTGAGGTCTATCGCTGGAGCGACGGCTCGTACATCGAGGATCAGGACATGTTCCGACTGAGCGGCATACATCGCGACGTCTATCTCGAAGCGCGTCAGAAACTGCATGTGCAGGACGTCCGACTCCGTTCGATGATGGGAGGACGCGGACGACGCGGCGACGACAACTTCAGCCGTGCTTTCCTCGGCATCGACATCGCCCTGCAGAACCTCAACAAGAAAGCGACTGATGCCCGCATTGACGTAGAGCTTGTCAATCCCGCAGGCAAGACCATCCAGACGGCTATCCTGCAGGTAAGCGGCATAGAGAATGGCAAACGCGACGCCCAACTCAACCTCGAAGTGCAGAACCCCGAGCTGTGGACAGCCGAGACACCTAACCTCTACACCGTCAACATCAGCGTCGGAGGCGATGTCTATACGCAGAAGTACGGCTTCCGAAAGATAGAAAACCGAGGCGGACGCGTCTTCATCAACGGCAAGCGCGTGATGTTCAAGGGCGCCGACCGCCACGACACGCACCCGATCTACGGCAAGGCTGTGCCCGTGGAAAGCATGATAGAGGACATCTTATTGATGAAACGCTACAACCTCAACACGGTTCGTACGAGTCACTACCCCAACGACCCACGCATGTACGCCCTGTATGATTACTACGGCATCTACGTGATGGACGAAGCAGACGTTGAGTGTCACGGCAATCACAGCCTGTCGAAGAACCCGAAATGGGAGGCTCAGTATGTTGACAGACAAGTGCGTATGGTGCTTCGCGACCGCAATCATCCCAGCGTCATCTTCTGGAGCATGGGCAACGAATGCGGTGGCGGCGATAACTTTGTCGCTTCGAAGAAGGCCATTCAGGAGCTCGACGACCGCCTCATCCACTATGAAGGCATGAACGAAGTAGCGGATATGGACAGCCGCATGTACCCCAGGATAGACCACATGATACGTCTCGACAAGCAGGCTGACCTGCAAGGTCGTCCGTTCTACCTCTGCGAATATGCTCACGCTATGGGCAACGCCATCGGCAACCTGCAGGAATATTGGGACTACATCGAGTTCGAGAGCCAGCGTATGATAGGCGGCTGCATCTGGGACTGGGTGGATCAAAGTCTCTGCAAATGGGGCGAGCCGACCAAGAACATGTACTACGGCGGCGGCTTCGGCGACTATCCCAACGACCAGGACTTCTGCTGCAACGGCATCATCACAGCCGACCGCCACGTCACACCCAAGCTGCTCGAGGTCAAGAAGGTCTATCAGTATGTTGACTTCAAGTTGAACGACGAAGGCAAGATACGCATTCGCAACCGCTACTGCTTCACGCCGTTGAGCGCCTTCACATTCCATTGGAGTCTGCTTCGCGACGGTCGCATGATAAAGAGCGGCACCACATCGCTGCCCGAAGTACAGCCTGGCGACAGCTGCTTCATTGAACTTCCGTGCGAAGTGCCTGATGGAGAAGGCCTATATCACCTCAATGTTTCCCTCAGGCTCAAGGAGGCAACAAATTGGGCAGAGGCTGGACACGAGGTCGCAACAGAGCAACTCTTGCTCCGCGACGGTCAGCCCACGCTCATGGTGGCTGCCAAAGCAAGTGGAGCCCTCAAGGTCGAGGAGAATGCTCAGCAAATAAGTGTCAAGAATGAAGGCTTTACCTTTGCCGTCAGCAAGCAGAGCGGAGCTGTTACAGAGCTGTCGTACAACGGCAAGCCCATCATCGTGACGGGCGACAAGATACCTTTCGGCAACCTGACCTTCAACGGTTTCCGCAGCATCAGCAACGACCGCCGGAGCAACTTCAAGAGCGAAATCCAGTCTCCCAAAGTAACTTTGCAGCAGGAAGAAGACGCGGCAATCATCAACGTCACTTATAATGTCAAGTCCGGTCGCGACGGTCAGACCAACATTCCCGTCGAGACAGCTTATACCATCTACAATGACGGCAGCATCGGCGTCAAGAGTAATTTCGGCAATGAAAGCAACAAGGACTTCAGCCGCCTTGGCCTCATCGCAGCACTCGACCCGCGTCTGGGCAACGTCGAGTGGCTCGGCCGCGGTCCTCACGAGAACTATCCCGACCGCAAGACCTCAGCATTCATGGGCGTATGGAACAACACAGTGAACGGCATGACTGAGGAATACGAGAAGCCTCAAAGCATGGGCGAGCGTTGTGACGTGAAATGGGTGACCTTCACGGACGATAAGGGAGAAGGCGTCCGCTTCCGTACAGGAGGCAAGTTCCACTTCAGTGCCCTGCATTACATGGACGAGGAACTCTGGCAGACAAAGTACTTGCACGAACTCAGCAAGATTCATCGTCCAGAGATCATCCTGCATCTCGATGCCGCCATGCGTGGTCTCGGCAACCAGAGCTGCGGCCCAGGCCCGTTGGAAAAGTATGAACTCCGCGAAAAGAACTACAGCTATGGCTTCGTCATTGAGCCTGTAAAGTAAACTAAACGATGAGACAGGAAGAACTTTCCCTGGAAGAACAAGTGGAACGCATCCGCAGGAAGCGGGCAGGACAACACGACAACACCAAGATCAGAATGGTGCTCAACACGCTGTTCCTCGCCCTGGCTGCCGTCGGGCTTGCCATGTACTTCTTTGGCGGAGACAATCATGTGCCGGCACTCTGCGTCATTGCCGCCGGCATGGTGCTGAAGGTGATAGAATTCATATTGCGTATCGTCTGAGCATGGCAGAGCACATCGTCCTTTCCGCACCGCTTTTTGTCGCAGCATTCTGGTCATTGTGGCTCGGGCTGGATTACAGGACACACCCGAGCGCACCTCGACAAAGCCTGCTCTGCTTCATGATTACCACGGCGGGGCTCTACCTCTGCCACTTCATCTATTTCAGCCTCTCGGGCCATGCGCCGTGGCCTGTCGACCTGTTATATCGCTATTGCAACCTGGCAGTCTTTCCTCTTTGGCACTTCTATCTCTGCAAGCTGACGTTGCATCGTCTTAGCCGCCGAGCGCAGTTCCTGTGGCTCATGCCTGCAGTTCTGCTTGCTCCGGCACAGCTGATGTGGAGTGAAGCACAAGTAGTGGCAAGGATAGTGTTTGCCGGGCAAGTCATATCGGTCTTCATCTTGGGATGGCGAATGCTGCGAAGCTATGAGACAGCCATAGCCTCCTCCTATGCCGACACAGAGCCCTACTCGCTGCGTCCCCTGCGAGGTCTGCTCCTCTTCCTCTTTCTTACAACGCTGGCATCGTTTACCGCCAATCTTCTGGGACGCGAACGTTTCCTATCCTCCGTCGCCATGCTGGCCGTACCCTCCACGCTCTTCTCTGCCTTCATCTTCATGCTGGGCTACGAGTCCGTCCGTCTGCTGCCCAAAGTGACAGCCGTCAAAGACGAGGTGGACGAGGTCGGCACCTGTCTCTCGGCAGACAGCGACCACGGTGAGCGGGGCGAGAACCTGCTGTCAGGCGAGGGGGATGACCAGGGGGACCACTTCGCCCAGCTGCAGCGCGACGTGCTGAGAGCTATGGACGAGGAAAAGCTCTACTTGCAACCCAACATAAAGATAAGCGACTTGGCCCTCCATCTGGGAAGCAACAGGAACTACATCTGGCGTGCAGTCAACGTGGGACTGGGCATTTCCTTCTCGGAACTGGTAAACCGCAGACGCATCGACCACTTCATACTACTCGTCAAGCAAAACGAGCTGCGGGACATGGATGATACCTGGCAGAAGTGCGGTTTCACGTCTGCCTCCGCCTTCTATCGCAACTTCAAGCTCTACAAAGGTTGTTCGCCGGCAGAATACTTCTCACGCGCCACCTGAGAGAACGACGCGTCCCGTTCAGCAACTCCTCTGGAGGTTTTCCTTCATTCGAAAGAGACGGGCAGGAATGTCCATAGGAGGAAACGCCGAAAGTTCACAGCAGAAGTTGCCCGACTTCTCTGCAGAACTTCGCAAACTTCTCTGCAGAACTTCGCAAACTTCTCTGCAGAAGTTCGCAAACTTACCTCAGTTCGGGATAAGAAAGTAATATAATAAGTTGGTAATATGAGACTTCTTTTGACTACTGTCCGGTAAACCATCTAAGACATTCTTCGTCCCTTTGATAGCAAGGACCCTCCGGGGTCAACCCTAATTGAGTTGGGCTTGAAAATGCCTGATGAGAAAAAAGCCTGGAAGGCTTCACCTCGAGTAACCGAGGGCAACGCCATCGGTTGGGCGACCGCTGCACATCCCGATGCCTGGAAGGCAGTACCCACCGATGCTTCATAGTACTGCCTTCCAGGCAGGAGCAGGGGAGGGCTTCGCACTTTGTCCGAGGGCTTCGCCCCCGGTTACTCAAAGTGAAGCCTTCCAGGCTTAGGATACCTGACTGACTTTATCGGACAGCAATGATAACTTATCCCGAACTGAGGTAAAACTTCCACGCAGAAGTTCGCAGACTTCTCTGCAGAAGCAACAGCCCGACATCTGTCAAGCTTTAGGCCTTTTGCCCACAATACTACACCCTTTTCATACACTTTTTCCATTCTTAATGATTTTTTCTGCGCCCAGACCGATGTGTCTTGCGTTTTTTTCCTAAATTTGCATGATGTTTGCCTCGACTCCCGAACGAAACCGGCAGCAGAGTGAATCACTCACACACATAATATATAATGTGTATTCACGAACAGGCCCCACCCCATCTGTCGGGAACAGGCGGCCAAAAGCTGTAGGAACAAAGAAGAACTGCATGACGAAGGAACGGCTTCTGACCCTCATTCTCGCCATCTGCTCCGTGCTGACAGCAGGTGCCCAGACACATCGCGTCAACCAGAACGGCAGCAACGCTGCCCTCTACGATGACGGCGACACATACATCGTGAGGGATAACGAATACGGCTCCTACACCGACGGAGCAGGCAATCGTACCACATGGGGACGCGACACGACGAAACACAAACGCGAGAAACCCATCCCCATCGGGCAGTTCCAATGGGTGCTGGAGCCTCGGCTCGGCACCGTCATCGATGCAGAGAACAATGATACCGTCGTCCACGATTTCCAGAAGTGGAACGCCACCGACGGATATACGGGCGAATACAACTACCTGGCCAACATCTCGTCCCCGCGCCTGAGCCGCCTCTACTTCAATCGCGACAACACCTCCGACGAGTTCCTCTTCCTGCAGCCACTCAGCTTCTTCCGCGGCTCGCTGCAGGACTTCCGCTTCACCAACACAAAAAGCCCCATCACGAACCTTGCCTACCACTCCTGCGGCAACCGTCAGACAGGCGAAGACCGCGTCCGTGGATACTTCGCCACAAACATCAACAAGCTCGCAGGACTGGGTTTCAAGATAGACTACAGCTACGGCGTTGGCTATTATTATGCACAGCCAAGCAGCATGTTCGGCAGTACGTTCTACGGCTATTACCGTGGCGACCGCTACAACATACATGCCTACATCGGCATCAACCACATGAAGATGGGCGAGAACGGCGGCATCGAAGACGACCGTTATATCGAGGACCCGTTCAGCATGGGGCAATCATACGACTCGAAGAACATCCCGACCATGCTCGACCAAACATGGAACAGGAACCACGAGCAACATGCCTACCTCTCACATCGCTACAACCTCGGCTTCATACGTATCCTCGAAGTGCCCGACTCCCTGAAGCCCACCCCGCCGTCTGCCGCCGAACTTATCTCCGACCTGCCAGACAGCATCCAGGTGGTGCTCCGAGAAGACACACTGGCACGAAGGATTGCACTCGATTCGCTCCTGCAGGCTTGGAAGGACAAGCAAGAAGTTCCCCAGGAGTTCGTTCCCGTCACCAGCCTCATACACACCTTCGAACTGAGCAACCTCAAACACGAATACCTGGCCCACAACACCACACAAAACTACTACACAGACTGCTTCTACGGCGACGGAAACAAGATGAAGGACCTGACGAGAGCCCTCTCCGTGCGCAACACCTTTGGAATTGCACTCCGCGAAGGCTTCAATAAATGGGCACAGATGGGCATCACACTCTTCGGCACCCACAAACTGCGCACCTATCAACTGATGGAAGACAAGAAGAACATGGTGCGCTACACGGAAAACGACATCTCAGTGGGCGGCGAACTGGCACGCACACAAGGCTCACGCTTCCACTTCAACACATCCGCCGAGGTATGGCTCATCGGCGAACATGTAGGCGACCTGAACATCGACGGCAAGACAGACCTCCAGTTCCGCCTCGGCAGACGCGACACCCTAACCTGCGACCTGCATGCCAACTTCATGCACCGGAAGCCCAACTTCTTCTTCCGACACTATCACTCGGGAAGCGCATGGTGGGACAACGACGACCTGAGCAGGGAGGTTCGCTTCAAGATTGACGGCACGCTTCGTCTCAAGAAGTTCGGGACGAAGTTGCAGGTAGGCTTCGAGAACGTGTCGAACTATACCTACTTCGGCATGCAGAACACCTTGCTCGAAGGCAAAAGCGCATCGAGCATCATCCCCACTGACTACAGCCACTCCGTGGGCGTCAAGCAGGCAAGCTGCGTACAAGTGTTTGGCGCCACACTGTCACAAGACCTCAGCTGGAAGGTCATCCATTGGGACAATCACCTGAGCTTCCAGACGAGCACAGACCAGGATGCCCTGCCGCTGCCCAAATTCAATGCCTACACCAACCTCTACCTCCTCTTCCGCATAGGCATCAACAAGATACTGCGCGTGCAGATAGGCGGCGACATGCGTTTCTTCACCTCATACTATGCCCCCGATTACAGCCCTGCCATTCAGCAGTTTGCCACTCAAGACGCAAACCACGAGCGCGTCAAGATAGGCGGTTATCCCATCGTGGGGGCATACGTCAACATGCACCTCAAGCACTGCCGCATCTATGTCTCGGCACGGCACGTCAACGCTGGCTCGGGACATTCCTTCCTCGTGCCTCACTACCCCATCAACCCCATGACTATCCACTTCGGCCTGAGTTGGAACTTTTTCAACTAAATGAAGAGTGAAGAATGAAGAATCAGCCACCGCATACAATGGTCAATGGTCAATGTTTAATGGTCAATGAACTACACCAAAGAAATTCGTTGGGGCTTCATCGGTTGCGGTGAAGCAACAGAGAAGAAGAGCGGGCCGGCATTCAATCTTGTGCCCGGCTCAAAGATACAAGCTGTGATGAGTCGCAGCAAGGAGAAAGCCTCGTCCTATGCGGAGCGGCACAACATCCCGCGCTGGTACACCGATGCGCTGCAACTCATCAACGACTCCGACGTGAATGCCATCTATATCGCTACGCCGCCATCCTCCCATGCCACTTACGCCATCATGGCCATGAAGGCAGGTAAGCCTGTCTATGTAGAGAAACCCCTCGCCAGCAGTTATCTCGACTGTCAGCGCATCAACCGCATCAGCGAACAGACACATGTGCCATGTTTCGTGGCCTACTACAGACGCTATCTGCCCTACTTCCAGAAAGTGAAGGAACTCGTAGAGAAAGGTGCCATCGGCAAGGTGACATCTGTGCAGATACGCTTTGCCTGCCCGCCTCGCGACCTCGACTACAACAGCACAGCCCTCCCCTGGCGTGTGCAGCGCGACATCGCAGGTGGAGGATACTTCTACGACCTCGCACCCCACCAGATTGACCTGCTTCAGGAAATCTTTGGCCCCATTGTCAGGGCAAAAGGCTTCAGCAGCAACCGAGGCGGACTTTATGAGACGGAAGATACCGTCAGCGCCGCCTTCCAGTTTGCCGACGGATTGCCCGGCAGCGGCTCTTGGTGCTTTGTCAGTCACGAGAGCGCCCGCACCGACCGCATCGAACTGATTGGCGACCGAGGACAACTGCATTTCTCCGTCTTTACCTACGAGCCCATCGTCATGCGTAATGAGCAAGGGCGTCAGGAGTTTCATGTCGAGAACCCCGAACACGTTCAGCTCCCACTCATTCAGAGCGTAGTGGAACACCTGCAGCAAAGCAGCATCTGTACTGCCGACAGCATCAGCGCCACCAGCGTCAACTGGGTGATGGACCGCATTCTGGGAAAGATATAATGACTCTCCGTACAGGACATCTCCAAACACGGCGTGCCGCGTTGGCAAACTTAACGTGCCGCGTTGGCAAAGATGGCGTGCCGCATTGGCAAAGATGGCGTGCCGCATTTTTTTGCACTTAGGGGGTATTTGATTTCCCGCCTCAGTGGTCTTATATATAAAAGCGTCTTAAACAGGTATGGACTACAGCAAACGACAGTTCGAGCGGCTCTTCAAGGACAGCTATCCGCACATGTATCGCATGGCGTTCTCCTTGGTAGAGAATGCTGAGGATGCCAAGGATGCCGTGCATCAGGTGTTCGTCAAGCTTTGGAACGGCAAGCCTGAAATAGCCGCGGAAAGCATCCGAGGCTATCTGCTCTCTGCCACGAGGAACCAATGCCTGCACATCCTGCGCGACCGGCAGCTGCAAAGACGGCTGAAGGAAGAACTTCAGGAGGAAACAGCCTGGCAGAAGGACGAGGAGCGGGAAGAGCTGCTGAAGCAGTTGCAGCAAGTCATCGATGACAACCTGACGGAGCAGGACCGCCGAGTGCTCCAGCTTCACTACGAGGACGAGATGACCTATGCGGAAACTGCCTCTGTGCTCGGCATCAGCTCGTCGGCAGTCAACAAACACATCACGCGCTCTTTGGCCAGAATCAGAGAAACCCTTAAAATTGTAAAGTAACATGAAGACTGAAGACATCGACAAGAGAATAGGCATGCCCGACGTGGACAAGGAGTGGGCACGCTTTGAGCAGGAAGTCATCTCGGGAGGGACAAAGAGACACTCTGCACTTGCTTGGGCTTTAGGCATCGGCATCGCAGCATCCGTGGCGCTACTCATTATATATAATATAGGAAAGGAACAGACAGAGCAGCCATTAGTAGCACAAGTACAACCTGCACGGCCCGAGCATGTGTCCGAGCCTACAAGAGTGCCTGAAAAGGATGTAGTTGCAGAAGTCTCAAAGCCCGTCATTGCTCCACGCAAAGAACTGGCTTTAGCGAAAGCTGATGCCCCAGCCACTACGGGACTTGATATTCCTGCCCGTGAATATACAGGTGCAGTTCAGAAATTCAAGATGGACGACATCGAAGATCTCGCCTTCGAGTCTGTTGACCAGGCTCTTCAAGGGCAGATTGCAGAACGGGACATCGCTTCGGCAGACTTAGGTTCAGGCACCACTATGCACCTCCGGGGGATAGGAGATAGCATCATCGACCAGATTGGCAAAACGGATTCATTTCTCGTGGTGGTCAACGGCAAGACTCTGTTTGACTCACGCGGCATGACGTCAGAAGAAATCGACAGACGCATTGAAGAGTACCTCAAAGAGCAAGGTCTTTTGCAAGACATAAAGATACCTTGTAATAACGGTGCAATAGTAATTATGGCCTCCACTCCAGAGGAAAGGGAAGAGATTGAACGCATGATAGCTAATGCTACTATCGTTCCCACTTCGGCAGATTTGGGTTCAGGCACCACTATGCGACTTCGGGGAACAGGCGACGGGCCAAGCGACAAGGACAGAATCGACTCCACGCTTATCCTGGTCAACGGCGAACCGCTGCCCGATTCATTAAAGCAAAGGATTATGGGAAACGACATGGACGACATTGACACCTACATGCCTCGGTACTTTTCTCAGCAGGGCCTGATGATTGACAGCGTGTATGTCCACAAAGACAGTTATTATACCGAGAAGTATGGCGGACGTGCGAAGTATGGTGTGATAGAAATAAAGACCGCGCCCGACACCTATTGCGACGCTTACGTCTGTAAGCATCCGAAACTGATGAAGAAGTACACCAAAGTTGAGGGCTACATGTTTGATAACAACGGCAAGCCTTTGACGGAAGCCTACGTGCATGTAGAACGGGATTTTTTTATAGGTGCTGCAACCGACTCCACGGGCCATTTCGTCTTTTGGGTTCCGAAAAAGGATGTCACGCTTTGTGCCGAACAAGCAGGCTACAAGTCCTTCAAGTTCTCGCCCACCGACAAAAACCTTGTCATGCATCTCGAGAAGAGCTACAACGGCTACAACATGCGGCTGCGAGGAAACTCACAAGAGCAAATCGCCGGTTTGCCTAAATATGTGCCCGAAGAAAACGAGGTACGGCTTCTTCCCCAAGGTGTCATACGTGGTTCACATAACGGTCCTCCCAATGACTCCATCCTTTACCTTATCAACGGAGTGCCTCAACCAAAGGAAAACAACGAGTGGTTGGACAAGAGGTCTTATCTCGACTACTTCAAAGGGCAGCATTTGCTTGTCAGCAGAGTAATGGATTACAAGAATGTCAAGCAACGCTACATCGAGAAGTATGGAGAGGCAGCAAAGCACGGCGTCATAGAGTACATCTGTGTAGAGGACACACTATGCGACTACTATATGGACCAGCATGAGGAACTGAAAGCAAGCCGCCGTCGTGTGACGGGCGTAGTGTATGACGAAAACGACGAGCCTTTAGAGCATACCATGATTCATATATTTCATGATAGAAGGATATGGGGAACAGAAACGACTGACTCCACAGGCCATTTCGTCTTCTGGGTTCCTCGCACAGATGCCACGCTTCACTTCAAATACATTGGCTATAAGGCAGTCGTCGTTGAGGCAACCGATACGTTCCATACAATCTATCTTCTGCCCGAAGCCACGGAGCGGAGCATGAAATAAAAAACTTATGAACATGAAAAAGCAAATCATTACATTAGTGACAGCGCTGATGGCGGCAGCCATTGGCGCACAGGCCCAGAGCAGACTGGAACCGATGACACAAACCGAGCAAAAGTTGTGGGGAGAAAAGTATTTCGGGACTTGGCTGTCCAAAAGAGCAAGCCAGCAGATGCTCATATTCCCTTCACTTTTGGAAGACTTCCCCTCTGCACTGTATGTGTATTACGGTTATGGGGAAAGCGAACGGTTACAGGTGAAGTGGTGCGAGGTGAAGGAGGCAAGGGCGGATGGGCCGAGACTGAAGTTGGACTCTATAGAGGTCAAGACAGACAAGGCCACGGCTTTGAAGTTTGCTGACTTAATTGAACATGCTGTCAAGACATGTATGTTCAATGACGATCGACTTGGGTTCGACGGAACAACATACTTCTTTGGGAACAGCATTCGTGTTGCCACGATATGGTCGCCAGAGAGCGGAAGCAACTGCAAGAGGCTGACAGATGTGTTGGAAAAAGCCATGACTGCTGTCAAGAATCAGGACGAGGACGAACTGAAGGCATTGCTGCCCGAGGTGGAGTCGCTGACAGAAGTCTTCAAGAAACTTTACCCCAAAGACTGATATCAGGAAAAACTTGTTAGTTAGTTTTAGAATTAATATCGACACCATGTGGCTCCTGCGTTGTGAAACGTGGGAGCTTTTTGTTTGCTTCTGCTTTATTCTCGTTTGTTGCCGACTTTGAACTGCGTTCGAGCTCGGCTATCGCTCGGTAATGCAGATGCAGTGCATCCGCATTACTCTCGCTTATTGCCGACCTTCATCAGGGCGATACCGATGATGATCCAGATAATCTCGCGGACACGGCAGATGATGCTTACAAAGAAGCCTTGCTCGACAGACAAGCCCATTGCTGCAGTGGAGATGGCAAAGCCACCTTCTTGTACGCCGAGCTGCATGGGTCAGGAAGCCCAAACTTAACGAGTTGATGAAAAGGCTGGTTGATAACAGCTTGTCAACAAAGGCTCACAGGAAAGTCCTTATGAGGATGAACCTGATACTTCTGCGTTCTGGAAAGCATATATCATCTGAATATATCAACAATTTCGTTTTGGAAAAAAGAGGCAAGGAGGCGGTCTTTACAGATTTGTGCCTGAAGAATGACTGGGAGCCTACCAAAGAATTGTGTGAGATGTTTATGAATGGTGATTATCCGTCAATCAGAAAGAAATATTGGGATATGAAAAATGAGCACCAAAAGAAAGACGAATCAACTCCAAAGAATGCCAAGAAAGCAGATGCAGTCCCAGCACAGCCAAAGGGCAAGGAGATTGTATATTTGTCGGGACTTCTGGAAGAACATTTCCCTAAGTGCTTTAATCGGTTGACTTCTATCTTGAAAAAGCATGGTGTAGATTATCGTCTGTTAAAAGGCACGAAGGATATTTGGTGCAGGGATTACATGCCAATCCAAACTGAATCCGGCAAACTAATACAGTTTCGCTACGAGCCGTCTTATTTGAAAGGCAATAAGGAATGGGAAGATTCGCGCTCTGACGTGAGAGAAGTGTGTCGGCTGAATGGATTTGAGCCTGTATTTTCGAATATCAACCTTGACGGTGGAAATGTTTTGCTTTGCTCTGGCAGAGCAATCGTTTCAGACAGAATCTTCACGGAGAATCCTGAATATACAGACAAAGACCAGTTGGTCAAAGACCTTTCCGAATTGCTTGAGGCAGAGGTAATCATAATTCCGGCCCAAAACAGTGACATGACGGGACACGCAGACGGTATGGTTCGCTTTATAGACCATGACACTATATTGGGAAACAACCGCTCTGATGAATACAAGTATTGGGCGAATGGCATAGAGAAAGTTCTGAAGGATTATAACCTCAAATATGTTGATGTGCCGTTCTTCTACGGATATTAGGACTCAAGATATCCTGACCATGCCATCGGGGTTTACGTTAATTATCTTGAAGTTAGCAATCTGATAGTCCTTCCAGTCTTCGAGGTTGAGGGGAATAAGGATGCCGAGGCAATTGCAGCCTTTAAACAGATATTCCCAAACAAAATTATTGAGGTTTTAAATTATAACGATGTTGCATTAGAAGGTGGAGTCCTGAATTGTTCAACATGGACTTATAAATCTGTGTAGAATTTTAAGATTACCTCAGTTCGGGATAAGCCATTTAGTAAAGCATGAGTTGTTAGGCATCCTGGATGTAGTATCCCTGCAGAACCTTGCGGTAGCGGCGGGGCTTATCCCGAAAGAGATAGTTCCATCGCTACTCCTTCAGAGTTCCCCCTTTGGTTCTCCTTTATTTCTATATTCCTCCTATATAACTTTCTTATCTAGGACTAAGGTATTAAGTACTCTTAGGATAGAGTTCTGTTAGTGTTTGATATGAGTTCGATATGACCTTGACATGACCTTGACATGACCTTCTTTAACCTGAATTCGGCTGGGGTATGAGTTTTCCTCCGTCAGAGTTTCTGTCGGTCTTTTAGCCTCTCCCACAGGTAGGCTGAGGCACTGCATCGGACATTTTTGACATCTTTTCCTTCTTTTTCCCTTTATATTTTGGTTATTTCTGTTAAAATGAGTATTTTTGCATTTGCAAAGGTGCTACTGCAATGCAAAGTGTGAAATACATCACGGGCGACGAGCTTCGCAGGTTGCAGCTGATGCTGCTGGACTGCTTGGTGGAGGTGGACAGGGTGTGTCGTGCGAACGGCATCCGCTACTGCATCGCATACGGGACGCTTCTGGGAGCCGTTCGGCACAAGGGGTTCATACCTTGGGACGATGATGCCGACGTGGTGATGACACGCGAGGAATACGAGAAGTTCACCCGTGTGGCAGACCAGCTCAACCCCGACATCTGCTTCTTCCAGGACAATGGCACGGAGGCTTCCTATCCCTGGGGATATGGCAAGATAAGGCGTGCCGGAACGAAGTATATCCGGGTGGGCCAGGAGCACCTGAAGCATCGCACGGGTTTCATGATGGACGTCTTCCCAATGGACGACCTGCCGAAGTCTGTCCTGGGGCAGAGGCTTTTCTACGGCATCTGCTTTGTCCTGCGCAAGCTGACCTATGCCCAGGTGGGGTGGGTCTCGGAGCCCTCTGCCCTGTGGCGGATGTGGTACAGGGTGCTCTCGTTCGTCCCCACTCGGTGGGTGCATGGCGTGAGCAGGCTACTGCAGCGTCGCCATAACAACCAGACACCCAACCGTGCCCACATGATGTTCATCAGGCCCGACGGGCTGGGAGTGAGCCAGAATCGTCCGGAGGAACGTTACGGCTGGCGCAAGGAGTGGCTTACGGACCTGGCGGAATATGAGTTCGAAGGGCACATGTTCTATGGTCCGAGGGACTATGCCGCCTCGTTAGCTTGGAGCTATGGTCCCGACTTCATGACGCCGCCGCCCGTGGCAGAGCGGCAGTCGAATGCCCCATGCTCCGACTATAGCTTTTGCCAAAATTAAAAAGGCTAAAAGGTAGAAGGTTAAAAAGATATAAATTGCCAAATGGCTAAATTGTAAATAAATAGTAAAACGTCAAATAGTAAATTATTCTGGTTTTTATGGCATCGAAGAAATCAATGAATGATATGTTCCTGGCTTCGATGAAGTCCACCGAAGTGTGCTCGTGGTTTGAACTGAACGTGATGCGCCGTACCGGTTTCTATCTGGCGTGGTTCTTCAACAAGCTGGGCATCCATCCCAACACCATCACCATTCTCTCTATGATTCTGGGTGCCGGCAGCACATGGTTCTTCATGAGCGGAAGCTGGTACTACGGATATGGAGTGCAGGGCGACAAGATGATGGGCGTGCTCTTCAACGTCATAGCAATAGGCATGCTCTTCTGGGCCGACGTGTTCGACAATACCGACGGTCAGCTGGCTCGTCTCTCGGGAAAGAGGTCGCGCATAGGTCGCATACTGGACGGGGCGGCTGGCTTCGTCTGGATGATTCCCATCTACCTCGGCCTGGCGTGGCGCATCTATCAGCACCACGGCATGGAGTTCGGATGGTTCGGCATAGAAGACTCGCCCAGGAATGCCCTCATCTATGGGCTGGCTGTACTGGCGCTGACCTTCTATTCCGGTTTTGCAGGATGCGGAGGGCAGCAACGCGTAGGCGACTACTACATGCAGGTCCACCTGCTCTTCTCGAGAGAAGCCAACGGAACGGAACTTGACAGCTCTGAGCAGCAGCAACAGGCCTACGACCAACTGCCGAAGGATGCCAAGTGGTGGGAACGGCTGTTCATGAAGAACTACATCAACTACACAAAGACACAGGAACGCACCACGCCCAAACTGCAGACACTCCTCGCAAAGCTGAAAGAGAAATACGGCAGCTTGAGCGATATTCCAGAAGACATACGGCAGCAACTGCACGACTACTCCCTGCCCATCATCCATTTGGACTTCACGGGATTCTCGTACAGAGCCCTCTCGCTCGCCTTCTTTGTCTTGATAGACTTCCCCCTGGGCCATTTCCTTTTCGAGTCGGTTGTACTCGGCCTCGGAACGCTCTACACCATAAAGAAGCACGAAGCCTTCTGTGAAAAAGTAACCCGCGAGTTATGAGAATCACCAAACAGCATATCAACAACTTCCTGTTCCTCTTGGGAATCGTGATGGTCGTCATCATGATTTTCACCTTCGACGTGGACTTCCGCGACCTGTGGGGCATGATTCTCAAGGCAGGCTACTGGATGATTCCCATCCTGGCTGTATGGATACTCATCTATTTCGTCAATGCCTTGGCTTGGCGGGAGATAATCAAGAACAACCTCAGCCCCGATGAGCATGTCAGCCTCTGGCGCATCTACCGCCTCACCATCAGCGGATATGCGCTCAACAACACGACGCCTATGGGAGGACTCGGAGGAGAGCCCTACCGCATCATCGAGCTGACGAAGGACACATCCAAGGCACAAGCTACATCGTCGGTCATCCTCTATTCGATGATGCACATCTATTCGCACTTCTGGTTTTGGTTCACATCCATCTTCCTCTACATAGGCCTTGTGCTGGCAGGCGACCACTTGCCCATGAACTGGGGAATAGGTCTGGCCCTCCTGCTGCTGGCCCTGTTCTGCCTGGCCGGATTCTACTTCTTCTCCTTAGGCTACCGCAACGGGCTGACGGTAAAGGTCATCGGATGGATAGGAAAGATTCCGGGACTCAAGAATTGGAGTACACGTTTCCTGGAACGGCACATCGACACACTCAGGAACGTCGACCAGCAGATAGCAGCCCTGCAAAGCCAGAACAGCAAGGCCTTCTATCGTTCGCTCATTTTGGAATACGTGGCACGCCTCATGCTCGGACTGGAGGTGATGTTCATGCTCATCCTCTTCGGCAAAGACGGCGGAGGCGGCTTCGGCGGATACATGCTCCTCTTCCTCCACTGCGTCCTGGTGGAAGCCATCACGTCATGGTGCGCCAACATCATCGGCTTCCTGCCCCTGCAACTGGGCGTGCAGGAACTGGGCTATGCCGTCTCAACCACAGCATTGGGACTGACTGGTGAGATAGGCTTCTTCGTGAGCATCATAGCTCGCGTGCGACAAATCGTCTGGGCTGCCATTGGCATTGCCCTGATGAAAGTTAAGTATAAAGGCAAATACGAATAAGGACAAGTATACTTTAAGAATAGACAATGATTGATACGACTTTTTTGAACTTTACCGTGGGACCCGTTCAGTCGTCTGAGCAGGTACGTGCCATAGGCAAACAACAAGTGCCCTACTTCCGCACACCGGAATTCTCTGAGCTGATGCTGGAGAACGAAAGGCTGGTGAAGAAATTCGCTAAGGCCGACGAGAATGCACGCGTCTGCTTCATGACCACCTCGGGAACAGGTTCGATGGAGGCAGCACTCATCAATTGCTTCTCGCAGGAAGACAAGCTGATAGTCGTGAACGGAGGCAGCTTCGGCGAGCGTTTCGAGCAATTGGCCGAACTCTATCGCATTGAGCATGCCACCATCAAACTCGAACATGGCCAGGCCCTCAGGCAAGAACATCTGGCTCCTTTCGAAGAGAAAGGCTTTACAGGGTTCCTCGTCAACATGCACGAAACCTCTACCGGCGTGCTCTACGACATGCCCATGATTTCCGACTTCTGCCGTCGCAACCATATCTTCCTTGTGGCCGACACCATCAGCTCCTTTATGTGTGACCCTTTCAACATGAAGGAATGGAACGTGGGTGCTATGATAACAGGCTCGCAGAAGGCTTTAGCCTGCCCGCCGGGAGTATCGCTCGTCGTGCTCTCGCCTGAAGCTGTGGAGCGCGTCTATAGTCACAGCCCCATGTGCATGTACCTGGACCTGAAGCTGGCCCTCAAGAATGGAGAGCGCGGACAGACTCCTTTCACCCCCGCCGTACAGACCCTCATACAAATCAACGCCCGCCTTCGCGAGATTGAGGCAAACGGAGGTGTCGATGCAGAGGTGAAGCGCTGCGCAGAACTGGCACAGGACTTCCGCAGCCGCGTCAGTGAGCTGCCCTTTGAATTCGTCTCCGAAAGTCCAGCCAATGGCGTCACACCGCTCCATCCCCTGCATGCCAACGCCTACGAGATATTCAAGATACTCAAAGATGAGTACCGCATCTGGATATGTCCCAATGGTGGAGACATGGCCGAGAAGATATTCCGTGTCGGACACATGGGATGTCTCACCAAGGATGACAACACCACCCTCCTGAACGCATTCAAGGATTTACAAAAGAGAGGACTTCTATGAAGAAAGTCATTACCTACGGAACCTACGACCTGCTACACTACGGGCACATACGGCTCCTCCAGCGTGCAAAAGCACTGGGCGACTACCTCATCGTGGGCGTCACGAGCGACGACTTCGACATCTCCCGTGGGAAGATTAATGTTCAGCAGTCGCTCATGGAACGCATAGAAGCTGTGCGTGCCACGGGGCTGGCCGACAAGATTGTCATAGAACAATACGAGGGCCAGAAGATAGACGACATACAGAAGTATGGCGTCGATATTTTTACGGTAGGTTCCGACTGGGTAGGCGTCTTCGACTACCTCAAGGAATATTGCGAGGTGGTATATCTCGACCGCACCAAAGGCGTATCGAGCACAGAGATTCGCAGCAAGGAGAACGCCCTCCGCTTCGGCTTGGTGGGCGATACAGACGTCATCAACAAGTTCGCCATAGAGTGCAGGAACGTCAACGGCACGGAAGTCACCGGCTACCTTTCCCTGAACCCCATGCTCGGGAAAGAAGGTCTGGAAGGCGCCGCAGCCTATACCTCCTTCGAAGACCTCGTGCACGACTGCGACGCCCTCTACATTCGGTCGCATCCTACCAAGCACTACGAGCAGATAAAGTACGCCCTCGGGCAGAAGAAACACGTGCTCTACGAGTCGCCCCTGACACTCAATCACGCCCAGGCAAAGGAGCTTTTCGAGATGGCCGACAGGAATGGATGCATCCTCTATGCAGGCATCAAGACGGCCTACAGCACTGCATACGCCCGCATGATACTCATGGCAAAGACAGGCAAGATAGGCGACATCGTCAGCGTTGATGCCGTATGCACAAGCCTGGAAGACGACCTTACAAAGCCCGAGATGCAACATGTGTGGAACAGCATCACCGCCTGGGGCCCAACGGCCATGCTGCCCGTCTTCCAGCTGCTGGGCACTGAATGCGTGGAGAAGCACATCGTCTCCAGACTCCTTCCCACTGGCGACGACTTCGACACCTTCACCAAGATAGACTGGACTTACCCCAATGCCGTCGCCTCCATCAAGGTGGGCAAGGGCGTGAAGGCAGAAGGCCAGCTCATCATCGGCGGCACGAAAGGCTACATCTACGTGCCTGCCCCATGGTGGAAAACGGACTACTTCGAGGTCCGCTTCGAGAATCCTGCACATAACAAACGCTTCTTCTACCAGCTGGAAGGAGAGGGCATCCGGGGCATGATAGCCTCCTTCGTGGGGTCCGTCACGCGCAACAAGCTGGCATACATCCGCGAGAAGGTATCCCTCGAAATAGTCAGGACGATGGAGGAGTGGCACAGCGGCAACTTCACACGAATATAGGGCATCACAGAAGGAATTAGTATTCCTTGGCTAAAGTATTAGTATTCCTTGGACAAAGAGGTAGTACTCCTTGGCTAAAGAGGTAGTACTCCTTGGACAAAGAGGTAGTACTCCTTGAACAAAGAGGTAGTATTCCAAAGAGAGGGGGAGAGCAGATTTGCTCTCCCCCTCTTGTTCTGTCATACAGAGCGTGGACTATTATTCCTCGCTCCAAATGTTCCAGTCGTTGTTCTCTTTCGTGAGGGCTTCGCTGCCGTCAACGGTCGAGTCACTGATGTTCAAGCTCTCGGCAAGCATCTGAGCTGCCTCAGCTTCACTGATTCTGATAATGGGCTTAACGTATTTCATTACTTAAGAACTTTTTTACCATTAATAATGTTGATGCCCTTCTGCATCTTCTGGAGACGCTGACCGGCAATGTTATAAATTCCATTGGCCATTGACCATTGACCATTGACCATTTCGATGCCGGTTGCATCATTGTCGAAGAAGTAGGCCTTCACGCCAGCGCCGTTCATCTCGAGGTAGCCCTTGCCGGCTGCGATGGTGGTGCCGAGGATTGCCCGATAGAAGCCAATGCCAGCCTCATCGTCGTTAGCCAGGACGTACTGGCTGCCGTCGGCCGTGACGTCTTCCTTAGCTGCCTTCAGCAGATTACCCTCCAGGGCGGCAGGCGTCGTAGCAGCAGCCTCTATGACATAAGCACCCTCAGCACCCTTCAGGACGACGGCTTCGTCCTTGGGAGCGGCTGTGACGGGAGTCAGATGAACATAGCCTTCCTCAGTCGATTCAGTTGCAGAGAATGCCTCGACACCGGAGTTCGTGAAGTCCACATCCTTAGTGGCAACGTAGGTGGCATAGCCTGCTTCGGAGATGAATGCCATGTTGCACTCGGGCAGGACCTCTGTGCCTTCGGCTCCGAAGTCATCGAAGCAGAAGTAAGCAGGCGTGTTCATGCCGTAGGTGCCATTGTCTGTGCTGGTCAGCTCGAAGCCAATCTTGGCGACCTTACCAAGGCAGGAGAGGTCGACATAGCGCCAGTCGTTGATGATGTAGGCAGTCTTCTCGTCGCGCAGGTCAGCAAGGTAGTAGTCCTTGGTCTGTGTCACCTTGTCGTCAGCATCGTAGCCTGTGATGGTGAGCTTAAACCAATCTCCGAGGCCGAACTTCTTTGCATAGGCGTCGCCGCCAGTCAAAGAGTTGTAGGCATAGCTGCTGTTGGTGATGTAGAAGCCAGGCACGATGGTCGGCTCGCCAAGCATCTCGACGTAGCAAGGGCCGTTGAAGGCTGCTGCGAAGGCAACACCATAGGTGGCAGAACCATTGTAGCCGCCGCCGAGAACATTGTTCCACTGGTCGTCGAGGCTCTCGTATTTCGTCTCCGTGCTGCTTGCATAGCCAAACCAATACCAGTAGCCGTAGTCGCTCATGCAGCCGCTGTTGAAGGCATAACCACCGCTCGTGAAGAACTCACGCTCGTCGTCGTCCTCTGTCGAGACGCTCATGTGGCCGTCCACAGGCTCGGTGATGTCGGTGACATCCTCGAAGGTGGCGACTTCGGCGGGTTGATAAACGACAACCGTCACGGCAGGCACGCGGCCGAAGACTGCTGTCTGCGAGATGGCGGTGAAGTTGGGAGCACGGCCTGTAACCTTGGACGTGTTGCGATGGTTGCCGACGGGATCGCCGTAACCGCCAATGCCCATCACGCCATCGCTGAGTTCGATGTCGCCACCAGTCCAGTCGGCAGGCACGGTGAAGGTAACGGCCTGAGCCGCTGCATTAGCAGCCATCGTGTACTGATTGCCTTTGCCGTTCTTCACGGTCACGCCTTCGGTAGCCTTCTTATAAGAGAGGAAGGCGTTGAAGTTATGGATGCCGGAGAGCTTGCCTGCGGGATGATAGAGTCCCGAGTACTGGACCGTGACGGCATCACCTGGCTTGACATAGTTCACAACCTTGCCTCCGACCATGATGTCGCGATGGCAAGGCTTGGCTGTCATCACTTGATAGAGGCTCTTGCCGGCTGCATCGGTGAGGCAGACGATGTTGCGACCTTCGGTGAGATGCAGGGTGTAGCTACCGTCGGCATTGGCTGTAACGCCTTCTGCAGTAAAGCCCGCATAGGAAGCAGCATTGGTGCCGATGACGGGACGGGCCAGTGTGACGCTGGCAACGCCTTCGGGCGTGAAGGTATAGTCATAGCCGTCCTCGGTGTCGAGGTAGTAGAGCACGTCGAACTCGGCATCGACATTCTCCATCGAAAGCTTGGTGTCGATGGGAGCGCCGCCGCCCCAAGGAGTGACAGTGGTGAGGTAGTCCTTGTTGATTGTAATGTTGGGTGTGATGCCGCTGGCTTGTTCTCCAACGGTCACGACGAAGGCTCCGGTGTTCTCCGGCCAGATGGCTCCCCAGTCGCTGCCGCCCACGAAGTCCTTCTTCGTTGCGCCGCTCCAGGTATTCACCCGCATGGCATCGTATGTGACGAGCACAATGGCGGTTCCTTCACCCACGGCTGTGAGCAGTTCATTCTCTACTTTCACGACGCTACCGTCTTCCTCGCCGTTGAGATTGACGACGGTGAAGTGGAAATCAGGCTCGATGAAGTAGTTGGAGGTGATGCCGTCGATGAGCTCCCAGTTGCGCATGGGCAGGATGTCGAACGTATCGCCCACGCTGCCGAGCTGCAGGTGTCCGGCAGGATTGATGTTGAGGAAGATGTCGCCCACATTGTAGCCGCCGTTCGAGGTCACATCGTGGTCGATGTACTTGGGACTCTTCTCCGTCATGTCCTCATTGGTGAAGACGAGCTCGGGACGCTTTGTCTCGTCCGTACTCATGGTGAAGGTGCCGGCTTGCGTCAGCTTGCCGGGGGCTGTGACGCGGTAGTTGTAGACCTGCTTGTCTGCAAGGCGGAAGGTATAGACCTTGCCGTCGGCCGTGATGCTCTCTGGCTTCACCTCCGTGAACGGCACGAAGTGGGCGGTCTTGGTGCCAAGGAAGAGGTTAGCTCCGGCGGGTATGGTGATGCTGTAAAGCGCACTCATCGGAGCTTCGGCCTGTATGGTGGTGTTGAAGTTGACGGTTCCCTGATAGGTGACAGGCAGGTAGCCTTCGGCCTGATGTGCTTCGGAGGGAACGACTTCGACGTAGTATGTGTTGCCGTTGAACACCATGAACATCTTGTTGCCGCTGGTGTAGTCGCCAATCGTGGTGTTCACGACGTTGCTCTCCGCATCGGTGACTTTGAGGTTGAGGCTGTAGTCTGTGCCATACGCCCAGTCGGTGTTCTTGACGCGCACCTCGGGGGAGAAGATGCTGAAGGCGGTATGGTCGGCATCCACGTCGAGCTGTATGGTGCCGGAGACTGTTTCGCCATCGCTGGCGGTGGCTGTCAGGATGTAGGAGCCCTCGGGCAGGTCGTAGAGAGTATATTTGTTGCCGCTGCCAGGTTCGCCCACTTCGACGGCCTCATCGGTAGCCATGTTGACCAGGCTCTTGATGAGTTTCGACTTGGCATTCATGGTGATGACGACGGTCTCGAAGCGTACCTTGATGTTGTCCAGAGCGACATATCCGGGCGTGTTGAGTCCATATTCGCCTTCCAAATCACTGCTTCCGGTGACATACGTCTTGAGGTCTTTCACCTTGCCCAGCGGCGTGAGGTCAACATTGGTCCATTCCGAGACGAAGTTCCTGCCGTCGGCCAGCAGGAAGGTCACTTCTGCGGTGGTGCCGTCCTCGTGCGTTCCGACGAAGTGTACCACGAACTGGCTCTCGTCGGTGGCTGCCGGAGCAAAGCCGTCGCCGTTGGTGAGGGAGTTAAGCACATAGGCTGTGTTGATGACATCTACCGACTCGATGACACGTGCCTTGCCGTCGGAGAAGTAGAAAGGCGTGCAATTCGCCCAAGAAGGATAACCATTCATGTTCTCGAAGCAGAACACAACGGCAAACTGATTGTCGCTTTGTGCCAAAGGAACACTCAGCTGGCGGGTGTAGTCGGCCTGGCTGAGGTCTGCCTCATAGTAGTTAGAGATGGCAGAACCGCCACTCCAGAACTCTACGCCTTGCAGGCCGTCCCATACGAGGTCCGTGTTGCCTTCGTCGTACCACATGTAGGTGTCCTTACCCTCTCCGTAGAGAAGCGTGCCGTTGTACTCGGCATCGTCGATGAGGGACGACCAATCGTTGCCGCCAACAACGTTGCCTGAGCCACGATAGTCAGCGTCTTCAAAAGTGAGTGTCCTCACTTCGTAGCTCTGTGCGCTGGCAAAGAGTGCCGTCAGGCATAGTGCTACTGAAAGTAAATTTCTCTTCATGATGATTGATGTTAATTGTTAATGTTGGTTATTATGTTATTATGTATATGTTTCTGAAGCGCATCATTCGGCTCGATGCTTCACGCCTTTCTGCCTCATCCTCCTGCCCTGCCGGGTCAACTTTGCAGGGAGGGGAGTTTGCACATACATGTAAATGCAATTGCACATACATGTAGATGCAATTGCATTTACATGTAGATGCAAACTATCCGTCGGGGGATGTCATCTGACGCGGAGCACTTTCTTGCCATCTTTGACGTATATGTTTCCCTTTTTCATATGTGATATATTTTCGATGCGTCGGCCTTGGAGGTCGAAGACAGGCTGTGCGGAGGTCAACAGCGCCTGCATGAGTGGGCTGATGCCTGTCTCCCAGTCGGCTGGAGGAATGGCGAGGAAGTGTCCGGGATTGATATAGACCTTGTGCCTGCCCAGCAGTTTTCCTTCTGGCGACCACTGGTAGAGATAGCCGGCTCCATCGAAGCTGCCGGCATCCGAGCCGTAGATGTAGCCCGAATAAGGGTTGACATAGATGCCATAGGGCTGGCTCATGTCGGCAAAGTCGGTCTGCAGCGTGCCCGGCAGCTTCTCTTCGATTCCGCTCTTTCCCTTGGTCTTCATCACCGTCCAGGGCTCGATGGTGAGGCAAGAGAACTCGTAGCTGCCGGTGATGTAGGAGAAAGCAGAGCCCACGGTAAAGAAGTGGCCGTCGGTGGTCGTCGTGTTGTAAGTGACGGGGTAATCGAACCTGACGTAGCAGTCTTCACCCTTCAAGGCCTTCTCACAGTCGAAGATGAGGCCGCAGGGGGGTGTCTCGTAGTAGTCGCCGGGCGAGTTGATGCAGAGATACTTGCCGCTCTGCGACATCTCGCCGAAGAGGTTGGAGACGTGCGTGTCGATGTTCTTCTCCAGCGTCATCGTGCTGGCATTGACGATGCTCACCGTCGTTTCGAACTCATGGTCGCCCTCCTGCTCGGCATATCCGCCGGTGTTGGCGATGAAGAGGCGTCCGTCGTAGAGCGCGATGCCCTCGGGCTCGTAGCCCACCTCGCAGGTGGCCACCACCTTGTAGTTGCTCAGGTCTATCTTTGCCACATAGCCTTTCGTGAAATACACCGTTCCCTTTGTGGTCTCGCACTCGTGGCCGTAGCTCGTCACATAGACGTACTTGCCGTCGGAACACAGGCGACGGTTGTTCGGGATGTCCTCCGTGGCAGCCACAGCTTTACCGTCCGCACGGATGAACTGTACGATGTTCGACCAGTTGACGGCAATGGCGAAGAGGTTGTCGTTTACCCGGATGATGTCGTTCGGCGTGTCGCCTATCTTCTTCTTGTTCTTGTCGCGGAACCATTGATTGCTCACTATCGAGCCATTCTCGAAGTAGCTGATGCGGCCGTTGTCGCTTTGCCACATGCCTTCGTTCAGGATGATAATCTTCTCCTCCGCGCGCGCGTTATATATATATAATGTAAGGAGGAGGAATGTAACGAGTCTTTTCATATTCCAAAGGATAAGGTTAGTTTATAGTTACGCCCGGGCATCGGGTAGCGCGGCAGGTGCTCGTACTGGATGTCGAGCACGTCGCAGACCTCCAGACAGAGCCCGAGCGATACTTTCTTTATATTGTGGGTGTAGGAGAGCTTCATGTCGACGTTGTGGTAAGGCTCCAGGATGTCCTCGGGATCAGCCTTGCTCCACATCCTTTCGCCTACATAGAGGTATGACGTGGTGAACTGCAGCGACCGCCAAGCAGCAATGCCCGTGACGCCGGTCGAGAAAGAAGGCGAGTAGCAAATGCGCTGGTTGTACATATCTTCGTCTTCGGGGTCGGTCCTGTCGACGTCTCTTTGCCACGTAATGGAATTGAGAAGCGAGAAACTCCACTGCCCGATGTGGTAATGCCCCTTGATTGTGGAGTTCAGACCTCGGCAGAACGTGTAGCCATAATTCATCATGGACCACGTATAGGTACCCTTCAGGGGCAGGCAGACGATGCGGTTCTCTATCTTGTTCTGGTAGATGTCTGCCTGAACATCAAACTGCCAGTGGTTCTTTGCAAGATGGTATTCCGCACCGAAGTTCAGCTGTTTGGTGTACTCAGGCTTAAGGTTCCTGTTGCCGGCCTGCGTATAGTAGAGGTCGTTGAGGGTCGGCGCACGGAAGATTTGTTTGTACCACCCTCGCACGGTAAGGCCTTTGTATGTATAGGCGAGCGATACTGCGGGCGTCCATCTGTCCAGCGGGTCGGCCGCTCCTGCCTGCACGAATGTCCAGTCGCTGTAGCGTTGGTGAAGCGCCGAAGCGGCAAGCTGTATGCCCCTCCAATTGGCTTGAGCGGCAAAGACAAGCTTCTGGTCCACGCGCTTCACGTCTTCGAAGCGCTTCAGGTCGGCTTTCATGATGCTGTACCTGATGTCATAGCTCGTGGAAAGCGACAGCCAGCTCCAGGGCGTGTAGGCAGCACAAAGGGCGCCATAAGCGTCCTGCTGACGGAAATGATTATCGACGCGTGCCGTGTTCTGGTTCTCCGGATAGTCCGTACAATAACGCAGATATTCGTTAGTATACTTGGCGTTTGCCTTGAAGCGGAGCCCCTTGAGGAGCGTCTCTTGGTAGCTTGCCTGCACAAAGAAGTCGCGGTCCCACTCGCGGCCCACGTTTGTGTACTTGCCCGTAAGGCGTCGCACGATGCCGCCAGGGCAGCCGCGTTCGGAGTCGTAATAGTAAATATGCGACGAGAAACCGCCCCTGAACAGCGCAGCTTCCACACGGCCGTAGCGGATATCGCTGTTGGTGCGATGTCCGACGGTGTCTTCATATTCCGAATGATAGCGGAAGGGATAGTCGCCTCGGCTGGAGCAGTACTCGCCGTCGATGAATCCTTGCCAGCCTTTCCAGTTGAACTGGGCGTTGGCCTTTGCCATCCAGGTGAAGAAGGAACCATTACGGAATTGCACGGAGAGGGAGTCGCTGGTGGGCCTCCTGGTCTGGAGATAGACCGTTGCACCCGAGGCATATTCGCTGGCCGACTGCAGGTAGTCGAGTTTGTTGGCATTGTAGAGCGAGACGGACTCAAGCGAGGAGAGCGAGAACTTGCCGAGGTCGACGGTGCCGTTCTGCGCGTTCGTGATACGGATACCGTCGATGTAGACGCCCACATGCTGTGCTCCGAGAGAGCGGACATTGATGGTCTTCAGTCCGCCCAACCCGCCGTAGTCCTTTATCTGCACGCCGGAGAAATACTTCAAGGCATCGGCAACGGACGTGGTGCTCAGGGCCTGCAGGTCGGCACCGCTCAAGGTCTGCGACGTGGCAATGGTTCGGACAGGATGCTTGGCAGCAACCGTCACTTCATGCAACTGCTGTATGGAGTCAAGACGCGCCAGCTCCTGAGAGGAAAGAGGAGAGGTCGTCGGATTCTGCGCACTGGCACTTGCTGTCACAGCAAATGCCAATACGATAGCCAGAATCACTTGCAGATAGTAATTCTTATGCTTCATAGATATACACGGGCGCATTAAGGTGCGTCCTTCTACGTACATTTCTTTCATGCTTTAGCATCATCCTTGTCCCGAGGATGTTCATTTTGTTAGCGCGAAACGGCAGGTTTCCTGGCTCTTGCCCGGCAGCGCGTCTTCCCAGGAAGCTGTCCCAGTGACATGCATGCGCTGCGCTCAGAAGGCAAATACAGTAGCGGGCACTGCTCCGGCTTTCCACCGGATTCCCTCTCTACCCTACCCCTCTCTACGAAGGCTCGGGTATCACCATTTGCGCCGCAAAGTTACGACTATTTATGCAACCATGCAAGAGAAAAACAAAAAAAATGCATGCTCAGCCTGCAATTCTAATATGCCTTGCACGATGCATTAGTAATACTTTGACCGATGCATTAGTATTCCTTGGCAGGAGCAATAGGATTTCAGCGTAACTTCCTCTGCCTGTGTCTGTTCCTATTTAACAAGCTGATAGTACGCAGGCTTGGGCTGGAGAGCCTTATCGAAGAGCAGGGGATGGTTCTTCTCGCCGAGCCATGAACAGCCGTCGTGCAGGTTCCAGAACGTCACGCAGTCTATCTTGTCGCGATACTTACGGAAGGTCTTGAACAGACGCTCGTACTGCTGGGTGTGAAGGGCCTGGATGGTGTCCGACATGGCAATACCCTCTCTGTCGAACTTCAGCTGTCCGCCCATCTCCTCGCTCGCACGGACGTCGAGTTCCGTAACATGAATATGCTCCACAAGCGGTGCATAGAGCGCCAAAGCGTCCTCCAGTTCCTTGACGCTCGGGCCGAAGATGTTGTAATGGCCCTGCATCCCGATGCCGTCGATGGGCACGCCTGCAGCACGCATCTTCAGCACCATGTTGTAGATGTTGCGGCTCTTTCGGGGGTTCGTCTCGTTGTAGTCGTTGTAGAAAAGGATGGCTTTCGGGTCAGCTTCGCGTGCGAATTGGAAGGCCTTGGCAATGAACTCGTCGCCACAAAGCTGGTAGAGTTTGGACTCGCGATATGGGTTCATGCCGCCGTCGGACATCGCCTCGTTCACAACATCCCAAGCATAGACGACATCCTTGTACCTGTTTATGACAGTTTTGATATGCTCCCCCAGGCGGACATAAAAGGTGTCCTTGCTCACAAAATCGCCCATTTCATCGTAAAACATCCAGTCGGAGAACTGGTTGTGCCAGACGAGGCAATGGCCCCTCATCTTGATTCCATTTTCACGACAAAAGTTAGCTATGCGGTCGGCCTCTTCCCATCGCCAGACACCCGGAGCAGGATGTAGCGACGCAGGCTTCATGGCGTTCTCACAGGTCACGCTGTTGAACTGCCTGCGGATAAGGTCTTGCTCAGCCGGAATACGCACATTCCTGCCGCTCAACGAAACGCCCATCAGGAAATCCTTCCTGAAGACATCCTTGAGGCCTTGCGCGGACAATGACAGCGTCACGGCAGGCAAAAGCAGAAGCAGAAGCAAGCGCATCATCACCTCTCTGCCCTCATCGGATTGTGCAAGAAGTCTTCGTAGGCCAGACGTATGCCGTCTTCCAGTTCCGTCTTGTACGTCCAACCCAGCTTCGTTGCCTTGCTCACGTCCAAGAGCTTGCGGGGCGTGCCGTTGGGCCTCGTCGTGTCCCACTCGATACGACCCTCATAGCCGACCACCTTCGCCACAAGTTCCGTCAGCGCCTTGATGGTCAGTTCCTTGCCCGTGCCGGCATTCACCGTCTCGTTGCCGCTGTAGTTGTTCATCAAGAAGACGCACAGATTGGCCAGGTCATCCACATAGAGGAACTCGCGCAGCGGACTGCCGTCGCCCCAGCAGGTGACGCTCTCCAGCCCCGCTTCCTTGGCCTCATGAAAACGACGTATCAAGGCAGGCAGGACGTGGCTGTGCTCGGGATGGTAGTTGTCGTTGGGCCCGTAGAGGTTCGTAGGCATCACGGAGATATAGTCTGTACCATACTGGCGGTTCAGAAACTCGCAGTATTTCAAGCCGCTTATCTTTGCCAGCGCATACGCTTCATTGGTCTTCTCCAAAGCACCTGTCAAGAGGCATCCCTCAGGCATAGGCTGCGGCGCCATGCGAGGATAGATGCACGAGCTGCCGAGGAACTCCAGCTTCTTGCAGCCATTCTGCCACGCGGCATGAATGACGTTCATCTCCAGTATCATGTTGTCGTACATGAAGTCGGCCAGAGCGCTCTGGTTGGCAACGATACCGCCCACCTTGGCAGCTGCAAGAAAGACGTACTCAGGCTTCTCCTCAGCAAAGAACGCCTCTACCTGGTCTTGTCTGGTGAGGTCAAGTTCCTTATGGGTGCGGGTTATGATATTGTTGTATCCCTGCCTCTTCAGCTCTCTTACAATGGCACTGCCTACCATGCCTCTATGGCCGGCAACATATATCTTGCTGTCCTTTTCCATCAGTCATCCATTTGCGAACGCAGATACAACTTCCTCACCTTCTTCATGTCGTGGGCCACCATAATCTTCACAAGCTCCTCGAAACTGGTCTTCTGCGGGTTCCATCCCAGCAGTTTCTTTGCCTTGCTTGGGTCACCCAGCAGTTGGTCCACCTCGGCGGGACGGAAGTATTTGGGATCTACCTCCACCAGGACTTTGCCCGTATTGATGTCGATGCCCTTCTCTTCCACGCCTTCGCCTTCCCAGCGCAACATGATGCCGACCTCCTTGAAGGCGAGGGTGCAGAACTCTCGAACGGTGTGATACTGCCCCGTGGCAATAACGAAGTCCTCGGGCTTCTCCTGTTGCAGGATGAGCCACATGCACTCCACGTAATCCTTAGCATAGCCCCAGTCACGCAGGCTGTTGAGGTTGCCCAAATACAGTTTGTCCTGAAATCCCTGGGCAATGCGGGCAGCAGCCAGGGTTATCTTGCGGGTGACGAATGTCTCGCCTCGGCGTTCGCTCTCATGGTTGAAGAGGATGCCGTTGCAGCAATACATGTTGTAGCTCTCGCGGTAGTTCTTCATAATCCAGAAGCCATAGAGCTTCGCCACACCGTACGGGCTGCGGGGATAGAATGGGGTTGTCTCCTTCTGCGGAACCTCTTGCACCAGGCCGTATAACTCGCTTGTCGATGCCTGATAAATCCTGCACGTCTGTGCCAGGCCTGCAATGCGCACGGCTTCCAACAGGCGCAACACGCCGATTGCATCAGCATCAGCTGTAAATTCCGGCACATCAAAGGAGACCTTCACGTGGCTTTGGGCAGCAAGATTATATATCTCGTCAGGCCTTGTCTCGCTAATGATGCGGATGAGACTGGAACTATCTGTCATGTCTCCCCAGTGAAGGTTCACCAGACGCTTCTTCTTCATGTCGCGCACCCATTCATCGAGGTACAAGTGCTCGATACGGCTGGTGTTGAAGCTTGAACTACGGCGCAGGATGCCATGAACCTCGTAGCCTTTCTCAATCAGGAACTCGGCAAGGAACGAGCCATCCTGGCCCGTGATACCGGTTATCAAAGCAATCTTTCTATTCATATATATACCTTAATTAAATCTAATACAAATTCTATCTTTTATCTCACAATCTCTGTCTAATTCCCTTCGCTGAACTGCTTGATACGTTGTTCGTCGGAGAGACGGCAAATAAGTAATGCGTCATCACACTCTGCCACGATGTAGCCGTCCAGACCCTGCACTACGACACGTTTCTCCTGCGTGGCATGGACGATACAGTTGGTGGTCTCATACACATCAATATGGTCGCCGATGAGTGCGTTGCCGTATATGTCGCGTTCGGAATTCTCGTGGAGCGACCCCCAAGTACCAAGGTCGCTCCATCCGAAACTGGCAGGGAAGACGTAGATTTCCTCAGCTTTCTCCATAATAGCGTAGTCGATGGAGATGTTCTCGCACTGAGGGAAAGCCTGGTTGATGGCTTCCTGTTCCTTTTCAGTGCCATAGACGGGGAGCAGGTCCTCGAATATCTTTGAGAGGGTTGGCTGATAGACGCGCAAGGCATTGGCTATGGTGCCGACGTTCCAGATGAAGATGCCAGCATTCCAGAAGTAGTTGTTCTTCTGGATATAGCGGTTTGCCGTGTCTATGTCGGGCTTTTCCTTGAAGGAATCAACGCGGAAGACTTCCTTATTTCGGGCAGTGGAGAAGGAGAGGTCAGCCTGTATGTAGCCGTAGCCTGTCTCAGGCTTGGTGGGCTTCATGCCAAGTGTAACCATCGCGTCGCTCTCTGCCACGAACTTCAGACATGAGTTGACGACACGCTGAAACTCATTGACATCCATCACGATGGCATCGCTGGGAGCCACCACGACATTGGCCTTCGGGTCCTGCGACTTGATGCGCCAGCTGGCATAGGCTATGCAAGGTGCCGTGTTCCTACGGCATGGTTCCAGCAGGACATGGTTCCAGGGAATCTCGGGCAGTTGTTCGCGAACGATGTTAAGGTACGAAGCCGACGTGACGACCCACATATTCTTAGCCTGCACGACTGGTTTGAAGCGGTCGAAAGTCAGCTGGATAAGTGTACGTCCGCAGCCCAAGACATCGACGAACTGCTTTGGCTTTTCCGACGTACTCATCGGCCAGAAGCGACTCCCCACGCCGCCTGCCATTATCACTAAGTGGTTATGATCTTCCATAAGCTACTCCTCCATTTAACAGAAAAAGATTTGCAAAGATAGCATTTTAGCCGTGTCCAGCCAAAGAATAGCGGCAGAAAATATGCTTAATTGTACGAAAATGCACGCAGAGTCTCTCTACAGCAGGTTTTCCACCCTATCGAGCAAGGAGAAGGGCGTCGTGTAGGTGGTTCGGATGCGCCACTGTTCCGGGTAGAGATTGTTGATGCGACCAGCCACGCCCTTGCCGGGACCGAGCACGAAGCCACGGTAGCAAAGCGTGACCGGCCCTCTGGGAGCCTCCACCCGAAGGGCTTCGCGACGCAGGTATTGCAGGGCCTCTCGGTAGGTCAGCTCGATGCGAGGACCTTCAGGCTGCGGAGCGTTTGCCGAGTCATACAGCATCTTGAGTGTCCGACGCACTTTCTTCGCAGCATCTTGGATGTCTGCCAGGGATGACTTCTCGTATTCTCCAGCCTTCCGGATTGCGGCGACATAGAAGCCTTCCCCCCGATCGCGGCCCGGGAGAAAATGTCGCTCCGTAATGCAAAAACCGCCCATTTCATCGCATATATAGCGTGTATTGTCCTCATCCTCGTATCGATTGAAAGTGCAGGTGCTGTAGATGAGCAGGCCTCCGGGTTTCAGGACGTGCCAGATGTCCTGCAGGATGTCCCTCTGACGCTGCTGACACATGGCCACATTCTGCAGGCTCCACTCCCGTCTGGCTGTTTCGTCCTTACGGAACATGCCTTCGCCAGAACACGGGACGTCGGTCAGGAGGATGTCCACACACCCCGTCAGAGTCCCGAATTCAGCGGGATAATTCTGTGTAACAAGGGTATGAGGAGCTGTCTCGGGCTGTCCCGTCATCCACTTCTGCATATTCTCCGCAAGGACCTGGGCGCGCTTGGCGACTGGTTCATTACTTATCAGGAGCGAACCCTCCGGCAAAAGGCTCTGCAGAAGCGTGCTCTTGCCACCAGGAGCAGCACAGAGATCGAGGGCGAGCAAAGGGTTAGGGGCAAGGGGCAAGGAGCATGGGGCAGGAGATTTGCTTAAGTTGTTGGTATTCTCTTGCCCCTCGCTCCTTGCCCCTTGCCCCTTCAAAACTTGGGCTACATACATCGACGAAGCCTCCTGAACATAGTAGGCTCCGGCATGGAGCAAGGGGTCGAAGGTGAAGGCAGGACGTTCCTTGAGGTAGAAAGCATCGGGACACCAGGGCACGGGCTCAAGGTCAGGATTATGGGACAAAGCCTCTTCGGCAGAGATTTTGCGGGGATTAAGGCGGATGGATACTTCCGGTTCGGTCGTGTCCAACGCCTCGCAAAGCAAATCTGCCGTGTCTGCGTCATAATGTTCGTGCATCAGACGAACAAAATCCTCTGGCAATGTCATCATAATATCCATTTCGCATCTCTTTTCGACACAAAGGTACATATATTTCCTCACACAGCAAAATCTTTCGCCCTGCTCTTTAAGATTTATCCCTTAAAGTTTTGCATTGTCAGAAAAAAAAGCTAATTTTGGTGCGGAAAAGCAACTATTCTTAATTAATTAACCTTGAAAATGAACAGACGATCCTTTATTACGAAAGGTGCGGCCAGTGCTGCGCTTTTCAGCATCCTGCCTCGAGAGGTCATGGGTAAGATGGGAAGCAAGAACGACATCATAGCTCCCAGCGACCAACTGACGCGAGGCTTGATTGGAGTAGGCGGCATCGGCCGCTCCAGTTCACATTTCGTCAGCGACCAGAACTGCCGTCTCGTTGCCCTCTGCGACGTTGACCAAAAGCATCTCGACTCGGCTCTTGCTGCTGCAAAGAAGAATTGGGGCGAAGACCTAAAGTCCTACCACGACTTCCGCGAACTGATTAATGACCCGAACGTGGACATCGTCCACATCGCCACTCCACCCCATTGGCACGGACTCATGTCGGTTATCGCTGCCAATGCAGGCAAGGATATCTTCTGCGAGAAACCCATGACGCGCACCATCGGCGAGGGTAAGCGCGTGGAAGAGGCTGTAAAGCGCAACGGCAGAATATTCCGCCTGAACACATGGTTCCGCTTTAAGGACACCTTCTACGGGCTTGGCACAGAAGTCAAGCCACTGAAGAAGCTCGTGGACAGCGGCCTGCTCGGATGGCCCCTCAAGGTTCGCATCTCCGGCGCAACAGGCTTTGCATGGAAATTCTTCTGGGTGGGCAAGGAGAACCTCGAGGTTCAGCAGGTTCCCAAAGAGCTCGATTACGACCTCTGGCTCGGCCCGGCTCCCTACAAGCCCTACAACATCCACCGCACCCACCAGACCTTCCGTGGCTACTTCGACTATGATGGCGGCGGCTTGGCCGACATGGGACAGCACTACATCGACCCCGTCCAGTACATCCTCGGCAAGGATGATGAGTTCCCCATCAAGGTTGAGATTGACGCTCCTCAGCAGCATCCCGACGCAGTTGGCATCTGGCGCAACATCACATACACCTATGCCGACGGTTGCCAAATCATTCTGGAAGGCGAAGGCTTCGAGAGTCAGGGCAAAGTGCCATACATCGAAGGGCCGAAGGGCAAGGTATTCAAGGGCTTCGAATGCACTATTCCAAACGTCCAGCAAATCATCAACGAGCTGCCAGACCCCGAGGAGAGGAACACAGACTTCCTGCAGTGCGTGCGCAACAGACGCCAGTTCGCCCTCAACGAAAGCAATGGGCATCACAGCGCAACCATCGTCAACATTGGCGTTTGTGCACTCCGTCTGAACCGCACACTACACTTTGATCCGGCCACGCAAACCTTCATCAATGACGACGAAGCCAACCGCCTCGTCAACCAACCGATGCGGGGTGAATGGGGAAAGCTCATCTAATAGCCCCCCTCCTAACCTCCCCCAAAGGGGAGGAACTAATGGCAAATGATAAATAACTAAATTGTAAATGACAAAATGAGACATACATTATATATTATTATAGCGGCTCTCCTGCTCAGCCTGCCTTCCTTTGGACAGGATGCACGCGGTCGCGCTACCGAGACCATCGTTCAGGATGTGCTCGCACTCATGCCTATACAGAATCAGGCAGACTTCAATAATGAGATGCAACCGCTGGTTGCAGCTGCTCCGAAGTCAATCACCCTTCTTGCCGCAATGCTGAAGCCTGCTGCCCAAAGGGTGAATGCCAAGGTGGAATACGCCATTCATGGCGCCGTTGCCTTTGCAGGGACGAACGAGACCTGGGCAGCGAACGTACGCGAGGGCCTCAAGCAAGCCATCGCCGCACAGAGCGACAAGGATGCGAAACAGTTCCTGGAGAACGAGCTTCGCCTGCTTTCGAAGGAAGAAGACGTCACCTACGTCACCCCACAAGCCTCGACGCCTTATGCTAAGGCTTACGACAAGCTGGTCAGCCTCGGCAGTGACGCAGGCCAGGAAATCGTGAAGGCCGTGAAGAGCAAGGACCATGCCCTGCGCATGCAGGCACTGAAGTTTGCCACAGCCAAAGGCCTTGCCACGGACGACCTTGCCGCCGCCGTCGCAAAGAAATACAAGTCGCTGGGCGAAGAGGCCAAGAGTGATGTCCTTTACTGGCTGGGTGACAATAAGATAGCAAGCCAGAAGGCTTTGCTCACCAGCGTTGCTGCCAAGGGCGGCAAGCCTGCAAAGGCTGCCATCGAAGCACTGGGCAAGATAGGTGGAGAGGATGCTGAGAAGACGCTCATCGACCAGTTGGGCGGCGAGAACAATGCGGAAGCCTTCCGCGCCCTCTGCTCTTTCCCCGGCAAACTGAACCTGTTGGAGCCCCTGAAGACTGCTGAGGGCGACAAGAAGCTCTCACTTCTGAAGCTTGCCTCAGCACGCCGCTGCACCGAGGCTGCCGACGAGATTCTGAAGCTCACCAAGAATGCAACGTACAGCGAGGCTGCACTTAGTGCCCTGCCTGGCGTGGTGTCTCCTGACCAGACGAATGCCATCATCGGTGCCCTGACAGTGCTCGACGAGAACCCGAACCACGTTCCCGCTTGGCAGAAGGCATGTTCCGCAGCCCTGCAGACGCTGTCGGCCGACGAGCAGTACAAGAAGATTTCCTTCTTCACAAACCAGCCCATGATGCCGAAGAGGGCGTTGCTCTATCCGTTGCTGGCTGCCACGGGAACCGACGCATCCGTGGCCGACCTGGAGAAGATTGGTGACGAGGCTGCCATCGAGGCTCTTGGGAAGAGCACCAACTACAAGGCTGCCAAGCCTCTGCTTGCTGCTGCGAAGAAGGGCAACGAGAAGGCCTTGATGAGCTACGTCAACCTTGTGAGCAGCAAAGAGGGCAATCTCGACAGCCGTTCTGCAAGACTGACGGAGGCCTTCTCGCTGGCAAAGTCTGTCAGCGACAAGAAGAGCATCCTCTCGAAACTGGCAGGGACTCCCACGCGCAACGCTTTTCTGCTGGCCTCCAAGCAACTCGACGACAAGGAACTCGGCTATACTGCCGCCACGACAGCCAAGGAGATTATTTCTAAGACGACTGAGGACATCGAGTATGACGTCGTGAAGGAGAATCTGGAGAAGTGCATCAACATCTTCAAGGCTACGGGCGATGCCGACGACGGTTATGCTGTGGATGCGCTCCGCCAGAAGCTTTCCGAGATGAAGCCTGTTGAGCCTTATGTCCTCTCCGACGAGGAGAAGAAGCAGGGCTTCGAGCTTTTGTTCGACGGCACGAACCTCGACAACTTCGTGGGCAATAAGGTGGGCTATGTGCCCATCAACGGTTGCATCAACGTCACAGCCAACTACGGCAACGAGAGCAACCTCTATACCGCGAAGGAATACCGCGACTTCGTGTTCCGCTTCGAGTTCTGCTTCCTGCGTCCCGGCGTCAACAATGGCGTCGGCATCCGCACCCCGATGGGCGTCGATGCAGCCTACGACGGCATGTGCGAGGTGCAGATTCTGGACCACGACGACCCCATCTATGCTGGTCTGCGCGAGTATCAGGTGCATGGTAGCGTGTATGGCGTCATCCCGGCCAAGCGTATCAAGCACAAGCCCCTGGGCGAGTGGAGCGAGGAAGAAATACGTGTGAAGGGCAACCACATCACCGTGACGGTGAACGGCGAAGTCATCGTCGACGGCGACATCAAGGAGGCCTGCAAGGGTCACAACGTAGCTCCCGACGGCTCAGACAACAACCCCTACACGGTCGACCATAGGAACCACCCGGGCATGTTCAACAAGACGGGCCACATCGGCTTCCTCGGACATGGTGCCGGACTCAAGTTCCGTGCCGTCCGAGTGCTCGACCTCACAAAGAAGAAATAACGTCTCTTTCGAAGAGCTACAGGTCATATACAAAGATGGCGTGCCGAGTTTGCAAACTTGGCACGCCGTCTTTGTTATCATAGCACGCCGCGTTGGCCGATGCGGCACGCTGCGTTTTTACGCCCCCTATAGGGCGCCAAACATTCCTCTTTAGGGCGTTGGCTACTCCCCTATAGGGCGTTGATGACCCCTTCGCTATGGGCTTTTCAAGGACCTGTAGCTCCTTGTATAAAAGGTATTATTGCTGTCTGGGGGAAATCATGTAGGCATCTAAAGCCTGGAAGGCTTCACTATTAGTAACCGGGGGCGAAGCCCTCGGAATGGGAAAACGATATGCCCAGCCTCTGCCTGGAAGGCAGTACTACGGAACAGCATGGTACTGCCTTCCAGGCAGGAGCCGGGAGGTCTTCGCATCTTGTCCGAGGGCTTCGCCCCCGGTTACTCAAGGTGAAGCCTTCCAGGCTTTTTGGCTCAGCGGATTTACCGGACAGCAATAAAAAGGTATACCTCTTGAAGCAAAGAGGTATACCTTTTTGCTTCAAGAGGTAGTGCTTGTTGAGCAAGGAGGTAGTGCTTCCCTACTCACCCGTTTCTGTCTGTTCGGAATTATTCTCTGCCGGAGCCGCTTCCGCAGGCTGCTCCCCTGATGAGGGAGAGGGGTCGGACTCCTCGACGTCATCAGATTCGGAGTAGTCATCATCGTAAGACGTCGTGTCGGGCTGCTGGTAGGAATAGCCGTAGCCCGTCCACAGGCGGGGGTCCAAGTCCTTGGCCGGCGGGAACTTTATGCGGTAGCGGCTGAACTTCTCGTCAGACAGGACGCTCCGTATAAACTCGCCGAAGATGGGGAGAGCCGTTCTGCTTCCCTGACCGAGCTGGCCTGTGCGGAAGTGGATGCTCGGGTACTCGCCGCCGACCCATGCACCGCCCACGAGGCCGGGGGTGACGCCGACGAACCACGCATCGGCATGGTTGTTGCTGGTTCCCGTTTTGCCACCGAACTCGGTGTCGGCATAGAAAGGCCGGATATACTGCCACAGGCTGCTCGAAGTGCCGGAGAGTCCGCCCATGAGCATCTTCTGCATGAGGTAGGCAGAGCGGTACGGGATGGCTTTCTTCTCTTTTTTCTTAGCCTGATAGATGAGGTTGCCGTCGCGGTCCTCGATGCGCTCCACGAGCAGAGGCATGTTGTATCGCCCATCGTTGGCAACCGTGCAATAGCTGTTCACCAGCTCCAGCAGGTTGACCTCGCTGCTGCCCAGCGTCAGGGAGCGCGTCTCGTTGAGCTTTGTCTTGATACCCATCGCATAAGCAGTCTTGGCAATATTGTGAATGCCGCACTCCATGCCGACGCGCACAGCCACCGTGTTGACGCTCATCGCAAAGGCACTCTTGAGGGAGAGCTCGCAGTTTGTGTAGACACCGTTTGCATTGTGCGGGGCCCACACCTTGGGTTTGCCGGCAATCGTGTCAGTATAAGATATATAGGCATCCAGCCGATGGTCCATGGGATTGAGGCCCTGATTCATCGCTTCGGTATAGACAAAGAGCTTGAACGTAGAGCCGGGCTGATGGACGGCCCGCACATTATCGACCTGCCAGCTGTGGAAATCGATGTCGCCCACCCAGGCACGAACGAAACGGGTGTCAGGCTCGATGGCGACAAAGCCTGTGTGCATGAAGCGAAGCATATAGCGGACAGAGTCGATGGTGCTCATCTCCTGCTCCACGGGACCGTCGTAGCTGAACAGGCGCACCGTATGCGGCAGGTTGAGATAATAGTCGATGGAATCGGCATTTCCCTGATACTTTGCCTTGAGATAGCGGCCATAATCACTGCGTCGGGCTATGTCCTCAGCAAAATTCGGTATCTCCTGCCTACGGGCATTCTGCCAGGGATTGGTGCGTCCCCAGTGCTCGTTGAAGCGTTTCTGTATGGTCTGCATCTGCTTCATCACAGCCGCCTCGGCATATGCCTGCATCCGCGAGTCGATAGAAGTATAGATGCGCAGGCCGTCGGCATCAAGGTCGAGCTTGTTGATGGCATCGTAACCCGGAACATACCCCGCAATGCAAAGGGAATCGATGTATATCTTGAGGGCCTCTCGAAAGTAAGGCGCCATGCCGTCTTGGTAGCTTTCCGTAATCTGCACCCGCATCGCAACGGGCAAAGCAAACAGAGAATCCAGTTGTTCCTGCGTTGCCTCCTTGCCGTCGAAGAAGATATGGTGATGGTCATAGACAAGCTGCAAGACGGTGTTCCGGCGCTGAAGGCTGTTCTTGGGATTGAGTCGGGGATTATAGTAACTGGTCGCCTTGAGCAGTCCCACCAGCGTTGCCGCCTGCTCGTAGGTAAGGGCATCGGGCGTCGTACCGAAATAAGTTCGTGCTGCCGTCTTGATGCCATAGGCATTGCTGCCGAAGTCAACGGTGTTCAGATACATCGTCAGGATGTCTTCCTTCGAGAAGACCCACTCGAGCTTCAACGCCACAATCCACTCTTTGGCCTTCATCACCAGTATCTTAATGCCAGGGATGCGGCCGAGCAAACCCGTCGAATACTTCGTGCGGACACGGAACAGGTTCTTTGCCAACTGCTGGGTAATGGTGCTGGCGCCACGTGCATGACCCTGCACAATATCCTTGCCTGCAGCGAAAAGGCCGACGACATCAATGCCGTTGTGCAGATAGAAACGCTCATCTTCTGTGTCAATAAGCGTACGAATCAGGATGGGTGATATCTCCTTGTATGTCACAGGCGTTCGGTTCTCGTTGAAGTAGCGCCCCATCAGCACGCTGTCGCATGTATAGACCTCCGACGCCTCGTTGGTGACAGGGTCTTTGATGTCGGCGAAGCCAGGGGAGCGTCCGAAGAGATAGCAGAAGTTGCAATCGACAGCCATGAAGAACAGGATGACGGCTAACACAAAGGTCGCAAACCAGACGGCAAGCTTCTTGTACCACGGGCCTGAATATATCTTGCGGAGAATGTTTCTGAACGAAACTGTAAAGGCTTTGGGGCTCATCATTTTCTATTTAAGCATTTGAAATATTTCCTCCCTTTGATCGGGATGAAACCACTTTATCTCATTGTCGTGAGCAAACCAAGTCATCTGCTTCTTGGCATAATCTCGTGTATTCTTCTTTATCTTCTCGACTGCAAAAGGCACCTCCCATTCGCCGTCGAGGTAACGGAACAGCTCCTTGTAACCTACCGTGTTGAGCGCATTCTCGTTCCGAAGATGATAGAGCCGGCGGGCCTCATCGAGCAATCCCGCTTCCATCATGTCATCCACACGCTTGTTGATGCGGTCGAAAAGCTCTTGACGCTCGCGCCTCAAGCCTATCTTGATGATGTGGAAAGGACGCTGCTTGCGCTCTTTTGTCAAGAAAGAAGAATAGGGACGACCCGTCGTATAGCAGACTTCCAAAGCATGGACAACACGCTTCGGGTTGCGCGTATCGGCCGTATGATAGTATTTCGGATCAAGCAGACGCAGTTCGCTACGCATCTCGTCAATGCCCCCGTCTGCCAGTCTCCTGCGCAATGTCTCACGAACCTCTGTATCGACCGACGGGATGTCGTCAATACCATTGCATACGGCATCAAGGTACATCATGCTGCCTCCCGTAAGCAATAAGGAATGATGGTTGGCCTGAAGTTCTTCTATCAGCGAAAGAACATCCTGCTCATATTGGGCAGCACTGTAATAATCGCCTATGTCGTGCGTACCGACGAAGTAATGCCTGATGCGTTGCTGCTCTGCTGTAGGGGCCGCAGTGCCTATCTCCATGCCACGATATATCTGCCGACTGTCGCAGTTCAGGATAGGGCTCCCGAGCTTCTCAGCTATCTGCAAGGCAAGTTCTGTCTTACCGACAGCCGTAGGACCTAACAGCACATATAGCGTCATTACTCGTCTATCTCGTAGCCTTCCATGTCGAGTTCCTCTGCCTCGAAGCCCTCGTCGCCATAGAAACCCTCTTCTATCTCCTCAGGGCTCTCTGTCTGTTCGCTCGCCTGCTCTTCCTCCTCGACGAGGGATTGCAGGGGAGGCTGACCATGACGGCGGTTTACGATAGCCACCTTTTCTGTCCTGCCGAAGACGTTCTCCGTAAGTTCCATCAGGAAGAACCGCTTGCCTTCGGGGTCGAAGACGTATGCCAGTCGCTGTCCCTCCTCTTCGAGAAAGTCGCCAACGCTCGTATCGGACATCAGGTTGAGGTCCTGGTCGTAGCTCATCTCCTCGCTGTCGTGGAGAGAGATGCGCTGCTTGACGCGCCAGTCCTCATCGCAGATAAGGAAACACTGCCTTTGGTGTTCTCCGTATTGGCAGTCTGTCAATATGAGTCGGTGCAACTCCGAGAACTTGGCATCACTGTCGATTAATATCTCTCTTACGAAGTCTTCCTTCTCTTGGCTGAATAATGTAAGCTTGAGTGTCATGATGAAAAGTAAAAAGGTGAAAGGTTGAAAAGATGAAAAAACGTTTAAACTTTTTAATTTTTGAACTTTTAAACTTTTACCTGATGAAGCCTCGGTCACTGTTTCGGATGAAGTCGAGGATATATTCTATCTCAGGGCTCATGGGAATCTCCTGCTCTACACGAGCCAGGAGTTCGTTCAACTTGCCTGTTCCCTGCAAGATGATTTGGTAAGCCATGTGTATGTTGTTGATAAGGTCGCGGTCGAACCCTCTGCGACGAAGTCCAATATTATTCAGTCCGCAGAATGCTGCAGGCTCTCGGGCCACAAGGCTGAAAGGCAGGACATTCTGAGAGAAACGTGTTCCGCCGCCTACCATCGTATAGCTTCCCACACGGCAGAACTGGTGCATCAGCACATTGGCACTCAGTATGGCATGGTCGTCGATGACTATCTCGCCTGCCAACTTCGTGCCGTTGCCTATGATACAATCATTCCCGACATGGGCATCGTGGGCAACATGTACGCCTTCCATGAGAAGATTGCCGTCACCTACGATGGTTCGCCCCTTGGCTGCCGTGCCTCGGTTGATGGTTACATTCTCACGTATCTTGTTGTTGTTACCAATCTCTGCCGTACTCTCCTCGCCTCGGAACTTGAGGTCTTGCGGAATGGCACTGATGACTGCACCGGGGAAGAATATATTCCCATTGCCGATGCGGGCGCCATAGAGCACCGTCACACTATTCATCAACGTGTTGTTGTCGCCTATTACGACACCTTTATCAATATAGCAGAACGGACCTATCTCGCAGTTCTCGCCGATTACAGCTTCTGGGTGAATGTACGCTAAAGGACTGATCATTGTTGCATTTACTATTTAATCGTTTACCATTTTACATTATTAAGTCCTTCCCTTCAGGGGAGGATTTAGGAGAGGCTCTTGTTATTAATTACTTGAGCCGTGAAGGTTGCCTCTGCCACACAGTTCTCTCCGATGAAAGCATAGCCTTGCATCGTGCCTATGTTGTGGCGAAGAGGTGCTACTGTCTCAACTCGGAACACCAAGGTATCACCAGGGGAAACTTTCTGACGGAACTTGACATCGTCTATCCGCAGGATGTAGGTACTATAAGTATTGGGTTGCTTGTCATGCAGGACAAACAAGCCTCCCGTCTGTGACAGGGCCTCTATCAACAGTACGCCAGGCATGACAGGTTCGTCGGGGAAATGCCCTTGGAAGAACGGCTCGTCGTTCGTTACATTCTTGACAGCTACAATGTAGTTCTCTTTTATGTCAATGACTTTATCGACCAAGAGCATCGGATAGCGGTGAGGCAACAGCCGCTTTATCTGGTTCACATCCATCAGAGGCGTCTGGTTGGGGTCATACTTTGGAGCCTGAACGTCATGCTTGCGTATCTCCTTACGCATCATACGCGCGAACATATTATTAATAGTGTGCCCTGGACGAGTGGCAATGATGCGTCCCTTGATGGGCTTGCCTATGAGTGCCATGTCGCCTATGATGTCGAGCAGTTTATGGCGTGCCGGTTCATTGTCCCATACGAGAGGCTTATGCTGGATGTAACCAAGGTCGTTGGCATCGTGATGCTCTGCACCTGTCAGCTTGCAGAGTTTGTCGAGGTTCTCCTGTGTCGTCTGTTGCTCATAGATAACAATGGCATTGTCAAGGTCGCCACCTTTAATGAGACCTGCCAAGAGCAGTTGCTCAATCTCACGGACGAAGACGAAGGTGCGTGCTGCTGCAACTTCTGTGACAAACTTATCCATGCTGTCAAGCGTAGCGAACTGACTACTGAGCACCTTGCCATCGAAGGCTATCATGCTGGTTATGGAGAAGTCATCATCAGGAAGCAATGTAATGCAGGCTCCTGTCTTATCATCACGGAACTCCATCTTCTTGGTGATGTAGTAATAGTCCTTCGGTGCATCCTGCTCCACAATACCGACGCGTTGAATCTCCCGGACGAAAGGCTCTGCACTGCCGTCAAGGATTGGGAACTCTGGGCCATCGACCTGCATCATAACATTGTCAATGCCCAAGGCATAAAGGGCAGCCAGGGCATGCTCCACTGTGCTGCATCGCATCTCACCCTTGCCCAGGACAGTGCCTCTTTGCGTATCGACGACATTCTCTGCCACAGCATCCATAATGGGCTGGCCAGGCATATCCACTCGCTGTATCTTGTAGCCATGACCTTCTGGCGCAGGCAGGAAACTAACCGTCAACTTGAGGCCGGTATGAAGGCCTTTACCGCTGAGCGAGAAACTGTCTTTGATTGTATTCTGCTTTAACATGTTCCTTATTCTTATGGGACTTAAGGGTTACTGCTTGTCTGCGAGTTGCTCCTTAAGCAACCTGATTTCCTTCTTCATTTGATTCATGTCGGCCCACATGTCGGGGAGTGCCTTGAAGATGGCGCTGCTCTTCCAGAAGTTGCGGGCATCAATGGCAGGTGCGCCCTGAATGGCAGCCCCTTCCTTCCTGACGCTGTTGGGGATGCCTGCCTGAGCACCGGCCATCACGCGGTTGGCTATCACGGCATGGTCGGCAATGCCCACCTGTCCGCCAAACATACACCACTCGCCTACCTTCGTGCTGCCTGCTATGCCGACTTGTGCCGACATAACCGTGTGGCTGCCTATCTCGTCGTTGTGACCTATCTGCACCAGGTTGTCAATCTTCACGCCACTATGAACGATGGTGGCTCCCATCATGGCACGGTCCACGCAGCTGTTGGCGCCAATCTCCACGTCGTCCTCTATGATGGCGATGCCTATTTGGGGAATCTTCTCGTAGCCTGTCTCGGTAGGCTGGAAACCGAAGCCGTCGGCACCGATGACACAGCCGGCATGGAGGATGCAACGCTTCCCGACCTGGCAGTCGTGGTAGATGACGGCGTTGCTGTATATTTCGGTATCGGCCCCGACCTTGGCCCCGCGGCCTATCGTGACGTGCGGATGCAGGATGCAACCCTCGCCAATCTCCACACCCTCGCCAATGGCGACGAACGGCCCGATGTAGCACCGCTCACCTATCTTTGCGCTGGGGTCGATGAAGGCCAGTTCGCTGATGCCTTCTCTCTTGGGCTTCATGCTCTCGTATATCTGCAAGAGCTTTGCCACGGCCTGTCGGGCGTCGGCCACCTTGATGAGGGTTGCCTTGACATCCTGCTTAACTTCGATATTCTCGCTAATCAGGACGATGCTGCTCTCTGTGTCGTAGAGGTGTTGGAGGTACTTGTCGTTGTAAAGGAAACTGATGCAGCCGGGGCGTCCCTCCTCGATGCGAGCGAAGTTGCTCACCTTGGCTTCGGGGTCGCCAACCACAGTGCCGCCTATCAGTCCGGCTATCATTTGTGCGCTGAATTCCATATCTATTTTATTTTAAGAGTGCGGCCATCTGCTCGGCCACTTCTTTTGCTTTCTCGCCTGCCACCTGTGCAAAGTTCTCGGTATTGTCGGCGTAGATGATGGCGCGACTGCTGTTGACCAGCAATCCGATGTCCTCCGTCATGCCGTGACGACATACTTCTTCAAGGCTGCCGCCTTGTGCGCCAATGCCCGGAACGAGCAGGAAAGCCTTCGGTGCCACGCGTCGGATGTCCTGGAACAATTCCCCTCTCGTGGCTCCAACCACGTACATCAGGTTCTCATCATTGCCCCATTCGCGACTCTTACGTATCACCTTCTCGAACAATCGCTCGCCATTCTTGTCCTCCATCAACTGGAAGTCGAGCGACCCCTTGTTGCTCGTCAAGGCAAGCAGAATGACCCAATGGCCGTCATAACCTTGTATGAACGGCGTCACGCTGTCCTCTCCCATGTAGGGAGCCACGGTGAGGGCGTCCACGTCGTACTCTCCGAAGAACGTTCGGGCGTACATCTTGCTCGTGTTGCCTATGTCGCCTCGCTTGGCGTCGGCTATGATGAACTGGTCAGGGTAGTGCTGCTTCAGGTACTTCACTGTTTTCTCGAAAGCCATCAAGCCTTTCACGCCGGCCGCTTCATAGAAGGCCAGGTTCGGTTTATATGCGACGCAATAGGGCGCGGTGGCGTCGATGATGGCTTTGTTGAAAGCGAAGATGGGGTCCTCCTCTGTGAGCAGATGCCCGGGGACCTTCTGGAGGTCGGTGTCAAGACCGACGCACAGGAAGCTCTGCTTCCTTCGTATGTTATCTACGAGTTCTTGTCTGTTCATCTGTGGTATCTTTTCATTATTCCTTTAGCAATTCCTATCACGATGCAGAAGACGATGACAATCAGCGTGTAGATCAGGAAGAATCGCCAGCCGCTGTCTTCCATTCCCATCCATTTCATCATAGGCTTCGTGAGTATGTCTGCCAGGAAAATTCCCAGCAGGTTGTCCCAATCCTCGCGCATGGAGGCCTTGAAACCTTCCCACGTCCATTCTTGTTTGATGTCATTCCACAGTCCCATGTCTCTTATAGTGTTTATTCTTTACAGTTCCGATTCTTTGAGTCGCTCGGCATTCTCAGCCACGATGAGATGGTCGATGCAGTCCTGGATGTTGCCATCCATGAAGGAGGGCAGGTTGTAGATAGTGTATCCGATGCGATGGTCTGTGATGCGTCCCTGCGGATAGTTGTATGTGCGAATCTTTGCAGAACGGTCTCCGGTGGAAACCATTGTTTTGCGTCGGCTCGCGATGTCGTCCAGGTACTTCTGATGTTCCTTGTCGTAGATGAACGTGCGAAGGCGGGCAAGGGCTCGTTCCTTGTTCTTCGGCTGGTCGCGCGTCTCGGTACATTCCACGAGAATCTCTTCGTCCTGGTTCGTGAAAGGGTTTCGCCAGATGTAACGGGCACGGACGCCGGACTCCACTTTGTTAACGTTCTGACCACCGGCACCGCTTGAGCGGAACGTGTCCCACTTGATGGCTCCTTCGTTAATCTCAACGTCGAACTCCTCAGCCTCTGGCAGCACGGCCACAGTCGCTGCGGAGGTATGGACGCGGCCCTGTGTCTCGGTGACTGGGACACGCTGGACGCGATGCACGCCACTCTCATATTTCATGATGCCGTAGACGCCTTCGCCAGTCACCGAACAGACGATTTCCTTGTAACCACCCACGGCTCCTTCGCTGAAGCTGCTGACTGCCATCTTCCATCCCTTCTGCTCGAAGAACTTGGAATACATGCGGAAGAGGTCGCCGGCAAAGAGGGCAGCCTCGTCACCGCCTGTGCCTCCGCGTATCTCCAGCACGATGTTCTTGTCATCCTCGGGGTCTGCGGGGACGAGCAGAAGCTTGATTTCCTCCTCCAGCTCAGGGATGCGTTTCTCGCTCTGGGCAAGTTCTTCGCGAAGCATCTCCTTCGTCTCTGCATCGTCCTCAAGGGCGAGCATCTCCTTGGCGTCTGCCACGTTTTGCAGACAGCCGATGTATTCCTTTCGGGCCTCAACTATCTTGCCGAGGTCCTTGTATTCCTTTGTGAGCTTGACATAGCGCTTCTGGTCGGCAATGACCGCAGGGTCTGTGATGAGGGTGCTGACCTCTTCGAAGCGGCTCACGAGCCCGTCGAGTTTGTCGAGCAAAGTGTTACTTTCTGCCATGCTTGTGGTTCTTTTTCTTGTGGGTAAGGTAGAACTGACGCCAGGCGAAGACCATGACGACGAGCAGTGCTGCCAAAAGGATATATTCCATCATTTCCATTGTTCTTATTCTTTATTCAGGACCTCTTCCTGAGGGTTCTTTCTGTGTATTTCCCTGTTGATGCGAAGATAGATCAGCAGCCATCCGAGGGCGCCGAGGCTGGTCATCAAACCGTGAAACCAGTCGCTTTCCACGAATTCACGAATGGCCAATTGCACCAAGTGGATAAAGCAAAGCATACTGCCCATCTGCTTGAGCCAGTCCATCGTCGTGTAGTTGGTTATCTTGAAGTCTTTCATGACGAATATTTTCAGTAGTTGAACTCGCCGAACTCGCTTCTGATGGTGAGGCTCTTCTGGCCTTCTTCTATGCGACCGACGATTTGTGCATCGATGTTGAAGCTTTTGCTGATGGCGATGACGCGTTCTGCGTCCTGGGGAGCGACATAGACCTCGAGGCGATGGCCCATGTTGAAGACCTTATACATCTCTGCCCAATCGGTCTGGCTCTGCTCCTGTATGATGCGGAAGAGCGGCGGGACGGGAAACATGTTGTCCTTTATGACGCGGCAGTTTTCGCCGATGAAATGGAGGATTTTCGTCTGCGCCCCGCCTGTGCAATGCACCATGCCGTGTATCGCAGGACGCATCTCGTCGAGCATCTTCCTGACAACTGGAGCATATGTCCTCGTTGGCGAAAGTACGAGCTTGCCAGCCGGGAGAGGGCTTCCTTCAACGCTGTCCGTCAACATATACTTGCCGCTATACACCAACTCCTCGGGGACGGCGTGGTCGTAGCTCTCGGGGTACTTCTCAGCAAGGTACTTGGCAAAGACATCATGACGGGCGGAGGTGAGGCCGTTCGAGCCCATGCCGCCGTTGTATTCCTTCTCGTAAGTGGCTTGCCCTGAGGAGGAAAGGCCCACGATGACGTCGCCGGGACGGATGTTGGCGTTGTTGATGACGTCACTTCGCTTCATGCGACAGGTGACGGTCGAGTCCACGATGATGGTCCTGACGAGGTCTCCCACGTCGGCCGTCTCGCCGCCTGTGCCGTAGATGCCTATTCCCATGTCGCGAAGTTCCTGCATCAGTTCGTCGGTTCCGTTGATGATGGCGGAGATGACCTCGCCCGGGATGAGCATCTTGTTGCGCCCTATCGTGGAGGAAACCAGTATGTTATCGACGGCGCCCACGCAGAGCAGGTCGTCGGTATTCATGATGAGCGCGTCCTGGGCAATGCCTTTCCAGACACTCAAATCGCCCGTCTCTTTCCAATACATATAGGCGAGGCTGGACTTCGTGCCGGCTCCGTCGGCGTGCATAATGTTGCAATAGTCCGGATCGCCACCCAGAATGTCGGGGATTATCTTGCAGAAAGCCTGCGGGAAGATGCCCTTGTCGATGTTTTTGATAGCGTTGTGGACGTCCTCCTTAGCGGCGCTCACACCGCGCATCATATAGCGTTGGTTGCTCATAATTGTGCTTTGTCTCTTTGTTTCCGCGTGCAAAGATAAGATAAAAATCTTATATTTGCAAATTCTCGGCTCTTTACTTGATGCATTATCCTGATTTCGCGACTTCGCCTTCCTCTGCCTCGGCAGTGGGAGAACCTCACTTCTTCTGTGTCTGTAAATCCCCTATTTTGTAAAGATTTTCTCAAATATTTACTCATCCGGATGCAAAAAACGGCCTCCGAACAGCCCGAGGGCACCCGAGGCTCCGTTTTTTGCATTTTTGCAACTACACATGTTTCAGCGAGTTATAATTTCAATCAATTTTGAGAAGTACGGAAATAGAACAAATACTTCCTATTAAGGTAACAAAATCGGCCTGTTTTGTCGCCCAACGAAGCATAGGTCTTGAGTCAACGCATTAGTATTCTTTTGCAAAATCGACTGCCTTCTTTGACCAACGCCCCCGTATGCGTCGACCAATTCGACGTTGGACGACGAGCCGAAAACACAAAATCTTGTAAAGATTTTTCCTGATAAAATTATGCCTTATTTATACGAAAATCGGGAACTGCCCATAGGACAATCCCCGATGTGTTATTTTATCAAACTGCTCTGCTTAGAAGGTATAAGCCAAAGATGCGTAGTGGCTCTTGCCCTTAACATCACCGTTCTTGACGAACTCCAGCGAGTAGCCCAGCGACCATTTCTTGTTCAGCTGCAGGCCAATGCCATAGGTCAGACCGAAGAAATGGCTTGTGGTCACTCCATCAAAGTTGGCCAAACCCAGCACATAGCCCATGTCCAGGTTCGTGTATGCACGCAGGTGGTCGTTGGCAAAAGTGGGGCTGAAAGCACGCAGACCAGTCTTGAAGCTCAGGTCGTCGAAATCACCGGGTGAGTTAAAGGGAGCGCTCCACTGGAAATGCAGTACGTCCCAGTTCAGCGTCACCCAATTGGTGGTGAGAAGCTCTGTCTGGAAGCCGACACCCAGGCCGAAGCCGGCAGTGCTGGGAGCATAGGAACCTACATTCAGGTTAACTGCAAAGTAGTTCTCGTCAAAGACTTTTGCATTTGCACTCATTGCAAATGACACTGCCATTGCGGCAATAAGAAACTTGATTGCTTTCATAATAAAAATGTTTAAATTAGTAATTAGGGTTAAACAATCACTTGCAAAATTACAACTTATTTACAAATCTGCAACACTTTTTACATAAAAAAACGCATCCCCCATGCTTTTTTCTTCACTTTTACCCTATTCGGCTTGACTGAATACGTATTTTTCCCTACCTTTGCGTACGGAAATAAGAATATTATGGGAATAGGAAGCTACTGGGTAAGGAAAGACGACCAGACAGGCGAGGCAAAGACTCTCAAGCCCTGGGAAGAAGAAGTCAGTAACGGCGACAAACACTTTCCCGACCCCAATCAGAAGAAAGAAGACGATGGACCATCTGCCAAGTGACCCCGCCATACTGGTCTCCACCGTCAATATGCTCCTGCGAGACGACGAATACGACACGCTGGAGTCGCTCTGCTATGCCTTCGGCCGAGAGCCCGAAGAAGTGAAGGAATACCTGCTCGGCGAGGGATTCGTCTGGAGCGAGCAGCAACGGCAGTTCCGCCCTACAGGCTTCGACGCATGATAACACGCGACGCCATCGAGACCGCATACAGCTTCCTCCACCAGAAGCGCAACGTCTACGTCCACTCCCAACTCGAATGGCAGAGGGACGACATTGAGTGTGCCATCGCCTCCTATGCCGACGACATGAACCCGGAACTCTACGACCTCCTCTCAGCAGGGCGGCAAGACTTCCTGCGCGAGCATGGTCGCTTCGCACAGGACATTGCCGAGGCCGTGGAGAGAATGGAGGGAATGCTCGACATCACTACCGAACGCTTCACTGCAGACATCGACACGAAGACCTACATCGAACGTTTCCGCAAGGCGGACTACTTCCTGACCTTCTGCCAGCAATGCGGAAACTACGGTCGCCGCTACGGATGTCCGCCCTTCGACTATAATCCGCTTGCCATCATCGAGAACTATGAACGCGTCCGCATCATAGGCGTGAAGATTACGCCCCACGACAAGCGGCTGCCCCTCTCACTTGCCGGCGAACTGATGGAACCAGTAATCGTCAGCCTCAACAAGGAGCTTCTGGAGACAGAGAAACAACTCGACGGCTACTGTTGCGGCTTTGTCGGCTCGTGTCCCTACTGCGAAGGAAAACCTTGCGCAAGGACCGAAGGCAAGCCCTGCAAGCATCCCGACAAGGTGCGCCCTTCCCTCGAGGCCTTTGGCTTCGACATGAGCATGACAGCAAAAGAACTGCTCGGCCTCGACATAAAGTGGAGCAAAGGCGACCTCATCCCCGAGTATCTCACCCTCCTCTGCGGCATCTTCTACCAAAAGAAACACTGACAACTACATTGTATATATGTATACCTTAACATACAAAGTAACCACCAGCACCTGCGACAGCGACGGGCGGCTCAAGCTCTACTCCGCCCTTCAGATGATGCAAGACTGCTCGGAGATGTGGATAGACAGCGAACCTGGCGTCAGGGAGTACTTCGCCAGTCAGAACATGGCACAACTGCTCGCCTCCCGACAAGTAGAGGTCGTCCGCGTGCCACGCTACAAGGAAGAACTCACCGTCACGTCCTCCGTCTACGGCATGAAACCGATGTTCGGCTTCCGCAACACCTTCATCTACGATGCCGAAGGCAAGCCTTGCTACAAGACCTGGAGCATGGGAGCCTTCGTGGACAAAGCGACCGGCAAGCTGAAACGTGTGGACGACGCCACCATCGCCTCCATGACCCTTGAGCCTCAGCTCGACATGAACTACGGCGACCGACGCATCATCCTGCCCCATGAAGGTGGCAAGGTTCTTGAACCCGTCAAGGTTTTGCGTGCCGACATTGATTATAATCGCCACATGAACAATGCCAACTACGTCCGCATGGCAATGGAGCTGCTGCCCGAAGGAAGCGAAGTGAAAGGCCTCCGGGTAGAATACCGAGTGGCAGCCAAGCTCGGCGACCAGCTCACCCCCACCCTCTTCCCGACCGAGACAGGCACCATCATCTCCCTCTCCCTCGGCCAAGAAGCCTCCGCCATCATCGACTTCAACCTGGCAAAGCACTCATAAAAGCTGGCAAAGCAGCTATAAAAGCAAGAAGGCAACCTCTCAAAAGGTTGCCTTCCTTAGCGGAGAGAGAGGCTTGTGAACCCGCTCTCTAATGCGTTGATTATCAGTCTGTATCTTCTCTGTCAGCTGTCAGTGTAACACTTTTGTCACTTTGAATCCATTTGAAGATTCCTTAACTGGCTAATAATCAACCATTTACGCTTTTCAAGCGGAAGGAGAGGATTGTGAACCTCTATTCAAACCGCCTTTATTCTCAGGTAGTTGGCAATCAGCCAATGTCTTTCTGTAACACAAAATGTAACACTTTCCTGTTAGTCGCGTTGACCACGACTTGACCACCGCAGTAGTCTTCTTACGTGGGTGCAAAATTATATAAAAACGAACAAACTGCCAAAAGAAGTGACTTAAAAAACTCTAACGATGGTTGAAAAACACCTATTTTTAACATATTCAACGCAGATTGCAATATATCTCCACATGATTTTTGACAGAACGAATAGTGTTACATGTGTTACACAATATAATATAATAAGGTGTAATCAACTTGGAAAAGTTTCTGACAGGATCAGTTAGAGCATTGTTTGCTTTCAAGACATAAGTGATATAATAAACACATGTCTAAATCACAGACAAAATGGCTATGGAACAACCCTTAATCGACAAAAACTCCAGATTTTATACTTCTTATTCGAAAAAAAATCGTATCTTTGCACCAAATTTATAAGTTAATCGAAAAAAATGGCAAAGAATACTTCGCTCCAGAATGTGCAGGAAATTGTAATGGCGACTTCGGATAAAACAGAGCTGACACACAAGGCTGCAATGTTAAAAGAAGGCACTCTCCGAAAGATTGCCCCAAAGGTTTACACGACTAATATGGATGAAGCTCCAGAGACTATTATAAAGAGAAATCTGTTTTATGTGTTGGGACAATTATATCCACATGCGGTCATAAGCCATCGTTCAGCCTACGAACTGAAGCCTACTGCTGACGGCGATATATTTCTAACATATACATACACCAAGAATGTCTCTTTACCTGGTGTCACCGTCCACTTGATGCAGGGATGTAAATGATAACGTAAAAGTATACCAGATAATAATCTAAAAGTATACCACTTTGGCAGTGTGCTGCAAAGGTACAAAAAGTTTGTTAA
>JAFUGG010000008.1 GCA_017469525.1 Bacteroidaceae bacterium | reverse complement strand
TGTGAAGTCAGATCCTCAGGACACCGATGTCACCGTCTATACGAACGACGACGAGACCATCGACTTCGAGCTGAAGAACTTCGTGCTCACGATGGGCGAGGAGAGCATGCCCATTGGCAATATCGTCGTCAAGAACCTTACCGTGACAAAGGGCGAGGATGGTCTGGACCACTTCAGCTACGAAGGCAACATCATCATCGAGGAAGGCGACCAGGAAGGCGTCGAGATGTGGTACGGTCCGCTGCTCTGCGAGGAGTACGGTGCAATCCCCATCAAACTCACCGGCCAGATGAACGACGAGAAGCTCTATGTCACCATCGACATCGACATGAGCGACACCGGACTCGGACAGGTAATCAATGTCCAGCTTGGCACTAAGAGGGGCGACGTCAATGGCGACAACAACATCGATATAGCCGACGTGGTTGCAGTCCTCAACATCATGGCCGCAGGCACCGAAGACCCTGCTGGCAACGTCAATGGCGACACAGCAGTCGACATAGCCGACGTGGTTGCAGTCCTCAACTTGATGGCTCAACAGTAAACTCTAAACATAACATAAACATACAAAATGAAAAAGACATTATTAACACTATGTATTGCTGCTTTCGCCTTTGGAGCGCAGGCACAATACCAGATGCAAAACAGTAACTTCGAGGCTTGGACAGCATCGTCCGGCGAACCCGACCACTGGCATGGATTCAAGAGCGCAAAGGGAAGTTATGCTGGCTGGGCCAAAGGAACACTTGCCAAGAGCACTGACAAGCGCCCGGGCTCTACAGGCACTTATAGCGCAGTAATTACTGCGGGGAGCGTCTTTGGTGTCACAAACAATGGAACGGTGACGACTGGTCAGCTTCAGGCAAGTAGCATGAGTGCAGCCAATACCGCCAATCATGCCGAGATGGACAAGACGAGCACGGCTACCGATAAAAACGGTGATAAGTTCTATATGCCGCTCACGGGACATCCCGATGCTCTGAAGTGCTGGGTGAAGTTCGCTGTAAAGAGTGGTTCGCCCAATGCCTCGGTGAGTGCCGTCATCACAGACGGCTCTTACTATCAGGACCCGGAGGACAAGACATACACCAACAAAGTTGCTGTAGCTAAGAACACCAGCATCGGAGCGTGCGACTGGACAGAGCTTACGATTCCTTTTGACTACGACAGCTACGAGTCCAACGGCGTAGAACCCGCCGCCATTCTGTGTACCTTTGGCACTAATGCGTCGCCTGGTAAAGGTACCAGTGGCGACGCTGTCTACATTGACGACGTGGAGCTGATTTACTACAGCGAACTGTCTACGGCCCAGTACAACGGCAATACTGTCACCTTCACCGATGGCGCAGCTTCCGTTGATGCAGAATATGACTCATCTCTCCTCAGCCTAACCAAGAAAGGCAAGGGCGCAACGGCAGAAACAAGTTACGACGAATCTACTGCTCTGCTGACAATCACCGTCAAGGGCGAAAACATCAGCGAGGACGCAACGAACTGTCATACTTATACCATCCAGTTCAATACCTCCGCTCCTGAGCCAGAGCCTGCTGTCGTTTCCTCCAAGACATATACAGAAGATCTGTATGTGACGTTGGGAACCAGCACAAGCGACAAGCAAGTTGCCGACGTTACAGTCGAGACTCTTGAGAATGGTAACATTAACTTTGTGCTTAAGAACTTCGTGCTTGACGGAATGCCAGTAGGAAACATTGCCGTTAAGAACATTGAAGTTGCAAAGGACAACAGCTTCTCCTTCAAAGGTGGCATACAAATCGCAGAAGGCGATGACCCCACGGTCGAGATGTGGCTTGGTCCTGTTATCACAGAACAATGTGGTGGCAGTGTGCCTCTCGACATGAATGGCCAGTTCATAGGCGAAGACCATGTTGTGGTGTATATCTCAATTAACATCGCCGAGTTTGTAGGTTATCCTGTCGAAGTTCACCTTGGCTATGCACGCTCTTCGATGGCTGTCAATGCAGAGGCGAAGTATGGTACCTTCTGTGCTCCCTTTGATGTAGAGGTTCCTGCCGGTGTTCAGGCTTATACGGTTGTAGGGGCTGAGGCCAACGGCTTGCTCACGCTTGACGATGCGTTGAGCATTATTCCTGCCAACACGCCGGTCGTTCTCTTTGCAGAGAGTGGTCTGGAGGCAGTCGAGTACTTCGGCATTGCAGAAGAAGGCACACCAAGCGTCGGCCTGCTGACTGGTGTCTATGAGAACACTCCCGCTCCTGTGGGCAGCTATGTCCTGCAGAACCTTAACGATAAGGTAGGCTTCTATCAGGTGGCCGAAGGCAGTCAGCCTACCATTGGCGCCAACCGCTGCTACCTGACCGCACCGACTTCACCGGCTTCCGGCGTCAAGGCATTCTTCTTCGGCGAAGATGATGCAACTGGCATCAGCTATAAGTCCTTCCCTTCAGGGGAGGATTTAGGAGAGGCTTACAACCTGGCCGGCCAGCGCATCAGCAGGATGCAGAGAGGCATTAACATTATCAATGGTAAAAAGGTTCTCAAGTAAGATGAAGAAGACATATATGATGCCTGCACTGCAGGTCAGCGAAGCGCAAGCAGTAAATATGATGGCCGTCAGCATTCAGGACGGCAACGCCGACCCCGGCAAGGATGTCCTCACGAAGGAAAATACTGACTGGGACTTCTGGGGCGACGAAGAATAATAATCGAATAATAGCAAACCAAGAACATGAAGAAGATACTTCCTCTCCTGCTGACGGCCTTTGCCACACAGATGGTCAGTGCACAACAACTTTCCAATACGACGTTCGATGACGAATGGGTGGACTGTTACCCATGGGAGTCAGGTGCTGCCGTTTCATCACCTCGCAGCACTCAACCCGAGGGTTGGTGCATCTCCAATGTCTCCAATACGGCACTGCCCATAGTAGGAGAGGAGGTAACTCCTGGCGCAGATGGAACAGGGAAGGCAGTCAAACTCACCAACGTCAAGGCTTCGATAGGCGACAATACAGCTCCAGCCTATATCACCTTGGGCACGGCATGGGCAACAGCCGAGACCAAGATGATGAGTGTCCGCAATGCAGATGGCGGCGTGTTTGGCGGCGTGGCTTTCTCCTATCATCCCGATGCCGTACGCCTTACCTACAAGCATGACATCAGTGCAGGTGACGAGAACATGTCCGTCGTCGCCTATCTGTGGAAGGGTACATGGACGCAAGCCAGTGTCCCCTCTAACACTGCTGTTGGAATTCTTGGCTGGGGAAGTGCCACAAAGGTGTACATGACTGACCGCATCCACAACATCCTGGGCAAAGACCACTTGACAGGCGGTGACGTCACAAAGACCGACGATGCCGAACTCGTTGCTTCTGTGGAATACTATAGCAACACGGCAGTAAGCAGCTGGACTACGCAAGAGTTCCCCTTGGAATACAAGAGCGACGCTACACCCCAGAAGCTGAACATCGTCATTGCCTCCAATGGCCTGTTCGATGACCGCAGCACCATCAAGTCGGGCAACAGCGTGACCATCGACGATGTGGAACTGGTCTATTGGCATGCCCTCTCAGCCTTGTCATACGAAGGCGAGACATTGAACTTCTCGGAAGACGTTACCGACTACGAACTGCCTTCTGCCTACGACGAGGCAAAGCTCAGCTATACGGTCAAGGGACGAGCAGCAACCGCTACGACATCCTTCGACGAGGAGACTGATTTGCTGACCATCCGTGTGGAAGGCGAGGACATAGAAGCCAATCCGGAGTCGTTTACGGAATACAGGATACAGTTCGGAGCAGGCGGCCAGGCCAAGCTTGACGTGGACTGGAACTGGAATGCTGCCACGAGGTACTTCCTCAACACGACCGTGGAGAATGCCTTTGTCCTGACATCTGGCGACACCAGCCTTTTCTCTTTCTCCAGCAGCAACGAAGACGTAGCCAAGTTGGAGAACGGCAAGCTGATAGTAGGCAGTCAGGCCGGAGTAGCCATCATCACGGTGAGCTGTGCAGGCAGTTCGAAATGGAATGCGCGCGAGGAGCAGTACGAGGTGCAGGCTGTAGCAGCAGGACATGTGCCGTTTGACCTGACGCAGGACCTTTATAATGCAGCCAAGGGAGAGACCTCCGGCACTCAGGCATGGGATGCCAACGGAGGCATTCGCCTGGGCAATAACAGCGAGATATTCAGCTGGAGCAACAGGTTCTATGTGATGAAGATTACGGGCTTACCCGACAAGCTGAGCTTCAAGTACGGCTCATCCAATGGTGCCTCGAGTCGCCAGTACGCCATCTACGAGAGTGCTGACGGCGAGAACTTCACCGAGATATGGCGTGACAATCGAGGCAGCGGCTTGGACAATAACCTCTATTCAAGCGGCGATATCCAGCTTCGCCCAGACACACGTTTCATCAAGTTCTTCTACTATGGCAACTGTGCAGCCTACTATCGTGAGGTGAAGGTCACAGAGCTTGTCAAGTTCGAAAGCGACACGGACGAGATTGTGATGAACGAAACGGAGAGCACTGCAAGCTTCACCTTTACTCATGCCAATGCCCGCACTGGCTTCATAACGGTGACGACACCACAAGGCATTACCGTCGATGTGCCTGAATTCGTAGGTGGCCTCGACATATATGCCGAGCAGCCCCTTACTGTCAGCTACGACCCCTATGAGTGCGACGTAGAGGACGACATCATCATCTCCGATGGTGTTCAGGAGAAGAAGGTGCACGTCGTGGCCCGCGTCGAGGACCCGACTGAGATAAAAGACCTTAAAGACCTTAAGGACTCTAAGGACCTTAATGTCTATAACCTTGCCGGCCAGCGCATCCAGAAGATGCAAAAAGGCATCAACATCGTAGGTGGCAAGAAGGTGCTGAGGTAGTAAACTCCGAGAAGGCATATGAACGCCAGGCTCATTACTATCCTTGGACCTACCGCCTCTGGCAAGACGACGCTTGCAGCACATCTGGCTGCACGTCTTGGCGATGCAGAGATTATCAGTGCCGACAGCCGTCAGGTGTACCGAGGCATGGATATAGGCACAGGCAAGGACTTGGCCGACTATAAAGTAGGTGGAAAGGAGATTCCTTTCCACCTTATTGATATATGCGAGGCGGGAGAGAAGTACAACCTCTTCCGCTATCAGCAAGACTTCCACAAGGCTTATGACGATATCCTTTCCCGTCACCGTCGGCCCATCCTCTGTGGCGGAACGGGGCTCTACATAGAGTCTGTACTGAAGGGTTACAAGATGGAGGCTGTGCCGGAGAACCCTGAGTTGCGTGACAGATTGAAGAACCTCTCACTTCCCGAGCTAAAAGAAATTCTGGAACAGTACAAGACGTTGCACAACGTGACGGACCTTGATACGACGAAGCGTGCCATCCGTGCCATCGAGATACAGGCTTACTATCGCGAGCATGGCACATTGGAGCGGGAGTTCCCTTCGATAGACAGCCTCATTATCGGTGTCGATATAGACCGCGAGCTGCGTCGCCAGCGCATCAGCGAGCGCTTGCGCCACAGATTGGAACAGGAAGACATGGTGGGCGAGGTGCGTCGGCTTTTGGAGCGTGTGCCTGCCGACGACCTTTTGTATTACGGGTTGGAATATAAGTACCTGACGCTTTATGTGCTTGGCAGGCTTTCGTATGACGAGATGGTGCAGCAGCTGGAGACCAGCATCCATCAGTTTGCCAAGCGACAGATGACATGGTTCCGAGGCATGGAACGTCGTGGGTTTACCATCCACTGGATACAAAGCACGCTCCCTTTGGAGGAGCGTGTCGAGAAAATCCTAAGTCTTTTGGATTAGCTGTAGCGCAGGATTTGTCCTGGACGCAGGATGGCGTTGCGCTTTATGTTGTTTATGCGGCAGAGGCGGTCTATGCTTGTGCCGCATTTGCGTGCGATGGAGGAGAGCGTCTCGCCTGACTTGACCTTGTGGATATGCGTGCGAGGTTTGGCCTTCATCTGTTGGAGTTTCTTCTGCTGGAAGGCCTGGCTTTCTGCTTCCTTTGCCTGTATGGCATCAGCCACTTCTTCGCTCATCATCTCCTCGGGCGCAGGTTCGTTTCCTGTGGCAGCCAGCAGAGTGCCGCGTCCGTTGGAGCGGAAGAGGTAGAAGTCGCCTTTGACGTCCTGAGCTTCGAAGTCGAAGAGGCGTTCAGGGTCGATGAACTGTCCGAGGAAGCGTGTCTCGAAGTGGAGGTGGGAGCCTGTGGAGCGTCCGGTATTGCCTCCGAGCCCGATGACGTCGCCAGCCTTGACGACTTGGTTGGGCTTGCAGAGGTGGCGGCTCATGTGTCCGTAGATGGTCTCGAGACCATTGGGGTGACGGATGACGACGAAGTTTCCGTAGCCGTTACGTTCGTATTTGACGACGCGCACTTTGCCAGGGAAGGCCGCACGGATGGTGTCTCCGACGAAGACTTTGATGTCTGTGCCGTAGTGCTGGCGGCGGAAGGAGGGTCGGTAGCCGTAGTGGCTGGTGACGAGTCGGCTGTCGCACGGCATGTGGAACTGTCTCAGGTCTATCTTGTATTCTGCGGGGACGTTGTTTTGTTCCACGCGTGCGTATTCATTTTCCCATGTGGAGTAGAGCGATGCAGCCGGGGCTTGTACGTCGGCCAGTGCTTCGTGCTCGCTAAGGCGTACCAGCGAGATGCTGTCGATGGCACGCATCTTGCGGTCGATGGGCGCTATGTCGGCGAGCCGGTCTTGTGCCAGGGTGCCAAGGCTGACTGCGAAGAGTAGTGAAAGGGTGGTTAGTATTTTCATTACCGGTTTGTTTTTCATTGTTAGTTGCTCTGCGCTATCAGGACAGGTCGAGCGCATAGAGACGGTCCATGTTGAGGTCTCCCAGGTCGAAGAGCTCTTCGGGCTTGAAGAATCGCTTCAGCTCGATTTGTGCAGAGGTGGGCGAGTCGGAGGCGTGGACGATGTTCTGCTGGTTGCTCATGCAGTAGTCGCCTCGGATGGTGCCGGGTTCTGCCTTGCGTCCGTTGGTGTAGCCTGTGATGAAGCGTACCACTTCGATGGCGTCTGTACCTTCCAGACACATGGCGATGACTGGCGTTCGCATCATAGATGCCTTCAGTGCGGGGAAGAATGGTTTGCCTACCAGGTGGGCATAATGCTCGTTGAGTATCTCGTCATCGAGCTGCAACATTTTCATACCGACGATGCGTAGTCCTTTCTTCTCAAAACGGCTGGTGACTTCGCCTATCAGGCCTCTCATCACCGTGCTGGGTTTAAGCAGCACGAGGGTTCTTTCCATGTCGTAGCGTTTCGTTTCGTGTAGTTCGGCCCTTTGGGGTAAGTGCGTTCTCTACGTTTCCGGCTGCAAAGGTACGACAATTTGGTCAGATGGCCAAATACTTTTAGTATTTTTAACGACTTCGAACGATTGTTGACATTTCTGCAGGCTATTTTCTTGCGCCATGAATTATATTGTGTCGCCTCATTTAATATATTTCTTTTCCTCATCCTCTAGCATAGTTTGTTTGCACATACATGTAGATGCAATTGCATCTACATGTACATGCAATTGCATCTACATGTATGTGCAAACAACTCGGCCTGCTTCCTTAGGCAAGGAAGTGAGTCGTGTGGGGGCGGGCAGGCGCTATCTCAGACTGCCTTGTGCTTTTAGAAGTTTCGTGTGAGCCACCTGCAGCTGGCACTTTGCATTGACGTGGTCGGCCGATGCCTGCTGCCACATAGCTTGTGCGTCGAGCAGCTGCGAGAGGGGCTCCATGCCGGCGTCGTACTGCTGGCGTGCGAGCCGCATGTTCTCCTCGGCCTGCTCCAGGCTGCGTTGGGTGATGCGGAGTTCGGTCTGTGCTTCGGCGAAGTTATTGTCGGCCTGTGCCAGTTCGAGCTGCATCTGCTCGGTGAGGTCCTGCTGCTCTGTCTGTGCTATCTGCTGGCGTGCCTTGGCCGAGCGAATCCTGTAGGTGCGCTCGCCGAATGTGACGAGGGGAACCTTCAGGGTTGCTCCTACGGAGGCCATGCCGGAGTTGAACAGGTTGGTGCCTCCCACTTTGATGCCGTTCATGTAGGAATAGCCTGCGAACATGGCCAGCTGCGGCATGAAGTCGCTGCGGGTGAGTTTCACCTGCTGCGTGGCGATATCCGTCTTTGCCTGCAGGATGGCAGCCTCGGGGCGTGAGGCGATGCCCTCGGCTCTGTCAAGAGGGAGGGGGGAGTCGGGTAAGGACTCGTTGAGCCTGAGGGGAGTGTTGAGGGGCAGGCCGAGGACGTGGCAGAGGTTCATCGTGCTCAGCCTCGTGGCATTGTCGGCTCGCTGTATGGCAAGCTCGGCCTCGTTGAGCTTCACCTGGACCTTCAGCTGGTCGTTCCGCGTCTTCAAGCCGTGGCGTACGGCACTGTCCACGTTCTTCATCAGTTCGTCGAGCAGTTGCTTGTACGAACGAGCCACGTCGGCCAGCTGGCGGGCACGTATGGCCTGCATGTAGGCCTCGTCGGTGCGCAGGATGGCTTGGCTCTCGGTGAGGCGGATGTTCTCGCCAGCCATCTCTGTGCCATACGTTGCCATGCGGTAGGCTGCCGTAATCTTTCCGCCCATGTAGAGGGGTTGCGTCAGGGAGACGTTGCCAAGGAAGATGTTACCTATCTTGTAGTCAATCTCCTGGGAAGGGAAGTCGGCGTATTGGTTCAATGTATAGCTGCCGTCGCTGCCCATCGTGATGTTCGGGATGTAGGTGCCGGTGGTGGGGTCGAGCATATAGATGGGCAGGTGTCCGCCGGCAATGCCGAAGTTGCCCTTGCCCGTGGAGTACATGTCTGCAGCCATGAGGTTGATGCGGGGCAGGTAGTTTGTCTTGTAGGCCTTGGCATCATATCGGGTCTGCTCGAGCGTCAGGCGGGACTTGGCGATGTCCTTGTTGTGGCTGAGGGCAAGCTCGCGTGCCTCGGTGAGCGTGATGTTGCGTGCCGTCTCCTGAGCGCTGATGCTGACGGAAGGAATGGCGGCAAAGCACATCAGGAGACATAATACATTATTATATATATAGGTTTTCATCTTACTTAATCTTGAAGAACATGGCATATAGTATAGGAATAAAGATGAGGGTGATGAGTGTGCCGACGAACAGTCCTCCCATGATGGTGACGGCCAGACTGCCGAACATGGCATCGGGGATGAGCGGTATCATGCCGAGGATGGTGGTGAGCGAAGCCATCATGACGGGACGCAGTCGGCTCTTCGAGCTGCCAATGAGTGCATCTCTGGGCTCCACGCCTTCGCTTATCTGCAGGTTTATCTCGTCCATGAGCACGATGCCGTTCTTAATCATCATGCCTATCAAACCGAGCACTCCCACGATGGCCACGAAGCCGAAAGGCTTGCCGGTGACAAGCACAGCAGGTATCACGCCCACAAAGATGAGCGGTATGCAGCAGAAGATGATGGCAGGCTTCTTATAGTCCTTGAAGAGCATGATGAGAATCATGATGATGAGGATGATGGCAAGTGGGAAACCGTTGAAGAGATACTTCATGGAGCGGTCGCTTGCCATCTTCTCGCCCTGCCAGGAGAGTGAGTATCCATTGGGCAGCTTTATCTTCTCAATCTGCTTGGCTATTGCGGCACGGGCAGCTTCGGTGCCTACACCCGGTCGCGGCGAGCACTGTATGCGTTGCTGGCGCTGTCCGTTGTAGCGCATCACAACGGGCTCCTCCCATTTCAGTTCCACAGCCTTTGCCACTTGCTTGAGCGGCGTCGTCTGCGTAATCATCTCGATGATTTTGTCCTTGTCGACGCCTCCCGAGACGAGCTTCTGTATGGTAGAGCGGTCGAACAGCGTATTGAAGTTAGGCAACATACCGAACACCGGCACGTTGTCGATGCGGTCCAAGTCGTTGCCCTGTGCATCGGTACACTTCAGCACGATGCCCTCGCTGTGGATGCCGTCGTAGAAGGTAGCGATGGGTATGCCGCTGGTGTAGGCCAGGATGGATGTGGCCACGTCGCTGCGGCTGAGGCCCGTGGTACGTGCTGCCGGCTGGTCGTACTCGACGGAAAGCACAGGCACCTGCGGTTCCCAGTCTGACGTAGGCAGATAGACTTTGTCCGATGCTGCCACGATAGCCATTGCCGAGTCTGCAAGCCGGTGGAGAACAGATGGGTCGGGGCCGCTGAAGCATATCTCGATGGGATATTTCTTGAACATCAGATTGTAGCGTTTCAACTTGATGTAAGCATCGGGATAACGTTTGTTCAGCTCCTTTTGGATGTCGTCGATGTTCTCCACCAACGCCTTGGGCGTCTCGAAGTCGATGATGAGTTCGCCGTAGGAGAGCGATGGAGTGGCAACGCTTCGCACCAGGTTGTAGCGACTTGGCGTGCCGCCGATGGAGGTTGTGATGTGTGTCACCTCCTTACGCGACTTCAGGTATTCGTTTATCTCTGCCAAGTCTTGCGCCACTTGCGTATGGTTCGTGCCTTCTGGCAGCTTGTACTCCATGTAGAGTTGGTCGTACTCCATGTCTGGGAAGAAGGCCTGGTTGAGGAACTTGTAGCTCCAGACGCTCAGCACGACGAGTCCAACAGCCAGTGCAATCATGATAAAACGGAAGCGAAGTCCGAAGTTCATAATCTTCTCGAGGATGGTGTAGCTCATTCCCTTGTATGGGTCATCGTTGCCGCCTTCGGTTTTCTCGGGAGCCTTGAGCATACGGTCTGCCATGATGGGCACGTGGACGAGGGCAAGAATCCAGGACAACATGAGCGACACGGCGATGACGATGAAGAGGTCTCGCACATAGACGCCTGCCGTATCGGGGCTGAGGAATATGGGCCAGAAGGCAAGGATAGCAATGAGTGTTGCACCCAGCAAGGGCATTGCCGTGCGGCGGCCGATGGTGGTCAGGGCCTCCATGCGGGAGCGTCCTTGCTTCAAATCGACGAGTATGCCGTCCACGATGACGATGGCATTATCCACAAGCATACCCATTGCCAGGATGAATGCGGCGAGGCTCACGCGTTGCAGTGTGCCATCGAAGCCTCCCAGCACGAGCAACGAGCCGAAGACGATGGTGAGGAGGCTGAGGCCGATGATGAGTCCCGACTTGAAACCCATCGTGAAGATGAGGACAACCACGACGATGAGCACGGACTCGAGCAAGTTTACGAGGAACGTGTTGAGAGCAGACTCTACGCGTTCCGGCTGGTTGAACACCTTTTCGAACTTCACGCCCAGGGGCAAGGTCTTGCTCAGCTCGTCGATTGTCTCCTCCACCTGCTTGCCCACCTTGATGATGTCCTTGTCGGCCACGCCTGCTATGGAGATGCCCAAGGCACGTTGTCCGTCGCGCTTCAACTCGTTGCGCGTTGGGTCGGCATAGCCTTTGTAGACGCGTGCCACGTCGCTGATGCGCAGTTGCTCGTCGTCGTGACCTTGGATGATCATGTTGGCGATGTCCTCCACTTTCTTGAAGCGGTCATCGACAGTAACACGGACGCGGTGGGTGCCGTTGTCATAGTAGCCGGAGTAGGTTGTGCGGTTCTGGTTGTTGAGCGTCTGGATGACTTCGACGGGCATGACGCCCAGGTTGGCCATCTTGTCTTGACGCATCTCGATGTAGATGCATTCCTGCCTCTGGCCATATATCTCAACTCTCGACACACCGTCTATGTCCGACACGTTTCGCTTGATGAGTTCGGCGTAGTCGGACATCTCTCGGTCGGTGAGGCCGTCGGCTGTGAGGGCGTAGAACATGCCGTACACATCGCCGAAGTCATCGCGGACGATAGGTGTGGAGGCTGTGCTTGGGAGCGACGATGCAGCGTTACTCACCTTGCGGCGCAAGATGTCCCAATGCTGCTCGACGTCTGCGTCCTTGACGGTCGTCTCGAGTTCTACGGTGATGAGGCTCAAGTCGTTCATCGACTGGCTTTGCACGTTGTCGATGCCCGGCATCTGGCGGATGGCTTTCTCTATCTTGTCGGTCACTTCAAGCTCCACTTCGTGGGCCGATGCGCCGGGATAGGTCGTGACCACCATCGCCTGCTTCACCTTGATGGCAGGGTCCTCCAGCTTGGGCATGACGTCGTAGCTGATGATGCCGCCTACCACGAGGATGGCTACGAAGAAGGAGACGAGCTTGCTATTGCTCAGTCCCCAGCGGGAAAAGTCAAGTTCCATACTACAAGAGTCCTCCTACGTTTGCTTTCGATGTCTTTTCCATCTCTTTCACCCGCTGGCCGTCTGTGAGGTAGCGGACGCCTGCGCACACCACTTTCTCCTGTGGCTTCAGGCCTTCCAGCACCTGTATGTTGCCGTCCAGGTCGATGCGTCCCACTTCCACGGCACGACGCTTGACGATGCCTGCCTGCGTGTCGAGCACGAAGACGGAGCACTTGCCGTCCTGCCTGTCGATGGCTGTGGTGGGAACCGTCACGCCGTCCACCTCGTTCGGGGCGTGGTAGGAGACGTAGACCATCGTCGACATGCCTGGCGTAATCTTTTGCCGGTCGTAGTCACCCTTGATGCGGAGCCTTGCGGCATAGAGCTGTGAGGCGTTTGCCTCTTTGCTGACGCGGACGATTTCAAGCGGATAAATCTTGCCGGGAGTCACCTCGAACGAGCATGTAGCGCTGAGCAGTTCGTCCTGTCGGGCGTAGTCGCTGGCTGGCACGAACACTTCTATCTCTACGTCGCCTGCATTGAACATCGACACCACGGGCATTCCGGCGCTGACGGTCTCGCCCGACTCGTGTATCTTGTGCTGTACGTAGCCGTTGATGGGGGCGTAGAGATGTGTGTCGGCAAGTTGGTTCTTGTGGTGCGCCAGCTTCTCGGTGATTTGTTGCAAGCCGTAGCGAGCGCGGTCGTAGTTCGATGCTGTGGTGCCTTCTTCCTGATAGAGTGCAATCACCCTCTCGGCGTCGGCCTTGATTTGTTCGTACTCGGCTTGAGTGGCAGCGAGTTGCACCTCGTAGTCACGCGGGTCCATCTGGGCGATGAGCTGTCCCTTGCGGACGTACTGCCCTTCCTTGACAAGGATGCGCTGGATGGGTCCGCTGACGCGGAAGGCAACGTTCACTTCCTCCGAGCTCTTTGTCCTGCCGGGATAGCTCAGCTCGGCGGCGTCGCTGATGCGTTCTGCCAGTGCTGTCTTGACGTATCGGATTTCTTCTTCTGCCCCTTCCTTCGAGCCGGAGCAAGAGGTGAGCAGCGGACACACGATGGCCATGGCCGCTGTTGTTATCCATGAAACGTGTTTTTTCATAGTCGTAATGATGTTGTTATGTTGGTTTTAGTGTTGTTGAGGCTTGGTGTCTATTCCCATTCTATGGTCGATGGTGGCTTCGAGGAGATGTCGTAGCAGACGCGGTTGACGCCTTTCACCTTGTTAATGATGTCGTTCGATACCTTTGCCAGGAAGTCGTAGGGCAGGTGAGCCCAGTCGGCAGTCATGGCGTCGGTGCTGGTGACGGCACGCAGTGCAACGGGGTTCTCGTAGGTTCGCTCGTCGCCCATGACGCCTACGCTACGCACCTCGGAGAGGAGGATGGCGCCTGCCTGCCAGCACTGGTCGTAGAGTCCCCAGTCGCGCAGAGCTTGTATGTAGATGTCGTCGGCCTCTTGCAGGACGCGCACCTTCTCGGGTGTGATGGCTCCGAGGATTCTGACTGCCAGTCCGGGACCGGGGAAGGGGTGACGGCCGATGAGATGCTCGGGAATGTCCAGCTGGCGGCCTACGCGTCGCACCTCATCCTTGAAGAGCCACTTCAGCGGCTCGCACAGCTTGAGGTTCATCTCTTTGGGCAGTCCGCCCACGTTGTGGTGGCTCTTTATAACCTTTCCCGTGATGTTGAGGCTCTCGATGCGGTCGGGATAGATGGTGCCCTGGCCAAGCCACTTGGCATCAGTAATCTTTTTTGCCTCTTCGTTGAAGACTTCCACAAAGTCTCGGCCAATGATTTTGCGTTTCTGTTCAGGGTCTGTCACCTCGTCGAGGTCGCTAAAGAAGCGCTGGCTGGCATCTACGCCGATGACGTTCAGGCCGAGGCATTCGTAGTCCTTCATGACGTTCTGGAACTCGTTCTTACGGAGCATACCGTGGTCCACGAAGATGCACGTCAGTCGGTCGCCTATGGCTCGGTTCAGGAGAACGGCACAGACGCTGCTGTCCACACCTCCCGAGAGGCCGAGGATGACGCGGTCCTGGCCGATCTGCTCGCGCAGTTCGCGAATGGTGGTCTCCACGAAGTTGGCTGGCGACCAGTCCTGACGGCTGCCGCAGATGTCCACGACAAAGTTCTTGAGGAGCTGTGTGCCTTGCAGTGAATGGAACACTTCCGGATGGAACTGCACGCCCCAGATGGGTTCGTTGTCGGCAGCATAGGCTGCATACTTCACCTTTTCTGTCGAGGCGATGGCGTGGAAACCGTTGGGCAGAGCCGTAATCGTGTCGCCATGGCTCATCCATACTTGGCTGTTCTCGTCGAAGCCCTTGAAGAGCGCGTCGCTGAAGTCAATCGTAGTGAGGTTAGCGCGGCCGTACTCGCGGCTGCCAGCGGGTTCCACCTTGCCGCCAAGCGTATGGCTCATGTACTGTGCGCCGTAGCAGATGCCAAGGATGGGCATACGGCCGCGGAACTGGCCGAGGTCCACGCGGAAGGCCTCGGGGTCGTAGACGCTATACGGACTGCCTGCCAGGATGACGCCTATGACGTCTGCGTCCCCAACGGGGAACTTGTTGTAGGGCAGAATCTCGCAGAACGTGTCGAGCTCGCGCAAGCGGCGAGCTATGAGCTGGGTCGTCTGCGAACCGAAGTCAAGAATGATGATTTTCTGTTGCTTCATATCTATCAATATAATGTATAGGCGGGTAGGGTAGTGCTTGAAGTCTTAATTTGCGTGCAAAGGTACGACATATAATTTAAAATACAAAATTATAAAATTCAAAATTCAAAATAAAAATGAGTATAGTGGAGGGGGAATTGAGAATTATTTCTTACCTTTGCATCGCATTAGCCTCCCAGGCCCTACAGACAATGTTACATTTATGCAGACAATAGGGTGGATAGTTTGCACATGTATGTGCAAACCCTCTCCTACGGAGAACAGGATTAAATTATGGTGAAAAGAGCGACAATAATACAGGGAGCAACCATCGTAAACGAGTGTGTGAGCCGTCAGGGTTCCGTCCTTATCGAGGACGGACGTATTGCAGAGGTGGCGGTAGGGAAGGAATTGCCCGTCCGAGGCGACGAGGAAGTTGTCGATGCCCAGGGTATGTACCTGCTGCCAGGAGTCATCGACGGTCATGTCCACATGCGCGACCCCGGGCTCACCCATAAGGCTACGATGGAGAGCGAGACGAGGGCTGCCCTCCGAGGAGGCGTGACAACTGTGCTCGACATGCCGAATGTTATGCCCCAAACCACGTCGCTCGAACTGCTGAGGCAGCGCTATGCCTTGGCCGAGGGACGTTGCTACGTGAACTACGGCTTCTACCTCGGTGCTACGAACGATAATCTGGATGACATCAAGCAGCTCGACACGTCGCATTGCCCTGGCGTGAAGCTCTTCATGGGCAGCAGCACAGGTGGTATGCTCGTGGACAGGGAGGAAGTGCTCAGACAGATATTCCGTCATTCGCCCGCCCTTATCGTGACGCATTGCGAGGACACAGCCCGCATCAATGCCAATATGACTGCCGTCAAGAAACAGTATGGCGACGACCCGGATGTGCGCTTCCATCCCATCGTTCGCGACCACGAGGCCTGCTATCAGAGCACAGCCTTAGCCGTCAAGCTTGCGAGGGAGGAGGGGGCACGCCTGCATGTAGCCCATATTACCACGGCACAGGAACTGGGGCTCTTCGAACCGAGTAGTGACCGGATAACAGCCGAGGCTTGCGTGCCCCATCTGCTCTTTTCTGATGCCGACTACAAGACGCTTGGCTCCCGCATCAAGTGCAATCCTGCCATCAAAACCTCTGCCGACAGGGAAGCCCTCCGCAAAGCCCTCACCGACGGACGCATCCGCACCATCGCCACCGACCATGCTCCGCATCTCCTCAGCGAGAAGCAGGGCGGCTGCCTACGGGCCATGAGTGGTATGCCGATGGTGCAGTTCTCCCTGCCAGCCATGCTGACGCTCGTGGATGAAGGCGTACTCAGCATGGAGAGACTCGTCGAGCTGATGTGCCACAACCCTGCCATCCTCTATGGCATCAAGGAGCGTGGCTTCGTCCGGGAAGGCTACTGGGCCGACCTCACCCTCGTGCGACATGAGTCGTGGAAGGTGACGAAAGACTGCATCGAGAGCCTCTGTGGATGGAGCCCCCTGGAGGGACGCGAGCTCGGATGGCAGGTGGAGCGGACCTGGGTGAACGGAGCCTCAGCCTCTCCTGCCTCGGTTCCAAGCGGGAAAGCCGTCATTTTTTCACACCCCGAGTAAACCTTTACAGACCATTCCTGTCAAATAAGAAATTGTCAAATCATCAAGTCGTGAAACATCTCATCTCCATCATTATACTCAGTCTCTGCTCTTCGATAGCTGTGGCACAGAAGGTAACTGTGAGCGGCACCGTCATGGACGGCTCGCTCAGCGAGCCCATGCCCGGTGCCTCCGTCGTATTGCTCCAACCCAAGGACAGCGCACAGGCAGCTGGCGTATCCACCGACCTCGAGGGCAAGTTCAAGCTTCCTGCCGTCAAGGCCGGCAACTACATCCTGCGCATCAGCTTCATCGGCTTCCAGACATACTTCCGCAACATCGCCCTGACGAAAGCCAACAAGAACGTCAACTTGGGCAACGTCACCCTCCAGGAGAACAGCAAGCTGATGAAGGAAGCCGAGGTGACGGCAAAGCTGGCACAGATGGAGATGAAGGCCGACACGTTCATCTATAATGCCGAGGCCTTCCGAATGCCCGAAGGCTCCATGCTCGAGGAGCTCGTCAAGAAGCTGCCCGGAGCAGAGGTCGACGACGAGGGCAACATCAAGATAAACGGTAAGAGCGTATCCAAGATAATGGTGGACGGCAAGGAGTATTTCCAAAACGACACGAAGATGGCGATGAAGAACCTGCCGTCCAAGCTCATCAAGAAGCTCAAGTCCTACGATAAGAAGAGTGACTACACGCGCATCACCGGCATCGACGACGGCGAGGAGGAAACCGTGCTCGACCTCTCCGTCAAGAAGGGCGTCAAGGATGGCTGGGTGGGCAACTTCGACGGCTCCTACGGCACAGAGGACCGCTACTCGGGCAAGGCCAACGTGAACCGCTTCATGGACAACAGCTACCTCTCCATCATTGGCAGCCGCAACAACGTGAACGACTTCGGCGGTCGCTGGGGCGGAGGCGGTAGCGGCATCACCACAAGCACCATGGGCGGCGTCACCTTCGCCTGGGAGAACGGCAAGCCCGACTACTCGGCAGGCCTCCTGAAGATGGGCGGCAACGTCCGATACAGTAGCAGCGACAGCTATTCGGAAAGCAGAACCAACAACGAAATGTTTCTGCCATCGGGCACCAGTCAGTTCTCCAACTCCAAGAACCTCGGCACGAACTGGGGACAGAACATCAACGCCAACTTCCGCCTCGAGTGGTTCCCCGACAGTATGACCAACATCATGTTCCGCCCCAACTTCAGTCACTCCAACGGCAACAGCTCGTCCGACAGCCGCAGTGTCACCTTCAACCAGAGCCCCTTCGATGCCGGACTGACCGACCCAGTGGAGGAATACAAGACGATGACCGACCCAGACGGCATACGCGTCAATGGCAACGAACGCTATAATACAGGACGAAGCCACAGCAACAACGTCAACGGCGAGCTGCAGGTCAATCGCCGCATCGTCGTCCCAGGCCGTAACATCACCCTCAACGTCGAAGGCTCCTATAGCGAAAGCGACAATGAGTCGTACAGCCGCTCCATGATTAACTACTTCCAACGGGGCGAGATAAAGGCCGACTACCAGAACACCGCCTCACCCTCCAAGAACTACAGCTTCCAGGGACGCATCAGCTATACCGAACCCATCCTCAAGGGGCTCGTGGCGCAGGTCAGCTATCAGATACAGCACCGCTTCCAGGACAGCGACCGCGAGATGATGGTCTACAAAGAGCTGGAGAAAGCATTGGCCGAAAAGGGTCTCTCCGACATCACAGCACGTGAGTTGGACCTCGGCACCTATGGCGGCGTACCGCTCAGCTCCTATGGCATCGACCTGACCATGCTCGAGCGAGACATCGAGAACAGCCAGTATGCCACCTACAAAGAACTCAACCAGAACGTCAACTTCATGCTCCGATACAATAACAAGTACGAGAACGGACAGGAACTCAACTGGAACGTCGGCGTGAACTTCCAGCCGCAGCGCACCGACATGGAGTACGACAAGCGAGGCATCCATATCGACACCACGCGCCACATCCAGAACTGGGCGCCGCGCCTCAACGTCCGATGGAAGATATCGAACACCAGCCAGCTGCGCGTCCGATACAACGGACGTATGTCGCAACCCTCCATGACCAACCTCATCGAGGTCATGGACAACAGCAACCCTCTCTACATCAGCACGGGTAATGCGGGACTGAAAAGTTCGTGGAGCGACAACTTCAACCTCGACTATAACAACTACATTCCCGACCGTCAGATGGGATGGTATCTGGGCGGATGGGGTAACATCAACCGCCGCTCCATCTCCAACGCCACTATCTACGACACCTCGTCCGGCATCAGCTACAGCCGGCCCATGAACATCAGCGGCTCATGGAACGTACGAACATGGATGGGATTCAATACTGCGCTGGATAAGGAGAAGCACGTCAACCTCAACGTGGGCCTCAACATCAACCATAGCAACAGCGTCGGCTACATCAGCAGCGACATCGACGAGCAGGCGAAGCAGTTCATCTCCGGCCGGGTCGACATGAACAGCCTCTTCCGCTACATGGATGAGAATGACCTGCTCCGCAAGTCCAACACCCGCACCACCGACCTCGGTAACAACCTGCGTCTGAACTATCGCAACGACCTTCTGGAGGTGGGCGCGGGTGGCGGCATGAACTACCAGCATGCACGCAACGACATGCAGAAGAACGGCAACCGCGACACCTGGTTCTTCAACTATGGCGGTAACGTCGTCATCAACACTCCTTGGAACATGCAGTTCAGCAGCGACATCTCCCAGCAGAGCCGTCGCGGCTACGACGACGCTTCCATGAACACCAACGAGCTCATCTGGAACGCCCAGCTCAGCCAGAACTTCCTCAAGCAAAAGAATATGACGGTCAGCGTGGCATGGTACGACATCCTGCGTGAACGCTCGAGCATCAGCCGCAACCTGAGTGCCACGAACCGCAGCGACACCTGGACGAACGCCATCCACAGCTACGTCATGGTGACGCTGAGCTACCGATTCAACCTCATGGGCAACAAGGAAGCCCGTGCCGCAGGCTTTAATGGCGGCGGCGGACAGGGCGGTCCTGGCGGCAGAGGCGGCTGGGGAGGAGGCGGCGGACGTGGCGGCCGATTCTAAATAGAAAAGAGAGTAAAGAAAAGGGAAAGCCCCCGCTCCTGTGGAGTGGGGGACTTCTCTTTATGTGCCTGGAAATGACATGTCACAAGTGTCATTTTTGTCACGGATTAGAACGGTCCGTAGCCGATACACGATGTAGTCGTTATGGCGGTCAGGGCTGCTGTGATGGCGGCCACGATGACCTTCAGGATAACTTCTACGATGTTGTTCTTTTTCATAGTTTCCTCCTTTCTTTGGATGTTTACAATAATTCTTTCGCCGCAGCAATAGTTTCGTCGGATATCAAAAGGCGGCTCTCGATGACGGCCATTGCCTTTATGAGCGCGGGCCACTCTTTTTCTGTGAGCCTTTCGCCTGCGCCAAAGCTCGTGAGCCTGCACACCGCGGCGATGTAGTTGTCCGTGTTGTTTTCTGTCTCTGGTGCCCATCTTGTTATGATTTCTTTAATACTTGTTGCAGCGTATTTGTCTCTATAGGTTCTCAGGAGTTTCAAGGCAGCACGAACGCCCCATTCGATGCTCTCGAAGCGGACGAAGGC
>JAFUGG010000059.1 GCA_017469525.1 Bacteroidaceae bacterium | reverse complement strand
GCTGTGCGGAGGCTTGCCCCATAGTCAGGGCAAGCACTCCAATCATCAATAGTTTCTTCATCTTTTGTTCCTTTTTTGTTCCGCTTCTACTTCACTTTTAGTTCCGAAATCAGTTTTGCACGTACCAGGTCCGAGTTCTCAATGACGAACTGCTGATTGCGCCCGCCGTTCTTCTCTGCCAGTTCCACCACCAGACACTTGTCATCGGGCAGCGTAAACTTATCCATCGTCCACACCGTGCGCTCCGACGAGTTACCCGATACGTTCAGCACGAAGTTCTGTGTACGCAGGGGCTGGATCACCTGCTCCTGAATGGCCGTGCGCTTCACCACCTTCTTATCTACTATCTTCCATGTCACGTAGTCCACGTCGAACGGCACATTACTGGAGTTCTTGATCTCCGTGTGGAAATACAGCAGTCCGTTGTGCGTATAGATGCCCTTCAGCAAGAAACGAATCCCAAAACCCTTGCTGCCGATGTGTTTTACTATTCGCTCGTTCTGCTTCCAGATACTCTTCATTACCAACCGCACCAGCACAGGACTCTCCGAGCCGAGTTCCTTCAGATAGATGTCCATTGAGTTGTTGGGGCGATTGACTGTCGAACCGTCATGGATGAAGTCCTTCATCTCGATGTTCAGTTTGTCCGGCTCATTGGCGTACTTCACGTTGAAGGCATAGAAACTGCCGTCCTCCGTGATGACGCTCATGTTCGTCTCGCCCTTGAACCATCGCTTGGTAGCCTTCACTCGGATAACATTTTCCGCACCGTCAGCCTTGCCCGCCATGATGTTCGCCGAACCTAAGTCCACGTAGGTCACGGAGGCAGGGAAGATAATATGCACGGTCTTGTCGAATGTCACCTGCAATCCGTGTGGCGGAATCATGCGGTCGTAGGTAATACTGCGCGTCAGCCCCTGAAACAAGTCGCCGTCCTGTGGCAGTGTCGTTTCCTGTGCGCTCACTGCGCTTGCGCCCATCAGCAGGGCGCAAGCCATCATCAATACTTTCTTTATTTTCATTGTCGTTTGTCTGTTTGTTAATTGGTTATACACTTAGTTTTCCTTCTGGTAGAGCAACACCTGATACCCGGCTTTCAGATGCACTTTTATCGTGCGCATCTTCTTTGCCACATACTGGCTCGTTCCCTGTATCAGTCCCTTGCCGACATCAGAGACCAGTTGCGCCTTCGCATCCGACGAGATGTTGATGCTGCTACCCATCGACCCGCCCATGTTGGCGGCAACCTCCTTGGCTGCACTCACCTCCATCGAGTTGGGAATGAAGATGCCCTCCTGTCCGTCAGTGTCATAGACCGACAACTCCACGGGAATGATCATCCTGCCGTTCTCTATCGAGGTAATGGTGATGCAGAGCCGTTCGCCCTGGATCTTCGTCGAGCCGGCCACAATAGAGTTCTTCGGGATGATGCGCTCATCCACCGCCATCGGCTCCAACAGCCGGAGCCTCACCGTCTGCCCGTCTGTCACGGTCTGGTAGCCATAGACCGATGCTGAAATGGTGTTCTTGCGCGTTACGCCGCCACCCGAACCTACCGCAGTATTGAACGAGTTGAAGGCAAAACCGCCATCGTCATCCTCACTGTCATACACCTGATTGCTCAGTGCCGAGACCACCGTCTTTGCCACCTGCTGCACGGGCGATACCTTGCGCTTCTTTCCCTGCTGGCCCGAAGTCCCCTGTTCACCTGCTCCCGCGTAGGCAACCTGACCGTTGCCTCCCTGTGCCGCTGGCATATACTTGGCAGCGAGTTGATAGGACTTTTCCATCAAGGCCAACTGGTCATCTACTGTGTTGTTAGCCGAGGTTTGAGAGGAAAGTTTCTGCTCCAGTTCCGCTATGCGGTTCTTCAGTTCCTCATTGGCAGCATCGCCCGAAGGCTGATAGAAACTGCCGAGCGTCTGGCTCAGTTCGTTACACGCCGCCGCCGACTGCTGCACCCTCTGCTTGGCTGGCGACACCTCTTCATCCTTGTGTTCAGCCTTTGCCATCAGGTTCATGTCGTCAGTCACCGCGACGGAATCCGTCTCACTCACCGAGTAGGCTCCCAGGTCGTGCCGTGCCTGCTGGTTCTTCTTCACGCCGTCCATCTCGTAGGCTTTGCTCTTGTCGGCAATGCCAGTGCTGCCCTTGTCAGCGTCAGGCATCTCGGTATTGAAACCGCTTCCGCCCACGGCATCGTCGCTACCGCCACCCAGCGAACTGAACAGCCAGAGCACGATGACCACCATGCCGATGACGGCAGCACCGAGCACCATCATCTTGTTGCGCTTCAACTTCTCTTCCTCCGTCAGTTCCTTCCTGGGCTTCGGTTCCTGCTTCCGACTCTCATTCTTCTGCCCCTCCGGGGATGAGCTGTCCGAGGCTCCGCCTTGCGACTGCTCCAGTTCCTTCTTTTCTTCCTTTTCCATTTACCATTTCTTTAAGTTGTGAATAATCCTGTTTCCCATCCACGATGATGGGACTGTCAATGTGTTCAATCACGATGTTCATGCTTTCTTTCCTGTCGGCAATGTCCGTCACCGTCTGCCAGATGCAGTAGAGGAATAGCACCACGAGGATGCCGAACATCCCGATGACCACGTGCAGCCTCTGCTCAGGCGAGAGCGCATCAAGCCTTTCCCTGACGCCCCTCACCACATTCTGCCTCACCTCCTTCAGCAAGGAGATTCCCGATTCCACGTCCTTCATTTCTTCACCGTCCTGATGTCCTTGTTCTCGATGATCGTGAAGTTCCGTATCTGGAAGCCGTTAGGGTTGTCGTCCGAGCGGCTGGAGTTCATCAGTCGGCACTCCGTCACCAGCGTCCTCTCCGTCACGTTACTCTCACGGATGATCGTCTGCCTTGCGAACGTCCTCACCTGATACGGGTAGCTGTCGAAGTCGCACACCACGCTGTCCACCCTCACCGTCTGGTTGATGTTGCCCGCGATGATGCGGTTATAGAAACCCTGTTCCGCGAAGTCGCGGTAGTAGTTGTAGGCGCTCTTGTCGGCCATCACCAGCGCACGCTGCACGTTGCTCTCGATGGCACTCTTCTCCGGTGCCAGCGTGAAGAACAGTTCGTGAAAGCGGCGCACGTGCTCCCTCGCCTCTGCCGGACGGTTCTGCGAGAGGTCCTGCGAGAGTGCCAGCATCAGCGACTTGCCGCCGTCGAGCACATAGATTTTCTCCCGCTGCTTCTCCGCGAAGCTGTACGAACTCCACACCGACCATACCGTGACCACCGTACACGCGGCCAGGAAAATCATCCCGAACAGCCGAAGCTGCCGGAATGATGATTCGATGTTCCTTAATGACTTGAATTCCATTTTCTGTTTCTGTCTTTTGTCGTTACTGTTTTCTGTTACACATTACTATTACTTGGCCAGCCACAGCGCACCGCTCTTCACGGCCCCGCCGCTCTTGGTCAGCGACTTGTTCACGTTGCGATTGTAGTTGCCGATGCCGCCCGCCTGAATCACCCATCCGGCCACCGTAGGCACGGTGAAGTAGCCGATGATGCCTATCAACATCATGATGAGGTACACCCCGTCCGACGAGTCGAGCGAGAAGCCTGGGTCTGTCTGCATCTGAACGATGTCGTGCTCGATGCTCAACTGCTGGATTCTCGCCAGTATGCAGCTGAACAGATCGGCGATGGGCAACCAGAGATACACCTGTATATACCGGCACATCCACCCCGTGAGCGTACTCTGGAATCCGTCATAGACTGCAATTCCGAACGCCAGCGGCCCGAGTATCGACAGCACGATGAGGAAGAACGTCCGCAGCACGTCAATCATCAGCGACACCGCCTCGAACACCAGTTCCAGGATGTAGCGGAAGCCGTCGCGTATCATCTTCTGCAGCTTGTACAGTCCCCGCTCTGCATACATCCCCGCCATCGTCGCCAGGTCCGATGGCGATATGCCGAGATTGTCCAGTTCCTTGTCAAACGCCGCATCGTCCACCAGGTAGGCCGTCTCAGGGTTGCGCTTCATCATCTCCGTCTCCAGCTCGTCCTTCTGCTGCCTCAACTGGTCGAGGTCCAGCTTCTGCCCTTCGAGCATTGTGCTCACGCCCTGCACTATCGGACTCATCACGCTGTTCATCGTGCCGAGCACCAGCGACGGGAAGAGCAGGATGCAGATGCCGATGGC
>JAFUGG010000058.1 GCA_017469525.1 Bacteroidaceae bacterium | reverse complement strand
GCCCAGGCTGCAGTAACGTTCTCAGTCAGGTTCTTGTAGGTAGAAGCACCAACGGCTTCCACGGCAGCGTCGAATGTGCTCTTCTGTGCATCGGTAGCCTCGCTGTAATCATACTTGCTTTGGAAGTCCAACAACTCCTGATAGGCAGCAGCTTTATTGTTCTGGAATGTTGTTCCGTCAATGATGTTCAGGTCTGCCATCTGTGTTTGACTACCGCTGGCATTAGAGTTCACCTTAACCATGAAGTACTGGTAGTTGTCGGTAATTGTAGTTGTAAAGTCGAAGTCCTGCGTCACGCCGCTCTCGGTGGTCATGTCGCCGTCCTCAGTGGAATAGAGTTCGACCCAAGAAGAAGCATCTGCCGTGGCATCAAGAGCACTGGAGAAGTTGCCGCCATAGATGGCCCAAGACTTCCAGTTGCGTCCTGTGTTGCCACCTGTATCACCGCCTGCCGTCAGCTGATAGTAGAGAGGAACGATGCCTGCCTTCAGTCGCCAAACGATATTGCCGGAGGTAAAGTTGCCGCCCCACTTGGTGCCAGGCTTTCCGTCGAGCAGGTTGGCGGCAACACCGTCGCCCCATGTCTCTCCTACCGTTGAGAGGATGATGTATGAGCTGGAGGCATAGCCGTTGATATATTCCTGAAGCTTGTTGACATTAACCAGAACTGCGTCCAGGTCGTCGAAGTTTCCGGAGGCTGCGGCGGCAGTTTTCAAGTTATCAAGCGTGCCGACCAGTGCAGCGTACTCGGTCTGCAGTGCGTCATCGGCATTGCTTGTGTCGAAGCTCTTGGCACTGCTGATGACGCCATCGTATGCCGATGTGTCGACAGTGTAGTTCAGGAATGCGAACTCACTCATCTGCATGTGCGCGGCACCCTTTGTAGCTGTTACCTTGACAAGATAGTAGGTGTAGTAGTTTTCTGTGTCGGGATTAGTCATGGTGAATGTGTATTGCTCGAAGTTCTTGTCCTCGAGGACATCATCATCTGTGCGGTCGTCCAAGGCAACCCATCCGCCTTCCGTACTGCGGGTAGCTGCCTTTGCAGCAGCGTCGTCGGTAAAGTTGCCGCCAAAGACTGTCCAGTTCTTCCAGTTACGGCCTGCATAGGATGCGTTGTCGTTGCCTGTTGTCAAGATGTAGGACGTTGCCTGAATGGGCAGCGATGTCTTGAAGATGCACCACATATCGTCGGTAGCACCGCCTTCCCATTTGGCATTGGTACCGTCAACAAGATTTTTGTTGTTGTTGAAGTCACCCACATACGTCAGCGAGACTGCTGCATTAACGTTCAATACTCCGCCTGCCACGGCAGCCAGTGCCAACAGCAGAAACATTTTCATTCTTTTTACCATAGTTTTCAGAAAATTTAATAAATATGTTATATGTTTGACAATATATTTCGCGTGCAAAGGTACACATTATTATATATATGTAGCGTGTTAGACGTGTTAAATTATGTTAATCGGCACTTTCTTTGAGTCGAGGTGGCAGCATGGGTTGATTGCACGTACATGTAGATGCAATTGCATCTACATGTATATGCAATTGCATCTACATGTACGTGCAAACAACGACCTATGGCGAATGTGGCATTGGGAGGGGCCTGGCGGGGCAAAACGGCAGCAGGGACGCCCTTGCACTGTGTGCATGAGCGTCCCTGCCGGTCTATTGAGCGTGGTGACGGAGGCTGGGTCAGCGCATCACCTTGACATTCGTCGAGCTTAGCTTTCTGCCGTTGTTGATGTAGATTCCTGGTTGTGTGGGCTCTCCGCTGAGGCGGCGACCGTCGAGCGTGTACCAGAAGTCGTTTGCTTCCCTCAGGCTCCTGGTCTCTTGGAAGTCTTTGAGGTCGTCGATGCCGGTGCCGATGTCGCCGTTGAGCTTCTTGTCGACATAGACCTTCATCCAGTGTCCGCCGATGACGCTACGCGCACGGAAGCCTACCCAACTGCCGTTGCCGTCGGTGTTGTACCAGTCGGAGAGAGGCACGCGGGAAGGGGTCTCGTTGACATACTTCCAGACGAGGTCGGAGATGCGCTGGAAGAGTGTGTTGGTGCGAGCCATGGCTGCTGTCCACATCTCCCAGTCGCTCTTGGTGTAGAGCCGACGACTGTCGAGGGGCAAGCCGTAGGTGCCGAGCTTGGTCATGTAGTAGCTGTACTCCTGGTTGACGAGTGTAGTGGAGAAGAGTTCTGTCTGCCAAGCCTTGTCCCACACCATGTTGTACTTCTGGCTCCAGCTGCCGCTCTGGTCATAGGCCAGTTTGTAGTGTGTGCCTTCCTTGGCGAGTTTCACCCAGTTGGTGGCCATCTCCTTGGCTTTTGCCATGTAGGTATCGTAGGCCTCTTTGTCGCCTCGCATCCAGCAGAGCTTGGCGTAGCCTGCCACGCCCATGATGGCCTTGACGGCGAGGTTGGCGTTGTGGGCCAGATGGCCGGCGAAGTCGTCGGTGCAAAGCTGGTTCTCGGGGTCTGTTCCGTTCTCGGCAAGGTAGTCGGTCCATGTGGTGAGCGTCTTCCAATAGCGGTCTGCCCAGTCGGTGTTGCCGTCTACGTCGGAGATGGCAGCAGCGAGGATGACGATGTTGGCACTCTCCTCGATGGGCATATTGCCTTCGAAGCCACCGCTGGCATTAGGCCTCGTGATGGAATAGACCTGTCCGTTGGCATGAGGATAGGTGCCCAGGTCGTGTGCTGCGAAGTCGAATCCCCAGCGACTGCTCTCGCAGTAGTCGAGGATGGAGGTGCACATGCCCTTCATCAGGTCTGTGTTGTAGAGCAGGAAGAGCGGTGCGGAGGGATAGGTGAGGTCAACGGTGTTGACGCATCCATTGGAGTTGTTCTCTTTGGAGAAGAAGAGGAGATTGCCCTTGTTGTCCTGGAAGATTTTGTGTGCGGCGATGCAATGGCGGTAGGAAGCGCAGAGGAGTTCGGCGTACTTGGCGTTGCCGCTGGCCAGTCCGTCGTCGTAGATAATCTGGTCCTGTGCCTTGCATCGCGTCATGATGTCGTCGTAGTTCTGCTGGAACTCAGCGAAGGCCTGATGGATAGTCTTGCCGTCGCGTGCCCAGTAGCCTTTGTAGTTGACGTCCATATAGCGCATGTCGTAGATTTCGTCGTAGCCGAACATCATGTAGCTGCTGGCTTGGCTGACCGTTCCGAAGTCGTGCACGAAGGAAAGCTGCGGCATTTCTCCCTCCTCGGTGCTGCCGAAGGGGATGGTGCTGTCGGGGAGCTTACCCGTAGAGGCAAAGGTGGAGGCGGTCAGGCTCTGGTCTGCAACGGAGAGCGTGCCGTTGACGGCGGGCAGATAGAGGTAGCCCCAGTCGATGGTGACATTGTCTCCGGCCTTGCCAAGAATCTTCTGGTCGACGCTGCCGCTCTTGATGTATTGGCGTCCGTCCACAGTCTCGATGGTCGTCGTGGTTGCCTGCATGTTGTTGTCCACCGTCATCTCTGGCGTCGTGCCGAAGTAGAACTGCACGTCGTGCTCTGCGCCGTCGTTGCTTCTGACCTGATATGAGATGTAGTTGATGGGCGTGGACATGAGGTCGACATCATCCATGAGGAAGGGAGCGGTGAACACAAGGTCGAGGTTCACAGGACCGCAGGTGAAGGTATAATAAGTGCTGGTGGGCAGGACGTCGCATGCCGTCTGCACTGCCTTAGCCTCGCTGACGGTGTTTGTATACAGGCCGATGTCGGCCAAGGCTCCGCCCGAAGTGTTGTGGACATGGTAGGCAATGACGTTCTGACCCTCGTGGAGGACGGCCTTGTCGGCTTCCGTAAGAGGATAGATGACATTCTGCACCCATGTATTGCCCGTGTTGACAATGCGGCGGCCGTTGATATAAGCCTGGCATACATCGTCGTGCGAATAGATAAGCGTCAGGTCTTTCTTGAGGTCGTCGGCAGTCAGAGTGATGTACCTGCGAATGTAGTAGTCGCTGTTTGTCGCAGTCCATGAGGTGTTGACGTTGGGATATTCGTCAGCCGAACCGAAGGCTCCCATCTCTGTTGCCCATGAGGAGTCGTCGAAGGTTTCCGTGGTCCAAGTCGTACCGCTGGTGGTTGTCGTCTTGACCTTAGCTTCCCATGGACCTTCGTCGGCCATTCCTGCACCTGCTATGGCATCATATCCGGGATGGGAGCCCAGCATGTTCTTGTAGAGGCCGATGTCAGCCTGTGCGCCGCCGGTAGTGTTGTGCACGTGGAAAGCAATGACGTTGTCTCCCTCCACGAGTGCCGCGCGGGCAGCTCCCGTCAGGTGAACCTTGACGTTCTGATGCCATTCTTCCTTCGTATCTACTATCTTCACGCCGTTGACATAGGCTTCGCACTTGTCATCGTGGGAGTAGATGACCCAGAAGTCGCCTCTGAGGTCTTCTGCAGAAAGGGTGACGTGGCGGCGGATATAGATGTCTTTGTTATCGCCTCCCCAGTCGGTCTGGATATAAGGATACTCGCCTCTCGAACCCCAGGGGCCCCTCTGGTTGGTCCATCCTGTTTCGGTGAAGTCGAGGTTCATCCATGTGTCTTGCTGTGCGCTGGTCAGGCTGGAGCGCACTTTGGCTAAGTAGGCTCCCTTGTTACCCATAGGTGCGATGCCAATGAGCTTGGTTTTGCGGGCTGCTCCCATGAAGCGGTAGACCTGTCCATCCACGCGGAGCAAGCCGTCCATGGCTTTCTGCTGATCGTCCCAATGGCGTGTGGTGCCGTCGTAGAGATTGTCGTAGGGCGACCAGAAAGAGAAGTAGGGGTCGTTCACCAGCAGGGGTACGCTGGGCAGACGGAGTGAAATCTGTTTGTAGGGCACAAAGTAGTCGGGCTGCTGTGCCTGCATGAATGTGGCAGCGGCAAGGGCTGCGAGCATGAGTAGATACTTGCGCATAATCTAATACCTTATTTTCTTTAATTTTGACTTATTGTGCGCAAAGTTAGCATTTTCTTTGCAATTTACAATGCTTCACTGGGGAAAACTTACATTATTATATTATTATAGGAACAATGTGACCTTCTTTAAGCTTTTTTATACCACGAGGAAGATGCTTTTTCGGCAGAAAGCTGTAACTTTGCAGGCAAATAGAAACAGAAGATATATACGATATGACAAACTACAACATTCCTGTGCTGCTGCTCACGGGCTACCTGGGCAGCGGCAAGACAACACTCTTGAACCGTATCCTTACGAACCGCCGAGGCATCCGCTTCGCTGTGATTGTGAACGACATAGGCGAAGTGAACATCGACGCAGACCTCATCCAGAAGGGCGGCATCGTGGGGGGGCAGGACGACAGCCTGGTTGCCCTGCAGAACGGATGCATCTGCTGCACGCTCAAAATGGACCTGGTGCAGCAGCTCCACGACATCATTGCCCTCCGCAAGTTCGACTACATCGTCATCGAAGCCAGCGGTATCTGCGAGCCCGAACCCATTGCACAGACCATATGCTCAATGGCTCAGATGGCTCCGGAAGTCACAAAGAACGGCGTGCCTTACGTCGATTGCATCGTCACCGTCGTTGATGCCTTGCGCCTGAAGGACGAGTTCAATTGCGGCTCAGGCCTCACGAAGAAGGACATCGACGAGGAGGACATCGAGAACCTCGTCATTCAGCAGATTGAGTTCTGCAACATCGTCCTGCTCAACAAGGCAGCCGAGGTGGAGCCACAAGAACTGGAACGCATACGCCAAATCGTGCGGGGCATACAGAAGAAGGCGCAGATCATCGACTGCAACTACGGCGACGTGGAACTCGACAAACTGCTCCACACGAACCTCTTCGACTATGAGAAGGTGGCAACCAGCGCAACATGGATTGCAGAACTGGA
>JAFUGG010000057.1 GCA_017469525.1 Bacteroidaceae bacterium | reverse complement strand
CCGAAAATCTGCAAATTTAAGAAACAACCAGGAGTAAAGCCTCGGATGCTCACGTCGGTTCGACGTGGGCTTTTACTCGATATGGTTGTTAGGTGTTTGCAGATACCTCGGAAACGTAGACGAAGGAAGTCCACGTTTTTTGTTGTCCTAATCAAAGCGGTATCGAATAACAAACATCTAAAACTATATGGTTATGAAAAAGATTTTACTACTTAACTTGCTCCTTGCAATGCTCTTTGGAGTACAGTCCGTTAAAGCAGATGTTGTCTTTAACTCCACAAACTTCCCCGACCCTGCGTTCCGGCAATATCTTTCTGAGACATATCACTTTTGGGAAGGTGAAACACTTTCGGAAGATGATATATGGGAAGTTAAGACGATTATTGTTGGTAATAAAGGGATTTCTACGCTCAAGGGTGTTGAGCACTTTAAATATCTAAAAAAGTTGTATTGTAGCTTCAATAATCTAACATCTTTAGATCTTTCAAAGCAAACAGGATTAGAAGAGCTCAATTGTAGTAACAACCAACTGTCGAGTTTGGTTTTCGTTGATGACCCACATTCTCTCAGGGAAAGAATAATAGATTGTTCACATAATTATTTGTCTTCGCTGCGGGTTCCCAGCAAATCTGATATAATGCGATTGAATTGCAGCCATAACAAATTAAGTGAACTAATAATAACTTCGAAATATGAAGTATATGCGGCAGATGTGGATTGTTCCCATAATAATCTTTCTAACTTAGATATCGGTGGTGAAATCTATCTCTATAAATTGGATTGCAGTTATAATAATTTTACTTCGCTGGAAAATCTGTGGCGCTGGACTAATCTCAGGAAGCTGGACATCTCATACAACAAACTGAATGGGAACATTGGTTTGGCTGCCGGCCTAACAAACCTTGCAGACTTGGATTGCAGCGGCAACGACTATACATATATTATATTACAATCTCTGACCGGACTTGAACGCTTCACCATGAACGACAGCAAGGTCACGTCGATTGACTTTTCCAATAACACCAAACTGCATTACCTGAACATGAACAATAATACAATCGACGAGCTAAGGTTATTGCAGAATGCGGAACTTGATACCGTTATCGTCAACAATTGCAACTTGAAAAAGTTGCTTTTCACAAACGCAGCAAATAAGATGAAACATCTTGAATGCTACAGCAACCAGCTGACGTCGCTCTGGCTATACGACCAACCACAATTGAAGTATCTCAATTGTATACAAAACCTGCTGACGACACTTAATTATAACTCCATGCCACAATTGGAAACTTTCGATTGCTCTAACAATCGGTTGCCATTCCTCGACATCACGGGTTGCAAAAGCCTGAAACAGTTCTATGCTCATCACAACAGGCTCATATCGATTGGAGGTGTTGACGTGGCTGATGGGCCGAACTGGGAAAACTATGATGCCGATGCCTTCACGCCACAGGAACCGACGACCCGCCGCTTCGAACGTGTCTCATATAATGGCGGCGAAGCATGGGCTCTTTACCTCGGCATAAGCGATGCCAGCCGTATCCTGAACTTCAAGAAGGACGACGTTGCGGCAAGTCCTGTTATCGAGAACAAGTACTTGATTGTTTCCGACAACCTGAATCAAATCCCGCAGAAAGTGGAATACGACTTCAAGCCCTATGCCACAAAGAATGCCTTCCATGTAGTCGTGAACTATGATGTGAAGGACTACAACATCTTTATTGACGGCCAAAAGATGACGTCGCTCAACTTCTTTGACATTCCCGGACTGGAGAGCGGCACAGCATACATCGAAGACAAGCCCGATGACATCGGCTGGGCAGGCGAGCCGAAACTCGTCCTCGACAACGCAACGCTCGAGTGGGACACAACCGGCTACGGCTTGAATAATCACGATACAGGGCAGGACGGCCTTACTATCAAAGCCTTGGGCGACTGCACGATAAAGGCTCCCAATGCAGTTGCTGCTCTTGAGATTGATGTCGCAAATATGATTACCATAGAAGGCGGCGGTACACTCCATATCATTTCCGGCCAGTATCCCATCGAGACATGGGTTGTTTCAACGCTTAGGATACAAGATGGCACGACCGTAATAGCGAAGAGCGAAAATGGGTACAGCGCCGTTTGGGACAATGATGGCGCAAACATCGAGATCAGGGATGGAGGCGTGTTTGCCGCATTCGGCAAGCATGAACCCATTTGGTTGGATTCCAATGGCGAGTTCATCTTAGGTGAAGGCATTGCCTTGCGCTATCCTTTCGGTGCCTATATTGGAAGCGGCAATTACATCTACAATGCCGACGGCACAGAGGTTAAGAACGATTGGGTTGTCTTCGGTCCCGACAATGAGGTCACACGAGACGTGATAGCAACAGGCATAGCCAAGTCCTTCCCTTTAGGGGAGGATTTAGGAGAGGCTTACAACTTGGCCGGTCAGAAGGTTGGCGATGGCTACAAGGGCATCGTCATCAAGGATGGCAAAAAAACGTTGAAAAAATGAAAGAATGAAGAAATGAAAGAATGAAAGGGCGGCAGTCACTCACATCGGAGCGGCTGCCGCCTTTGCTTCTTTGATTACATGGGCATTTGGAACCAACCTTCCTTGTTGGGGGCTTGGCATCCGCCTGCGTCTGAGCGAAGCGAAGAACGCCCAAAGGGGCAACAAGCAGTCAGCCCTACTGTTTTTAGCGAACAACAATAAAAATAATATCAATGCGCAATTCGTCATGGAGTATTCTGTGATGCCAGGCGACAAATGCTACATTATTTGACGTAATGTAAGCAAAAAGGCATGAAATGCCGTCAAAGTGTCAGAAATTGCACACTCTGAAAAGTGTCGAAAAAGAGTACTTTTCACGTCGATTTTGCTGACTCGACGTGAGGCCTTTCAAAAGTTCACGTGTCGCGTTTGAAAAGTTCACGTGTCGCGTTCGAAAACTTCACGTATGAATTCAGTGGAAACTTCATGTCAAAAAGTGTGCAATTTCGGGTCAAAACGGCCTATTTTGCCATCCATAGTTAGCAAAATGACGAATCGGAATAAAATGGCAGTCGCGTGGAGATTCTTCTAACACACTGAGGCAGAATTAGTTGAAAAGTCGTCTTCGATTTAAGGCCATATTTTCGCTCGGGGGTCGAAAAACAAGGTCGGAGGCAAAAGAAGCGATTCTGACGCGTTCAGGAAAAATTCGACTGTAAGCAAAACTGCCGAAATGCTTTCATTTTGTCAATGAACCAGAATGGCACTTCAAATTGCAAACGTCACGAATAAAAGCGAATTTCACTCATTAATGTGAGTTCGACGAATTAGCATTTGACAATTAGTTATATTGGTGTCTGGGGAAATTAAATTATTGCTGTCTGTGGTCTTTCGCACCGTCGGTGCTTTCCCCCGGACAGCAATATTCTGAAATCCTTATTTGGCACAGATTAAATAATCATGACAACGTTTTGTCGTTTCGTGGAAAATGTGTACCTTTGCGTGCGGAAACAACAGAAAAACCATAAAAACATATAATCCAATACAAAATGAAAAAAACTTACATTGTTAAAGTGGCATGTATGCTGGGAGTTGTCATCTTGGCAGCTTCGTGCGGTCCGGAAATGCCCAAGGTAACTCCATCGTCATATGAGACGCTGACAGTAAAGAAACAAGACATCACGATGCCCGTGAAGTTCAGTGCAAAGATGAAAGGCAAGGCCGACGTGACCATCACGCCGCAGGTGAACGGCCAGCTGATGAAGATCTGCGTCAGCGAGGGTCAGCAGGTAAAGAAGGGACAGACGCTCTTCGTCATCGACTCACGCAATGCACAGCTGGACCTGGAGGCTGCACAGGCCAACCTTGAGGCTGCACAAGCCAACGAGAACAGCGCGAAGCTGGAATATGAGTCGAACAAGAACCTCTTCGACAAGCAAATCGTAAGTCGCTACATGCTTGATAACTCTGCCAATGCCTACCGTCAGGCTCAGGCAGCAGTGGCTCAGGCCCGCGCCTCGGTCAATCGTGCGAAGGTGAACCTCGGCTTCTGCACCATCTCGGCTCCCGTGGCAGGCGTCATAGGCGAGATACCTGTCCGCAGCGGCGACCAGGTGTCGCCCATGACACAGCTGACCATGCTGAGCGGCAACACGACAATGGATGCCGAGTTCTCCGTGACGGAGGCCATCAGCGAAGCCCTCGTACAGTCGGGCATGTCGAGTGCTGACAAGGACAAGTACCTGAACAGCCTGCCCGACGTGACATTCGTGATGAAGAACGGCACTGAATATCCCCATAAGGGCCGCATCACCAGCCTGACAGGTGTTGTGAACGTTGCAACAGGCTCACTGGCCTGCAAGGCATCGTTCCCCAACCCCGACGGCCACCTCTACTCGGGCATCCAGGGCACGGTTGTGCTGCCTTACGCAGAACAGGGCGTGATAGTAATCCCACAGAATGCCGTAGTGCGCATGCAGGACAAGTCGCTGGTATATATGGTGAAGGCCGACAGCACCGCAACAGCCGTCGATGTAAAGACAGAGGATGTGGGCAACGGCAAGGACTACATCGTAAGGAGCGGCCTGAACGAAGGCGACAAGATTGTGACCATCGGAGCCAACAACGTGACAGAAGGGCAAAGGGTGCTGTTCTGAGAGAACTTGACAACTTCGGAATATCGTAATGACGTCATAACGTAACCACGAAAAAGAAGACATGAAGAACAACATATTCATTGACAAATACGTGATGGCCTGTGCCATCTCGATTGTAATAGCGCTGGTGGGCTACATATCGATGAACACGCTGTCAGTCGAGCAGTACCCCGACATCGCTCCGCCCACCATCCTCATCTCGACCAGCTACACCGGTGCCGACCAGAACACAGTGATGAAATCCGTCATCCAGCCCCTCGAGGAGGCCATCAACGGCGTGACGGACATGACCTACATGACCTCGAAGGCCTCATCGACAGGTTACGTCAGCATCAATGTCTATTTCAAGCAAGGCGTTGATGCCGACATGGCAGCTGTGAATGTGCAGAACCGCGTGACCAGAGCACAAGCCTTGCTGCCTGCCGACGTGAACAAGGTGGGCGTGCAGGTGATGAAGCAGCAGAGCAACATCCTGCAGATATTCGCCGTGAAGAGTGCCGACGGCAAATATGATGAGGACTTCGTCTCGAACTATGTCGACATCAACATCAAGCCTCGCCTGATGCGTATCACCGGCGTGGGCAACGTACAGAGCCTCGGCAACACATACGCCCTGCGCATCTGGATGAAGCCCGACGTGATGGCACAATACGGCCTGACGCCAAATGACGTGTTCAACGCCATCGGCACTCAAAGCTTCGTTGCTGCCACAGGTTCTTTGGGCGAGCAGTCGAAGAACTCCTACCAGTACTCGATGGAGTACAAGGGAACACTGAAGAGTGTTGAGGAGTTCAACGACATCGTGCTGCGCACAAGCGACGGTGGTCACATGCTGCACCTGAGCGACGTGGCCGACGTGGAGATAGGTGCCATGAGCTACAACTACACCTCGAACATCCAGGACAAACCAGGTGCCCTCTTCATGGTGTTCCAGGCACCGGGTGCCAACGCCACCGAGGTGAATGCACGCATCAACAAGACCTTCGATGACATGAAGCCGACGATGCCCCCAGGCCTGGAGGTTGTGACCATGATGACGAGCGACGACTTCCTCTTCGCTGCCATACACAACGTGGTGGAGACACTCGTCATTGCCATCATTCTTGTCGTGCTTGTGGTGTACTTCTTCCTGCAGAACTTCAAGGCCACGATTATCCCCTCTATTTCAATTATCGTCTCGCTGCTGGGCACCTTCGCCATCGTCAAGATGGCAGGCTTCTCGCTCAACATCCTCACGCTGTTCGCCCTCGTGCTGGCTATTGGTACGGTGGTGGACGATGCCATCGTTGTGGTCGAGGCTGTCATGGCAAAGATGGAGAATGGCATAACGGATGCCCGTGAAGCCACGCGTCAGGCCATGAACGAGGTGTCGGTAGCTGTCGTCTCGTGTACGCTGGTGTTCATGGCTGTTTTCATCCCCGTGACGTTCATGCCAGGCACATCAGGCACGTTCTTCACGCAGTTCGGCGTAACGATTGCCTCGTCCGTCGGTCTGTCGTGCGTATCGGCCCTGACGCTTTGCCCTGCCCTCTGTGCCATCATGATGAGAGTGACGGAAGGCAAGAAAGAAGGCAAAAACCTGAACTACTACACAAAGAAAGCCTACGAGGTGAGCTATAACGCCGTCTACAACAAGTACAGCGGTGCTGTCCGGAAGTTCATCAAGCGTCCCGTCTTTTCGTGGGGCTTGCTGGCTGTGGCCGCCTTGCTCCTCGTGTTCTTCATGAAGAAACTGCCGTCGGGTCTTGTGCCTCAGGAGGACCAAGGCGTGTTCCTGGCCGAAATCCGAACACCGGAAGGCACCACGTTACAGCAGACACGTGAGATACTGAAGCAAGTGGAGGAGAAGGTAAAGAAGATTCCCGAGATGGAGAGCTTCGCCGTCTGCTGCGGCTTCGGTATGTTTGGCGGTGAGGGTTCCAACTTCACCACATTGGTCGTACGTCTGAAGAACTGGGATGAACGTCCGGGCATAGTGCATCAGATTGACATCGTCAAGGATATGTTCGCCTATGAATGTATGCTGGACATTAAGAACATACTGATTATACCTTTCCAGATGCCTCAGATTCCCGGTTATGGCACCAGCAACGACGTCACCTTGGTTGTTGAGGATCCTACCGACGGCAACCTGTCTGAGTTTGCTCACCAGACCGAACGCTTCATAGCCAAACTGAATGAACGTCCGGAGATTGCCTTTGCCATGTCCACTTATTCCGAGCGCTACCCGAAGTATCAGGTCGGCGTCGATCCTGCCCAGTGCGACCGCGCAGGTGTTTCACCAGCTGACGTGCTCAACACACTTGGTGCTTTCTGTGGCGGTGCCTATGTTGGCAACTTCAATCAGTTCGGCAAGGTCTATCGCATCATGGCCGCTGCCTCGCCAGAGTATCGCCTCGACCCGTCGGCACTCAACAATATCTTCGTGCAGGTGAAGGGCGGAAAGATGGCACCCATCTCCGAATTCGTCAGCCTGAAGGAGATTGTCGGTCCGGCAAACATTGAGCACTTCAACCTGTTCCAGAGTATCACATGCTCTGTAACGCCTGGTGGCGGTTACACCGAAGGTGACGCGCAAAGAGCTATCGAAGAGGTGTTCAGGGAAGAGATGCCTGCCACCGCCACCTACGAGTACAGCGGTATGTCGCGTGAGCTGCAGGAGGCTTCCGGCTCCAATGCCACAGCCCTTATCTACGTCATCTGCGCCATCCTCATCTATCTCATCCTGGCTTCGCTCTACAATTCCTGGTTCACACCTTGGGCTGTGTTGTTCAGCGTGCCATTCGGTCTGATGGGTGCTTTCGCATTCGCCTACTTAGGCTATTCGCAGCAAATACCGGGTATGGACAACAACATCTACCTGCAGACGGGTGTCATCATGCTGATTGGCTTGCTTGCGAAGACGGCCATCCTGATTACCGAGTTTGCCTCCGAACGTCGTGCCCAAGGCATGAGCATCCCAGAAGCAGCATTCGCTGCCTGTCAGGAGCGTCTGCGTCCCATCTTGATGACAGTGCTCACGATGATTATCGGTATGATACCCCTCGTCATTGAAGGCGGTGCAGGAGCCAACGGCAACCGAGCCCTTGCCGTCGGTGTCATCGGCGGTATGAGCATCGGCACTATCGCTCTGCTCTTCGTGGTGCCTGCCTTCTTCATCGTGTTCCAGAAGTTGCATGAGAGGTTCCAAGGAGGAGGAAAGAAAGATTAAGAAACATGAACTCGCTATAACGTAATAACGTCATACCGAAAGGATGAAAGAAATGAAGACAAAGAATATCATCATCGTTGCAGCCATGAGTCTGACGCTCACAAGCTGCGGCTTATATAAGAAGTACGAACAGAAGAATGAAATCCCTGCTGACGTCATTGGCGTCCAGAGTGCTGCGTCTGCCCAGGCACCTCTCTCGTGGCGAGAGTTCTTTACCGACCCGCTGTTGCAAAAGCTCATCGAGCAGGTGCTGGCCAACAATACCGACCTCGCCTCTGCCCGCATTGCTGTGGAGCAAAGCGAAGCTTCGCTGAAAGCAGCCAAGCTTGCCTACCTGCCTTCGCTCAGTTTTGCGCCGCAGGGAACCATATCAAGCTTTGATTACAGCAAGGCATCCAAGGGTTATTCTCTGCCATTGCAGATAAACTGGGAAGTGGAGGCATTCGGCTCCATAACAAACAAGAAGCGTGCTGCAAACGCAGTAGTGCTGCAAACGCAATGCTACGAGGATATCGTTCGCTCGAATCTCGTCAGCACCATCAGCCAGCAGTACAGCCTTTTGCAGGTGCTCGACAGACAGTTGGAAATCCTTATGCAGACAGACAACCTCTGGAGTGCATCGCTTGACACACAAAGGTCACTCTGGGAGAACGGCAAGTCGTATTCGACTGCAGTCAACCAGATGGAAGCATCATGGCTTGATGTCAAGACACAGATAGTCGATACACGACGCCACATCCAAAGCGTAGAGAATGCCATCTGTCGTCTTCTGGCCATTTCGCCCCAGCATATAGAACGGAGCAAGTGGGGCACGTATGCGCTGTCGCAAAAGCTGGTGAACGGTGTGTCAGCCAGCCTGCTGGAGAACCGACCCGACATCCGCATGGCAAACCACTTCATGGAAGAGGCCTTCTACAACACACAAGTTGCCCGTTCCGCCTTCTTCCCCACAATTACGCTGTCAGGATTAGTTGGCTGGACAAACAATGGCGGCGGCGCAATCCTCAATCCGGGAAGCCTCCTACTCAATGCAATGGGACAGCTCGTGCAGCCCATCTTCTCGCAGGGAAAGCTGAAGGCAAACCTAAAGATTGCCAAGTTGGAGCAGGAAGACATGAAGCGTAACTATGTGCAAACCGTTATCGATGCCGGCAACGAAGTGAACGAAGCGCTTGCCGACTATCAGGCCTCCGTCGAGAAGCACGGATATTATCATCATCAGGTTGATGTGTTGCATGAGGCTTATACAGGCACCCACGAACTGATGGACAATGGCAAGGCCAGCTATCTGGAAGTGCTCACAGCTCAGGAATCTTTGCTCCGTGCCCAACTCAGCGAGGCGATGAACATGTATGATGGATGTGAAGCTGTCATCGCTCTCTACATCGCATTGGGAGGCGGTGCAAAGTGATGTTTGTGCTGACTAATAGTAAATCGTAAATCATTAAATCGTAAATAAGCTCGATGACGCTGAAAGATACCTCCTTCGTGGACTTGATGCTCAACCGTGTCTACAACGTCCTGCTCATTGCCAATCCCTACGATGCCTTCATGCTGGAGGACGACGGACGAGTGGACGAGAAGATATTCTCGGAGTATGCCCGGCTGGGACTTCGCTTCCCGCCACGCTTCCTGCAAGTACACAGCCGCGAGGAAGCCAAGGAGACGATGGCCGGCGGACAAATCAACCTCGTCATCTGTATGCCTGCTGCCGAGGACAACTCGGTCTTCGACATCGCCCGAGACATCAAGCTCGACTACCCCACCATCCCTATCGTCGTGCTGACGCCCTTCAGCCACGGCATCACACGTCGTATGCAGAACGAGGACCTGAGCATCTTCGAGTACGTCTTCTGCTGGCTTGGCAACACGGAACTGCTGCTCTCCATCATCAAGCTCATGGAGGACCGCATGAACCTGGAGCACGACATACGGTCGGCCGGCGTGCAGATGCTGCTCGTCGTGGAGGACAGCATCCGCTTCTACTCCAGCATCTTGCCCACGCTCTACAAGTTCGTGCTGCAACAGAGCCTTGAGTTTGCCACGGAAGCCCTCAACACGAGCCTCGAGATGCTGCGGATGCGAGGACGTCCCAAGATTGTGCTGGCACGCAACTACGAGGAGGCATGGCTGCTCTACAACCGCTTTGCCGACAACACTTTGGGCGTCATCAGCGACTGCCGCTTCCCCATGATGCCCGGTGGTGAGAAGGACGAGGAGGCAGGCTTCAAGCTGCTCAGTGCCATCCGAGCCCACGACCCTTACGTCCCCCTCATCCTCGACTCCAGCGAATCAGACAAGGCAAGGCTTGCAAAGGAATGTCATGCCAGCTTCATCGACAAGAACTCCAAGAAGATAGGCGTTGACCTGCGCGACCATCTGCGCGACTATTTCGGCTTCGGCGACTTCATCTTCCGCGACCCCGACACGATGCAGGAGGTGGCACGGCTCCACAACCTGAAGGACCTGCAGGACAACATCATGACGCTGCCCTCGCGAAGCCTGCTCTATCATATCTCGCACAACAACGTCAGCCGCTGGCTCGCCTCGCGTGCCCTCTTCCCCATCTCGGAGTTCCTGAAGGGCATCACCTGGGAGAGTTTGCAGGACATTGACGCTCACCGTGCCATCATCCTCGACGCCATCGTCGCCTACCGAAGGATGAAGAACCAAGGCGTCGTGGCAGTCTTCCAACGAGAGCGCTTCGACCAGTACAGCAACTTTGCCCGTATCGGCGAAGGCAGTCTGGGAGGCAAAGGCCGCGGCCTTGCCTTCATCGACCACCTGCTGGGACGGCACACCGACCTCAACGAGCGGGAAGGCGTCACCGTCAGCATCCCAAAGACCGTCGTGCTCTGTACCGACATCTTCGACGAGTTCATGGACACCAACGACCTCTACCAGTTGGCACTCAGCGACATTCCCGACGAGGAAATCCTCGCTCACTTCCTCCGCGGACGACTTCCCATGAGGCTCGTCGGCGACCTGGAGGCTTTCCTTGACGTCGTGGACGGACCCATCGCCATTCGCTCCAGCAGTCTGCTCGAGGACTCGCACTACCAACCCTTTGCAGGCGTCTACAGCACCTACATGATACCCTCGGCACGCGACCGCTACGAGCGTCTGTCGATGCTCTCCGAAGCCATCAAGGCCGTCTATGCCAGCGTCTTCTACCGCAGCAGCAAGGACTACATGACAGCCACCAGCAACGTCATCGACCAGGAGAAGATGGCAGTCATCCTGCAGGAAGTGGTGGGCAAAGAACACAACGGCAGGTTCTATCCCGTCATCAGCGGTGTGGCTCGCAGCATCAACTACTACCCCATCGGCGACGAGAAGGCCGAGGAGGGAACCGTCTCGCTGGCAATGGGTCTCGGCAAGTATATCGTGGACGGCGGCACAAGCCTCCGCGTCTGCCCAGCCCATCCGCATCAGGTCTTGCAGATGAGCGAGATGGAGATTGCCCTACGCGACACACAGACGCACTTCCTCGCGCTTCGGGCTGAGAGTTCAGATGAGGCAGGTGAGATGAGCGTCAACGATGGCTTCAACCTCATCAAGGTGCCTGTCCGTGAGGCAGAGCAGGACGGCACGTTGCAATGGATATGCTCCACCTACGACCCTATGGACCAGTGCATCTATGATGGCTTCTACGAAGGACGCAACCGCAAGATCATCTCCTTCGCAGGCGTCCTGCAGAACGGCATCTTCCCTTTGCCCGAGCTGATGCAGAAGGTCTTGAAGTATGGTCAGGAAGAGATGAAACGTCCCGTCGAGATAGAGTTTGCCGTCAACCTTCATGCCGACCGCACCGGCGAGTTCCGCCTCTTGCAGATACGCCCGATGGTGGACAACCGCATGGAGCTCGACGAAGACCTCACTGCCATTCCCGACGACGACTGCCTCCTGCGTTCGCACCAAGCCATCGGTCACGGCATCTACACCGACATACAGGACATCGTCTATGTCAAGACAGAAGGCTACACGCCTGGGAACAATCCCGCCATTGCCGAAGAGATAGAGAGGATTAACCGAAGGTTTCTGGAAGCCCCGCAGGGGGGAGGCTTTTTGCTCATCGGCCCCGGCCGTTGGGGAAGCAGCGACCCTTGGCTCGGCATACCTGTCAAGTGGAGCCACATCAGTGCTGCCCAAATCATCGTGGAGGCAGGGCTGGACAGCTTCCAAGTGGACCCCAGCCAAGGCACGCACTTCTTCCAGAACCTCACCTCGCTTGGCGTCTGCTACTTGACCATCAACGCCTTCCGAGGCGATGGCATCTACCGACAGGAGGTCCTCGATGCACTGCCTGCCGTCGGGGAGACCGAGCACGTACGCCACGTACGCCTGCCAGACCCCCTGACCATCAAGGTCGATGGCTGCAAGAAGGAAGCCGTGGTACTGCAAAGTGGAAAATGAAGAAGACAGATGACTCCTGAGGCTGTCTGATACCAAAAAAGAAAGCCGTCCTGTGATGCACAGAGCGGCTTTCCTTGTCTATTTCCTTTTATTGGCGTCTGCTAAAAGTTGTAAAAACCTAACAACTAATGGCAAATATCGACTTCTGCACAAGGTATACCTCTTTGACACAAAAGGTATACCTCTTCGACACAAAAGGTATACCTCTTCGACACAAAAGGTATACCTCTTCGTCCCAAAAGGAATGCTAATTCTTTGAGCCATGAATGCTAATACTTTGAGCCATGAATGCTAATACCTCGGCCAAGGAACTATAATGCCTTTGCAAACGCCCTATAGGGGAATAACCCATCAGTCCAAAACATTCTGCCAACTTTTCCCCTCGTGGGCAGGGGACGAGACGTCCGCGTTCCTAATCTTCAACTTTCAACTTTCAACTCTCAACTTTTTTTCGTACCTTTGCACCCAGAAAACTGTAAGACATGGAATTCTTCAATGCGTTGAGCGATTGGCTTTGGACATACGTCGTCATCACGATGCTTGTGGGCTGTGCCCTTTATTTCACTTGGAACCTTCGTGGCGTGCAGTTCACGATGTTGCCCACGATGCTGAAGGGCCTTACCCCTAACCCCTCTCATGCAGGAAAGGGGAACAACGTCACTTCGGAAGATTCTCCCCTCTCCCGCAGGAGAGGGGCCGGGGGTGAGGCCATCTCCTCCTTCCAAGCCTTTGCCATAAGCCTGTCGTCGAGAGTGGGAACGGGCAACCTGGCGGGCGTGGCAAGCGCTATCTTTGTGGGCGGACCGGGAGCCGTGTTCTGGATGTGGGTGATGGCTTTGCTGGGGGCATCGACAGCCTTCATGGAGGCGACGCTGGCGCAGCTCTTCAAGCAGAAAGGGCGTGAGAGCTTCTACGGCGGGCCTGCCTACTACATGAAGTACGGCTTGCGGCGGCCGTGGATGGGCATTGTCTTTGCCGTATTCATCATCTACGGCTTCGGACTGACAAACCAGATTGTGCAAAGCAACACGCTATGCGATGCCATCAGCGAGGCATTCGTCGTGCCCAGCGAATACGTTGCCGTCGTGGTGACGGTGCTGACGCTTGCCATCATCTTCGGAGGCATCCACCGCATTGCACGCTTCTGCGCGATGGTGGTTCCGTTCATGGCACTGGGCTACATCCTGCTGGCTCTCTACATTCTCATCATGAACTTCTCGCAGATACCTTCCATGCTGAGCCTCATCGTCAGAAGTGCTTTCGGATGGGAACAAGCGGCTGGTGGAGCTGTGGGCATCGCCGTGATGCAAGGCGTGAAGCGCGGCCTCTTCTCGAACGAAGCAGGCGAGGGCAGTGCCCCCAATGCTGCTGCCACGGCCACCATACCGCATCCCGTCTATCAAGGCCTGCTGCAGAGCCTCGGCGTCTTTGTCGACACGCTCGTCATCTGCACCTGCACCGCCATTATCATCCTGCTGAGTGGCCTCTACACGGAAGGCTCCGACGGCATCATCCTGACACATCATGCCATGAACCATCACTTGGGACACTTCGGAGGCTGGTTCCTCACGGCTGCCATCTTCCTCTTTGCCTACTCCACCATCATTGCCAACTACTTCTACGGCGAGACGAACGTCCGCTACATCTGCAACAAGTCGTGGGCAGTGGCGCTGTTCCGCTGCCTGGGCGGCGTCGTAGTGTTGATGGGTGGCTTCATGTCGTTGCAACAGGCATGGAGCTTCGTGGACCTCGCCATGGCACTGATGACCATCCTCAACCTCGTGGCTGTCATGATGCTGAGCCGCTATGCCTTCCGTCTGCTGAAAGACTTCAAGGAGCAACGAAGGCAAGGCAAGCAGCCGGTCTTCAACCCCGACCTCTTCCCCGAGGCCGACCTGGAAGGCTGGCGATGAAGGCCCTCCCCAACTCTCCCTTAAAGGGAAAAAGTCTCCCATGGGGAGATTTAGAGGAATCTGTCCCTTTAAGGAGGGTCGCAAGTGGACTGGCAAGATAGGCTCTTTTTATTCTTTTTTCTTACAACTGTACGATTTCTCACTTAAAAATCGTATCTTTGCAAAAGAATAAACGTAAAAAGGCAAATAATCAGATGACACACTCCATTGATTGCTTCATCCCCTGGCAGAGCGACGAACAAGTCAGGGAAACCCTTGAGGCGCTGAAGGCAGAACCGCAGGTGCAGAGCGTCAACTTCCTGAAGGAGGACGGTCCGGGCAATACACGTACGATAAAGTACATCGCTGAGACCGCCACGGCTCCCTATACATTATTATATAATAAGTACGACACCCTCCGCCTCGGCTATCACGCCATCGACCGTCTCCTCACCATCGCCGAGGACAGCCAGGCGCTCATGATGTATAGCGACCATTATAGCCTCACCCCCGTCCCCTCTCCCATGGGAGAGGGGGAAAAGGAAGCGAGAGAACATGTACGCAGTAAGTCACTCCCCTCTCCCGCGGGAGAGGGGACGGGGGTGAGGCTCATTGACTACCAGCTCGGCTCCGTACGCGATGACTTCCAGATGGGCTCGCTCCTCCTCTTCCGAACGGAAGTGCTGAAGGAGTATGCCAGTCAGGAAAACCTGCATCACTATCAGTATGCTGCCCTCTACGACCTCCGCCTCTTCATCAGCCGCAAACAGCTGCCCCTGCACATCGATGAGTTCCTCTATACAGAGGTGGAGCACGACACGAGGCTCAGCGGAGAGAAACAGTTCGACTACGTCGACCCTCGCAACCGCGCCCGCCAAGTGGAGATGGAGCGAGCATGCACTCGACATCTGCGTGCCCTGAACGCCTACCTGCATGGCGACGAGTACGACGAAGTGAAGCTTTCGGAAGGTGAGTTCGCTGTGGAGGCCTCCGTCATCATCCCCGTCCGCAACCGTGAGCGAACCATTCGCGATGCCATTCGTAGTGTCCTGGAGCAAGAGGCCACCTTCCCCTTCAACCTCATCGTGGTAGATAATGGCTCAACAGACGGCACGACGGAAGCCATTGACGAGTTCAAAGATGACGAACGTGTCATTCATATCATACCTGACCGCGACGACCTGGGCATCGGCGGTTGCTGGAACCTAGCAGTGCATCATCCGCAGGTGGGACGCTTCGTCGTGCAACTCGACAGCGACGACCTCTATTCCTCACCACAAACATTGCAGCGCATGGTGGATGCCTTCTATGCAGAAGGAGCAGCTATGGTCATCGGCTCCTACCGTATGTGCGACTTCCAGCTGAACACCCTTCCGCCTGGCCTCATCGACCATCGCGAGTGGACACTGCAGAACGGACGCAACAATGCCCTGCGCATCAACGGCCTGGGTGCACCTCGTGCCTTCTTCACGCCCATCTTGAGAGAGCTGCAGATACCCAACACAAGCTATGGAGAAGACTATGCACTCGGCCTCATGATAAGCCGTCGCTACCGCATCGGACGTATCTACGACGAAGTCTATCTATGCCGTCGCTGGGAAGGCAACAGCGATGCTGCCCTCAGTCAGGACAAAATCAACAAGAACAACACCTACAAGGACCACCTGCGCACCCTCGAGATAAAGGCACGCCAGCAACTCAACCTGCTCTGGCAGCACGAGGTAAGTGCCGAGGAGGTGGAGGCCTTCTTCCAGAAGGAATTGCAGGAATGGCCAGAGGCAGCCGAACGATACAAGAGCCTCACCCCCGACCCCTCTCCCGTGGAAGAGGGGAGAAAGGAAGCAAGAGAGCATGTACGCATCAAGGCTCTCCCCTTCGGGGGAGATGGAGGGGGGCTTGCTGCCCAGTGGAACCCTGCCCGCATCGTCTCGACTGCTGCATCTATCGATAAGAAGACCATCAGTGAACGCCCCTGCTTCCTCTGCGACAAGAACCGCCCGAAGGAGCAACACAAGCTGATGACGGAGAGGCATTATCAGATTCTTGTCAACCCCTACCCCATTCTGCCTCAGCACTTCACCATCCCCATGCGCCGGCACACGCCGCAGAGCATCTACAGCTCGTTCGGCACGATGCGTCGGCTGGCGTGGGAGATGTCGCACCATATTGTCTTCTACAACGGACCGCTCTGCGGAGCATCCTGTCCCGACCACATGCACTTGCAGGCAGGCAGCCGAGGCATCGTGCCGCTGGAGCGCGACTGGTCGATGTACGAGAACAAGCTCCGCAAGCTCTATCCCCTGACGGGCGAACAGGCTGCCACTATGGAGGAAGCAGGCAACGTGGGCAGCCGCTGCGGCCTCTACCTCCTGGAGGACTATCCCTGCCCCGTCTTCGTCATCCGCAGTATGCCTGCCGAAAGCGACAGCCTGCTCTGCCAGCGTGTCTATAAAGCTTTGCCCGTGATTGGCAACGAGACAGAGCCTCGCCTCAACATCGTCTGCTGGCGAGAGAAAGGAACTGCAAGCCGTCCCGACGAAATCGTTACCCTCATCTTCCCTCGCAGCAAGCATCGTCCTGACTGCTACTATGCAGAAGGCGACGAGCAACTCCTCATCAGCCCGGGAGCACTTGATATGTGCGGCCTCTTCATCACGCCTCGCCAACAAGACTTCGAGGCACTGACGGCAGAGAAAGCCACAAGCATCCTCAGGGAAGTGACATTGAGTGAAGAAGAACTGAAGCCCATCATCTCCCAACTTACAGACAAAGCAGAAGAGACTGCCACGGATGGAGAAGAGAAGAAGGACGATATGCCAGCCATCAATCAGGTTGTATCAGTCGGCATCATGAAGGACACAGCCATCCGTTTCTGCATGAACAGTCCTTATCAAGCCAAAGGCACAGAGGTGACAGGCGAGCAAATAGCAGAATACACCGAGGGCGGCATCCGATGGAAGGACAATGTCTATCAGGAGCTGACCTTCCGTCCTCAGGAAGATGGCGCTTCCTTTACCCTTCATGGCGTCACCATCGGGCAGAAGTTCCATTGGGAGCGGCAGGAATCGCAGACCTTCAGCGGCATCCTTAAGCTTGTAGTGGACGAGGATAAGATTGTCGCCATCAACATCCTGCCTGTTGAAGACTACCTGACGAGCGTCATCAGCAGCGAGATGAAAGGTAGTTGCTCTTTGGAATTCCTGAAAGCAGCCGCAGTCATCAGCCGCAGCTGGCTCTATGCACAGATGCAGCGACGTCAGGAACATGCCGACCAACCCGCGCCCTTCTTCTCCTTCGTCAAAGGCGAAGGCGAGAGCATCCGATGGTACGACCGCGAGGATCACACCATCTTCGACGTCTGTGCCGACGACCACTGCCAGCGCTATCAAGGCATCACGAGGGCAAGCAATCCGCAGGTTGCGGAAGCCGTGAATGCCACACGAGGACAGGTCCTGATGTACGACGGAAAGGTTTGCGACACACGCTTCGGCAAGTGTTGTGGCGGACAGACCAACGAGTATCAGTACTGTTGGGAGAACATCGAGGTTCCTTACCTGCGGTCCGTCAAAGACCCCTACTGCAACACAAGTGATAAGAAGATACTTCGACAGGTCCTCTACGACTACGACCTCGAGACGCACGACTTCTATGAATGGACGGAAGAGCTGTCGCAGGAAGAGATCCACGAACGCATCACGAGCCATCTTAAGATGGACCTGGGACCAATTCTTGGTTTAGAGATTGTGGAGAAAGGACCAGGCGGACACATCAGCAAGCTGCGTATCGTAGGCAAAGACAAGGCTTTCATCATCGGCAAGGAACTTGAGATTCGCCGATTGCTCAGCACGTCTCACCTGAAGAGCAGTGCCTTTACCGTCGAGACGAAGAACGTCAGAGGTGGTGTTCCACAGCGGTTTGTCCTTCACGGACGTGGTTGGGGACACGGCGTAGGCCTTTGCCAAATCGGTGCTGCCGTGATGGGAGAGCGAGGCTTCAGCTACAAGCAAATCCTCAAGCACTACTACACAGACGTACAAATCAAGCGTCTGTCCTGAATTATGACGCTCTACGTCTTCAATCCAGAGAACGATATGGCCCTTGCCGACGGGCATCCGGGCTACACGCCACCTGTCCAGATCCAGCAGATGCGGCGTGAACTTTGGTGGCTGCCGCAGTGGTGGGCAGAGGAGAGCGACATCGTATGGAACGGCGAGGACCGGCTCTCTCTGCCCGACGACACGCGTATCCTGCCTTGGGGATGGAGTCCGTCACTTTGTCATCAACTCAAGCAAGCAGGCGTTCAGGAGTCGCTTTTACCTTCCCGGAAGGAGTTGGAACATCTGAGACAACTTTCCCACAGACAAACTGCCGTATCTCTCTTGCAGGAGCTTCGAAGCGAATTGCCTCTCGACGGACACTTCGCAGGCAATTCTGTCCTTTGTCGGAGCATCGAGGAGGCAGAGGAAACTGCAAACGCGTATGGCGAGGCTTTGCTGAAATCGCCATGGAGCAGCAGCGGAAGGGGTATTAGAAAAGTCCCTGGACCAATCGGACCCTCTCCCAGCCTCTCCCTTGTAGGGAGAGGGGCAGATAGCCAAAGAGACATGGGGGGAACTGATGTAACTACTCCTCTCCCTGCAAGGGAGAGGCTGGGAGAGGGTCTGAAAGCTTGGGCCAGCCGCATTCTGAAGGCTCAGGGAAGCATTGTTGTGGAGCAGTTCCTGCATAAAGTGACCGACTTCGCCCTTGAGTTCTGGCTCGACGGCAGGGGCGGAGTTGAGTATCGAGGCTTGTCCCTCTTTTACACCAACGAGCGGGGCGCATACCTAGGCAACTGGGTGGCGCCCGAGGGACAGAAGCTCGCGTGGCTGGCACAATACATTCCCTTGCCTTACCTCCAGGAGATAAGACGCTGGTGGGAGGAGCGTCTGAGCCGGTTCGACTATGAGGGTCCAGTGGGCATCGACATGATGCTGGCACAGGAGGGCATCTGTCCGTGCATAGAAGTCAACTGGCGATGGACGATGGGACTCGTCTCCTGCCTCGTAGCCGAACAGGGTCGCTACGGACGAATGGTGGTGGAGTACATCTACGGACACTATTCTGCCGAAGTCGAAGCCTTTAGTTAATGGCAATATTGCGTTTGACATTTTGTCACATATTTGCCATTTTTACTTACACTCGCATTTTTGACAAACGCTCCAGAATCGCTTAAAATGGTCTCGGATTTGGTTTTGGTCGTTTTTTAAAAGAAATGCGCTTAAATCGAACCAGTGCTGAGAATCAGGATGTTACAAGACGGCTCGAGAAGAGGAAAACGTCAAATTGACAACTGCACCTTACAAAATCGGCCATTTCATCGTGTTTTTGCACACTTTTTTACGTAGTTCTTCTGTAAAAGCAACGCAGTTAAAAATCAAACGCCCTACGTTAAGTTGACCAACTTAACGTAGGGCGTTGGCAAACATGGCGTGCTGCGTTTGCAAATTCGACGTATTTCGTGCCTTTTTTAACCCTTTTAAGGAGTGTGCAATAATAGCATAAAGAAAGAAAAACGGCATTTTATGTGGCAATTTGTAAAGTTCATAGTTTGCAGACATAAAGCATCACAGTTACCCATATACCCTGCCAAGTATTGCAAATCCGGGGGAACGGACAAAAACTTTGAACTTCGAACTTTGAACTTTGAACTATTTTGCGTATCTTTGCAGCGCATTATATAAATGTTATGAACAGAAGAGAATTTCTGAGGCGCAGTACCGCCCTTGCCGGAGCAGCCTATTTGGGTTCGCCTGCCCTCGCTGAGACGATTGCCACTTTGGGCAATCCAAACCTCGTAATCGGCATTGTCAGCGACATCCATCTCCGTGGAGCAGACACAGCCGCAACATTCATTCACACCCTCGAATACTTTAGAAGTCTGAAGGTGGACGGTGTCATCATCGCTGGCGACATGGCCGACCAGGGACTCCTGCCGCAGTTGCAAGTGGTGGCGAATGCTTGGTTCCAAGTCTTTCCGAACAACAAAGGCATAGATGGAAAAGAGACGGTTCAGCTCTTCATCTACGGCAACCACGACATGGAGGCCTATACCTGGGGCGGGACCATCAGCAGTGTCGGGGCTGAGACGGCGCAAGCGCAAGGCATCGGACGACAGGCTGCGGCCGCTTGGAAGCAATGTTTCAAGGAAGACTATCAGCCCATCTGGATGAAGACCATCAAGGGCTACCACTTCATCGGCGCGCATTGGGAGAACCAGAGCCACATCTCGGGACTCGCTGACTTCCTCGAGGAACACAATTCCGAGCTGACGGCTGATGGGAAACCCTTCTTCTACATTCAGCATCCACACCCCAAAGATACCTGCAACTGCGCGTGGGCTTGGGGCAGAGACGACGGAACGGTGACAAAGTTGCTCAGCAATTATCCCAATGCTGTCGCGTTCTCCGGCCACTCGCACTCGCCTCTCGACGACGACCGCGACCTTTGGCAGGGCAGTTTCACCAGCATTGGAACCTCCTCGCTCAAGTACCTTTACCCGATGCCGGCACGCGAAAACACCTATCAGGACGATTGGTCTGCCAAGCCGCCTTCGCAGATGGCGAAGATGGACCCGCAGGACGGACGTCAGGGAATGGTGATGCGCGTCTATGATTCGGCTATCACGTTCGAGAAGCGCGAGTTTGTCTATGACGAACCCATCGGCGAGGCTTGGTATCTTCCCTGGCCCATCTCGGTTACTCAACCACTTTCCTTTGAGAATCGTGCCAAGACGGCTGCCATTCCGCAATTCCCCGCGGGCACGAAGGTTACTGTTACCGGAGGCTCAGGCGCCGATCGTTATGGCACCTCGCAGAAGCAGGTGACGGTTCACTTCCCGACCGTCCTGAAGAAGAACGCCGGCGTGCGTGCCTTCGACTACGAGGTTCAGGTGGAATACGACTGGCTCGATGTTCGTCATGTTACCGCTACGAAGCGCGTCTTCTCGCCCAAGTGCTACCTCGGCGAGAACAAGGAAGAGGGCGAAGTCGTCTGCGTCTTTGGCGAGAGCGAACTGCCCAAAGATTTCGCTTATCGCTTTGCCGTGCGTCCATGCAACTGCTTCGGAGCCAAAGGAGCCCCCATCTATTCGGACTGGGTGGACAGCACCATTGCCTCATACATCTCGACCCTCTCGCTCGACAAGCAGTTCTACAAGGTGAACGAGACCATTCAGGCTACCTTCAGCGGCGTTCCTGTCGGCACAGAAGCATGGCTCGGCATTTACGCCAAAGGCAAAACCCCAGGCTCGAGCGACACATCGGCAACCTACGCATATACAGAAGTTGCGGCAGGCACATTGAGCCTCAGTCTCTCTGCTGCTGGGGAGTACTTTGCCGTGCTATTCCAAGACGGAGGCTACTCAGAGTGCTCGCCTCGCATTCCTCTCTTTGTGACCAATCGGGCTTTCGACCCCGCAACGTTCTCCATGACGCCCGACAAACGCGTATATAACGTAGGAAATGCCATCGTCATAACACTCGCGAATGCTCCCAACATCAGCAAAGACTGGGTGGGCATCTACCAGGCCGGACTCGTGCCAAAGGACGTGAAGTGCCCCACATGGCTCTACAACACAAAGGTTAACGGCACGCTTCGACTGAACGTAAGTGGTACGAACAACTGGACAGCACCCCTGTCCGAAGGCATCTACTTTGTGGGTTACTTCATGGCCGACGACTACACCGAGCCCTTCGACCGTTGCTACTTCGCCATTGGCACTCCGGCACGGCTCCGTGCGGACAAGACGGAATATCAGGCAGGCGATGAAATCACGATGCACTACAGCGGGCTCCATCCTGCACTCGGTGCCAAGCTCTGCATCAAGCAGGACGACGCCTGGCAGGAAGTGATGCCTCTCGATACAGAAGAAGGCAACATCACACTCACTGGCCTTGCAGCCGGACAGCATGAGTACTGCATCTGCATCGACGGCGAACCCATATCGAAGTCCCTGACCCTGACCGTCACAAGCGACGACGATGCCCTGAACGAGATAAAGGAGAACAGCCAGCAGAACATCATCTACCGCCTCAACGGCACCCGTACCGCCAGCATGAACGAGCCAGGACTCTACATCAGGAACGGCAAAAAGGTGTTCAGAAGCTGACACACCTACGTAATACCTTGCTATGACTGCTTCCAGGCATACTCTGGCCCCAGAGAATGTCTGGAAGCAGTTTTCATACCCCGCAGCAAGACTTCTTTCCTGCCATTTCGGGGCATGAAGAGTATATTTGCCTAACATACGGCAAAAAACTTCGTGTAATTCGACTGCCATAAAGAAAATTTCCGTAACTTTGTATTCGGTGTTTATAGCGCCATGTATTCAGACAATTATTTTCGTCGAACTTACGCTAAATAACAAATAACTATGGTGAACAACGTTGAATCAATCTTTGCAGCCAAACTGCTCGAAGTGAAAGCCATCAAACTTCAGCCAGGCAACCCCTTTACATGGGCAAGCGGCTGGAAGAGTCCCTTCTATTGCGACAACCGCAAGACCCTCTCCTTCCCCGACCTTCGTAGTTTCGTCAAGGTGGAGCTGACGCGACTCGTCATGGAGCAGTTCCCCGAGGCAGAAGGCGTGGCAGGCGTTGCCACAGGTGCCATCGCACAAGGCGCTTTGGTGGCCGATGCTTTAAGTCTTCCCTTTGCATACGTCCGCAGCAAGCCAAAGGATCACGGAATGGAGAACCTCATCGAGGGCGAACTCAGGCCAGGTATGAAGGTCGTGGTGGTCGAGGACCTCATCAGCACAGGCGGCAGCAGCCTCAAGGCTGTCGAGGCGCTCAGGAAAGCAGGCTGTGAGGTAGTGGGCATGGTGGCGTCCTATACCTATGGCTTCCCCGTTGCAGAAGAAGCCTTCAAGGCAGCTGGCGTCAAGCTCCTCACACTCACCAACTACGAAGCCGTCGTAGCAGAAGCACTCAAAACGGGTTACATCAAGGAAGAAGACGTTGCAACTCTCCACGAATGGCGCAAGGACCCAGCAAACTGGAACAAATAGTAAATACAAGATGACTGAATATAAAAGCGAAGTTAAGAAGATATACGCTCCCATCGGACGCGTCTATGAGCGATTGGCAGACCTCAATAACCTGGCTGTCATTCAGCAAGGGCTCGATAATTCTGAAGCGATGGAGCGCATTAAGCAGCAGGCAGGCGATAAGGTTTCCCCTGAGCAACTGGAACAGGTTGTCGAGAAGTTGCGCTCGTTGCAGTTCGACACAGATTCCGTCTCGGGCCAGACCCCAGTAGGTACAGCCACATTGCGTATCATTGAGCGCGAGCCGGAAAAGACTATCAAGTTTGCTGCCGAAGGGATACCTGTAGCAGCAAATATGTGGATTCAACTGCTTCCGCAAAGCGAGAATGAGTGTGCCATGCGTCTTACCGTCAAAGCCGACCTGAACTTCTTCATCCGCCAAATGGTAGGCAAGAAACTCGAACAAGGCGTTGATGGCCTCGCACAAATGTTAGCAAGTTTACCATATTAATACTCTCACAATGGCAAAGCTTTGGGACAAAGGATATGAACCAACGGCGGAGATAGAACGCTTCACCGTGGGCCGCGACCGAGAGATGGATATGTATCTGGCTGAGGCCGACGTGCTTGGCTCAATGGCACACATCACGATGCTCGAGAGCATTGGTCTTCTCGAGAAAGATGAACTGCAGACGTTGCTTGCAGAACTGCGAAACATCCTTGCAGACATTAGAGCAGGGAAGTTCGTCATCGAGGAAGGCATCGAGGACGTACACTCGCAAGTGGAGCTGATGCTGACTCGACGATTGGGAGATGTCGGCAAGAAGATACATTCCGGCCGCAGTCGTAACGATCAGGTGCTGGTTGACCTCAAGCTCTTCATCCGTAAGCAACTACGCCTCGTGGCTGAGGACGTCAAGAGCCTCTTCACCGAGTTGCAGCAGCAGAGCGAGCGTTACAAGGACGTGCTGATGCCTGGCTACACGCACCTTCAGGTGGCGATGCCCAGCAGCTTCGGACTCTGGCTGGGTGCCTATGCCGAAAGCCTCGCGGATGACCTCGTGTTCTTGCAGGCAGCTTATCGCATCACCAACCGCAATCCTCTCGGTTCTGCTGCAGGTTATGGTTCGTCGTTCCCTTTGAACAGGACGATGACGACCGAGCTCCTGGGCTTCGACTCGCTCGACTACAACGTGGTCTATGCCCAGATGGGACGCGGCAAGACGGAACGCAACGTGGCCTTCGCCCTGGCCGGGATAGCAGGGACGGTCAGCAAGCTTGCCTTCGATGCCTGCCTCTTCAACAGCCAGAACTTCGGTTTCATCAAGCTGCCCAAGGAATGTACGACAGGCTCCAGCATTATGCCTCACAAGAAGAATCCCGACGTCTTCGAGCTGACGCGTGCCAAGTGTAACAAACTCCAGGCTTTGCCTCAGCAGGTCACGCTCATCATGAACAACTTGCCGAGCGGTTACTTCCGCGACTTGCAAATCATCAAGGAAGTATTCCTGCCCGCCTTCCAGGAGTTGCGCGAGTGCCTGCAGATGGCGACGTACATCATTGCACGCCTCGAAGTGAACGAACACATCCTTGATGACCCGCGCTACGACCTGATGTTCTCCGTGGAGGAAGTGAACCGCCTGGCCAGCGATGGGATGCCCTTCCGCGATGCCTACAAGAAGGTGGGGCTCGACATCGAGGCAGGGAAGTTCACGCCTCGCAAAGAGGTTCACCATACCCACGAAGGCAGCATCGGCAACCTCTGCACCCAGCAGATAGCCGCATTGATGCAGAAGACGTGGGACGACTTCCACTTCGAATGTGCTGAAGATGCAGAGAAAAAACTGGCAGGGCAATGAACAAACTCAAACTGGCATTAGCATTAGCGTTGGCACTATCCTCCTGCAGCAGCGACGACGTGAACACCAAGTACAGCAACCTGCGGGCACGACTCACCATAGAAAACGTCACGCAGGCACCCGTCCTGTTCACGGCCTGTGAGAGCATGGGCGAATACTGTACCGTCAAGAGCGACGGCCAACGTTTCCTCTTTACGGATGCTGCTGGTCACACGTCGGCCATCAACATCACAGCCTTGAGCGCCTACAACAACTACTACCTCGGGCTGAGCGGTTTCATCGTAGGCAAGCTCACCATTCCCGAGATAGGAGAGGACTTCGTGCGCGTTGTCTGCTTCGACCTCGCCTGCTCCAACTGCTACCAGAACTACAACATCACAAAGCCCCTCGTGCTTCAGACGAGTGGCTACGCCAAGTGCAACAGTTGTCAGCGTACGTACAACCTGAACGACTGCGGCACCATCTCCAACGGTCCGACAGGGCGCAACCTCTATCGTTACCGAGTCAGCTACGTCGGAGGGGCGCTCGTCATCATCAACGGGTTGTGATGCTTCCCGCGATAACATAACATACAAAAATAAAAAGATACGTATTAGCTTTGTTGGCACTACTTCTGCTCATGCCTCTGCTGAGAGCTGAGGAGCGAGTGTGGTGCCTCATCACCGACGGCGGCGAGCGTGTGGCGATGAGCGATGTGCTCTGCCTGGCTGCTGCCGACGACGACTCCACCTTCGCCGTTGTCCTGACCGACGGCTCCACCATCGCCGGCGTCCGTCGTGCACACTTCGACATCGAGATTCCCACAGGACTGACAAAGCCCGGCATCATCAACGGCAGAGATGTATTGCATCTGACGAACGCTCCTGCAGGCAGCACCGTCAGCATCTACAGCATCGACTGCCGCATTACTGCCGACATCGACATGACGGGCTACGACTTCCCGGGTATCGGCACGAACGACTTGCCTTTCAGTGGAGAGATTGACGGGCAGAAGAACATCATCTCGGGCCTCATCATCTCGCGCCCCAGGGAGACTGGCGTGGGACTGGTGAACGTGGGTACCGACGACATGGAGTTGCACGACCTGACGCTCGCCTCCTCGTGTACCTTCACCGGCTACCACTATGTGGGTGGCTTCGTGGGAAAGGTGACAGGCTCGAAGGGCGGACATGCCTACTTCCGGAACCTCGGCTTCGAGGGGACGGTCAATGTCAACGACAATGGCGGCGGCATCATTGGCTGCGTCCCGCAAAACGATTTCACAGCCCACTTGACATGTTGCTACACGGTGGGCACCATCAATGGCGTCAGCGACAACGGTGCGCTCTCCGGCTGGTCGTCCTACGCACGCATCGTGAACTGCTATGCCCTCGTCAAGGGCAAAGGATGGGAGAGCGGGCACGACATCTGCCGCGGCTTCACGCCACACTTTACGAACTGCTATGCCCATGGCGCCGCACAGACGGGCACAGGTCTCAGCACCTTCACACAGACCGACATGCAGGACGGCACGCTGCTCTCCTGGCTTGGCAGCAACGCCTTCCGCCAGAACGTAGGCATCGATGCGCATCCCATACTCTCGCACCCCGTACTGCCCGAAGGAGCACCCGAAGACCAGCCGGACGGCATCACGACGACAGACGGCAAATGGCCGGACGACACACGCTTTGACCTCGGCGGACGCAGGCTGCCGGACAGCAGGATGCGTCAAGACATCATCATTCGGGGCGGCAGGAAGTACATGAATGGCGGCACGTCCACCAACGTCACGCCGGCAGGATTCTAATGAGATGTTGCCAGTACTTTCCAGAGAAAACTCCAGTACTCTCTAGAGAAAACTCCAGTACTCTCACGTGAGTACTGGAGTTTTCTTGTGTAAGTACTGGCAGATTGACTGCACAAGGAAGGAACTATCGACCATCGGATGACCGATAATGCTTATTGTTCAACCGTGAGCTTAGCAAAACGGAGCATGAGGACCTTGGTTCCTGCGTTCTCGAAGGCGACGGTGGCCTTGGCGTCGATGCCGGTCCCTTCGACAGCCTGCACCACTCCCCGACCAAAGCGGTCGTGAAGAACAACGGTGCCGACAGAGAGCGCACCCGGACCCTCCAGACCCTCTCCCAGCCTCTCCCTTGTAGGGAGAGGAGTAGATAGCTTATTCCATCTATTCCCTCTATCCCATCCAGTTGTATCTGCTCCTCTCCCTACAAGGGAGAGGCTGGGAGAGGGTCTGGAGGGTCTGCTGGGTCTTGAGGTCCATGTCTGGCTTGAAGTCTGCTTCCCGAAAAACTCCTGCGGTATCTCCCTGAGGAAACGACTCGGACTGGAGTACTCCATCTTGCCGTTGCGGAAACGCGACTTGGCATAGGTGAGCACGACTTGCCGCTCGGCACGGGTCATGGCAACGTAGAAGAGGCGACGCTCTTCCTCGAGCTCGCGTGGCGACTCAGCCGTCATCTCGCTCGGGAAGAGACCTTCCTCCAGACCAGCTATGAAGACGATGGGGAACTCCAGTCCCTTGGCAGAATGTATGGTCATCATGCCCACACAGTCGGCATCCTTGTCGATGCGCGTGCGGTCGAAGTCGGTGGCAAGGCTTGCCATCTGCAGGTAGTCGACGATGGAAATCCCGAGTCCCTGCTCCTGATTGTCCGCCACGAAAGCGGCGATGCCGTCGAGCATCTCCTGCAGGTTCTCCTGCTTCGAGATGTCCTCAGGCTCGTGACCACTGAAGATATAGTCGCGCAGGCCGCTCTCCGTCACGACTCGCATGGCCAGAGTATGGGCATCGTCGGTTGCGACGCTCTGATGGAAGCCTTCTATCATCTCATAGAACCCCTTCAGACGAGAGCGTGTGCCGGAGTTCAGCTCCGGCAGGGTACCAGCCTTGATGACCTCCCAGACCGACGTCCCTGCCTCCACAGCAGCCATGAAGAGCTTCTTCAGGGTAGTATCGCCGATGCCTCGGGCAGGCTTGTTAATGATGCGACGCAAGGACTCCTCATCGTAAGGATTGACGGAGAGACGCAGGTAGCAAAGCAAGTCCTTGATTTCCTCGCGCTGATAGAACGACATGCCTGCATAGATGCGATAGGGCACTCGGCCGCTGAGGAAGCTGTCCTCTATTTTGCGGCTCTGCGCGTTGGTGCGGTAAAGCACGGCAATGTCTTTGTACCGCAGCCCCGAGCGGTGGAGTCTCTGCACCTCGCGAAGGATGATGTTCGCCTCGTCGATGTCGCTATAAGCCGAGAAGAGCGCAATGGGATTGCCCACCTCCTTCTCGCTGAACACGTTCTTGGTTATCTGCCCGCGATTGTTGCGAATGAGGCTGCCGGCAGCGTTGACAATCGTCTGCGTGGAGCGGTAGTTGCGTTCCAGCTTGAAGAGACGGGCACCGGAATAGGTCTCCTGAAAGTGAAGGATGTTGTCGATGTCGGCTCCACGGAAGCTGTAGATGCTTTGGGCGTCGTCGCCCACAACACAGACACGCTGCCGCCGGTCGGTGAGCTGCTGGATAATCTGGTGCTGAGCATAGTTCGTGTCCTGATACTCATCCACCAACACGAAGTGAAAGCGCTCCTGCCAATGGTCCTTAACCTCGGGATTATGCCTGAAGAGGAGCCAAGTGTTCAGCAGCAAGTCATCGAAGTCCATTGCGTTGGCCTGCTTGCACCGCTCCTGATAGCGACTGTATATCTCGGCTGTGAGGGTACGCTTCGTCATCTCATCGCTGTCGCGGAACTCGCGGACGGCACGATAGCCGGAAGGAAGGATGAGGTGGTTCTTGGCGGCACATATGCGATTCTGTATGGCACTCGGCTTATAGACCTTGTCATCGAGGTTCATCTCACGGATGATAAGTCTGATGAGACTCAGACTGTCGGAAGTGTCGTAGATGGTATAGTTTGTATCATAGCCCAAGCGATGTCCCTCGACCCGAAGGATGCGGGCAAAGATGCTGTGGAATGTTCCCATCCAGAGTGCAGCAGCCTTCTCGGGCGAGACAAGCGTTGCGATACGGTCACGCATCTCACGGGCGGCCTTGTTGGTAAAGGTCAGGGCAAGAATGTTCCAGGGCTGCATCCCTTGCTCCAAGAGGTAGGCAACCTTATAGGTGAGGACACGCGTCTTTCCGCTGCCTGCACCGGCTATGACCAGCGAAGGTGCATCGATGCAAAGCACCGCCTCACGTTGACTTTCATTTAATTCTTCGAGATTCAATTCTTCTTTCTTTATTCTTAATTATTAAAGTTTCGGGAGTTATAAAATGGAGTTAAATAAGAAGTTATGCGCTACGCGCAGGAAGTTAAGCCAGCGAACTGGCTGGACGATAGCTTTGGATGCTGCCTGCCTATAGGCAAAAGTCCTTTTATAACTTCCATGAGCGAAGCGAATTAACTACCATTTTAACTTCCAATTTAACTTCAGGAACTTCAGTTAATTACTAATATAGACAATGCATTGCCAGCAGAAGGAGACGACGATGGCAAAGGGAATGGCCAGCGGATGGTTGCGGATGCCGTAGGTGAGCATCTGCGTCCACGGCTCGCGCTTGCTGTGTCCGTAGCATAGGCAGAACACAATGAAGGAGAACCAGCCAAGGAAGAGCGAGCCGTCGAGCAACGGACTTCCGGCCAGGCCGCCTGTGATGCTGAGCAAAGGACTGCCTGGCCACACGGCAGCTGCCACGATGCTGATGAACACGACGGCATAGACGGCGAGGCAACGATAGAAGCGCGGCAGGCGGAAGGTCTTTCCCAGAGGAAGCAGACTCTCCTTTATCACACCCTGCATCATCAGGCAGCAGAGGGTAAACGCCACGAGGCGGCTGTGGAGGCAGTCGCTCACATGGCGGAAGAGCCAACGCATTCCTTCGTCGTCGAGAATGCTTCGGCAAGGCACACCCAACGCTGAAAGCACCCACGAGAGGAACGGTAGCAAGGCGGCCAGCACCAGCAGAATGGTGAAGTTGCGTTCGTTATTGTTCATCTGCCACAAGGTTCTCTGGGTCGATGATGTGGAGTTGGATGGCACGAACAACGAGGCGCACAGCATTCACGCCGTTTCTTTCCCGCTCGGAGAAAAGACGGTTGGTGAGGTCGGCCTGACGTTTCTCCAAACTCTTCGTGCTGAAAGGCATCTGGCGAAGTCCTGCTATCATGTCCTTGGTGTAGCCCAACGCCAGATGACGCAGGAAGCGTTCGTCGTACTCGTCAATCTCATACTCCACACAAGCGTCGATGGCAGCCTGCTCCTTGCATACGTTCTTGCGGAAACGCGCCATCACCTTCTCGAGGAAAGGCTCGTTGAAGACCAGATGCCGGCCGTGCATCACCTGCATCACGTCGTCGCGTTGCAACAAGTTTCCTGTTTTGAGGATGATGCCGTCGGCTCCCGCATTGAGGACATCTATCCAGAGTCTCTCGTTCAGAATCTCGCCGGTGAAGACGAGTATCCTCATGTCGGCATAACGTGTGCGCAGCTGTCGGCAGATGTCCACACCGACGGTAGTGCTGCCGCCCAGTCCGAGGTCGAGCAGAATGAGGTCGGGCTGTCCTTCACGCATCAGCTTCCAGAAGTCGCTCTCGCCTTGTGCGGTGCCGATAATCTCAGCCTCCGGCACTTCGGTCTGCAGGATTTGCTGCGTGCCTTTGAGTTCCAGTTTGTCGTCCTCGACGATGATTACTTTGAATTTTTCCATATCGTTTTGTCTTATGATTGTCAATGTTTTGCCTCCATGAGCGAGAAGAAGATTCTGTAACCCTGCTCCGTGTTCTCCGCCCCAAGCCGTAAGCCCGGATGACCACAAGCAGCATCGTGCTCGCGAACTATCTGTCTCATGACGAGATACTCAAGCCGCTCCGTCTGTGGAGAAAAGAGATTGGAGAGTTGCTCGGGCGTGAACTTCCTTCCCTCTGCATTACATATTATATAATACATCGCTTCGCAAGGCTCAACCTCAAGTGTGAGGTCGGTCTGCATCACAGCAATCAACTGGTCGAACAACAGGTGGAGAAGTTTCTCGTCGCCTTTCACTATGGCATCCGTCTGCGGACACTTGATGCCTCGCGACTGGACATAGGCAAAGAGGTTGCTGAGGGCGACGGGCTGCAGCCGCAGGAGCGACTGGTCGGTCTGCCTTTGTGCCTGCTCATAGAGCAACATGTAGATGTGTCGGTAATAGGTGACAAGCTCATGCAGGCTTGCCCAGTTGTTTCCTTCCTCTGCCATCTGGTTGATGCGCGAAGGGAAGTACATCGTCTCGTGCTTGATGGTGCTCAGCGAGTTGTCGAGTATCTGGTTCATGACATACAAGCGGTCGTGCTCGAAGCGAAGCCTTTGTGCTTTGTCTTCGCTTTCTTCGATGGCAGCCTCCGTCTCTTGCTTCTTCGTCAAGCCCAAAGAGAGTTGTTGTTGAAGTTCAAGCACCGTCTTGCGAAGCTGTGGCTGTGTGAGACCTTGAGCTACCGTCTGAAGGTCATCATTTATCGTCGCAGCATTTTCGGGGAAGGCGGAGAACAAAGACGTCAGCCGCTGATAAAGGTCGTCGAGCGAAGCACGATGGCGGAGGCGGTGGCGCAGCACAACACGATAGAACAAGGCAAGCGAGGCAATGAGCAACAGGACTATCAGGACGTAAAGGACGCGCGAGTCGGCTGTCATCTTCTCGAGTTGCTGACAATCCGATGCAAGTGAGTCGTCGGTGCTATACAGACGATGAAGCCTGACGCACTCGGCATTGCTCCAACGATAAGCATCCCACTGGCCAAGAGCTTGTGCCGCAATGGCTTGCTCGTTGTAGAGCGAGACAAGCAAAGGCGTATCAACAGGCTCCTCTACCTCAGCCATTGCACTTTCCGAGAAACGGTAAGCATCTGCATATCGCCCTTGCAGGTTGGCATTGTAGGTGGAGTCGTAAAGCTCGTAGCAACGTTGCGGCATCGCTCCTGCAAAGGCACTGAATACGAAGAGGAACAACAAAGGTAGCACTCTGGGCAGGCGGAACCAGAAGCGACTACCTTTGCCAAGTTCGCTTTCCACGCCGAAGTCGCAGACATTGAAGAGCGACGAGAGCTTCTTATAACTGTTGATGATACCTTTGCAATTCATGATGCCAAAGCCGAAGCCCTTGCCTGCGTCCGGAGCACCAAGGCGATTGGGGTCGTAGACCTTGCTGTCGTTCAGGGTTTGGACATCCTCCTGTGAAAGACCAATACCTGTATCGCAGACGCTGACCTCAACAAAATCGCCCATTTCATCGAGAGAAATGGCAACCTTACCACCAGCCTTCGTGAACTTTCGCGCGTTATCGACCAACGTATTAACCATGAAAAGTGTCAGGGGCTTGTCGGCCTTTACCATGAGATCTGTTTCGGGAACCTCGAGCGTGAGTTCTTGCTGGGCAAAGGCATACTGCTGCATGGAGATGACGTTCAGCACATCGCTGAGCGGGAAACGTGTCACCTGAAGGCTAAGCTTTCCCTGCTGCATCTGAATCCACGAGGTGAGTCGGTCGTTGATAGCTGTCATACCGGAACACAATTCCTGTATGTACGACAGATGCTCTGCATCATTTTCGCCCATTTCATCGAGTTTTTTGACTTCAGCAATGACTCTATCGAGGTAAGGAATGATGGCATAGACGACGGACAACTTGGCGCGACCGAAGACATGACGTTCCTGTTGCTGAAGGATACGCTGCTGCATGACCTCACACGCTTCCCTACTCTCTTCCAGACGTTCTTCTTCGTCCTGCAAAAGTTCGTTGAGCTTCTTGTTGGCTTGCACGAAAGATTCGCTGGAGGCAATCGCACGAACCCTCTGCTCGGAAGAGCGCGAACGGCGTTTCAACTGCCGATAATAGATGACAGACAACGCCGCTACAAGTGCCACAAGCAGCAGAAGCAGCAGGAACTGCACTTGTTCGCTGCGGGCTTCCTGCTTCAACAAAGCCTTGCGGCTGTCGAGTTCCCGGTTCTGACGCGAGTCATCGAGCAGGTCGAGGTAGATGTTCCGATGGCTGTCGGCAAGGACTTTGTCGCCAAGTGCACTATATGTCAGGCTGAGATTCTCATGGATGCCTGCCAGCCAAGGCGTTACCTGATAGGGCGAACGCCTGTGGTCGGAGGTCAGATGGAGTGCTTCGCGGAAGCTTTTGAGTGCCTTCTCGTACTGACCAGCCGAGAAATAAACCTCGCCGAGAGTGCGCAAAGCACAAGCCGTCTGGAAGAGGTCGCGGTATTCTCTAAAGAGAGAAACGGCGTGATGCGACAGGGCTGCTGCCAACTGATGACGCGACGAGAGCTGACCATCCGTTTGCCAACGCAAGTGTTCACCATAGAGAAAGCTATAGGCATCAGAGCGTTGCCGCTTCACACACTCGGCACGAACGGAGTCGGCTATCATGGCAGAGAGCGACTGCAAAGCATTCGCCTCGAAATATGTAAAGCGATGCGCCTTCGCCAAGGTATAGACGCGGAACAGATGACCGAACTCCGCGACGGTCACTTCCTCGGGTGTTCCCTCCACGAGACCGCCACTGCCAAGCATATAATGATAGTAAAGCCACTGAGTCGTATCAGTTTCCAAGTTGACATATTGCTCGGCATCTTGTATCTCGCGACGTGCCTCGCCCTCCTGACCAAGATAATAATAATAGGTAGAGGCAACGATGTGGAACTCCGTCAAAGCGTAATGCAGGCGATGCCGCTGCCTTTCGGTGAGGCTTTCTTCTTCCGAGAGGATACGCCTGAGACGCTTCTGGGCACGCAGACGGCTGTCGAAGAAAGACTTGCCACGGCCGATGCGTTGCATCACCTTCATGGTAAGCACGTCGGCACAAAGCAGTTCAAGCTGGTTGCGACTGCTACCATAAACCTTTTGCAAGAGATAGAGAGCCTGGTCGAACCGCATCTGCTGATAGGCAACATAGGCCATGTTATTGACAGCCTCTGCCTTATCGTCGGCATTGCCCTTTGCGTAAGCCGTCTTGGCTGCCGTCAACGAAGCCGACACATCTGTATAACGCAGACGATAAGCCAAGTCGTTACCCTCAACGGCAGCCGCTTTGTCCCTTTCATCGACCTGCGAACAAGCGATGAAAAGGGCGATAACGAGGAGGAGGGTGGCTTGGGTTTTCATCTGTTTTGCGTTATAGGGTGGCAGCCGTCGCCTTAGATGAGGTCGAACGACTTCTTGGGAATCCAGCCTTGCTTGCCGTCGGCGATGGTCACTTCGCACCATTCCTTGAGGCTGCTGTCGAGTATTTCGACCTTACTTCCCTCGTGAAGGACGAAGAGGTCGTTGCCGTTCTCGGCCGGAGTACTCTTGACGGTCACGGCCGGAGTGGTAATGATGCCGCTCGTATGAACCTGTTTGAAGTTCTTTTGCTGCAGGGCGCAGACGTTGGAAAGGATGGAGACAAGCAACAGAAAAACTGTCGATGAAAAGGCAACTTTTCGCATGAAGATGCTTCCGGCACCCCAGAAAAGGAGCAAGGTAGTGAGCATCAGGACGAAGGACAACAGGCCGACGATGGTCCAGGTGCGCAACGAGAACCAGTTCGTCATGCTTCGGAAGTAGGTGAAGAGGATGAATTCATGCTGCGGCACAATCTTGTCGATGGTCTTTGTGCGTGCCAGTTCGAGGTTGAAGAGCACGTCCTTGTTGCTCGGGTCAAGCTTCAAGGCACGCTCGAACCAGAGGACACTATGGGCAATGTCGTCGATGCGATAGTAGGCACAACCCAGGTTGTAGCAGACGTCGGCAGTAGGAGTCTGCTCGGCCAGCTTGCCGTAGAGCTTGACAGCCTTCTCGTAGTTGCCCTGAACATAAGCACTGTCGGCCAAAGTCTTCGTTTCAGAAAGGCTGGCGGCTTGCGTCAACAGAGAAAAGAAGGCAATAAGAATTGCAAAAATATCCCTTTTCATCGTAAAAAATCAACTTTTTAACTTTTTAATTTTTCAACTTTTCAACTCTTTATGGAGGCGTTCATCTGCGTGATGACATCTGAGGCTTGCTGGTAAATCTTCTCTTTTGCAAGGTTCGTGTCGCTGGACGGAGCGTATCGGGCAAACTCGCAATCACTGAGGACAGCAATGAAGGAGTCGACGACCTGCTGTTCCACGCCGCGTTCCGTGAGCTTGCTGATGACGTTTTCCTTCGAGAGTTCGTTGGTGGGGAGGGACAGCTTGTCGCCCGCATAGCCGAGCAGCGCGCGCATCACCTCGTCGTAGAAGGCGGCATCGTCCTTCGTGTGCATGAGCTTCGAAGCCTGTTTCAGTCGGCGAGACGCCACTTTGCCTGCCTTCTTTCCCTTCACGCTCCAGGAGTTCGGATTGAGTTTCTGCTGATGGCGAAGCCAGAGGAAGGCGGCGACGAAGGCAACGAAGGCCAGAAGATAGCTGAGCCAATAGGCCGAAGTTCCGAAGAAGTCGTCGGTCTCCTCGCTCTCGAACTCGTTCAACTTGATGAACCTGATGTCGTTACTCAGCACGTTGAGATCCTCTTGTTCGCGTGTGTAAGCGACCGGCTGCCCCTTTGCCTTAGCTACGGCAAGGTGGAAGGAATCGGTCTTGACCGTGTTGTAACGCTCCTGTTCGGGGTCGAAATAGCAGAATTCCACGGGTGGAATGGAGAACTTTCCGCCGTGACGGGGCACGACGACATAGTCGTAGGTGATGCTTCCCTTTGCTCCCGTGGCCGTGTTCTGCGTTTTGTTGTTCTCCTTGGGGTCATAGACTTCGAAGTCCTGAGGGAATCGAATGGTCGGTGCCTTCATGAGTTTCATGTTGCCTTGACCTGTGACGACGAGCCGGAGAGTTGCCGCATCGTTGGCATTTATCTGGTCGGGCGTGAGCGTGGCGGACACCGAGAACTTGCCCACGGCACCTGAGAAGTTGTCAGGTTTCGGCGTTGGGAGGGGCATGACGTCAATCTCTACGGCTGGCGCAACGATTTGTTTGCGAACCATTTGCGAGAGGCTTCCGCCGCCGAAAAAGATATCGAAGGGGTCCATCGAGTGGTTCTGCACCTCGACCTGCGTGTCGAACGTGATGCTGGGAACCTTCAGCTTGCCCGTCTTCTGCGGGAAGAGGACGTACTGCTTCCAGACGGCTGTGCCGTAGTTCCTGCCGTTGACGCGCTCGTACTTGAGCGACATCTGTGCGGCACGGTCGAGTTCCTGGACGTGGCAACCATCAATCTGAGGCATCTCGCCTGATATCTGCTGGATGTTTACCAGTGTGTAGAGTTTGTAGGTCAGCATCACAGCTTCCTGCTCGTAGATTTTCTTCCGGTTGGCCGTCACGGTCATGTAGAGCTCGTTGCCGCTGATCTGGCCGCCGGCTCCTGCGGACTGCTGCTGCCGCTGCTGGCGGGAGTTGCCGCCTTGTTGCTGGGTCTGAGGCTGTTGCGGCTGTTGCTGACTGGCCGGTAGCACTTCGATGCTGGCCGTTCCGCTCTTGACGGACTTGCCGTCGACCTTTATCGTAGCTGCCGGGAGCTTGTAGGTTCCCTCCTGGGTGGGCACGACGACGTAGGTGAACGTGCATGTGCTGCTTTGAGTTGTGCGGCCGTTCGTCATCGAGAAACTGCTGGAGCGACTCGTGCTGGGACCGTAGAGGACGTTGAATCCCTCGAAGCTGCCGACCTGGAAATCTTCGATGTCCTGCGTGTTGGCGACATAACTGACGCGAATCTGCCTGCCGACTTCGGCCTGGGCAGGTGCCTGAATCTTGAGCGTAACTTGCGAAAAGACAGGACTTAACGCAAGGAATAGAAGTGTGAATATCGTGTAAATTCTTTTCATCTTATGGAGTCTCTTTCAACTTAACGTGGATGGTTGATAAACTTTACGTGTGAACTTCGGCAACTTCACTGCAGTAGTTTTGAACCGTCACGTTTTACCATTGTTTCTGCAACTGTTTTTGTTGACGTTTTTGTTGTGCTTTTTGTATCTTTTCTTGAGTAGCCTTCTCATCCTGCATCGCGGCATTGAGCATCTGTTCGGCGTTCTCGCGGCTCATCTGCTCTGGCTGCGGCTGCTGCTGTTGCTGGTCTTTCTTATCTTGTTCTTGTTTCTGTTGCTGCTGTTCCTGCTCCTTCTTCTCGTCCTGACCCTTGTCGTCCTTCTGCTGGTCCTGATTGTCCTGACCGCCCTGATTCTTTTTGAGTTGGAAGAGACTCAGGGCATAGTTGTAGCGCGTTTCGTTGTTTGTGGGGTCGTTCCTAAGGGAGTTCCGGTAGCAAGCCACAGCCTTGTCGAACTGTTTGGCACTTTGCAGGACGACGCCCATATTGTGATAAATCTGCGCCAGACGCGTCTTGTCTTTCTCCAGACGAGCCGCCGTCTCGTACTCCTTCATGGCGTCTTCGGCCTTGTTCTGGTAGAGAAGGGCGTTGCCGAGGTTGAAGTGGGAGATGGGATTCGTGTTGTCCCGCTCGATGGCCTTCTGGTACTCCACCTGCGCCTTGTCGTAAACGCTGTCGCGCATCAGGCGATTGCCGCGGCGGATATAGTCCCTGTCGGTCTGAGCCATTGCCATCATGCTGAAGAAGAGCAGCATAACCGTGGCGACGGGACGGCCTCTGCGGAAGAGGTTGCCCAGCCAGGTGGTCTTGCTTTCCCTTTCGAGGAGCAGGACGTCAATCAGTAGGAAGAGTAATCCGATGAGGATGAAGCCCTGGAACTGCTCGTCGTATTCGCTGTAGATCTGGCTCTCCATCTTCGATTTAGCCAGTCGGTCGAGCTGTTCCGACAATTTCTTCTGGGCGGAACTGCTATTGTCGACGTAGATGTAGCTGCCGTTTCCGGCCGTTGCTATCTCGCGGCACATCTCCTCGCTTAGTTTCGAAACGACCGTATTGCCCTCCTCGTCGATGATGTATTGTCCTGTTCCGGGGATGGGAATGGGTGCTCCGCCGGGATTGCCGATGCCCAGCACATAGACGCGGACACCTTTGGCGGCGGCCTGCTTGGCAGCCTCCACGCCACGCGCCTCGTTGTCCTCGCCGTCGGTTATCACGAAGATGGCACGCGAGACGTCTTCCTGCTGGGTGAAGCTACGCATAGACAGATTGATGGCCTCCGCAACGTCTGTGCCCTGCACACTAATCATCGAGGGCGAGATGGTCTCGAGGAACATCTTGGCACTCACATAATCGCTGGTGATGGGCAACTGGACGAAGGCTTGTCCGGCGAAGACAATCAGGCCGACCTTGTCGTCCCTCATGCCGTCCACCATGTTGCTGACCATCATCTTCGCCTTTTCCAATCGGTTGGGCTTCACGTCCTCGGCCAGCATGGAATTGCTGACGTCGAGCGCGATGATAGCCTCTATGCCCGTGCGTTCACGGGTGTCGAGGCGTGTGCCGAACTGAGGCCGGGCCAGAGACACGATGAAGGAAGCCAGGGCAGCCATCGTGAGCCAGAACTTCACCTCTGGCCTCCAGCGCGACACGCCCATGTAGAGTTGCCGGGTCAGCTCAGGGTCGCCGAAGCGTTTCACCTGTTGCCGCTTCCTATATATAATATAATAATGTATAGCTACCAGTGCCACGAGCACCAGCAAGAAGTAAAGATATTGTGGACTTGCAAAGCGAAACATCGAGATTATTTACGATTTAACGATTTACTATTTACAATTTACGGACTGTTTTGCCCCTTCCCTTTAGGGGAGGGGTTAGGGGAGAGGCTTCAATATACTGTTTCTCAGCAGGATTTCCAGCAGGAGGCAGAGCACGCCGGCAAGCAGGAACATGCCGTAGGCCTCGTAGCGCTTGGAGTACTGACGCACGTTCATCTTGGTCTTCTCCAGCTTGTCGATTTCCTGATAGACCTCGTGCAACTTCTGGTTGTTCGTGGCACGATAGAACTCGCCATCTGTCTTGCGTGCAATCGAGGCGAGCGTCTTCGTGTCAATCTCCACGGGGATGTTGACGTACTCTATGCGCCCGCCGACGGGATAGGGATAACGTGCCGTGCCGTTTGTGCCGACGCCAATAGTATAGACGCGTATGCCAAAGCTCTTCGCGATGTCGGCTGCCGTGTTCGGACTTATTTGTCCGCAGTTGTTGGTGCCGTCCGTGAGCAGGATGATGACCTTGCTCTTCGCCTTGCTGTCCTTGAGTCGCGACAAGGCGTTGGCTATGCCCATGCCTATCGCAGTACCATCGTCGATGAGTCCACGCTGTGCCATATCGACCTTCATACCATTCAGCAGGTTCAGCAGAACTGCATGGTCAACGGTCATTGGGCACTGCGTGTAGGCCTCTCCGGCAAAGAGCGTCAGGCCGATGTTATCGTCGGGACGGCCGCTGATGAACTCGAGGGCAACGTTCTTGGCTGCCTCTATGCGATTGGGCTTCAGGTCTTCGGCCAGCATACTCGTGCTCACGTCCATGCAAAGCATGATGTCGATGCCTTCGGTATGCTTGCTGCTCCAGCTGTTGGAGGTCTGAGGTCGGGCCAAAGCAATCACGGCAAGCGAGTAGGCAGCCAGTCTTAAAAGGAACGGCAAGTGCAGGAGTCTCTGCCTGAGACTCTTGGGTGCTTGGAACATAGCCTCTGTGCTGCTGACGCGAATGGCAGGCGTAGAAGCCTTGTGACGCAGGAGATACCAGACGATGTAAGGTATCGCGAGCAGCAACAGAAGCAGATATAGCGGGTTTTCAAATGTCATAGTTCAGTCTTTTTACATGAGCAAGTCGGCCGATCTCCAGATAATCCATGCCAGCAAAGCCACGGAGAGGATGCCCAAGACTATCATTGCGACGCGCATCATCTTGACTTGCGTGAGGCGTTTCTGGTCGGTTTCCTTGATGACTTCTGGTTCCGGCTTGGCATTCGGGTCGGGTTCTATCTTCGTCTGATTAACGTATTCGACGGCGGCGACAAGGTTCGCGTCGTTCTCATTGATGAGGGTGCTCCACTTCGCAAACTTGACGAGATCGGCCGTGCGGAATATCTCGCGGAGCTCGTCGAGCGCCTCTTCGTTGTTCTCAGCAATGAGTCGGTCGATGATTTCACTCGACGTCATCTCCATCGCATTGAAGCCATAGCGGTCGCGAATGTAGTTGCGAAGGGTGTCGGTCAGTAGCGTATAGTACTCCTTGCTGTCCTCCTCAGCCCACTTCCGCTCGCTCTTGATGCGCTCTATCTCGTCCATGGCAACCTGATGAGGCGGCAGCTTCTTCTTCCGACGAACGAAACGGACGATGGGTTTGCCGTGCTTGACGTGATACCAAAGGTAGGCAATGCAGGCGAGCATCAGCAGAAAGAGCACGCCACCGAACACCACCATGCGCCACTCAGCCCAGAGGAAGGGCAGTTCCATAATGTCGTTGGGCGGGAAGAACTGGTCGAGGTGGAGCGTATCGACGTCAACCGTATAGACTTTCAGCGCGAGGCTTTTCGACTCGTAATGTGTGGTGTCGACCATCACCTGCATAGGCGGCAAGTAATAGAACGCGCTGTCCCAAGCCGTGATGGTGTAGGCCTGACTGACCGTCAAGCGTTTGCCGTCGTTGAGGAAAGCAGTGTCGGGCATGCCTAAGTCAACGACCTCAATGTTCGGAACGAGCTCCTGACCCTTCTTTATGTCGGGGAGACGGAGCTTTTGCTTGGCGTCGAAGGTGACGCTGAGCTGTAGGTTCATCTGCTGCCCAATGAACATTTGGGCCGAGTCGAGTTTCACATCGACTTGAACCTGCGCCTTCAGGCAGACGGCCAACAAGCAGCATACTATAATAAATAACTTTCTTTTCACGCTCATCTCTATTTACGTTTTGCAAACAAACCTCGCAGGACGCTCACATAATCCTGGTCTGTCCGGACGCTGACAGCATCCACCTGGCTGCGACTAAAAGTGTCCTTAAGCCGCATCGCCTGTTGTTTCCACCACCTGGCCTGTGCATTCCTGACGGCACTACTGCTCGTATCAATCACCTGCTCCTGTCCCGTCTCTGCATCGTGCACTTTTATGAGACCGACGTCTGGCAGCTCCGCCACACGTTTGTCATAGACTTGGACGGCCACGACGTCGTGCTTGTGGGCTGCGATGGAGAGGGGTTGCAGGAAGGAGTGCTGGTCGATGAAGTCGCTCAGCACGAAGGCGATGCAACGTCTCTTGATGGCTCTCGTCAGGTATTCCAGAGCATAGGCGATGTTCGTCTGCTGGCTCTCGGGCTTGTAGTCGAGGAGTTCGCGGATGATATACAGGATGTGCTTGCGTCCTTTCTTGGGCGGGATGAACTTCTCTATCTTGTCCGAGAAGAAGATGACGCCAATCTTGTCGTTGTTCTGGATGGCAGAGAAGGCAAGCGTGGCAGCAATCTCCGTCACCATGTCGCGTTTGAACTGCTTTACGGAGCCAAAGTCGAGGCTGCCGCTGACGTCGACCAAGAGCATGACCGTCAGTTCGCGTTCCTCCTCGAACACCTTGACGTAAGGTTTTCCGAAGCGAGCCGTGACGTTCCACTCGATGTCGCGGATGTCGTCGCCATACTGATACTCGCGCACTTCGGAGAAGGTCATGCCGCGTCCCTTGAAGGCAGAGTGGTACTCGCCCGCAAAGATATTGCTGCTCAGGCCACGCGTCTTGATCTCAATCTGCCGAACCCGTTTTAGAATTTCACTATTTGACAATTTCACAATTTCACAATTTATTGTTGCGCCAGATGCTTCCTTGTGGAAGTAATTGAACGTACGATAATACTTAACAACTCTTTACACTCATCACATAAGGGTTCCATTCGTTCTTTCGGAAGCATTCCCGATTCTATTATCAGTTCTATCCAGTGACACGTTTCGTCCAGTTCCTCTTCAACCATCTTCAGCTTGTTCAGGAAATCCTTTTCGGACTTTGCAATACAAGCAGCCCTGTAGTTGGCACCGGGAGAAGTTCCGGAGCGAACAACCTGCCCACCGATAGCCCTTGCAGACAACGTATTTGGCAAGCAATCCACCATCTTCATGATTCGGATGGAAAATTTCTTAAAACGTTCCTTTAACTCTGTTTCAGTCATCTATCCAATTGTCAAATTGTTCAATTGTCAAATTGTCAAATCAGGGCACTTCAACCTTATTGACAATTTTGCTGATGATTTCCTCGCTGACGACGTTGTTTGCCTCGGCTTCATACGTGAGACCGATGCGGTGACGGAGCACGTCGTGGGCCACGCTGCGCACGTCTTCGGGGATGACATAGCCGCGACGCTTGATGAAGGCGAACGCCCTGGCGGCCAGCGCCAAGTTGATGCTGGCACGGGGAGAACCGCCGAACTCGATGTAGTCCTTTATCTCCTTCAGGCCGTACTTCTCAGGATAGCGGGTGCAGAACACGATGTCGGCGATGTACTGCTCAATCTTCTCGTCGAGATAGACCTCGCGAACAATCTCGCGAGCCTTGATGATTTCGTCCGTTCCGATGACGGGCTTCACCTCTGGCTGCTCGCCTTTTATCTGCTGACGGATGATGAGTTTCTCCTCCTCGAGCTTCGGATAGTCGATGACCACCTTGAGCATGAAGCGGTCCACCTGTGCCTCGGGCAGAGGATAGGTGCCTTCCTGCTCGATGGGGTTCTGCGTGGCGAGCACGAGGAAGGGCTTCGGGAGCTTGAACGTGTTCTTGCCAATCGTCACCTGACGTTCTTGCATAGCCTCCAGGAGGGCGCTCTGAACCTTCGCCGGAGCACGGTTTATCTCGTCGGCCAGCACGAAGTTGGCGAAAACGGGACCTTGCTCCACGACGAACTTCTCGTCCTTCTGACTGTATATCATCGTACCGATGACGTCGGCGGGCAGCAGGTCGGGCGTGAACTGGATGCGGCTGAACTTGGCATCAACCAGTTGAGCCAGGGTCTTGATGGCCATCGTCTTGGCCAGACCGGGCACGCCTTCCAGCAGGATATGTCCGTCGCTGAGCAGTCCGATGAGCAGCGACTCCACCAGATGCTTCTGTCCCACAATAACTTGATTCATGCCTGTCACCAGGTTGGTGACAAAGCCACTTTGTCTCTCGATGCGTTCATTTAGTTCGCGAATGTCGATTGATTCTGCCATATTATAATGTTTTTAATTATTCGGGCACAAAATTACTGCTTTCTCTCCTATCTGCCAAATGTGAAATGATAAATAAAGTTATAGCAATGTTTAACTTTGTTAAAAAACCATCAAAACAACATATAAAGCTGTCGAGACGAGGGAAGCAGTAAACTACTCACGTCGAGTTGGTGAAAGCGACACGTCGAGTTGGCGAAAGCGACACGTCGAATTGGTGAACGCGACACGTCGAGTTTGCCAAACCCTTTGGAGGCATTCGAAAAGGATTCACGAGACACAATTAAATCTGAAAATACAAGCTGGTTAAATTGACAATTCTCACAACCTTCCGAATCACTATATCGTGCCACAAAAAAAGGAGCTTTTGCGGCTCCTTTTCTTTCTTTTTATATTTATGAGACCAAGAAATGGTCAAGCCTCACTCTATTTTCTCGAGCTCTGGCAGTTTGATTTCCATATTGACGGCAATGCTGTCTGGATCGGCGAAGGCATTGTGGACGATAATGTACTTGGCATACTCCTTGTCGCCATACTCCTCCCTGGCTATCTTGGCAAGATAATCGCCTGGTTGCATGACGTACACCTTCCTCGTTCCCACAATCTTGTACTCACCGCCAGGCACTTGAGCGAATTCAGGCTCCAAGGCAGGAGCCTCTTCCACCGGAGTCTCAACTTGTGGCTGGGCAGGGCTGGCAACATCTCCCTTCTTGGCAGAACCGGAGAACATCTTGTACGCCAATAATGCAAGCACCAAGAGCAACACGAGAGCCAACATCCAAACCCAAAGGCGGCTACCTTTCTTCTCTTCCGACGGAGCAGGAGCAGGCTTGGGGTCTGACTCTACTTCTGGTTCAGGTTCAGACTTTGCCTCGGGTTCGGGCTCAGACTTTACTTCGGACATCAAAGCAGTGGGAACTTCTGGGGCGGTTTGCTCTGCTGCCTCTTCTATTATGTCAGACATCTCTTCTTCTACATCCTTAGCATCCTCGGGTAGCCGTTCCATGTCCTCGATGCTCGTCCCTTCATTAATGACAACACTCTGGAAGTCAGCAAAAGGCTTGTTCACCAAATCCCTGAGCGAAGTCTCAGGAGTGAAGGAGATTTTCGAGTGTCCGCGAATGATAATTCTTTCGCCCGACTTAATGTTTACACTCTCGCGGTCCTGCACCTCAATAAGCTTGAAAGTGCCCAGCCCCTTCACTTTGACAAGTTTTTCTGTCGAAACGTTTTGTACGATTCCATCGAAGAATTCACGGAGGAACGCTTCGGCACTTCTTTGCGAAATGCCCTTCTTCTGTGCCATCGTCTTGGCAAGTTGCTGGAGATTTATCTTAGCCATAGTCTTACTTCACTTTTGATTTCAACGATGTATAGGGTTTGAAGCTCACCACCATCTTTGGCGGTATGAGCATGCGCTGCTTGGTAGTGGGGTTAACGAGGACGCGCTCCAGCTTCTTCTTCACCTCCAGGGCGCCAAAGCCAGAAACGATAATCGTGTTCTCCTCCATCAATTCACTAATGATGGCCGAGACAGCGGCACTTACCATCGACGATGCCTCCTTGACGCTTAAATCGGTACGTTGTGCCATGTCGGCAACGAATTCCTTGTTGTTCATAATATAATGTCTTAATTTAATGAATCTGTAATTTGTCCAAAAAGGTCGAATTCATCGGCACTTTCTATCTTGACATTGACGAACTGACCTGGATGGAGATTGACAGTTGGACTTCTTCTGATGAGCACCTCTGGGTCAACTTCCGGCGAGTCGAACTCTGTGCGGCCTATGAAGTAATCGCCCTCCTCACGGTCTATAATAACCTTTATCTCCCGCCCTACCTTGCTCTCTTGCACGTCGGCACTTATCTGCTGCTGAATGCGCATGAGCTTACTGAGTCGCACCTGCTTCACTTCTTCGGGAACATCGTCCTTATAATGCTTTGCAGCGTATGTTCCTTCCTCTTCACTATAGGCAAAGGCTCCCATGCGTTCGAATTTGGCCCACTTCACGAAGTCGATGAGTTCTTGGAAGTCCTCGTCGGTTTCGCCAGGGAAGCCAACCATGAGCGTCGTGCGAAGATGTATGCCGGGCACTTCCTTCCTGATTCTCTCGATGAAATCGTAGGTTTCTTGTTTTGTGATATGCCTGCGCATGGCAGAAAGCTGACGGTCGGAGATGTGTTGCAAGGCAATGTCGAGGTACCTGCAGACGTTATCGTGACGCTTCATCACCTGCAAGAGTTCCCAGGGGAAATGTGCGGGATAGCCGTAGTGAAGTCTTATCCATTCCACTCCATGCACACCAGCGATGCGGTCGATGAGTTCCGCTATCATCTGCTTGCCATAGAGGTCAGTTCCATAACCTGTCAACTCTTGGGCAATGACTTGAAATTCCTTGACTCCTTCAGCCACCAGCGTCTCCACCTCAGCCACGATTTCTTCGATGGAATGGGACTTTTGCTTGCCCGTAATGATAGGAATGGCACAATAGGCACAATGCCTGTTGCAGCCCTCGCTTATCTTCAGGTAGGCATAATGCGAGGGGGTCGTCAGCCGTCGCTCACTTGCTGCTTCCTTATAATAGTTCCCCTTCAGGTCCGTGATAATTTGCTCCCAGTCAAACTTCCCATAGAAGCGGTCCACCTCGGGCAGTTCCTGCTGCAGTTCTTCGAAGTAGCGCTGCGAAAGGCAACCCATGACGATGAGCCGCCGAAGCTTGCCCTCCTGTTTTCGCTGAGCAAGCTCAAGAATCATATTGATGCTTTCTTCCTTGGCATCACCGATGAAACCGCATGTATTTACGATTGCTATCTCCCCCTGCGGCTCCTCTGCATCGTGCGTCACATCGAAGCCGTTCAGTTCCAACTGACGGATGAGCTTCTCACTGTCAACAAGGTTCTTGCTGCAACCGAGGGTAATTATGTCTATCGTGCGAGACTTCATTTCTTGAAGAGCGAGTCGACAAACTCTCTGCGATTAAATGGCTGGAGGTCTTCTGCACGTTCACCTAAACCGATATAGCGGACAGGTATCTTGAACTGGTCGCTGATGCCGATGACCACGCCGCCCTTTGCACTTCCGTCGAGCTTCGTAATAGCCATGCTCGTCACCTCGGTTGCGGAGGTGAACTGCTTGGCTTGCTCAAAGGCATTCTGGCCTGTGCTGCCGTCCAGTACGAGCATCACGTCGTGGGGTGCGTCAGGCATGAGCTTCTGCATCACACGCTTAATCTTCGAGAGCTCGTCCATCAGGCCTTTCTTGTTGTGCAGACGGCCTGCGGTATCGATGAGGACGACGTCTGCACCGTTGGCGATTGCGCTGTTGAGAGTGTCGTAGGCCACACTGGCAGGGTCGCTGCCCATTTTCTGCTTCACAACAGGCACTCCTACCCTTTCGCCCCAGATGCTTATCTGCTCCACGGCGGCGGCACGGAATGTGTCGGCAGCTCCAAGCACGACCTTCAAGCCTGCTTCCTTGAACTGATAGGCGAGCTTGCCTATAGTTGTGGTCTTGCCCACACCATTCACGCCTACAACAAGGACAACGTAAGGTCGCTTATCGGCAGGAATCTGAAAGCCCTCGGTGTCGTCCGTATTGTTTTCCGTGAGCAATTGAGCGATTTCATCGCGTAGAATGCCATTCAGTTCGTCGGTCGTGACGTACTTGTCCCGCTCCACGCGAGCCTCAATACGTTTGATGATGTTGAGAGTCGTATCTACGCCCACGTCACTGGTCACGAGCACCTCTTCCAGGTTATCGAGCACCTCATCGTCCACCTTCGACTTGCCTGCAACGGCTCTCGTCAGTTTGCCGAAGAAACTCTCCTTTGTCTTCTCGAGCCCCTGGTCGAGCGTTTCCTTCTTCTCTTTGGTAAAGAAATTAAAGAATCCCATATCTTTCTTTGCTTAGTTATTTCGCGTGCAAATATAGCAAAAAAAGCCCAATCCATCGCAAATAATACCGAATTTTTAGTATTAATTAAGGAATAGGAAACAACAAAAACTCCCTCGTCTCACGACGAAGGAGCAATATGACGCGTCGATTTATTAACTTCTAAAACCAAATATTACTGCAGGCGGAACATGAAGGGCAGGTTGAAGAAGCTACGGACAGCGTTGCCGTCTTTGTCCTTTGCAGGTTCCCATTTCGGCATCAGCTCCATCACGCGCTTGGCTTCTTCGAATAGCAGGTTGCCTAGGTCTTGCCCTGCCTTGAGTTGCTCCGGGCTGTCGGGATGTTCCTGCTTATAGGACGTTACTTCCACCTCCGAGAGTGTCTTTCCCACTCCACGAACCTTCTCAACATGTGTGATGCTACCATCTTTCTCAACAACGAACCGAACTATAACACGTCCTTGCACGCCGAACTCGTGACAGAGTTTGGGGTAGCGGACGTTCTCGGAAAGGAACTTGAAGCACTCTTCATCGCCTCCAGGGAACTTTGCCCTTTCCTTCACCACATTATAGATGGTGTCGTTATTGTTGAAGATTGTCTTATCCTCGAGCATTATCTTGGCGACGCTCTTGCCGCCCACTGTGATATTGCCGTCGTCGTCCATCTCTGCTCCAGGCAATTTCTTGACGAGCTCCTTGACGTCATCTTTGCTCTTGGTCGTAATTACGATGACGCCGTTGGCACCCTTGTCGCCCCATACTTTGGTGGCGGCATCATTCTTCAGCACGGTAATGCTTTCGATGTCCTCCACATTAATATTCAGCAGAGATGAGAATTGCTCTTCACTGTTCATTGTTCCAAAGTTGACATCTTTGGAAACTTCGATGATTTTGCCGTCGAGGACAAACAGGGGACGTCCTTCCGTGTCCTGCTGCTTCACCTCCTCCAGAATGACATTCTCTGTGGAACTCTGTGTCATGTCTTTTTGAGCAACAGGCTTCTTTTTCTCGTCAGGAACTTGCAAATTCACGGAATTCTCCGTACCTTTGCCCTCAAGATTAGTGACTGCCTCCTCGATGGGAGCGACAATTTTAGGCGTAGCGAAGGCCGAGAGAGCCAACGCAGCCACTGGGATGACGTAGAGCGCCTTGCTCCTCATCCACGGATTCGACTTTGATTTCTTCATCATAGTGATACGTTTTTTAGTTAAACTATGGTTAAAGCTGTTGGCGAAAGCGTAGGAACCTGAGCCAACGGCTTTTCTTATGAGCAATAGCTGATAGCCTTGTGCCGAGACGCCCTGCCGGAGGACGTAGCTGTCGGCCTCGTATTCGTGGACGTCCCGCAGGCTGATGCCCAGCATATAGCACATCGGATTCCACCATTGCACCATCTGCACGAGGGTGAGCAGCACGACGTCCCACGAGTGACGGCCCTGGATGTGACCTATCTCGTGCAAGACAATCTCGCGACCTGCTTCGTCGTAATCCTTCTCGTTGATGACGATGTTCCGCATCCAACTGAATGGCGCCACGTCCTCAGCATGGCAGTAGATGCGGACGCCCCCTTCGTCGTTGTGCCAAAGGACGCCCTTCTTCAGGCCAAGCTGCAGGCGACTCATCTGCCAGAACCGCAGCATGAGCAGCCCTGCCATACCTATTATATATATAAAGGTAAGAAGGTGAAAGAGGGAAAAAGACCCCTCCAAACCTCCCTTTAAAGGGGAGGCACTGATCTCGACCTCGGGCAAGACGTGGACAGGAATACCCATCTCGAGCATCTGCAGCTGCGCTGCCTGCACGACGGGCTGGCGGTCGAGCGACAGAGCGGAGATATTGCAGAGCGGCAGCACCAGCGAGAGCAACAGGATGCCCAGCAGCACCAGGCGGTTGAAACGGAAGAAGTTCTCGCGCCGCAGCATGAGGACGTAGGGCACATAGAGCATCGTCAGCACCAGAGCGGACTTGATGGAATATAAAAGTAATGCAGACATCATAGCATTTAACGCCCCTCTCCCTAACCCTCCCCCAAAGGGGAGGGAACTGCAAGCAGGGCTTGGGCAGTTTGATTTGACGTTTCTCGAAATATGGTTATTGCAGCGTTTGTTCCCCACCTCCCCTTTGGGGGAGGAGGGGTTAGGGGTTGGAGAGGGGCTGCACTAACTCTAAGAGTTCCTTCACTTCGTCGGGCGAGAGGTTTTCCTCTTGGACGAAGAAACTGAGCATCGACTTCACGCTGCCGCCGAAGAGGTTCTTCTTCACCTCCTGCATCGTGCGGCGTGTGTATTCAGCCCGCGTGACGAGCGGCACATAGCGGTGCGTCTTGCCCTGACCGTCCACTTTGTGGAAGTCGAGGTAGCCCTTCTCGTAGAGTACTTTCAGGTAGGTCGCGATGGTGGTATAGGCAGGCTTGGGCTCTTTGTAGCGTTCCAGAACGTCCCACGCACAAGCCGCTCCGTCGATGTCCCAAATGATGTTCATCACCTCGAACTCAACCTTGGTGAGTGTGTTGTCCTTGCGTTTCATATTTGGTCGTTTAGGGGGTTAGTCGTTTGGTCGTTTGGGGTTTCCGAAGGCAAAGTAAGAGAGTTTCACCGTATCTCGCAATGTTTAGATATTGAAAACTTTCGTAATTGAGGCAGATTTAACGTTTATTCGTAGTTATTGAACGTTTATTTATAGTAATTCGATGCGCTGAGTGAACTTTTGGGCATATTGTGTTGCCTTTACTCAAAATAAATTGTATATTTGCAGGCAGAAAAGACTACAACGACAACTCATTAACCCGCTAATCCTTACGCTTTATGAAACGTTCTCTTATGTTCCTGCTATGCTCAATTGCCATGTTGCTGAGCACAACGCTACGGGCCGAACTGGTCTGGAAGAAAGGCGATGCCTTGATTACAGACGCATCGCAAATCACGGCCACGCCGCCTCATGACTCGCGCTTCACCTGTGCCAACCTCATCCGTTCCGAGAGCGACGGTGTGGGCACCAACCAGTACATCTACCACACAGCATGGAGCGGCAGCGACATGATAACGGCCGACGAGGACCCGTTCCTGCAGTTCCACCTTCCCAAGACTGAGCAGCACATCATCTTCTCAATGATAGGCTCGGCATGGTCGAGCACCTACGACACGCCCACGGAAGTGGTCATCGAGGCTGCCAACCTGCCGGGCGAGTGGACGGAAGTGGCTCATCTGAAGAACATGGACGACGACTTCACCGCCTTCACACCAGAGCGTTACACCTCGCCACATATTGATCTGCAAGGCGAATACACCGACCTGAGGTTCCTCGTCAAGAAGACCTATGCCAATCGCCACCAGTCGGCCGGCGGACTCCTGCTCTCCCTGGGACGCTTCCAAATCTATGAAGCCTACGAAGACGAGCCCGACCCAGTCGAACCGACATGGAAGAAGGACGTCGCCCTGCTGACCGATGCTTCCCAGATAACTGCCAACAGCTGGCAAGACGGTTTCCCGCCCAGCAACCTCCTTCGACCCGAAAGTGACGGCGTAGGCACTGGCCAGTATATCTGGCACACAGCCTGGAACAACCCGGCACCACTGCCCGCTGGTACAGCCCCCTACCTGCAAGTACACCTCAATCAGGCAGAGACAGACATCATCTTCACAATGATAGGCTCGACATGGTCTAGTACCTTCGACACACCGGCAGAAGTCGTCATCCAGGCTGCTAACCTGCCCGACGAGACATGGACAGAAGTGGCGCACCTGACAGACATGAACGCCGACTTCACAAGTTACTCGCCTGACCGCTACCAGTCACCCCACATTGCCCTCGGCACTGCCTACACCGACCTGCGCTTCGTGGTGAAGAAGACCGTCAATGCTGCTCTCTCAAACCGCTACGACAGCAACGGCAACCCATTCGTCTCGCTGGGCCGCTTCCAAGTCTATCGTGCCGTCGAGGGTGAGCCAGACCCCATTGACCCGAAGGACAACATCAACCTGCTCTTCATAGGCAACAGCATCACAGCAGGTGCCACCCTAAGCAACGCCGCCTCGCAAGCTCCGCCCATCGTGTGCCGCGCACTTATAGAACAAGCAACAGGCGTCACCACCAACGTCTATAACGGAGGTCACTCCGGCATCACTACCTTCGGATACCTGCCGGGCAGGGACGACTTCACACGCATCATAAACAACGCCAAGGCATTCAAGCGCACAAACGGTGGCCTCATCTACATCTCCATCATGCTCGGCACGAACGACAGCGCATGCTCGGGAACCGAGGGAGCACCCGTCTCTCCAGACACCTATGGCAGCAACATACGTGCCATTATCGACGAACTTATCGATGCTGTGCCCGACTGCAAGATTCTCCTCAACTATCCCATCTGGTATAGTCCCAGCACATACAACGGAGCAAAATACTTGCAAGAAGGCCTCGACCGCCTTCACAGCTACTACCCCGTCTTGGATGCCATCGTCCAGGACTACGACCAAGTATTCGCCGGCAACCGAGGCGTATGGGAATACTTCGAGAACAACTACGCCCTCTTTACCCGAGAGAGCGGCAACGCCGGATACTTCTATCTCCATCCTAACGTAAACGGAGCTACAAGGCTCGCCGAGATATGGGCTAAGAGCCTGCTCGAAATCATTGAAGCCGACGGCATCGAAGTTAAGGCTCCGTTGCCGGAATGGAACATCTTCAAGCCAAGCAACAACAAGAAGTACAGCATAAAGACGCCTCGGGGCGACATAGGAACACTCGACGGAAAGCTCACCAGCACCGTCAAGGAAGGTACCGGTGCCACAAAAGGGGAGTTCGCCTTCATCACCCACAACGGAGGACTATACCTTTACAGCATCAGCGACCACTCGTTTATGTACAGAGACCCTGTCTCCTACAGCAGTGACTGGAGCAACATCGTATGCTCGAACGACTACTTGCAGCCCATCAAGGTAAACTATACAGGCACACCCGACGACTATCCCTACTACCTGACCACAGGCGAATACGTCTTCAACAGTGCCGCCAGCACACAGACAGGCATCTGCGCCAACACTTACACTCCTCATGACACTGGCAACCAGACAGCCATTACGGAAGAAGGCGACTTCGATCCCAGCGAAGCTCTTGAGATACTTGCCAACTATGTAGACAAGCAACCCACAGTATATGAGCAACGACTCTCCACCGGTGCAACCCTCAAAGTCTTCCTGGCCACCGAGGAGAAAGCCAACGGCAAGGCAGTCATCATCATTCCGGGAGGCGGCTACTCCTATATCTCTGGCAGTTACGAGGGCTCCGACTGGGCCCCTTTTTACCTTGACCTCGGGTTTACCGCCGCCTTACTGACGTACAACCTCCCCCATGGTAACCCCGAGATACCTCTTGCAGACGGCAAGGCAGCCCTCAGGTACCTGCGCGACAATGCCGAGGTCCTGCGGATAGACCCTGGCCTCATCGGCGTGATGGGCTTCAGTGCAGGCGGACACTTGGCAAGCACCATCGCCACACATCTCACAGGAAAAGAACTGCCAGCCTTCCAGATTCTGTATTATCCCGTCATCACTATGGACAGCAGATACACACATGCCGGCTCAAGACAGAACCTCCTTGGCGACAATCCAAGCGACGAACTCGTCAACCTATACAGCAACGAACTGCAAGTGACTGCCGAGACACCCGCCGCCTATCTCAGTTGGGCAAGCGACGACACCACCGTAAAGCCTACAAACAGCACCAAGTACAGACAAGCCTTGAGGAATGCCGGTGTCAGTGTCACCAGCAAGGTGTTCACTTCTGGAGGCCACGGCTTCGGCTTCGACACCAGTTTCAAGTCACACAAGGCAATGGTGGCAGACATGACAAGATGGCTCGAAGGACTCGACGACAAGATTACGGGCATAGATGCCACACACCTTTCGACACAGCTCACCCGCCATTCCGTCTTCGACCTTAGCGGACGCAGAATGGCAGACACCACGCTGAACCCTGGCATCTATATCCGGGGCGGAAAGAAGGTCGTAATAAGATAACAGGATAGAGAAAGCCCCAAGAATTTGGGGCTTTCTGCTGTTTGTGAGTTTACTTCAGTTTGGTGGTGATGATGTTGACGCTGAAGGGAGCCACGTCGAAGGTGAGGCGACGACCGCCATCCTCCTTGACGACTCTTGCCGGACGGGGCACGATGTTGTCGGGGAACTGCATGGTGTTCTCATCCTCACCCGTCATGCCTGCCAGCCTGACCATTTCCGCCTGAGCCGCCGTGCCGTTCGTGAGCTGGATACAGCCCGAGGTGCCTGCGTCGCATAGGTTCACGATCTTGGTGTAGAGGGTGTTTGTCTTCTCATCAAGCGTCGTGTTGGCATAGACGCCATGCAATTGTCCGCCGGTCTTCTTGCCTGCATACGTCAGCTTCCCGTCCATGTAGGCCGTGATGCTGTCGCCGTCCACATCGAGACGAATGTCGTACCATTTGCCCACGTCATAATGGCCGTTGCGGGTGCCGTCCAGTGTGTTGCGACTGCCGTCTGAGGTCTGTTCGACGGCAATCCGCGTGTTGCCCCAGCCGCCCAGGTTGAGCCAGTCGAAGTTCTTCTCGTCGATGTAGTTGAAGACAAGCATGAAGCCTTCCGCCCCGCCGTCTTTCCTGGCCTGCACTTTGAAGGTGTACCGGCGGGCATCCGTCGTTTCGGGACAGACGAACATGCACTCCTCTGCATCGCTTGACTGACGGAGGATGCCGCCTTCCGAAGTCCATTTGCCCTGATACTGGGGCTTCGTGTTGCCCGGCTTCCACTGCTTCGTGTCGGAAAGGGGAATTTCTGTGCCTTCCACGATGAGTTGCGGATTACGATAGCTGGCCTGCGTCTTCCATGTGGCAAGCCCTATGCCGACGGGCACATGCCTGTCCGCTTCCTTCCGAGGAATGTTCCACTCGAGGTCGCACCTCACGAGTCGATTGCCGATATGGCTCGGGAAGAGCTGCTGCACCCAGTAGCTGGGCGTGCCGAACGACTGGCTGCTGTTGAACCTAATCATGTCCGGGCGCCACTGGATGGCGTTCTCGTTGACGAAGATAGGTGCGTAGCTGCTCATGCGGACGATGTCGGCATTGTTCTCCATGCCCAGCATGAAGACCGCTTCACCCATGGCAGCATTCATGTTGCCGGTCGTTCCGTAATCTTGTGTGACGGCATATTCGCCCGGATAGATAATGGGGCCGCGGCGGTCGTAGCCGTCGAAGCGATGGTATTGGCTGACGAACCAACCGGGATTACGATAGTAGTGTTCGTCGACGATGTCAACCGGATGGCTGTTCCTCCAGCGAGGCGTGTCCGTTCCCCACGATTCGACGTTGCCGATGCACTGTACCTCAGGGAACCGCGCCTTGATGGCATCGTAGAACATGCGGTAGCGTTCGGGATAGTGGTCGCTCTGGTCTGAGTTGTCTTCCATGTGCCAGTTGTAGTTCTCGTTACCTATCTCTATGTACGCGATATTGAAGGGTTCGGGATGACCATTCTCGGCTCTCATCTTGCCGTAATGCGATGTGACGGGTCCGTTGGCGTATTCCAAAGCCCCGAGACACTCGTCGATCCAGGGCTGCAACTCGTTCAATGGCGTGCATCCGCCGTGCCAGATGCCGATGTTGACCACATAGAGCGGCTTGGCACCCAAGTCCTCGGCGAGCTGCAAGAACTCGTGGAAGCCCAGACCGTCCGTTGTGGGATAGCCCCAATTGGCGTTCATGTGACCCGGACGACGCTCGATTGGACCGACGGTCCGCTCCCAATGATAGGCGTTCTCGGGTTTGATGTTGCCCTCCACATAGCAGCCCCCGGGGAAACGCATAAAGGCAGGATGAAGGGCCAGAAGCTTTTCTGCGAGGTCGATACGACAGCCATTCTCGCGTCCCTTAAAGGTGGGCGGGAAGAGGCTCACCACGTCGAGGAGCACTTCGCATGGTTTCTCGAACTCCAGACGAAAGCTGGCCTGCGGGTCGGAGGCTTCGGGGACGATGATTGTCTCCAGCTTCTGCCAGCCGTTCTTCAGTTTCTGATTGACGACGGACTGCCCCAGCATTTTGCCATCCCTGCTGGTCAGCAAAGCCTGGAGCGTGCCTGGCTTTCCCTTCTGGGGCTTTATCCAGAACGAGAGCCTGTACTGCGTGCCCTGCACAACATTGATGCCCCAGTAGCCCGGGTTGCTTATGCCGCCGTTTTTTCCTGTGGTCGTGACCTTCAGGGCATGGCCTTGCTTCTCGTTGAGCAAGCCCTCCGTAACAAGACTGATGTTGCTGCCCTCGGCTTTCCAATGGGCTGGTTTCTCGGCGTCATACTCGAAGGAGCGGTTTCTTATCAGTTCGGCATACAAGCCGCCGTCGGATGCGAAGTTGATGTCCTCGTAGAAGATGCCATAGAGTGTTGGACTGATTTCGATGCCCTTCTGGGCTACGTCGACCTTTAGATTGACTTGTGCCATGAGGCTCGGCATAGCGAGTGCAAGCACGCAAAAGATAAATGTATTTTTCATATCGTAAGATTTTTCTCTGCAAAGTTAGCAATTTTGCACCATTCCACCAAACATTCCGCCTCAAATTTCGTTCTTTCGCAAACGATAAACCCCGACGGGCCTCACAGCCTGTCGGGGTGCATGAAACGGAAGCCTTGCCTATGCGAGCCTGTAACGTGTCTGAGCTCCCTTGCCGTCGCGCACAAGACGGCCTTCCTTGACGAGGCGGCGGAGCAGACTCGTCACGCGGCCGCGGGTCATGGTCTGCTCGAAAGCGAAGGACACGTCCTTATGCGTGATGTAGGTTTTGCTGGCGAAGAGTTCTACGAGGCGTGACTCGACATCCGGCTCCGCTGCATTGAACTTCCAGCCAAACGGCACCTGATTGACTTCGAAGGCACGCACTTCCGACAGTAACTCGCGGTCTGGACGGAACAGAATGTTGTCCACGCGGACGTCCTTGCCGTGATAGTTGCCGTCCTTCTCCTCGATGCTGCCCTTCAAGGAAAGGCGGAAAGTGCCGATGCCGGGCAGCGTGACAGCATTGCCATTCTCGAATTCATGGACCATCACCCTCTGCAAAATGCTCAAGGCAGCAATCAGCTCGGCTTTGGGCAAAACGGAGGGCAACCTGCCGCTGCTGCTCTGGAACTCGATGGCATTCGTGGTTGCAGGGCTCTCCAACAAGACGCGAAGGCTCTTCAAGTCAATTGTTTCTCTCACATTCTCCTGTTGTCCTTCCGTTGGAAGAACGCCACGACGGGCAATTGAAAATTGTATTGGCATAATCGTATTATTTTATATCACTCCGCAAAATTAGCAAAAATCCCCGATTTCACCAAGTTTTTTGCCAAGAAAATGCAGTTAAGTTGTTTGCACGTACATGTAGATGCAATTGCATCTACATGTATATGCAATTGCATCTACATGTACGTGCAATGAACCCAGCCTGCCGAATGACACAAAAAAAGCTGCCACATCGAGCGACGTGGCAGCAGTTATCGGGCAACTAAAAGTTTCGGATTTACCGCTTCACTGCGTGACCGAAGCGGCTGTGGAGCCATTGGAAGGGCATATAGAGCACGGGCACGACGAAGAGCAGAGCAATGGTGCCGACCAACATACCGCCTGCGCAACCCACGCCGAGCGAGATGTTGCCGTTGGCTCCCACGCCGTGGGAGAAGACGAGGGGCAGCATGCCGAATATCATGGTGAGCGACGTCATCAGAATCGGGCGCAAGCGAACCCTGGCGGCACTCATGGCGGCCATTGTGATACTCATGCCCTGGCGGTGGCGCTCCGTAGCGTATTCGGTCAGCAGGATGGCTGTCTTGGCCAGAAGGCCGATGAGCATGATGAGTCCCGTCTGCATGTAGATGTTGTTCTCCAAGCCCCAAAGACGCGAGAAAAGGAAGCTGCCGAGCAGTCCGAACGGCACGCTCAGGATGACGGCCAACGGGATGAAGAGGCTTTCATAGAGCGCACATAATATAAGGTATATAAAGAGGACGCAGATGACGAAGATGATAGCGGTGGTGTTGCCGAGCGACGCTTCCTCTCTCGACATGCCGCCGAACTCGTAGCCATAGCCTTCGGGAAGCACTTTCTCTGCCGTGCGGCGAATGGCATCCAGTGTCTGTCCGCTGCTGTAGCCGTCGGCGGTCTGTCCCATGACGGCGATGCTGCTGAAGAGGTTAAAGCGGTTCAGGGCCTCGCTGCCATAGACGCGCTCCATCGAGATGTACTGCGTGATGGGAATCATCTGCCCGCTCTCGCTGCGGACACGCATATTGGAGAGCGATTTTTCGTCGAGGCGGAACTCGGGCGATGCTTGTACGATGACGCGATAAAGCTTCGTGAAGCGCGTCAGGTTGCTGCTGTAGGTGCCGCCGACATAGCCCGAAAGCACCTTCAGCACAGCATTCAGTGTCACGCCATCACGCTTGCAACGGGCGGCATCCACTTCCACACGATACTGCGGATACTTCGTGTCGAAGGTGGTAAACGCGCGGGAGATGGCGGGCTCTTGGTTCAAGGAGTCGATGAGAACGCGTGTGATGCGCATCAGGTCCTCAATCTTGCCGCCCTTTCTATCTTGCACGTGAAGCTCAAAGCCACTGGTCGCGCCGTAACCCGATATCATGGGACGGGTGCTGACACGTATCTGTGCCTGCGTGATGTCTGCGGTCCGGCGGTAGATTTCATCAATGACGGAGTTGATGTCGTCGCCCTTTTCCTTGCGTTCATCCCAGTTCTTCAGGCGGATATTAAACGAGCCTGCGGACGAAGACTGGTCGAACGTCGAGCCGCGACCAATGGTCATGTTGTAGAGGCGGAACTGCGGGATGTCCTTAATGCGACGCTCCACCTCGCGAGTTATCTCGCCTGTCACGGCCATGCTCGTGCCCGGAGCGCATTGAACGTTGACGTTGATGGAGCCCATATCCTCGTTGGGAACGAAGCCGGTCTTAGTCGTCTTGAGCATATATCCGAGCAGAAAGCACACGACAACCACGGAAACCCAAGGCAACCAACGGTTGTGGAAGATGCGAAGGACGCCCCTCTGGTACTTGACCACCATGCGATGGAAACCGACGTTGAACGCCTCATGGAAACGCGCCGAGAAGCTGGTGTCGCCTTCTCGCCTGGGTCGAAGCATCAGGGCACACAGGGCGGGCGACAAAGTCATGGCGTTGATGGTGGAGATGATAACGGCGATTGCCATCGTGACGCCAAATTGTGTGTAGAAAACGCCAGTGGTTCCGCCCACGAAACATACGGGGATGAAGACGCTCATGAACACGATGGTGGTCGTGATGAGGGCAGAGGTGAGGCCTTTCATCGCGTCGACAGAGGCGAGATAAGGCGACTTGTAGCCCTCGTCGAACTTCGCTTGGACGGCTTCCACTACGACTATGGCGTCGTCCACCACCGTACCGATTACCAAGACCAAAGCAAAGAGCGTCAGCAGGTTAAGGCTAAAGCCGATGAAGTAAAGCACGGCGAAGGTGCCTATCAGACTGACCACGATGGCGAGCGAAGGGATGAACGTGCTCTTGAGGTCTTGCAGGAAGATATAGACAACGAGCACCACGAGGATGATGGCCTCGAGGAGCGTGCGCACGACATTGTGGATGCTGGCGTCGAGGAAGTCCTTCGTGCTCATCACGTCCACGAGTTCCATGCCCGGGGGCAGCTCTTTCTTTATCTCGATGGCTGTCTTGTCGATGAGCTTTATTATCTCGTTCGCGTTCGAGCCCGGCGTTTGGGCAATCATGCAGTTAGCGCCCGCGTGGCCGTTTGTGCTGTTCTGGAAGGTGTAGTTCTGTATGCCGAGCTCCACGCGAGCCACGTCTTTGAGCCTCAATACACTGCCGTCGGGCAAAGATCTAATGACGAGATTCTCGTAGTCGCGCTCCTCTTCGTAGCGACCCCTATACTTCAAAACGTACTGGAACGTATTCTCGGCATCGGCGCCCAGTGTGCCTGTCGGTGCCTCGATGTTCTGCTCCGCCAATACATTATCGATGTCGGAAGGCATGAGGCCGTAGGAAGCCATCTTAAGAGGGTCGAGCCAGATGCGCATACTATAGCTTGCTCCCCAAACGTTCACTTCGCCTACGCCCGGCACCCTGGAGAGTCTCGGCTCGATATTTATTTTCATATAGTTCGTGAGGAAGTCGGTGTCGTAGGCATCCGTAGGGCTGTAGAGCGAGAGACTCTTGATGTTGCTGGTCTGACGCTTGCGTACGGTGACGCCGCTCCTTGTGACGTCCGCCGGCAGTTGTCCTTGTGTGGAGGCCACGCGGTTCTGTACGTTCACCATCGCCATGTCGGCATCCGTGCCTTGCTTAAAGTAGATGCTGATGTTGCCCGAGCCTGTGTTGGAGGCAGAGGAAGTCATGTACATCATGTTCTCCACACCGTTCAGGCTCTCCTCCAACGGGATGATGACGCTCTTCTGCACGGTTTCGGCATTGGCCCCCGTGTAGTTAGCACGCACGCTCACCGTTGGCGGAGCTATCTCGGGGAACTGTTCGATGGGCAACTGAAGCAAGCCAATCAATCCCAACACTACGATGAAGACTGAGATTACGCCCGAAAGAATGGGCCTATCTATGAATACTTTCGGCGACATTAATGGTCAATGGTCAATGGTCAATGGTCAATGGATAAACCCTCTTTCAGCAGTCCGGCGCCTTCGGCAATGATGATGTCGCCTTTCTGGAGGCCGCTTTCCACGATGTAGGTCTTGCCGTCGTCGAGCGGAGCGACGCTGATCTCTGTCTGCTGCGTCTTGCCTTCCACGACACGATACACAAACACTTTGTTCTGAAGTTCGAAGGTCGCGGTCTGGGGAATAACGATGACATCGTCCCTAATGGTGGAGACGACGACCGTTCCTGTGCCCCCATTTCGCAATAGATGCTGGGGATTCGGGAAGACGGCACGCAGGGAGACGGCTCCCGTGCTGGCGTCCACGATGCCGCTCACCGCGTCTACCCTACCCTTCTGGTCGTATTCCTTGCCGTTGCTCAAGAGGAGCGAGACGTCGGGCATCCCGCTGATGAAGGCTTCGACGCTGCCGTATTGCATGGTAAGGTCAGTGACCTCACGCTCGCTCAGACTGAAATAAACCCACATCTCGCTGTCGTCGCTGACCGAAATCAAAGGCTCCGCGATGCTGGGACTTACGAGGGCTCCGACGTGATAGGGTATCATGCCGGCCACACCACTGAGGGGGCTCTTCACGACCGTATAGCTGAGACTGTTGCGGGCATTGGCCACCTGAGCCTGAGCTTGCGCCACCTGAGCCTGTGCCGACAGGAGTGCCTGCTGGGAGGTCTGTAGTTCGAAGTCGCTGATGACCTGCTGGTCGCGCAGTTGCTTCTTGCTGTCGTAGTTGAGCTGGGCCGTTGCTTCGGCTGCCTTGGCTGACTTCAACGATGCCTCTGCCGTATTGAGGGCGGCGACGTAGGGCACCTGGTCGATGATAAAGAGCGTTTGCCCTTTGCTGACCTTCTGTCCTTCTGCGGTCATAATCTTCGTGATGAGTCCGCTCACTTGCGGCCGCACCTCCACTGTCTCCCTTCCTTTCATGGTGGCGCTGTATGTGGCCTTCACCTCCTGACTGCTGCGCTCCACCTTCATCGTCCTGTAGACCGGAGCATCTTTCTCTTGTTTCTTTTCCGTGCAGGAGAAGAGCGAAAGCCCCAGCAACAGGGTCCAAACAATCTTTCTCATTATATATAATGTATAGAACTTGCCGTGCAAAGGTACGAAAAAAAGGGAAAAAAGGAAAGGGAAAAGTGAAAAATAATGTGACAAACAACGAAAAGCCCCGACTGGCTTCACAGCTGGTCGAGGTTCACGAAAAGAAAAAATACCTTTTATAAAGTGTTGAGAAAACGTTTTTTGAGTTTCGTGGATGGTCGAATCTACTTCGTCTGTATCTTCCCGAGCTCTTCGAGGGCGAGCTTGAGGTAGTAGTCGCAGGCCGGGTCTGTTTCCTTGTTGTACAAGGTTATCACTTCGTCCTTGAGCTGGTCGAGTTCCTTTTGGGAGCGTGCGTCTGTGAAGAAGCCGTAGTTGTGTGCACGTTTGCAGAGGAGATAGATGGAGATGGCATCGAATGTCTTGTTCTTTCCCGACTCGTACTTCTCTTTGAGCTGGTCGAAGAGGAGCAGGATGTTGTCGCCCGAGAGCAGGTCATCGGCCGTGAAGTCGTTGCCGATGAGGTCGGAGACCTTCGTCGAAGCGTGGTACTTGACGCTTATCTGCGGCTTGGGAATCTTGGCGTAGGTGACGACGTAACGCACCTCGAGGCTGCCTTTCTCTGATGTTTCCTGCATCTCGCGCCACTCCAGGGCGTAGGCATAGCGGTGGGTCTTGGTCGAGTCTTCCGCATCGAGGAAGTTCACGTTGACGTAGTTGTTGTAGTCCTGACCGATGGTGATGTACTGATCAGGATTGTCGCCTATCATCAGATTGCGCAGGCTTTCCTTGCCCGTCAAGTCGTTCATGGTGTTCACACTATAGCAGTTCGGGTCGTCCTTGCCAGCTTTCTCGAAGGCCTCTTGCAGGGTCGGGAGGATTTTCTCCCTTTGTTTTGCGGTCAGGACGAAGGCATAGATGTCGGCTCTGGACTTGAGCGGACGGCCTTCCCGCAGGATGTCCCGCTCCTGGTTGATGGATTTCTTGAGCGTCAGGCCGTACTCTTTCTGAAGCATCGACGGTAGTTCCTCCAGCGTCCGGTTCTGTGCGGAAACGCTTGTGGCAAGGAGGAAGAATAGACATTTGATGATTGTTTTCATGTTGAAGTATAGTTAGATGATTAGATTTCAATGATGTGGACGGCGGTGTCGGGTTCCTCTTCGTCGAAGCTGGCATAGAATGCCCGCAGCTCCTCCAGTGGTTCCCTGAGCATGTACTCTACCTGAAGGGCTTCTTCGGCAAGGTAGATGTCCACGAGCGCCTGCCTGTCGGGGGGGATGACGGGCAGCCTCTTCCCCGCTTCCCCTTTGGGGGAGTGCTCTTTCTCGGCTGTTTTTTTCTCTACATGAGGCTTCTTCGGAGCTGGTTTCTCCTTGCGGAGGGGCTCCTTGCTCTCCTTTACGGGGGCTGAGGGGGCTTGTGCCGGGAGGTTTGTTTCCGTTTCTATCACCTCGGCGAGGACAGGCGGAGCGGCTGGCACGGGCATCTCCTTCTGATGTCGAGGCCAGAGGAAGAAGCCCACGAGCAAGGCGGCGGCGATGTTGCCCGCCCAGAGAAGGCGGAGACCCGTCGACCTGACGGCCGACGCACGGTGGCGTTTCAGCACCCTTTCGGCGAAGTCCTCCGGGAGCGGCGGCACGTTGGCTGCTCGCCGTTCGAGTGCTGCCCTCAGTAGTTTATCTTGCTCTTTATCATCCATCATAATGGTCAATGGCTGGTGGTCAATGGTCAATGTCAAGCAGTTTCCTCAGTTTCTGCCTTATTCTTTGCAGGCGGTTGGCAAGCGGCCCTGCTGCTACGCCGGTCACTTGGGCTATCTCCTGGAGCGAACGTTCCTCGTAGTAGTGCAGATGGAGCAGTGTGCGTTCCTCGGGGCGGAGGCGGTCGATGGCTTCGTCGAGACGGTTGAGACGCTCGTCCGTGCTGTTTGCCTCGTCGCTTTCGGGCAGACATCTCCCCTCCTCCAAAGGCTTTGTGGCGAGGCCATGACTGCGGAGATGGTTCAGGGCATGGCGGTAGGCGATGCGAGAGAGCCATGTCTGGAACGAGGCCCGCTCGGGGTCGAAGTCCTTCAGGTGCTCGAAGGCGCGGACAAACGTGTCCTGCGTCAGCTCCTCCGCATCGCGGCAGTCGCCCACCATCTGCGCCACAAGCAGCTGTACCTGACGTCCGTACCTGCCCATCAGGTACTTGTATCCGTCCGTCTGCCCGCGCTGGGCAGCAAGTATCATCTGCTTTTCCTGGTCTGCCATGAGTTCGTTTGCTACCTATATATACACAGAAAAGGAGGGAATATGTCGCTCCCTACTTCTTTTTTTTTGCTTTATGACGGCATTTCTTACTTAGGTTTGGGAGTAATATGATGAAGTTGAACAGGATTAAGCGAAGACAGCAAGGGGGCTTGCCCCCTTGTTTGCCACGACGTGTGACGAGAATCCGCCGTTCGGTCGGATTTATAATCCGGCCGTAAAGAATATAGGGATTTGCAATCCCGCAAGAAGTGCATCGCATTACAAATGCTTATATTCAATACTGGCGGATTGCAAATCCGCCAGAACAATGCCTTTGTTTACGAGGGGGCAAGCCCCCTTGCTGCCTTCCTTGCATCAGCGAAACCTGACCTCCTCAGCTCTGTACGAGGCGACAGACCGTTTGTGAGCCTTTGCCTTGGCGCACGAGGCGGCCTGACTCGACGAGCCGCGCTTCGCAATTGGATACTTTATAGCCATTTACTTTATGTGTTTGACTGCTCGGCAAAGGTAGTCATTTTGCCCGAAACTTGCAAATGTTTCATGAAGGAAATGCAACCACCTTCATTGCATCTACATGTACGTGCAAACTCCCCCATGTAGTGCGAAGGGCTGTAAAACGCGATGACGAGAGGCTTTTCCCGCATTCAGGGCGAGGACTCATCCTGCCACCCATACCCTTGCTTCTTCGCGATTCCTTTTTTCACTCCATTTTATAACTTACGAAACCGATTTCAATTTGACAGGCCAAACCTATTGGAATGTCGGAAATAATTCGTATCTTTGCACTCGGAAACGCGCCGGAACGGGCAACGGACTGCCCCGCGCTTTCCAAAAAAGACAAACAAAACATGATTCAGAAAATGTGGATGCTGGTATTCCTGCTCTTGCCGCTGACGGCTTTGGCGTATGTCGGATGGCACATCTGGCAGTTGCTCCCCCTTGCATGGGGCTGGAGAGTCCTCGCTGTTCTGCTGATGCTGGGCGCTTTCATGCTGCTCTTTGCCAGCATCTTCCGCACCACGGACAGCCTGCCGATGCCCCTTGCGACGGCGGTCTATGAGGTGGGCACGTCGAGCATCATCGTCTTGCTCTATCTCACGATGCTCTTCCTGGCGATGGACATGCTGAGGCTCGTGCGTCTGCTGCCTGCCGCATGGCTTCGCGACAACTGGTGGACCGCCTCCGGCATCGTGCTCTGCCTCTTCGCCCTGTTCCTTTACGGCAACATCCACTACCGCCACAAGCACCGCGAGGAAGTGCAGCTTCGTTCGGCGAAGCTGACCAAACCCGTCCGTCTGGTGCTCATGAGCGACCTGCACCTCGGTTATCACAACCGCCGAAAGGAGTTCGCCCGATGGGTTGACATGATAAACAATGAGCATCCCGACATGGTGCTGGTGGCCGGAGACATCATCGACGGCAGTATGCGGCCGCTTCGCGAGGAACGGATGCACGAGGAGTTCCTCCGGATAGACGCGCCCATCTTCGCCTGCCTGGGCAACCACGAATACTACAGCGGCGAGCCGGAGGCACGTCAGTTCTACCGCGACGCCGACATCTGCCTGCTGAGGGACACGACGACGCGGCTGGGCGAAATCTGCATCGCGGGACGCGACGACCGCACCAACAGCAGGCGTCTGCCCCTCAAGAACATCATGAAGGAGGCCGACACATCGAAGTTCTGCATCCTGCTCGACCATCAGCCCTACCATCTGGAACAGGCCGAGCGCGAAGGCATCGACTTCCAGTTCAGCGGACACACCCATCATGGACAGGTCTGGCCCATCTCCTGGATCACCGACGCCATGTACGAATGTGCCTTCGGAAGGCATCAGCGTGGCGCGACAAGCTACTACGTCAGCAGCGGCATAGGCATCTGGGGCGGCAAGTTCCGCATTGGCACTCGCTCGGAATACCTCGTCCTGAACATCCTGCCGGCACAATAGCCTACCCAACTCAACACAATACTAAACTCCTTAAAAAACACAGAAATGAGAAACACACTGACCATGATTGCCCTGGCCCTCTGCATGAGCGCGCAGGCAGAAAGCACCAATCCGCAGAACACCATTGCCGTCAGCAAGGACGCAGGACGGGTGGAGTACAACCCGATGCTCTTCGGAGGATTCATCGAACACTTCGACACACAAATCTACGGCGGCATCTTCGACCCGGGCAACCCGCTCTCGGACGAGGACGGCTTCCGCACCGACGTCATCGAAGCCATCAAGGAAATCAAGATGCCCATCGTCCGATGGCCAGGCGGATGCTTCGTCTCCACCTACCACTGGCTGGAGGGTGTGGGACAGGACAGGCAGCCTGTCTACGACAAGACGTGGCAGGTGGAGGACCCCAACACGTTCGGAACGGACGAGTACATCAAGTGGTGCCGCAAAGTGGGCTGCGAACCCTACATCTGCACCAATGCGGGTACGGGCACGCCCGAGGAGATGAGCGACTGGATGGAGTACTGCAACCTCAACGTCGGCAAGTGGGCCCGCCTGCGCAAGCAGAACGGACACGACGAACCCTACAACGTGAAGTACTGGAGCGTCGGCAATGAGAACTGGGGACGCCACGAGCTGGGAGCACGCACGGTGCAGGAATGGGGCCCGCTCGTCAGGGAGAGCGCCAAGCTGATGCGTTCCGTCACACGCGACGCAAAGCTCTTCGCCGCCGCCACAAGCAACAAGGGATGGAGCCTGCCACTGCTCAAAGAAGCCGGATGGACACTCGACTACATCAGCATCCACGGCTATTGGGACCCCCTCTACCACGTCAACAACCCCGCTTCCTACATCGACTGCATGATGAAGACCGACGCTCCGGAGCAGGACATCCTACGCACCATCGGCATCCTCGACGAGGCGGGATTCGGCAAGGGAAAGATTAAGATTGCCTACGACGAGTGGAACCTCCGCAACTGGCACCATCCTTGGCACGGCAACCTCCGCAAGGGCTTCGACCTCGAGGCGCGCCGCAAGAACGACATCGCCGCAACGTACACGATGGCGGACGCTTGCTTCTCGGCCTGCTTCCTCAACGCCTGCCTCCGCCACTCCGATATTGTGGACATCGCCTGCTTCTCGCCCATCGTCAACACACGCGGCCCCATCTTCGTGGACAAAGATGGCATCACGCGCCGAACCACTTTCTACACCCTGCTTCTCTACACCAACCACCTCGAGAAATTCTATGTGCCGACCCTCGGACAGTTCGCCACGCTTGCCCATAACGACAAGCAGACCGCCGTGCTCGACGCTGTCCTGACCGCCAACGCCGAAGGCAGCCGCTACGTCCTCGCCGTAGTGAACAAGGATCCGCAGAACGCCGTCAGCCTCGACATCGACTTCGCCTCGATGAACAAGAAAGAGCCTCGCCAGCTGAAGGGCCTCGTCCTCGCCGGTCGCTCAGCCGACGACTACAACGACCGCGGCGACGAACACGTCCGCCCCGAGGAGCAGACCTTCCGCGTCCGCAAGTCAGCCGTCCAGATTCCAGCCCACTCCATCACCTTCCTCACGATAGAGTAGAAAAGACTTCCCACTTCCCCGCAACAACATAAAATGAGGTGTGCCTGTTTCCAGACACACCTCATCGTTGTTTGCCGACTTGCTTTCCGTAGGCCTAAGCAATCATCGTCGGCCAGGCCTGCTTGCCAAAGGACTATTCAGCAACGCGCACAGGACGGACGTTTCGGCCGAAGTAACGGTCGTCGAAACCCGGGCTGAAATAAGAAGTATAATTGAAGTACAAGCCAAATGCGTAGGAGGAGTAGTCCGTGTAGAACGTACGCGACCAATACCAGCCGTTCGAGCCCGTGGTGGGGAGACTCGTGTCGTTGCGGTAGCCCCCAGCAGGCAGGAAAATGCTGTTGCCGTTGCTCTTGCTCGTAATCAATCCGCCGCTCACGTCGCCCTGCGTCGTCCATTCTATCGTCGTGTACTCGCTGTTGATGAGTTCTTTTATCTGGTCAAGGCTCGGCATCTGCCAACCGCTTCCCCAGTTCACCGTGGCTGCATCGTCCTCAGAAAACAACTCCGTCAAACCATTGATGTAGTATTTATTATAGTCTGAGTCGAAGTATGTATCCATGTTGTACACGTCCTTTGACGTTGTCTCGCCCCAGGCGAAGTAGTCGCCGTATTCCTCTGGACTGCTTGCACCGACGTTGCACGTCGCCCAAAGCGTGCCAGAGGGCAAGCCGAGGTCAACCCACTCATGGTTACCAGGGTCTGGCTCTGGCGTCGTGCTCGATGTCACCGTCACCTGGCATGTAGCCTTCACGCCACTGCCGTCCGTAGCAGAGCAAGTCACGATGCAACTGCCCACGTGCATTGCCGTCAGCAAGCCCGTCTCATCAACCGATGCGATAGAGGGAATGTTGCTCTGCCATGTCACCGACTTCTCGTCGGCGTCCTCGGGGAGCACGGTAGCCGTCAGCTGCAACGTCTCGCCCTTCTCCAGCTCCACCGATGTCTGCGAAAGCTGAATCTCGCTCACCAGATTGACGAACTGCACGCTGTCCACCTCGCCGGTGCGATAGATTTCAAAGTTGCTTCTTCGCCACACCTTCATGGCCGTCTGTGCCGAAACACTCTGCAAACCCGCTGCCACCAGCAGCGCGGCCATCAAAAGAATTCTCTGTTTCATGTTACTCTTTGCTTTAGGTTATTAAATGATTCTCTTTGCTGTTTTTTATGGTTCCTATCGTATCTATAGTTACTATAGTCACTATATAGAACGCCACGTGCCCGCACGCGAGGAGAGACTCCTCACATGCGGGCACGCGCATACATATATTATATTATTAGAAGCTATTGTGTGTGTGTGTGTGTGTGTGT